>CALIFY010000010.1 GCA_938021675.1 uncultured Acidimicrobiales bacterium
GCCCGGCTTGAGGCATCACTCGTGTACCGAGGGGATCGACTCGTCGACGAAATTGCCACGCTGCTCACAGATCTTGACGCTCGTAGGGTCGTCTAGCTACATCCGTAGTGTCCGGGTTGATCGTGCGGTCACGACGAACGACATCACGGCGAGGACCGCCACGTGTAGCACGGCGACCCCCATATTGATCGCCTGGGTGGCAGCGGTCGGCTGCCATCGGGGGTTGGTGCAGGAAATGGTCCGACCGAGCAGCGCCTGCTGTAGCTGAGCCTCCAACCCTGACGGATTGCACCCCTCGTTGGCTAGTACATCTGTCACCGCCGCCGCGGCCGAACTGCCCCACTGGATCGGGTTGATCCACCCGATTTGCTCGATCCCCGGACTGCCCGACAGCGGGATCAGAAGACCGGAGAACAACACGACGGGGATGAGAAGAATGGGCAGGACGGCCATGGCCTTGTTGGCATCGCGCACCGTACCAGAAAGGGTGAGTCCAAGCCCCACGCTCGCCAGACCGGTCAAGGCCAACGCCGATATCAACTCGATCGGCCCGCTGCCGATCAACACACCGCTCGAAAGGGGAACCTCTTGCCGGCTGGTAGCGGTGAAGTACAGCACGATGGCTTGCAGCACGGTGACGAGAGCCAAGATCGTCCACCGACTGGCCACCAGCGCGCCAGGCGACACCCCAACCGCCCGCTCGCGCAGAAACGTCCGACGTTCCTTGACGATTTCCCGCACGCTGTTCGAAGCGCCGATCCACACCATGGCCAAGACACAGGCCAACACGAACTCGCGGGCGGTGGTCCGCGGCCGAAGCGATGAGGCGAAGACCTCGGTCGAGAGCACGAATGCGAACAACAAGCCAAGGGTTGGCGCTTGAACCGCCATCAGGGCGAGGCTTCGCCAATCGGCGAGCACCGTACGGAGGTAACGGCCGGTCATGACCGAGAAGTCGGTGAACCACGACCGTTCGTGGTGTTCGCCGATCGATCGGTTCTCGCCTTGGACGGTAGGTGGCGTGGCAACATGTTCGACGTGCGATGTCGTCGTGGCAAAATACGACGCCCACTGTGCGGCCGTTTCACTGGTGAGGCGTCCGAACACGTCGGCCCAATCGGTGACACCGAAGTGAGCTAGCACGTCGCCCGGTGGGCCGATGAAGGCGAGATGGCCACCGGGAGCCATCACCACCACAAGATCGGCCTGGGCCGCGGCTTCGGTGCTGTGGGTGACGACCACCGTGGTCGTTCCCCGGTCTGCCAGGGCCCGTAGTTCCTCGATCAACTCTTGTTCGAGTCCGGGATCAAGCCCCGAGGTCGGTTCGTCGAGGACCATCATCACCGGGTCGGATACCAGTTCGTACCCAACACTGACCCGCTTCTTTTGGCCGCCTGACAACTTTGACACCGGGGTGGTCAGCCGTTCATCGAGCCCTAAGACCTCGGCTGCCGACACCACCGCGGCATCGATCACATCTGTCGAGGTATCAGACGCCAGTCGAAGCTTGGCCGCAGCCCGCAGTGCACGAGCCACCGTCAACTGTTCGTGTACCGCGTCGTATTGAGGTACCACCCCGATCCGCTTTCGGATATCGGTGGTCATCGGCTGCCCATCGATTTTTACGGTGCCGGTAGTCGGCTCACCTCGGCCGCTGAGCAGGTTGGCCAGTGTTGACTTGCCGCAACCGCTCGGGCCGACGATGGCCGTCATCGAGCCGGCGGGGAGAGAGAGCGTGGTGGTGGCCAAGATGGTCAGATCGCCATCGACGACGACGGAGAGGTCTTCGGCTCGTACCGAAACTCCGGGGGGTGAGGTCTCCGGGGTGGCCACCACTTGTACCGCGGCCACCGGCGGAGGGTGCGGGACGTGATCTTGCGGTGAGAGAGCGTGGGGTTGGTGTTGAGTCGGCGGAACGGGGGGAGCGGTGTCCGGCCCGGTTCGAGGGGTTCGGGATGTGAGCACCTCGGCCAACTCGTCGGGGACGGTTACGTCGATTACGCAACCGCTCGAAGGTGGGCCGAGGGTGAATCGGGTGGTTCCGGCCGGCAATTCGAGTGCCGCGGTCTCGGTGCCGTCCGGCCCGAACAACCCATTCGAACTACCGAGATCAGCAAGAAACCAACCGGCCGGGCCGCGGTGCAACTGCGCATGTTTTCGCGAGACGACGGTGGCCTCAATCACCACATCGGCATGCCGTCCCCGCCCCAAGATGTCGCCCGGCCGGGCAACGAGCTCGCGGTCACCAAACCGCACCTCAATGTGCTCCGCCATAGGGTCATCGTAATCGGAAGAGTCGTTCGATCAGCGTCGTTGACCCGGTCGCCGGGACGCTAAACCAGGTTGGATGAGTCGACGGTGAGTACAGTTGTCCAATGCCCATCGTGGTGGTCGCCGTCGGCCTGGTCATGATCTTGTCCGTGTTGGCCGACATGATCAACACACTGGTAACGACCACGACCAGCCGGCGTCGGTGGTGGATGTCGACGATCCTCTATCGGAGATCCTGGTCGCTTATCCGCGCCGTGGCCAACCAGATCTCGTCAGAACATGTGCGCGAGGGTGTCCTGGCCACCTATGCGCCGGTGTCGGTGTTGCTGTTGCTCGTCGCCTGGGTCACCCAACAGGTCATTGGTTTCGGGCTTATCTGGTGGGGGCTCGGTGGCGTCGACGGCGCTGATGGGTTGGCCGACTCGCTGTACTTCTCCGGCGTTGTGTACTTCACCCTCGGGTTCGGTGAACTGGTGCCGGTGGAGACGATCCCTCGTATCGGCGCCCTGGTGGAGGCGATGTTCGGAGTGTTGACAACCGCCCTGGTCATTGGTTACTTGCCGGCGTTGTACTCGGCGTACAGCGACCGCGAACGCAAGTTGATGACGTTGGACGATGGCACCGAGGGGCGGATTACGCCGACCAATCTTCTCCTTAGTCGGGCGCCGACCGCCGATGTCGATGACGTGCTGCGGTTCTTTGAGGGCTGGGAGGACTGGGTCGCTGGAGTCATCGAGACTCACACCACGTTTCCCATGCTCCGACTGTTCCGCTCGAAACACCCGGGCCAGAACTGGGTGACCGCTCTCGGCCTCTTGTGCGACGCAGCGTTGCAGTGCCAGATCATCGCCGAAACCCGAGACAGGGCCCCCTACTGGTTGCTTCGCCGCTCGATACTCTTGTTCGACGAGTTGACCCAAGGCGTCGACCTTTCGAACTATCGAGCTGAGCTGGACTCGACCTACGATGAGCACGGTGACGGCGATGGGGCGACGTTGTTCCGTCAACTGTACGACACCCTCGACGACCACGGATTCGACTTGGTCGAGTTCGATCAAGCCCGAGCGTCGACGTTGGCCCTCCGCCGTCTCTACGACGCCAAATTGGAGTACTTGATTGACGCCATGCTGGCACCACGAGGATTTTGGGGTCACACGGTCGGCCATAGCGTCGAGTCGATGATCGGTCATGCCGAGAGCCTCCCCGAGTCGACCGGCTGACCCGGCCATCGATGGCGACCTCCGTGGGGGACCGGTCCCCATGGTGGCGATGAAGGGGCAACGTCATGATGACTAACAGATGCAGCCATACTCGGCAGCGGGTTCCGAGCGGGCCGATCTCGACTGAGAGCCACAACATCTCCTTGGTGTCCTCCCTCGGATGATGATGGCCAGTCCGGCGGTCCTCGGCGGCATCACGGATGTGTGGGGTGGCACCGGCTGCCCCGCACGTCCGTCGTTTCCAGCGTTCGTTCAGTCGGCCGATGCGTTCGGTTCGACGGCTTCGATGACGTTGGCCCGGTAGCTGAGAAAGAACATCGCAGCGGTGACACAAAGAGCAAATCCGGCGATACCCGACAACCGAATGCCGAGATCGTCACCGACGTCTCGACCGAACGTGGTGAGGGCGGCGAACAGCAGAATCCCCGTCGTCTGTCCTCCTTTTTGCATGAAGGTCCGGGCCGCCACGAACATGCCTTCCCTGGCCTGGCCAGACCGTTGGGAGTCGTACTCGGCAACGTCGCACAACGTGGCGAATGGCAACACGCTAAGGAAAGCCACGGGCACCGACAGGGCGATAATCAACAGGTAGGCCTGGGCGATTGGATCGATAGCCAACTTGCCAAGCCACAAAACGCCGAGAAACACCAGGGCCATCCAGACCAGCGACATGACGATCAGTGGCTTCTTGCCGAACCGCCGGGCCGCAAGGTTGACGAAGGGAAAGAACAGGAGCGACCCAACAACCAGTACTGCCAGCAAGCTGGCGACGAGTTCCTCTTCTTGCTCCAGAAGCACCGTCACATAGAAGAGCAGACCGGTCTGAGCGATAGTGAGTCCGGTAAAATAGGTGAACTCGGCCAGTACGAGGCGGCGAAAGTCGGGCATCGAAAACGACTCGCGCAGCGCCGCCAATACCGGGGTCGACGATGGTTCGCCCGAGCTGTATCGACGTTCGTCGATGGTGAAGACCGGGATGTACATGAGGAACAGCGCCAAAACAGCCAAGATTGCCACCGCGGCCTGAAACGATCGGAGCGGAGACAAACCCGCTCCGTCTTCGAGCGCTGCTGCCAATAGGGGTGTCGAACCGGCGACCACGATGCCGAGGGCGAACGTGACCGAGGTCCACGTCGCCAGGTTTAGGCGCTCGTTTGGGGTATGACCCATGTCCGGTGTGAGGGCATAGAACGGCGTCAGATAAAACGTGAGGCTCACATAAAACCCGGCTTGGACTACCACCAGCCACACGATGTTCCAGCCCGAGGTCGATGACGTGGGAGGCACGAACATCATCACCAGAAACACCGCTACTGGCAGGCCGGCCTTGCCCATGAATGGGATGCGTCGGCCCCGAGGGTTCGTCGATCGATCGGTCAGATTGGCCACTATCGGATCGGTGACCGCATCTAATAGTCGCCCGCTGGCCGCCACCAGCACCAGGGCGTTGAGCACGCCGAGGAACGTACTGGTGGTTATCAGCTCTGGCAGCTCGGCCGAGTCCGGTGGGAGGTAGAAAAAGACCAGCGCGACCGCCACGATGTTTACTGCGATCGAGGTGCCGAGCTGGCCGAAGGAGTAGAGGATTTGCTTCGACGTTGGGAGGGATTCGATCGCGGTCGAAACTGCGGTGCCGGCCGCTGTCGCCTCGACGACCGTTGGGTTCTTCGATGATGGCATGAGCCACACTACGGCATGCGGCCCCGTCGAGCGACCTGCTCGTTACCGGGTGTGGGGTCGCCCCTGCGTCAGTGCCTTCAAGCCAAATTCGGCTGGCCCCGTGTGCCATCGCCACCGAATGAGCATCGCCACCACGACCAGCAGTGTTTGCAGACCGACCAGAACAGTGAGTTGGCTGTTGATGTCAAGGGTTGGCTCGTCGCCGACCAGAATCCCCCACCCATCGGTTACCAGAACGATATGGAGCAGATAGGCGGTGAGGGATATCGAACCGAGAGCCGCCAGCGGCCAAAGTATTCGCTGAAAGAGGCGGGGAAGTAACAGTGCTCCGCCGATGATGGCGATGGCGGTCGCCGAGGATCGTAACGTCCAGCCGATCCGACCGCTGTGCGGGCTTGTGTCGGTGAGCGTCCGCGGGTCCCGCTCTACGTCGTAGACGCCCTCCGCTTTGTAGATGTCATCCAACTTCACATCGAGCTCGTCCTCGGTAAGTTCGCCGCGGGAGAATTTGTCGAAGAGCTTGGTTTCAGCGTCGGGTGTCGTTGTTGCGGCCACTTCTTCGCCATCTGAGACGTCCGCGTCGGAACGGGCTGATGAGATTGAGCCAATGGCGAGAGCGATCGCCCCGCCGCCGATGAGGAGGCCGAGGGCAACCCGGCGAGAGGTGAGGTCGAGGCGGCCCAGCCGTATGCCGAGGAGAAAGAATCCGACCCACACGACGAGAGGGTAGGTTCCGTCCAGTCCAAGGTTGAGGACGGTTCTGCCTATCCACCCAAGTGCGCCTTGGAGCGGTTCGAGAAACGATTGGCGTCCGGCGCCGACGAGGAGAAGGGCGGGGCCGATAGTCAAACCGGCGGCGGCCAGGATTGACAACGCTCGATTGGATCGGCGAAGCATCCAAGGGGCGAGTAGAAACATGACCCCGTAGTGCTCCAGGATCGACGCCCCCCACGCGGTGGCGGTCAACAACAGGCCGACCATGACCAACACTGCGCCTCGACGTCGCAGAATGCCAGGCTGTGCGCTGGCCGAACCGCGATCGGCGATCAACGATAATGAGAGTCCGGAAAGGATGAAGAAGAGAACCGATGCCTGCCCCGAAGGAGCAGCCAAGATCTTGCTCGCCGTTGGCCCCGGCGACTCGCCGTCTACTCCGAAGATGGTGACATGGACGGCGAACATCCCGAGCAATGCGAGGCCGCGGGCGATGTCGATACCGGCGATACGGCCTGCTGCGGTCGACGGTGTAGGCCGAGACGCGGCGTCATCGTTTGAAACGTCTTCGTTGCTGCTCGTAGCTGTGGACGATCGATCTACGGTGATCGTGGTCATGGTGACATCGTGACGGCACCGACCTGAGACTTCGCTAAGAGATCTCCGGATCATCTGGGAGGTTGCGCTGCATCAGCTGGGTGAGCAACACATTGAACAGGGAGAGCAAGACCGCACGGACCGAGTAGCGATCCCGGGCGTCGCAGTTTGTAACGATGACATGCTCATCGAGTTGGAGGGCGCTGTGGATGTCGTCGACGTCGTGGGCCATCGTGCCCTCGAATCGATTGACGGCAACTACGAACGGTATGTCCCGCGATTCGAAGTAGTCGATGGCGGCGAAACAGTCGGTTAGACGGCGGGAATCGACGAGTACGAGCGCGCCGATCGCGCCGATCGTCAGATCGTCCCACATGAAACCGAATCGTTCTTGTCCCGGGGTGCCGAATAGGTAGAGGACGAGGTCGTCATCGACGCTGAGCCGACCGAAGTCCATCGCCACGGTCGTAGTAGTTTTTTCCGACACCTTGGATGCGTCGTCGATTTCGGCACCGGCGAACGTCATGGCCGCCTCGGTCAGAATGGGCTCGATCTCCGACACGGCGCTGACGAAGGTCGTCTTGCCGACTCCGAAGCCACCGGCGATGACGAACTTGGCTGCGATCTTCTTATTGCCGACTACTACCATCGCGCCGCTACTGCCACAGTCTCTTGACGCCGGTGATGAGCCGGTCGATCATTTCGGTTTGCTGGCCGTAGTCCGATTCCGCGGTCGGATGTCCGCCGACCTTGCGGATCCGGAGGTGACCGCTGGTCACCAGGTCGCCGACGAGCACTTTGGTGGTGCCGATTGGAAGGTCGAGTGCGGTGGCCAGTTGGGACACGGTGATTCGACGTCCGCACCGTTGTAGCAACGCCGCCGGTTCGAATTGGAGATCGGCGCCGGTGGCGCCGGTTACTTCTACGGTCGTATCGAGGTGCAGGTCGTCAATCGGGCCTTCCGTTCGGCCGTCGGTAACGACGAAGGATCGCACGATCTGATCGTCGGGTCGGTTCGTCATGTGCGCCTCACATCCGGTGCTTTTGGGCTAACGAGCGTGGTGGCGGTCATAGGATCAGTGAGTTCTTTAGCTCGGCGATAGTGCCTGGATCGAGGATCTCGCCGGCTCGCTCTGAAAAGAGGGTCATGTCGTAGGCCACGATGCCGACGTCGGCGCTCTTCGCCGCGACGACGGCCAGGACCGCGCCGTTTGTGATGTTCACGACCAGCAGGTAGCTGTCGTCCATTTCGATGATGATCCGATGCACGTTTTGCTGGTCGAAACACCGAGCGGCTCCGAGGGTCAGGCTGGCCAGGCCAGACGCAATCGCGCCGAACTGGTCGGCGATCGTCTCGGATAGTCCTTCGGACGTGGCGATCTTGATGCCGTCCGCCGATACGACCAGTGCGTCTTCGACACCGCCGGTTTGGGCTACGAAGTTGTCGAGCAGGAAGGAGAACTGCTCACCGCTTGTCCTCATGACTCACCGTTTCCTGATTTTTGTTTTACGGGCCGGGCCGCCGTGTCGTCGTCGGTCTGAGCTTTGGGGGTGCCGTCGTCGGCGCTTGTATCTTTTCGGCCGGTCGAACTATTGAGTCGATCTCTGGATTTGCTGGGCCGGTCGCTGGAGCGTCGGCGAGCGCCGGCCGCTGCCTCGTTTGTGCCGCGGCGCTCGGCCCGATTGAGACCGGCACTCAACGACGACATCATCGAAGAGAAGGAATCTGCCGATGCAGCTGAGTTGTCGGTTGACCGTTGGCCATGTTCTCGTGCTCGTCGATCACGGCCGAGGCGGGTCTCGGCGAGGGCCTGGCCACGGTCCCGAACGGGGAGCAACGGATCACCGCCGGTGGCGTCTGGGGCATCTGAGGCGACGAGGATGGTCGCAGGCACTGTGATCGTTATTCTCGTGCCTTCGGCTTGCTCGGTCTCAGTTCCGTCCTCTGTCGCATCGGTAAGGGTGACTGTTACACCGTGTCGGTCAGCGAGTCGGCCGACCACGTACTGGCCGAGAAGTTGGGCAGACAGTTCGGTGGGAAGTGGTGGGTCGCTGAGCTGCTCGTTGATGGCGTTGATCGTCTGAGGTTCCAAACTCGGGGTCGCGCCGTCGATGGTGAGGGCATAGGAGGAGTCTTGACCGGTGTGGCTCCCGATTTGAACTCGACCGTCTGGAGCGATAGCCGTAGTTGCTTCGTCGAGTAGTTCGGCCAAGAGGTGAATGAGGTCGGTGGCGGCGGAGCCATCGATACGGCCTGGGTCAAGGGAGACTATGTCGACTTGTTCGAAGCCGGAGATCTCCGATAGCGCACCGCGTACGATCGTTTCCATGGCCAACGGGGAGTCGAGCATTCGGGCCGACCGGCAACCGGCGATTGCGGTGATCGTCTCGCTGTGTCTCCGCATTTGGGTTACGGCGCTGTCGACGTCGAACAATCGGCCGAGACGGATCGGGTCTTCTTCGTGGCGTTCGAGTGAGGTGAGTCGGGAGAGGGCGGTCGCCGCCAGTTCCCGATTGCGGTCGCCAAGGTCAGCCAACAAGTGGTCGGTTCCTCGGCGTACCTGAGCGAGGTCATGGGTTGCGGTTCGCAGGTCGTCGATGGCGGCCGCCAGTTCGCCAGCCGGTCCGGTTCGCCCCGCAGCCAACGGCTCAATCGCCGGTGGCTCGTCGATGATATGGCCGTGCCGCACCCGTTCGATCAACGGGGCGATCTCGGTGTCGGCCAGGGGACGGACGGCTTCGGCAAGTTCCTCTATCGGCTTTGCCGCCGCGCCGGCAACGGATTTGGTTACCGATCTTGTCACCGATGTCGTCACCGATTCGGTGACCGTGCTGGTGATCGAACGATTCATCTGAACGGTGGCTACGACGACCCCTCCGATGCCAGTGGCGATCAGGATCGTCGATAGAATTCGGAACGGGGTCCGACTATTTGTTCCATCGGTCGTTGTGCTGAGCTCATCGAGTTGTCTTGCCGCCTCGGTGTAGCTGACCACATTCAACGTCTCTCGTGCTTGTTCCACCTCGGCGATGACGTCGGCGAGCGACGCGGCGCCGCCTTGTTTCACCGAGAGACGAGTCCGGAGCGCGGTGAGGGTTCGGTCGGTCTCGATTCGTAGTTCGTCGACCATCACCGGCGCTCCGGCGACGGCGGCGACCCGCTCTTCGGCCAAGGCCAAACGGGCCGCGGTTACCAGCTCGGGTGTCGATCCGGGCTCTTGATTGTCGGCGTCGACATCCGTTCCCTGATTGACAAAGCCGAGTAGCCCACCGGCGGCGATGGCCAGCAGAGCGAACACCAGAAATGGAAGTATCGTCGATCGGGTGCGCACGGCGGCTGCTTTCTTTTCGGTCTGGGGCGGTGGCACAAACCCGCCTGTACGTTCATCGTCGGCCGATCGTTCCGACGATTGAACGATTCGGCAACCAATCAAACTTCGCCGTGTAACCAAGTTGCGTACAATGCGGAGCGTCTACTGAAGATTGCAGTCTGAGGCGGACCGATGGATCTCGGTTCGAGCTGACCAAGCGGTCAACCGAGCCGGATGACGGAGTAGCCGTCCAGGTTGGTCAACCGGTCGGAGAGAGGTTCGGGTGGAAGGTCTTTGCCGTAGGTGTCTCGTCGGACCTCCCCGATCCAGCGGTCATGCTGGTACTCGTGGTTGATGACCGCGACCAATAGCGTGGCCCCGATGACCCGCAGTTGGGCAGGGGCGCCGACGGCACCGTCATCGATGACGCCGATGCGGAAGCGTACTCGTTCCGCCACCTCTTGTCGGTAGTCGTGTAGCCGGGTTCGCTCTGGGAGTACACCACGCTTGGCCTCTGGGGTTGCCGAGTCCATGAGCCGGTCCAACTCGTCATCGATCGGTGGTTCTGCCGCGGTCAAGTTGCGAACCAGGTAGTGGGCGACCGCCGGTTGGTGCCCCAAGTGCCAGCCGATAGCCGACGAGTGTTCGTCTGGACGCCATCGAACTTCGTCTTCGGTCAGGTCGTCGGTGAGTTCTGTGGTGTACGCGAGCGCTCGGTCGTACTCGACGATGAGTTCGGAAAGTGTTGGGGTCACCGTGTGCCTTTTCCTGTGTGGGCGATCGGGGTTGTTGTCTTGCCGGTGCCGGCGAGGATCGAGTCGGCGGCACGCATTCCGGCGACGATTGCCCCCTCGATATGCCCGGGGTTGATGGTCGATGTTTCCGTCGACGCCCAGTGGAGTCGACCGTCGAGTGCCGGGACCTGGTAGTCCTCGTGGCCATAGGTTTGGTACGCGTTGAGCTGCTCGACGCCCGATGGGGAGGTGTCGGGCTCGTGGCGCCAGTCGGTGATGATGACCTCGATCGGTCGGGGCGAGTTTGGGCCGAAGAGCTGGGCAAGTTGGATCCGAATGTCGTCAGCGGTTGGGGTTGGGGCGCCTGCGGCCGGCGACGCGAAGCCGAAGATGGCGGCCGGCTGGCCCGACTCGCCGCTCATGTCGTGAAGTTCTCGCATCGGCCCGTAGTGGCTGATGGCTGAGCCGGAAAGTCCCTCCTCCCGCCAGAAGGGTTCGTCGTAGACGGCGACGACTTTGGTCATGTTGCCCATCCACACCGGCGTGACTCGAGCGAGCCCGTTGATGCGGGCTGGAAGGGGAGGGTTGATGGCGATACGGGACACGGCCAGCGCCGGGGGAACGGCCAGTACGACGTCGGCGGCGGTAGTGGTGCCGGTGGTGTGATGGACGTGGAGCGATTGGTCTCGTTGTTCGATCGCTGTTACCGGATCATCGAACGACACGGTGCCGGTTGGTAACCGGTTGGCGATAGCCCGAGCCAGTGACTGCGCACCATCGGCAAAGCGGTTGGATGGAACATCGAGCGGGTTCCCGTCGATCCGTTTCGACCCCCCGGGTTCGTGGTACATCGCATCGCCCGCCAGGTGTTGCTGGTGGGTGCGAAGGTCAAACTCTTTGACCAACGCCGCCACTCGGGGCTCGCCTGGCCAGAACCATGTGGCCCCGAAGTCGAGTGCTCCGCCAGCGACGTCGGCCGATCGAAGCCGACCGCCGACTTCGTTCCGGCTCTCTAGCACGGTTACTCGTCGACCGTTGTCGATGAGGGTTCGTGCGGCGGTTAGTCCGCCGATGCCGGCACCGATCACTACGGCGTCGAAGGCATCTCGTTTCGTCGGCATTTCCCGAGTCTACCTAGGCATAGTCTAGATGTAAATAGACTATGCACTCGGTGGCTGGTTTGGTGGGTTGATAACGACGACCGGCAGACCAAATGTCCGCTCGACCCGACTTGGGAGATCCATCTTGAGCCATCGAGACACCGAGCCGGGCAGCATCGAAATGATGATTTCGTCGAAGCTTGACCGTTCGAGCACGCGGCTAATGGCGGCCAATGGGTCTTGGTCGCCGACCTCGCTGGTAAGCACATCGCTGAAATCTGACAATCGATCGAGAAACGTTGCCAGCCGTTCCTCAGCGTTTTCGACGTCGCGTGCTCGGGCGACGGCGAGGTCCTCGGGGCTGACCATCGTGTAGCCAGACAAAGGGTCGGTGGCGCCGCTGATCAAGCGCTGGGTCTCTTTCGATCGGCTGGCAGGGACCAGCAAGTGGATTTCCGTCGGCCCGGCCGCAACCCGAGTCGCCACGTGCTCCGGCAGAATGTCACCGGCCAAGGTCTTGTTGGCCACGATCAAGCAGCGGTGGACGGTTACCGCGGGACGCCCGGTCACCGGGTTTGGCCGTACCCGGTCGATCTGTAACGCCAACTCAAGCTTGAGCCGGTACAGAACGACGGCACCATCGACGATCAGCGTGTCCATGTCGGTTACCGATGCTGCCCGCACGTCGGGGCTTGTTTTCACCGCCTCGGCAACGCCCCGTCTGGCCGCATCCTCCCAGGAGTGGGCCGAGGTGGCCACCAGCCGCACGACCCGAAATACCGGTTCAGATGCCGCCGCTGACTCGCTGATCCCCACTGGCTCAGTCGCTCGAATCGTATTTGAACGACAGTCGAACCTTCGACCGGAACAGGGCGACCTGACCGTTGTCGATGATGACATCTTGTTCGATTACCCGGGCGACGCGAAGATCCTGGAGGGTCTTGGCCGCCTCGCTCACCGCGTTGGCCGTCGCCTTTTCCCACGACTCGGCGCTCGTTCCGATGAGTTCGACGACGTTGTAGACGCTCTCCGACATAGGTGCATGGTAGTAGCCGATGCGGAGTTGCTCCAGGGTCGGCGACCTGGTGGCTACCCTTCCATCTGGGCGCGGAGTGCGGTCATCCAGGCGTTGGCCTCGGACCAGGCGGTGGTCGCCTCATGGCGAGTCTGCGATGATCCAAGACCGGCCGCCGGGTAGCTGCCGAGAAACTTCACGTCGGCATGCTTGGCCCGGATGGTGCGGAGGCAGTCGGCGATGAGTTCATCACCGATGTGGCCGTCGAGATCGATGATGAAGCAATAACTTCCCAGCCCGGTCTTGACCGGTCGTGACGCCAGGTGGGACAGGTTGATACTCCTGGCGGCAAATTCCTCAAGAATGGTGACGAGTGAGCCGGGCTTGTCCTCCCGCTGGGTGAGCACGACGGTCGACTTATCGTTGCCACTCGGTTTCGGCACGCCGGCCGGAGCTACCAGCACAAACCGGGTCTGGTTTCCCGGGTGGTCGGCTACGTCGCGGTCGAGCAGGTCCAACCCGTGAAGGGTGGCCGCTCGGGCCGGACCGATTGCCGCCGCACCGGGTTGTTGGGCCACGGTGACGGCGGCCTCGGAGTTCGAATTTGCCGACTTGATTTCAGCGTTGGGAAGTTCTTTATCGAGATACTTCCGACATTGGGCCATGGCCACCGGATGGGAGTACACGGACTTGATATCACCGATCGTCGAGCCGGCGGCCGCCATCAGGTCTAACTGAATGTCGAGAACGACTTCACGTTGAATCAGTAGCTCGTGGTCGAACGCCAGGGCATCGAGAGTTACGTTGACCGTGCCCTCTATGGCGTTCTCTATCGCCACAAACCCGACGTCTACCTCGCCGGCTGACACCGCATCGAGTACGTCGACAAACCGTGGGAGCGGTACCAGGTTGGAGGCGGCAAGGTCGGGCTGGCCGAGGAGTGCTTGCTCGGTAAAAGTACCGGCCGGACCGAGATACGCAATGCTGATGGTTGGCTCCGGGGGCGAGGATTCCACACCATGGAGCATACGAGAACATGGAACGGGGGCGTGGCGGCCAGATGGAACTAGGGTTTCTTTATGGAAGATCGTCTCTATTTTCGCCAGTTGCTGAGCGGCCGAGATTTTGCCACCGGCAACCCGATCGCCGAGCAGATGGTCAACTTCGCGTACGCCATCGGCGACCGGACCACCGGTGAGGCGGTCATCGTCGATCCTGCATACGATGTCGGCAGCCTCATCGAGGTGCTGGATGCTGACGGAATGACCCTGGCCGGGGTGCTCGCCACCCACTACCACGCCGACCACATCGGCGGCGACATGATGGGGTACCAGATCGGTGGGATCGCCGATCTGCTAGAACAATCCGACGTGCCGATCCACATTCAGGCTCCAGAGGCCGAGTTTGTGACCAAGACGACGGGCCTCGGTGTCGATCAGTTGGTTACCCACGGCTCTGGCGACGTCGTGACCGTCGGTGAGGTCGATATTGAGCTGATCCACACGCCAGGACACACGCCTGGAAGTCAGTGTTTTCTCGTCGAGGGACGCCTTGTCTCCGGAGACACGCTATTCCTCGACGGTTGTGGTCGAACAGATCTCCCCGGGGGCGACGCCGAGCAGTTGTACTACTCGCTAACCGACCGGTTGGCCAAGGTCTCAGACGACGCCATTTTGTACCCCGGACATCTGTACTCGTCTGATGCGTTCCGTTCGATGGGAGAGACGAGAACCTCCAACGCGGTGTATCGGCCGTCGTCGGTCGATCAGTGGCTGATGATGTTTGGTCGCTGATCGACCGACGATCTGTTCGGTGAGAACGTGACCCTGGTTAGAATCCCGCATCCTCAAGCGTGCCGGTCACCAGCGTCGTCTCGTCGTAGTGGCCGATGTAACAAGTTAGTCGGACGTCGCCACTGAGCTGTTCGCTCGTGCCGGCCCAAAGGCCGAGCAGCGATTCGGCGTACTCCAACCCCGCGAACCGGTTGAACTCCTGTTCGCAGATGGTGTTCTCCGCATCGCCGGAATACACGCCATCGATCGCCTCCGCCGTAGCGACCAAGTCCTCCTGGCTTTCGTATTCGGAGACGAAATAGGACTCGACGGCATGGGGTTCGGCGCAGTCGACGGTGTCGAGTCGGTCGGGGGCGTTGCCGCCGCTGAATTGTTCGAAGCTCGCGAAACACTGGCCGACCTGGACCGATTCAAAACTGGTGGTGCCTCGGGTGGCAAACCAGCCGATCAATGCCAACCCGAGGACCGCACCGACGATGAGGACCGCGACAACCAGTCCTCGGTTCTTCCCGCCCGGTGCGTTCACTGGGGTCACGCTGGGGGCTGGTCCCCCGGGTCCAGGTCCGCCTGGTGTTCCTTGATTGAGGAAGTGTGGCGGAACCGTCCCCGCCGGAGGGATGGGGCCGCCAGGTTGGATCGGATTCGGCCCACCGGGGTACGACGGGAATTGGGGGTTCGGTGGTGTCGGTGCACCTGGTTGAAATGGAGGCTGGCCGGCTCCTGGTGGGGTGTTGCTCATTTGTACTCCGCGCTCCTTGTGAAGTTACTCCTGTCACTGGATCAGAATCGAACGTGTGACGAGGAGTCGGTAGATTCTCGGCGACTGTCGGCGCGGTATTGAACGCGTTTGCTCCCAGACCGGACAAAAACGTCCGTCCATCTGGCGCGTGTCATCAACTCTCCCGCACTCTCTAGCCGTCACCAAACCGCTCAGACCGATACCTGATCTCAGGTCAGACACCGGAAAACGAGGTCACCACACCCGATGTGGACGCTAGCAGCCGTTCGTCCGCTGCCGCTAGCGGTCGACGCGTTGTATTGGGTCGCGTTGTATTGGGTCTTGGTGGCCAGTTTGGTTGGCGGTGGCGAGGAGTTCTGACTTCCAACGCCGGATGCTTAAGTTCGAGCGACCCAGGCCGAAAGGCCCATCATGCAGGTGCACACCAGGTCTAAGAACATCGATCTCACCGTCGACGACAATCGGCGACTGGAAGCAGAGGTCGCGCAACTGAGGGTAGAACTCACCGCTGAACGGTCCGAGTGTCACGAACTCCAATGCCGGTTGGAAGCTGCTGCGGCGATGGCTCGGGTGGCCGCCGACGCAGCGCTCGGGGCATCGTCGGAGCGTGACGTGTCGGCTACGAAGTACGTCTTTGAGGATGACGACGCCGTCGGCGCTGCGTTTGACGAGTTCTTCGCCGCGCCCGATCCCGACCTCGCACGGATCCGTGGGTTCTTGCTCGACTAGGCCGATCAGCGATGCTTCCAACGCCTCGTGGGCTTGTCATGGCTAACGATCGTGATGGCTGACGATCATGATGGTCGACACTGTCTTCATGGTTCTTCGTCGAGCGCGCCCCGTTGTCCGTTGGGCGTGCGAGACTGGGATCCAATGATCCGACGCTCGATCTTCCGTCTAGTAGTGCTGTCGGTATCTTTGGCCATCGTTATCGGCACTGGCTCGCCGGCAGCGTCGGCGGAGTCACCCGATGAGGTTGCCGAGGTTGCTGCCGACGATGGAGTGTTCATCGGTGTCGGTCGCGGAAACGACGTCGACGAGGACGCGCTCATTCGAGCTGTCGAGGACGCCCGATCGGCTGGACTCGAACTGGTGGCCGTCGTCCCCGCCGATCCGCAGCCAACCGCTTCGGCCTTCGCTCGCCGTGTTCAGGAGGCGATGGAGGTCGACGCAGCGTTGGTGTTCCCACCCGACGGTCGATTGGAGACGTTCGCCATCGATGATTTGTCCGCGGCCCGAGCCCGCGCCACCGCCCGGGCCAGGGACGTCTCCGAACCGGCTCAGGCTGTCGAGGCATTTGCCGCCGAGCTGAACTCTGACGGTGGCACAGAACGGGCTCCAATCGTTGGACGGATCATCGCCGCGCTTCTCGTCTTTTTGCTGATCGTTGGCGGCGTCGTCGCCGTTGAACAGAAGATCAAGCGGAAGCGAGCGCCGGCGGAAACGAGCTAAAAAAGGCTCGATGAAATCGGTCGAATCGCTGGCAGACTGCTGGCCATGGCTGACACGACCACCGACGATAGCGAGGACCGGGGCGCCGCTAAGGTGCCAAAATCGAGGAGCGTGGCCTTAGCCGACGAGACCGCTGACGAGCTTCCAGCGCTGCTGGCCATCGCACTTGGCGTGGCCGTGATCGCCATCGCCATCGTGTGGCCGTCGATCGCCAATCAGGACGCATCTCTCGATGCTTCGTCCGGGGCCTCGGCGCAGGTCGCGGCCGACGTAGACGATACCGATGTGGATGATGAGGTCGCCGACCCCGCCGGAGTTGAAGACCAGCCGGGAGACGAGGTCGATGGTGGTGCGGCGGAATCCGATGAAACGGCGGCAGCACCCGACATCGAGCAACTGACGCAGGCCATCGCCGCCGGTCTTCCCCCCGGTGCCGCCGAGGAGCTGAGTCTGGAGGCCGACGGTGGCACGGTGACGGTCACCGGTGTGGTGGCGGACGAGACTATCGGGTCAGCCATCATCCAGTTCGTTTCGGTGCAGCCCGGTGTTACATCGGTCGTCGATCAGCTCACCGTGGCCGAACCGGCAGAGGTCCCAGAGTCCGGCCAGTCTGATGTCACCGTGACCGCATCCCAGGTCAGCGTGGTATTGAGCGGCGTCGTCGCTGATGAGGCGACAGCGCAAGCGCTGGTCGACAAGGCGAGCGAGGTCTACTCTGTCGATCAGATCGACAACCAGCTCACCGTCGATGAGGCGGCGACCGTGCCGGCCGGAATTCGCATCGATGGCGCCATGACCGACGAGGTGCTGTACGACCAAGTGCTCGGTGCCTTCGATGGTGTTGCCGGCACCGAGGTGGTCGAGCGAACCATTCAACTTGAGGAGTCCGGGGATCTGGAGTCCACGTTGAACTCCTTAGCGCCGATCGAGTTCGCGTCCGGAAGCGCCATCGTTCAACCGGAGTCCGAAGCGATCCTCGATGAGGCTGCCGATGCATTGATCGCAAGCCCCGACGTCGTCGTCGAGATCGGTGGCCATACCGATTCGATCGGGCCAAGCGAGGGAAATGACACGCTAAGCACGGCGAGGGCCCAAGCTGTGCTCGACGCTCTCGTCACTCGTGGGGTAACCAACGAGATGACCGCGGTTGGCTTCGGCGAGAGCCGGCTCAAGGTCGATCCAGACGTGTCCGACCTGGCGGCTCAGCAGACGAACCGCCGTATCGAGTATCGGATAGTTAGCGGCTGACCGGGGTTGTAGCAACGGGCTGGCTGCCGGTCTCGGTCTGCATCGGACCGAAACCGGCAGCGTCGGCCACCAACTGCCACCATCGCCACACCACGGGCATTCGGAGCGTCCAGCCCAGAAGCGCCCACCCGAGGTGTAGGTGCTCAAGGCCCGCTCCGACCGCGGGCACGCCGGCGAATTGAACGCCGTCCTCCCGCTCGTAGCGAACTCGGGTCAGCGGGTCGGTGGCGTGGTCCGGGTGGTCTTCGGCCGGCCTGACGGAAAGGTTGGTCGAACGTCGAGCCAGAAAGAATCGAGCAACCGGCCAGCAGCTCTGGCAGGAACGCCGTACCCACAACACCGCCGACGAACCTGACTCGGACGGCCGGCCGTGGGGGAGCCAGCGTCGACGAGTCGATGCGTAGTGGGGCCAAGCCGACCCAAACCGTCGGCCGAGTTCGTCGTGTTCTAGCCGGCAGAAGAGCCAGGAGTACGCCAGCCCCATCGCCGCTGCCAACAGGAGAGTGGGAAGTTGGTAGACGGCTGCGCCAACGGCCAGCACGGAGATCGCTGAGGTCTGCATCGGGCTCCGCATGTAGATCGACGGACCGCTGCGGACAAGGTTTGGCGGTGGATCGAACGGCCACGGTGTACCCCCGGCGAGGAAAAACTCGTGGACGCTGATCAGGCCGGGGATGACGCAGAGCCCAATGATGACCGCCACCACACCAAACCCCCAAACCGGCACGGCGGGGCGCAGGGTGGCGCCGACGGCGGCGGCTGAAATCCACGGGATCAGCCATGCCAGTAGAACCGAGAATAGAAGGAACTGAAGTCGGGCCCGCCAGGCCAAATTGGTTCGATCGGCGGTCCATCGGGCGAGGAGCAGGCCGGGCAATGCCACGAATCCCAATAACAACGCCTCACCGAGCAGCCATCGAGGACCAAGCTCGACGATCCCTTCAAGACGTGGCATGGCCAATAGGTCGATCACTCCGAAGCCGGCGACGGTGGCGGCCGGCGAGGTCCTGAGCAGCGGGCCGACCACGCCCCAGAGCAGTATCCAGCCCAGCATCAACCCGAGCGGTAGTGGCCCGACCCGGGGCGGAACGTCAGCGAATCGCCACCAGCCGACTTCGACTGCGGCCACGTTCACCACGATGAGCCATACGGTGTTCCAAAGTGTGGCCAGAGCCACCGCGCCTTGTTCGGTCCGATCCGGGAGGCGCCAGATCCACACCAGCCAAGCCACGACCAGAGGAACGACCGTCACGACCAGACCAGCTGGTTCGATCTCGGCCATGGTGGGCCCGAAGAGGTCGGTGGTCTGAACGATCACCCACCGACCTCGCACATCTCGGTGGTGCACAGATTCGTTTCGACCATGTCGGCGAGGACGTGGCTCAGCTCGTCGACCCCCCAGCCTTGCAGCGGCCCGAAGTAGAACCCGGGTGAAAGTGAGCGTTCATACCCGACGCGAACGTCGAGCCTCACCCCGTGGTCGGTCGGGGTCCACGCCACGGTGGCGTGGTGTAGCTCCATCCAGCGGGCCATCGGTGTCGTGTGTTCAACGACGTCCCACCTCACATGGCGATCGGTCCGTTCCGACACTTCGAGCACGATCTCGCCATCGGTGAAATGCACGGTTCGACGATCGCCGATGTCGATTCCGCCGCCGGTCATCGACTGCGGCTTTGGGAAGGGCAGGCGGAGCAGGAGGGGCTCGATGGTGGGTAGTTCCGTGCCGGTCAGTGCGGCCTCCACCTGCTCGGTGGTTGCGGCCACCGACCGGGTTTCTTGCCCAACTTCGGCCGGTTGCACTTCGAATGCAGCCCCTTCGGCCGATCCCAGCAATAAGAACAACACGGCGCCGAAGGCGTAGACCGGTCGGCCTTCGTCACGGCTCTTCTTCGTGGCCCAGATGATAAGACCGATGATCGGAAGGATGAGGGGAAGGGCCAGAAGTACGCAGACAAATCCTTCGCGTAGCAAGATGGCGCTTCCCAAAATGGCGACGGTCGTCGCTCGCCAGGTAGCGAATCCGGATGATCTCCCATCGGTTGGGGTGCGGCCGGGGACCAAAGCGATCAGGATGGCCATCAGGCCAGGAACTCCGATGAAGTAGGCACCGGATTGGCTGAGCCCCGTCTCGCTTAGCGCCCATCCGCCCATACTGCCGACGACCGCAACAGCGAGGACGCCGGCCACGATCCACTGTGACCGATTGGGTCCGCTTGGGCGAGTCGGCGGCCCATCATCTGCTGGAGCTGGTGCGCTCGACGGGAGGGGATTCTGTTCCCACGGCACCGGCTGGGGCGCTGGCGTGAATGGTGGCGGTTGGTTTGCCGGTGCCCATTCGTCCGGTTGCTCTGATGGTCCCATACCGCCTGCTCCTTACACGCTCAGCCCATCGACCCATGCCTGACCGAGCTAGTTTGATCGTTTGCTCAAACTTGAGCGTATGCTCAAATAGTCAAACCGTCAAGACAAAGCCGAAGGCGCACACCGTCGTAGAGATACATGTCGTACCTATCTGTCGTCGGTGTATAGAAGCGCGTGTGTATAGATACGCCGTGTATAGATACACGTGTATGGATACGCGTAAATAGATACGCCGTGTTCAGATTCGCGGTAGTTGTGCGGTCGGTGACGGCCGAAAACGAAGTGACCGGAGGGTTTAGGCCAACGGGTCTGAGGAGGCTCCAGGGCCGTGGATGCGAATCCAGGAGTGCATGGCGATACCGGCAGCAACCCCGGCGTTGATGGACCGGGTCGAGCCGAACTGGGGAATCGATCGGCATTGGTCAAGGAACGGTCTGATTCGATCGGACAGGCCGGGACCTTCTTGCCCGAACACCAACACGCAGCTCTCTGGTAGTGGCGCTGAGTCGAGCGGAATCGAGCCTGGCAGATTGTCGATGCCGATGAGTGGGAGCTCGTGTTCCTCGGCCCAGGCGACGAGATCGGCAGGCGTAGGGTGATGGCGGAGGTGCTGGTAGCGGTCGGTCACCATCGCTCCTCGGCGATTCCACTTGCGGCGACCGATGATATGGACCTCGGCGGCTAGGAAGGCGTTGGCGGTCCGAATCACGGTCCCGATGTTGAGGTCGTGTTTCCAGTTCTCGATGGCCACGTGAAACCGGTGCCGGCGAAGGTCCAAATCGGCGACGATCGCCTCCACCGACCAGTACCGGTAACGGTCGATGACGTTGCGTCGGTCCCCGTCGGCCAGCAATGTTCGATCGAATCGGGCATCGTCGGGCCACGGTTCAGGGAATGGCCCAACCCCGACCGGTGGGTCGATTGGTCCGGGCGTTCGGTTCGGCTCACGGTCGGTCGTCATCGGGTGAAATCGGCGATGACCGCTGCGGTCAGCTGCAACAGCCGCTGGGGCTCGATGGGGAAGACGTGGCGGGGCGTACCGGCCGCGGCCCACACCTCATCGAAGGTCAAGAGGTGGGGATCGATCCAGGTCCGTAGCTGTTCGGCATGGCCGAACGGAGGGACACCCCCGATGGCGTAGCCGGTCGACGCCCGGACGGCCTCTGGTGTGGCGCGTCTGCAAGCCGACGCACCGGCGACGTTGGCCAGGGCGTCGCCATCGACCGTGTTCGAACCCGCCGTCAGCGCCAGCACCAGCTCGGGCTCACCGTCGGCAATGTCTTCGGCAGTGTTTTCGGCAGTGTTTTCGGCAATGTCTTCGGGTCGCCCGGCGGCAGTGAAGATCATCGATTTCACGATCTGATCGATCGAGCAGCCGACTGCGGCCGCCGCATCGGCGGCGGTTCTGGCTCCCTCTTCTGGGTACTCCCGAACCATCAACTCCAGTCCGTGGGATCGTGCGAATGAGCTAACGCGCTCGGCGCTGGGGTGAGTTGACATCGTTGCACCTCGGGTGGGACGGATGTTTCGGTGAAAGCGATGCTATCGACCTTGATGATTTTGGCCTGGGGCCGATGGACTAGCCATGGAATGGTTAGTTCGTCTACTTGGCATCGGATTCATTGTCTGCCTCTTCGCGTGGTCGGTTGGGGTTACCGTCAGCCTGGCAAACGAACTGGACGATCGTCCGCCCTCGCCGGCGATCGCCGAAGTCGATCTGGCCGCCGATGGCTCGATCGAACCGGCTGTCGCCGACGAAGAGGTGGCGCAGCCCGAGTACCTCACCTACACCGACGGCTTTGAATCTGGCCGGTACCGGGTGACCGACGACGACGACGACGACTCCGACTCCGACTCCGACTCCGATGATGACGATGATCGGTCCTCGTCGAGGTCGAGCCGATCTCAGCGAACGACAGAGTCCGACCGGTCGGATTCGTCGGAGCGATCCAGTCGATCCAGCCGGCGTAGGCGGGTCGAGCCCCGTGACTATCCGGTAGAGACCGATTTGATCCCCGGCGTCACCCTTGCGGCGCGCGGCGAGGTCGAGCCCGGTCTCTACGCCACAACGTTCGATACCGTCGGCTGCTCCTATGAGCTTCGCCGGGTGATGTCTAGCGGAATCGAGCGAGCCATAGGTACCGATAGTTTGGCCACCGGCCGGATGTTGGTCTGGATCAATGAGATCGAGCCTGACAGCTTCGTGGCCAACCCATCTTGCGGCGAATGGGTCCCCTGGTCGCCGCTGGTGGCCCCGATGCGCAGCGCCGGAAACGGCGACTACTGGATCGGCGATTTGGCCACGGGTGAATGGGAAGTTCCCTCCGATTGCTACTGGGAGAAGGTCGTCGGTTTTCGTGGAGCCGAACTGGCCGACATCGTGGACTCCGGCCGAGGCCCGGGGGTTCTCATCATCGACAACGAGACCTATGGCGTACGGATTCGCGGTTGCCGCCCGGGTAACCAGCTACGGCTACAGCCCGCAGGTTTCTAGGCGTGCCGGGCGGCCGCATCGCGCCGACGGAGGTTACCGGATCGATCCGGTAACCTCCGCAACTGAGAACGGCCGGGAGATCTAGTACCCGTCGGTGCCGGCCTCGTCTTCCGTTTCGTCCTCGGTCTCATCGCTGCCGTTGTCATCGGTGATGAGCGAACCATCTGGGGTTGCGACGAACCATACGCCGCCAGAACCCTGGCCATTGATATCACCTGCCGCCGCGTCTCCAGCGAAACGGTAGAGCGGCCACTTGCCGGCTACCAGCTGCGAGGTGCCGTCGTCGCGCTCCGCAACGGAGAAGACCGCGGGGTCGAGATCGGCCGGCAGCTCGTCGACGATGACGGGGGGCCACGCTTCTGCGCATGCCTCATAGCAGGACGGGACCCCGTCGACATCTTCGGTAAATCCGTACAGTGTCATCCCTGCCGAGTCGACCAGTGCGGCACCGAGACCGGTCTCGGTGCTTGTGACCACCGGATCATCGGACCGAGCGTCGGCTTCTTCGGCCCCTCCGCCACCGTCTGGCGCTGGCTCGGTGATCAAGCTCCCGGCCGGCTCCACCAGAAACCATACATCTCCAGAACCCTGGCCGTTGATGTCGCCGGGAACAGCGTCGCCGGCGTAGTAGTAGAGCGGCCACTTACCGGCGACCAGCTGAAGCTGGCCGTCGTCGCGGGTTGTGGTGGCAAAGATGCCGAGATCGAGGCCAGGACCGATGGTCCAGTCCTCATCGACGATGACCGGCGGCCAGGCCTCGGCGCAACCGCCGTAGCAAGTACTCGCCGCTGCTGAGTCGTTTGTGAAGCCATAGAGCGAACGCCCATCCGGTCCGACGAGAAGATCGCCGGCCGTGTCGTTTGTGCCGAGCAGAGCCGATGCGGTCCCGGCCGTTTCCGGGGCCGAGGCTTCGGTTGCCGGTGGGGTCGCCTCGGTCACCGCTGTTTGTTGCTGATCTCCAGCGGTAGCCAGTGGCTCGTCGCTGCTGGTGCTGCAGGCCCCCAGGGCCAAGGTGAAGGCGAGAAACCCGCCCATGAGTCGCGTATCGATCATTGTTTTCCTTCCTGTGGTTTGTTTGTGTGGACTGAGCGGATCAGCCCGTGACCGTTAGCGATCCCCGCATTGATGGGTGGATCGCACAGAAGTATTGGTAGGTGCCCGGTGTCGCTGGGCCATCGGCGGTTCCGATCGCTCCGCCGCCGATGGTGCCGGTATCGAAACTGCCGTCGTCGGCGGTCAGGGTGTGCGCGACCCCGTCGTTGTTGGAGACCTGGATCGTTTGATTTGCCTGAGCGGTGATCGGTGCTCCGAAATCAAACCCGCTGATTGCGATAGCGGCGGTCGGTGTTGTTGGAGCTGGTGACCCGTCGGATCCGCCCTCCGCATACCCGGTCGATGGGTTGGACTCGGTTGGTGTCTGTTCGATCGCCGGAGCGGTGGCCGGCGCCGATGCCGTTGGGTTTGGTCGAGCCAGGCCGATTCCGGCCGCCACGCCCGCTGCTACACAAAGGCTGAAGGTAATCGTTGGTCGTTTCATCGCGTGATGCCTGCTTTCGTTCCCGATTGGTTTCTTGTTCGCTGGCGGTTCAGAGCGATCCGGTGAAGAACCACAGGGCGGAGCTGAACCACAGCGCGGTCAGGAGGACAACGACGCTGGCCCCAAGAACTGGCAGGGCCCATCTCGGCATTCGTTCGGTCTGGAGCACGAGTAGCTTGGTGGCGAAGGCTCCGTAGAAGGCGCAGCCGAGAATCGAATGGATGACGACCCGGGTCGTTGTCGCTTGGAATCCAAGGGCCCAAAGGCAGTGGTATGCCACGGGGAGCGTGACCAGGAAGGCTGCCACGCCGCTCCACCTGTGGGCCGGTCCAAGCCAGCGTGGGGCGGTAGGTGCTACCGGCAGGCGGCCATACATCCAGAGGGCGGATCCCAGCTGAATCAGGGCGAGCGCCGCACCGACCGAGGTGAGGGACGACTTGACCAACAACAGTTGAGTGGCCGGGATGGGCTCGATACTGCTCCCGGTCGGTGTATGGATGCGGCCATAGACGCCGAGGGACACTGCGATGGCGGCCCCTACCGTCGCCGCCCCGATCAGCGCACCGACTCCGGTGACGGCCGACGGATCCGGTTTGCCGATCGATGCTTCGCTCCGGCCATCGTTCGGCTTTTCGGCGCGCAAAATCTGCCCGTTCATGTCATGCCCCCTCGGACTCCCGCTCTGGATCCGAGTCGCCGCTGCGATCGGATCGTGTGGTTGTTACGGGGCGTACGAGGCGTCCGCTAGGAACGGTTCGCCAATTCTCGCGTGACCTTTGACACCCTTTTGTCGGGAAGGGTCGATGGCGCGGATCTGCTGGGTTACCCCTCGAAGATGGGGCTCGTTGGTATGGTCCGGTCCCGAGGTGTCCGTCTTTGGTAACGCCACGAACTCCCGGGGAAGCTGGCGAAGGGTGCTAGCGAAACCCCGGGACTGGTGCGGGCGTTGGCGATATCACATTAGGTCGTCGAACTCACCGGCTTTGCATCCTTGAATGAAGGCCCGGATCTCCGACCTCGTGTAACAGAGCACGCCTTGCTCTGGCTCTTTGCTGTGGCGAAACACGATCTCTGGGCCGCCATCGGCCAGCTCGACACAGTCGGCGTTCGGGCCGCTGAACGTTGACTTTCGCCAGGAGAGGTTGTCACGGTACGTAGTCATCGGTAGCTCGCTTCCTTTGCATGGTTTTCATCAGATCAATGGATGCGACGGGATCGAGTGCGGCGGCACCTAGGTGATCGAATAGCTGTTGGTATGCCGTTACGGCACCGGCTGAGTCGTGGTACCGCTTACCGATAAGATCCTCAGAACAGGCGATGTACGGCTCGGTCGAGCCTGGCGAGGTCAACAGCTGAAATGCACCGAACGCCACACCGGGTACACCGTCCTCGAAGGTGATAACTCTGATATCGATGTTTTCTTGTTGGCCCATCGCAACGAGGTGTTCGAGTTGCCCAATCATCGTTGATGGGTTCCCCGGGGCGCGATGCAGTACCGCCTCGTCGATGATGCACGACAACTGAAGGGGGTCCGGCATGCGTTCGAGGACGCCTTGGCGAGCAAGACGGACCTCGGCCCGTCGGGCGATTTCTTCATCGGTTACCGGAAGGTGGTACGCACTTTCAATCTCATGGGCATACGCCGTGGTCTGGAGTAGTGCCGGCACGACGAGCGGCTCGAACGTTCGGACTCGGGACGCGCTTTGTTCGAGGGATGCATAATGGCCAAGCCAGCTCGGCACGTGATGCCCGTTGACGCCGGTGATCTGGCGGCCTTCTACATCGAGGAGCCCTTCGAGGTCGACGGGGGTGATCTCAAGAATTTTGGCCAGCGGCTGGCGGTAGATGGCCTTGGGCGTGCTGGTGCCCTGCTCCCATCTGGCAACGGCAGATGTCGTGACCTGAATGGCTTGAGCTAACGACTCTTGGCTGTACCCGAGCGCCTTTCGACGTGCCGCGAGCTGGATCCGTGCCGGCATGCCACTCATGGTAGCCCGGATCCCTTTCGTTGTGCCTACGAAATGCAACTATACGTAGTAAGGCTTAGAACAGAAGGGTTTGTGACTGCCTAGTAAATGCCTAGGAAATGCATCCCTCCGTATCTTGTGGGTCTAGTAATTAGGTAGCAGACTGGCCATATGGCGGTTGTTGGGTCGAATCAAACGAAGAGATGGGACGGACGCAAGCCATCGGCGGAACCGTGCGTGGTGGTCACCCCATCGCCGGCAGCGAGTGGTGCTGTGGGCGAGGCAGAAACCATCAGCGTTCGCCTGGGAGATGACAACGAGGGCGTCACGTTTGTCGGAACACGAGACGACGTGCATCGCATGATCATCGAAGCCGACCGACAGCTTGGGCAGTTCGCCAGCCGTTTCCCGTTGGTATAAGGCTTTCTCAAGATCTCCCGGTCAGCAGGTTCGCGGCGGAACCTGCTGACCGGGATCCCCGTGCGGGTCGATCATTGGACGTGGTATCGCGCCGGTGTGCGTCTTGGAGCGTTATGTGCCTTGGGTCAGCGGCCAAGAGCGTTAGAAATGCTGCTGTGATAGAATTGTGGTCCTTCGGAACGGTGGCAGCCACACCTTTGGGTATCGCTCCACGATCAGAGTGTCCGACCGCCACAAGGGTTCTCGTTCAATTAGCACTTCCCGAACCACTCCATCGCCACGCCAGGGCGGCAACCCAGGCAAACCGTCTGGTAGTGACCGGTTGACCGTCCTCCGAGACCTGGTGATTCAGGCGGGGCTCGAAGTGCTCGATCAGCACGGGTTGGGCCTCCAGGCCGATTCGATTACCTACGCCAAGGTGTTTTCGTACTTGGAGGAGGAACACGGCGTTCGTGTCACCCGGGGGTCGGTCCACGATCGGATCTGGCGAAGCCAGGACGACTTCCGCAAAGAAGTTCTTCTGACGGCGGCCGAGCAGATGTCGCCCTATCGAGACGGTGAGAGCATTCAGCTGGCCATCGTCTCGGTTCTTCAATCGATAGACCGCCATGGGCTGGTCGGCCGTGATCGTGTCCAGGCGTTTTGCAGAATGACCGGCGTCACATTGCTCTCGGTCTATCTGGAGGTCGAGTGGTTTCGACAGTTCCAGATGCTGAAGGCCGCGGCGAGAAGCGACGACGAGTCCACTGCTGCGCTCAAGGAACGGCTCCAGAAGAACTCCCAGGTGAACACCGACGACGGCCTGCGCCGCCTCACGTTTTTGTTCGAAGCCCTGGGACTCCGGCCGAGGCCCGAGTTCGGTGAGCGGAGCATCGACGTGTTTATCGTGCTCGTCCAAGCACTGGTTTCAGGCGTGCACCTCGACCACCACGCCGGGTTCCGCACGGCATCGTCGAAGGTCGAGACCGATCTCCCCTACATGGGCGAGGGTGCTCCATGGACCTACTTTGGTCTCGGAATGCTTGCCTACGTC
Source organism: uncultured Acidimicrobiales bacterium (assembly GCA_938021675.1). Lineage (GTDB taxonomy): Bacteria > Actinomycetota > Acidimicrobiia > Acidimicrobiales > SZUA-35 > JAHELU01. Next base: position 27,687 of record CALIFY010000010.1, read on the forward strand.
GAGTTTCTTTATGAACTCGACCCAAGCTTTGACCCTGCGACCTATGCGTATCCCATTCCCGAAAAGGCACCCCGGCTGCCAAAGTCGGATCCATTGGATGACCTCGCCGACCTGGTGAATCCTCGTCCGAGGCGAAGCAGAGAAGAGCTCCGGCGGATGGTGGTTGCCGCCGGGGTCGAGCTGCTCATTCGCGATGGCCTTGGGCTTGAGGCCGAATCGCTGAGCTATTCGACGGTGTTCGCCCACATTAAGAAGACTCGCGGCATCTCCCTGCACCGCAGCACGGTACATCCAGCCATTTGGGCCTCGCAGGATGAGTTTCGCTCCGACATTCTCGCCGAGTCGGCCCGCCACGACGATGGCGAGTGGCTGCTGTCGATGAAGCAGGCCATGGCAGCCCAGAAAGTCACCCGCAATTCAGACGGCTCGGTCAATGTCCGTCAGCTCGTGAACGACAACTTGCGGGCCATGAACGCGGCGCAACTCAGCAACGCGTTGGTATCGCCGGCCTTCAACCGTTGGCAGTCGATCAAAGGCGCGTTGCTTCCCGGTTCGAGCGACGATGCCACCGAAGCCGTTCGCCATGCCGTCCGCCAACACTACGAAGGCCTGCTTGAGAGGCTCGGAGAGTTGTACCGCTCGGTCTTGCCGTTGGTCGGCCTGACCGTCAACCCCGACCTGGCGATGACCGAAGATCATGCCTATCGGGTGCTGTCCGTGCTCTGCGCCGCTCAGGCAACCGGTGTGGAGTTCAACATTTCGGCAGGAACGCAGATGGAACCCCGCGAAATCTCTCTACCGAGGGTTGACGGCTCGGGTTTGCAAGAGGATTGGAACGTGCAGGCAGTGGGTTCCCGGGCGGTCCTCGAACTGTTGTTCACGTCGGTTGATGCTCCAGATTCGGACTGATTCTTCTGGAGTTGCGTTCAGCTCCGGTCGGAGGCCGGTTGCTGTTGGGTTGTGCGCGAGGAGGGACTTGAACCCTCACGTCCTTTCGGACACAGGAACCTGAATCCTGCGCGTCTGCCAATTCCGCCACTCGCGCGAGCGACGTCGGCATGATACAGCCCCCCGAGCTCGTTGTGTGGTGCCGAACCATAATGGCCCAAGGGCGAGTACCGTATATAGGCATGGTTCTGAAGAGCTTCGAGGACCGCCTTGAACGACTTGTGGAAGGCATGTTCTCTCGTGCGTTTAAGAGCGGCCTTCAGCCGGTCGAGGTTGGCCGTCGCCTCGTCAGGGAGATGGAAGCGAGTCGGACCGTCGACGTGCGAGGTCGTGCGCTCGCTCCGAATCGGTTCGTGATTCGAGTGGCGGTCGAGGACTTCCAACGGTTTGCTCAAGTCCAGGAGTCATTGCTCGCTGAACTTACGGCCACCGTTCGGGGTTACGCCGCTCAGGAGAGCCTGAGTTTTCTCGGCCGGGTGTCCATCGAGTTCCAGGCTGATCCGTCGCTTCGGGTCGGCTTGTTCCGGCTCCACCCGTCCTACGACGAACGGATCCCTGAAGCGTCGGCTGACGGTTGGATCGAAGGTCCGAACGGTGTCCGCTACGATCTCAAGAACAGTGTGATGACCATCGGTCGCCTGTCGACATCAGACATAGTCGTCGACGACCAGAACGTTTCCCGTCAGCACGCCGAGCTTCATCCGCTCGGTGATTCGTATCAGCTCATCGATCTTGGGTCGACGAATGGGTGCAAGGTAAACGGTCAGCGAATCGACCGGCATGTATTGGTGGATGGAGATGAGATTGCTCTTGGACCTGTCACTCTCTACTTTCGACGACCCTAACCGAGGGTTCGAAACTACTTCCCTTGAAGGGAAAAAGGGTTGGCCTGTCAATGGTGGGCCCACCTTCTGTAGTCTGCGGTCCAGTGTCTGACGCGCTCCTCACCCTTTTGAAGTGGTGCCTTCTCGGTTTGGTGTACCTGTTCTTCTTTCGAGTGCTCCAGGCGACGTGGTTCGGATCGACGACTAACGTGGCGGTACGGCGGGTAAACGGATCGCGCCGCCAGAGGCGCAAGTCGGAGCCTCGCCAGGTTACGAGCCACATACCGGAGGCATTAAGTCTGGTCGTTCTGGAGCCACCGGCGGATGCCGGACGACAATTCCCAGTGAACGGAGAGTTGACGATTGGCCGCGCCGCCGGTTGTCAGATCAGCCTCGATGACACCTATATGTCGCAGCTGCATGCCCGGGTTTCGTCAACCGAACAAGGCGTGGTAATCGAGGATCTGGGATCGACGAACGGTACATATCTCAATCGTCAACGGGTTACCGCCCCGGTGGTTGGGGCTCCCGGCGACCGATTGCAGCTCGGCGGCATCGTTATGGAGCTCCGATGAAACTCCTCGGCGCCACGGCATCCCACGTCGGCAACCTCCGCGACACCAACCAGGACCGAGCCTTCTTCCGTGGATGCACCGCAGCCCTGGCCGACGGCATGGGTGGCCATCAGGGCGGCGAGCGGGCGGCCGAGCTGGCGATAGACGAATTCGATAATTCGAAGGAGCATTTGTCCGAGGACGACCTCGTCCAGTTGGTGGTCGATGCAAATCGCCATGTCCACGGTCATGCGGTCGACAACGGGCTGCCGGGAATGGGCACAACGCTGGTGGCGCTCACGCTCCACGGAGACGACACGATCACCATCGCCAACGTCGGCGACAGCAGAGCGTATTGGTTGCGTGGCGAATACATGAGTCAGATCACGCAAGACCACAGCTTTGTTGAGGATCTGGTCCGCCAGGGCAAGCTCACATCGGAAGAGGCGGCGGTTCATCCTCAGCGTAATATCTTGACCCGCGCCGTCGGCATCGGGGCTGAGATCGAGGTCGATAGATTCACCGTCGAAGAGCCGATGATCGGCGACCGATTCCTGCTTTGCAGCGACGGATTGTTCAACGAGGTATCCGAAGAAGACATCCGGCTGATCCTGGTCGACACCGAGGGCTGCCACGTCACCGCGGCTGCCTTGATCGACGCCGCGCTCGACACCCCCTGTCGTGACAATGTCACGGTTACCGTCGTCGATGTGGTCGGCAACGACCACCCGTTGGTAGCTGACCTCGACGATCCGCTGGAAGCCGATGTCGACACCGTCGACACGCTCGAGACGGTCGACCCCGATCGCACCCGGACAGCCCAAGTGCCGATGGTGCCCACCCCGGCAACTGGGGTTGGCGATGGTGCCGTCGCCAGCCATCAGGTCACCGCTCTGGCGGCGGCCGATACCACCGAGGTGTACGAGACCCCGCCGGCGGTGAAGGTCTCCCCGCCAGAACAGCAGCCGGTGGTGACCGACACGTTGGTTCTCGACCAGCGAGCTCTCGATCCCGATCAGGTTCCGTCAATTCTCGAAGATGAACGGCACGAGGAGGAGTACCTCGATTTCGATCCGGTCTATCCGGAGGAGACCGCCGAACATGAGGTCATCGAAAGCCCAGGCCAAGTTCGCACCCGGGGACCGATCGCTGCGGTGCTGGTTGGCGGACTGGTTGCGGTAGCGCTGCTGGCCGGTGGGTATGTCGCCGCCCGGTGGTACGCCCAGACCGGGTACTTCATCGACGACGAAGACGAACAGCTCGTCATCTTCCAAGGTCGACGAGGCGGCTTCCTGTGGTTCGAGCCGGTCGATGTCGGTCGGTTCGATGTGCCGCTCGATGAACTGAGCGCTGCCGAGGTCGCAGCGATAGAGCAATCCAGCTTCGATTCACGCCAAGAGGCCGAGGGGCTCGTCGAAACGTTGCGTCAATCGGCGACCGACGGCGAGACAGCGAACGAGGCCGACTCGGTCGGTAGTGGCGAGGGCAGGCAGGTAAACAGAGATGCCCCATCGGCAACTACCTCGGATGGGGCCGACGCCACCGGCGCGGTCGATGGCATCGTCAGCAACGAAGAGGCGGACGACGTAGGTACCAGGGGCTCCACCGAGGCGACTGAGGGCTGACCATGCGAGCTCGAACGGTGGAGCTTGGGTTGTTGGTCTTGGCCACCCTCATCACCTGTGTCGGTTATGGCATGGTGCTGTTGGCCAAACAATCGGCCGACGCCGCCAGCGATGTGCAAAACACCTTCCAGACCGAGGTCGGGGGGTTCATGGGGATCGTCGTTGGGCTGTTACTGGCTGCTCACGTGGTCGTCCGGATGTTCGCCCCTCTGGCCGATGGGCTATTGCTTCCAGTGGCGGCACTGCTCAACGGGCTCGGGTATGTGATGATCGCCCGCCTCGATGAAGGGCTGGCCGCCAAACAAACCGGCTGGACGTTCATCGGGCTCGGTGCGTTCAGCGCGGTACTGCTGCTGTTGCGCGAGCCGAAGAAGCTGCAGCCATACCGCTACACGTTCGCCGTCATCGGCGTCGGCCTCTTACTCCTTCCGCTCGTTCCCGGGATCGGGGTCAGGATAAACGGTGCCCAAATTTGGTTGCGCCTCGGGCCCTTTTCTATCCAGCCAGGCGAGTTCGCCAAGATCGTGTTGGCGGTGTTCCTCGCCGGCTACCTGGCCGACAAACGCGAACTGTTGACGCTGACCAATCGTCGACTTGGTCCGATTCACCTACCGGACCTCCGGCATTTCGGGCCGATGCTGTTGGCCTGGGGTATGGCCTTGATGGTAATGATCGCCCAGCGGGATCTTGGCTCGTCGCTGTTGTTGTTCACGTTGTTCGTCGTCATGTTCTACGTCGCGACGTCGAAAACGGCCTACGTGCTGACCGGGCTGGTGATGTTCATGGCCGGCGCCGTCACGTCGTGGCGTCTGTTTTCTCACGTCCAGACTCGAGTAGACATTTGGATCGATCCGTTTGCCGACCCGAAAGGGGCTGGTTTCCAAATCGCCGAAGCAAGCTTCGCGTTGGCCGACGGCGGTCTCACCGGCACCGGGCTTGGCCAGGGCACGCCGAAGAAAATTCCGTTCGCTCCGACCGACATGATCTTCGCCGCGTTTGGCGAAGAGATGGGTCTCTTGGGGGCCACCGCCATCTTGGTGACGTTCCTGTTCTTTGTCGGCGCCGGTTTTCGGGTCGCCACCAACGCCCGTTCGCCGTTCGAACAGCTGTTGGCCGTTGGGTTGACGTCTCTGCTCGGGTTCCAAGCGTTCATAATTATCGGCGGAATCCTGCGGGTATTGCCGTTGACCGGTGTGACCTTGCCCTTCGTGTCCTACGGAGGATCGTCGCTCATATCCAACTACATCATCTTGGCCATCCTCGTCCGCATCTCGCATAACTCTGTCAATCAGGCAGCCGAGGAATTGGAGGAGATCAACAGCGAGGCTGGCGAGGTCGGTGTGAGTTCGAAGACTCGGGCCAAGTGGAAGGCTGTGTCGGCATGAGAACGCTCGACCTCAGTACCCGAAGTTCCGGTGGATCTGCTGACGGGCCGGCGCGATGAACCGCCCGATCCGCAAGGTGGTGATGGTTCTACTCGGGTGTTTCGTGCTGCTGTTCGTGCAACTCAACCGAATTCAGTTCTACGGGGCGACAGCCCTCGAGGACCAACCGGCCAATTCTCGAACCATTCAGCGTGATTTCGATCGGCCCCGAGGCCGGATCCTGACCAGCGATGACGTGGTGGTGGCCGAGTCGACACCGACTCCAGGTGGGTTCTTCGAGGAGCAGCGGGCCTACCCCCACAACAACCTGTATGCCCACACCGTTGGGTACACGTCGTTCACCTTTGGTGCCGAAGGCGTCGAGCGGGAGTACAACGACGCACTGATCGGGCGGACGGCGGGCCAGGAGTTGTCTGGTTTGACCGACATCTTGAGCGGTCGCAATCCGGTGGGCGACGTTCGCTTGACCCTCCGCCACGATATGCAGACGCTTGCCCGTGACGGTCTCGGCGATCGGGCTGGCGCGGTGGTGGCGCTCAACCCGGTGAACGGCGACATCTACGCCATGTGGAGCTTCCCCTCGTTCGACCCCAACTTGATAGCGGTCAACGATGGGAGCGTTGCCAACGAGCAGTGGACGGCCCTGGTGAACGCCGAGGGCAACCCGTTACGGGCAAAGACCTATCGGGACATTTTCTTCCCCGGATCGACCTTCAAGCTGGTAACCGCGGCCGCGGCATTGGAAAACGATGTGTTGTCGCCGACCGACCCGGAGTTCGAAGCGGTCGAAAGCTACGTGCCGCCGCTCACGGAGCGGCCGATCACCAACTTCGGTGGCGCCACGTGTGGAGGAAATCTCATCGAGCTGCTCGTCGTATCGTGCAACACCGCATTCGCCCAGGTGGCGGCCGAGCAGCTTGGGCCCGGTCCGACCGTCGAAGCAGCGGAGCGGTTTGGATTCAACCAGGTACCTCCGATCGATCTGCCGGCATCGGTAGAAAGTATCTTTCCCACCGATTTTGGATCAGCGGTAGAAAATCCCGATGGGTTCCCGGCCGGAGTTTTTGAGAACACGCCCGCCTTGGCCCAGACGGCGATCGGTCAGAACGACGTGTCGGCCTCGCCGCTACAGATGGCACTGGTAGCGGCGGCGGTGGCCAACGGAGGCCAGGTACCGACACCGCATGTGTTGCAACAGATCGAGGATTCCGAAACCAGAGATGTGACGAGCACCTACCAGCCGAGCGTGTGGTTGCGGGCGATGGCGCCCGACACCGCCGCTCAACTGACCGACGCAATGATTCAGGTAGTTGAGCGAGGCACGGCCCAGAATATGGCCATCGATGGCCTGATCGTTGGGGCAAAGACCGGCACAGCCCAGCTTGGAACCGACCCGCCTCGGTCACACGCCTGGATCGTGGCCTTCGGCGGCCGTGCGAGCGAGCCGGCCGAGTTGGCGGTTGCGGTACTGGTGGAGGGCCAGGAGGGCTCGTCGGAGCAAACCGGTGGGCGGGTAGCGGCGCCTATTGCGCGCTCGCTGTTCGAGCAGTTCTTTAGCTCGCAGTGATTCCAACGAGGCGAATCCAACCCAGTGAAACTCAACGAAGTGAAACTCAACGAAGCGAAACTCGACGAAGCGAAACTCAACGAAGTGAATCCCAACGAAGTGAAACTCACCGCAGCGAACTTAAGGTAGCGGCCCCTATGTTTACTCAGTCTTGCAGCAAGAATTTTGGTGAAATCACCTACGCCGCCGCTTGGGCCACCACAACAAGTAGCATTAGAGGGTTGTGACGAACACCTCGGCTGCGCGGCCCATTCTCAACGGGCGCTACGAGCTGCATCGACGCATTGCGCGAGGCGGCATGGCTGACGTGTTCCTGGCCAAGGATCAGCTACTCGACCGGCCGGTGGCGGTCAAGGTCCTGTTTCCGCAGTACGCGGCCGAACCCACGTTTGTTGCCCGTTTTCGCCGTGAGGCCCAGGCGGCGGCCAATCTCAATCATCCGAGCATCGTGTCGGTCTACGATTGGGGCGAGCATGACGACACCTACTTCATCGTCATGGAGTACATCGAGGGCCGCACCCTCGCTGAGCTGATCGCCTCCGAGGGGCACCTTCAGCCGTTGAGAGCAGCCGAGATCGCAACCGACGTTGCGGCCGCCCTTGGCTTCGCTCACCGAAACGGCACCGTGCACCGCGATGTGAAGCCCGGCAACATCATGATTACCCAGTCCGGCCAGGTGAAGGTAGCGGACTTCGGCATCGCCCGGGCTTTTGGAGGCTCGGACGACGAGCTCACCCAAACCGGCTCGGTTATGGGCACGGCCAGCTACTTCTCTCCGGAGCAAGCTCAAGGAAAGCCGGTCGATCCCCGCAGCGATCTGTACTCGCTCGGCGTCGTGTTGTTCGAAATGGTGGCCGGCGAGCCTCCGTTCTCAGGAAACTCACCGGTAGCGATCGCCTACAAGCACGTGCAATCGCCTGCGCCGAGGGCGACATCAAAAAACCCGGCAGTTCCGGCGCCGCTCGATGCCATCATCGAGCGGTTGCTTCGCAAGGAGCCATCGGAGCGTTACCCGGCGGCCGAGGAAGTGCGAGCGGATTTGCGCCGCTTCCGGGAAGGGCAGCCCCTCGTCGGTGTTGGCCCGCAACAGCCGATGGCCGATCCGACGGCCATGGCCGCCGCTGCTACCGTTGCCAACAATGGCGCCGCTGGCCCGGCGTATGAACAACCGGCGGGGCCCGACGCCACTATGGCTATGCCCACCGGTCCGGCCATGGCCGCTATGCCGACCCGGGCCCAGGACACCGGCACGTCACGGGCCATCATCGACACCTCGAGGGCGGTTCCGGCTTCGGCGGCTGCCCGTCGAGAAGACCCGGTGGAGGAGTACTACGAAGCCCCGAGTCGGACCGGCGTGTTCGTCATCATGCTGGCCGTCTTACTCGTCGCCCTCGTCGGATTGATTATCTACATCTCGAACTCGATCGAGCCCGGTGGAGGGGACGATCAGGTCGAGGCCACCGAGACGGTGCTGGTTCCCACGGTGGTCAACGAAGAGGTGGCCTCAGCCGAGAACAAACTGCGCGATGCTGGTTTCGTGCCCGAACGGGTACTGGTCGACGTTGCCGACGTTGCTCCGAATCTCGTCGTGTCCCAGAATCCTGAAGGCCAGCAAGAGGCTGAGCCTGGCTCGACGGTGACGATCGAGGTGAGCAGGGCCCAGGAGACCGAACAGGTTCCCGCCCTTGCTGGTCAGACGCTTGAGGTAGCGCAGGACATGCTCGACCAGCTCGGTCTCACCAACGACATCCGCCGTGAGGCAAACGAGTCAACGCCCGAGGGCGTCATTATCGGCACCGAGCCAGGCGAAGGGGCCGAGGTCAACAAAGGGGACCAGATTGTCTTGATCGTTTCGCTCGGTCCGGATCAGATCAGCGTTCCAGACCTGGCGGGAAGCGATCGCCCAACGGCCACTGCCGTGTTGAACGAAGCCGGTTTCTCCAACATCAGCTTTGTGGAGGAGGCGACGGGGCAGGTGCAGCAGGGCTCGGTCATTCGCACCGAACCGGCCGCTGGTCAACAAGAATCGATCGAGAACGTCATCACCGTGTTCGTGTCGAGCGGTCCGAGCCAGGTTCAGGTGCCACAACTCCAAGGGCTGGCCCAAGAGGCCGCCATCGCCGCACTTGAGGGCGTCGAACTAGAGCCGGTGTTCGAAGAGTTCCCGTTGCAGCCCGGCGACCCCAACATCGGGCTGGTCATAGACAGCAACCCGACCGCCGGTAACCAGGTGTTACAAGGGCAGCAGATCCGAGTATTCGTTGGTGTCGAGTCGACTGACGCGACGTCAACGACCAAACCCGGCGATGGCGACGGTGACGGTGACGGTGACGGTACGACGACGGTTGTACCGACCACACCTCCCCCCGACAACTAGCTGTTTTGGTTGACCGCCGGTTGTCCGATGGGCGCGGTGTTCGCCGCAGAAACCGTCGAGGCCAGCCAGTTGGTGATGAGTTGCTTGCCGCCGACCGTCAGCACCGATTCGGGGTGAAACTGAACCCCTTGGATGTTCAACTGCCGATGGCGTAGGCCCATGATGATGCCAGTGTCGGTTTTGGCAGTGATCTCAAGCGTGTCGGGCACGGTGGCCGGGTCGACGACGAGCGAGTGATAGCGGGTCGCTTCCAGCGGGGTCGGTAGGCCAGCAAATACCCCAACCCCCTCGTGTCGAATCATCGAAGTTTTGCCGTGCATCAATTCTGGGGCCCGTACGACATCCGCGCCGTAGACCTCGCCGATGCACTGATGGCCGAGGCAGACGCCGAGCACCGGTCGGCTCCCGGCGACGTGTCGGATCACCTCGTTTGAGATGCCGGCACCGTCCGGACGACCAGGTCCTGGCGAGATGAGGACCGCGTCCGGGTCGAGTTCGTCAAGCTCGTCGATCGTGATCTCCGAATTCCGAACGACTACCGGTTCGGCGCCCAGTTCTCCCAAATACTGGACCAGGATGTATACGAACGAGTCGTAGTTGTCGATGACGAGAATGCGCTGGCTCATGTGGTGCAGCGTAGGGACAATGTGGCACGTCCGCCGTCATTTTCGATCGTGGGGCCGACTAAGCTAGCGATGTGGTTCGTCAAGACAAATCAAAGGGTGGCCGGACAACCCCAAAGGGCACAACGCCTGTTGGGGAAACGACGCCTGGTCCGAGTCAAGTCAGTCGCGAGCCCGTAAAGGTCGGTGGGGGTTCGCCAGCGATCGTGCCGGTGATCATGTTTGGGTCGCTCGGCCTTGGGGCGTTGTTAATCCTGTACAACTACGTCGCCCCAGAGGGCACGTTTGGAGCGGGAGATAACAGGAACCTGTTCATCGGCCTTGGCTTGGTGTTGGTCGGCATCGTAGCCGCCACTCAGTATCGCTGAGCGCCCACTCCAGGTAGCGATCCCCAGGTTTCCCCCAGGACTTATCAACAGCTTGTTGAAACACCAAGCACGCCCGGCCTACAAGCTGCCCTTGTGAAGTTGTTACCTGGCTGAGGGGTGACATCGACGGCAATCGACACAGTCTTATCCACAGGTTGTGGAGATCTGTTTCCCGCAGTCGGCCCCTGATTAGAGGGCGTCATCCTGGGTAGCCGTCAACTCCATTTCGCCGGCGCAATGACGGGGCGGATCTGGCGTCTCGTCATTGGCCAAAGTCATCTTGAGTTCCGTACCACATCCGTCGCACCGGTAGGTCAACTTGACCCGCCGCAGCTCACCGGCCGGCGGAGGTTCGGGCACCGGTCGAGCGAACGCGCCGACGACGGCGAAGCCGATCCGAAAAAGCACGTACATCGCAGCGATGGCGACGGCGACCCGCCACCGACTGAATCCCGCCGCCAGCAACGCCACGGCCAGAGCGGCGAGGGCGATACCGAGCGCCCGCCGACGCCGACCTTGAACCCGTTCGTCGCGCAGCCTGGCGGTTGATTCCACCGGAGCGTCGTCGGCGTCGATCCGCTCCGGGAGGTCTGTGGAAGGCTCGAAGTCGGACACAGCAAGATGTTACCTGCCAGTGTTCGCTACTGTAAGACCAGCCTACCCAGGAGCACAAATGACCGAGACGCCTCACCTCGACAAGGCACACATCGACGAGATGGTCGCCGGCCAGACAATCCCAATGAGGTTCCTCGACACCGTCGAGGCCCACGGTGATCTGGTTGCCCTCCGATGGAAGACCGCCGATGATGCCTGGCAGGAGCTGACCTTTACTCAGTTCGCCGACCAGGTAGCCCGAGCGGCGGCGGGGCTCGCCGCTCATGGGCTGGGGAAGGGCGACCGGCTCATGCTGATGATCCGGAATCGCCCGGAATTCCATGTGCTCGATACCGCGGCCCTGTTCGTTGGCGCCACGCCGGTCTCGATATACAACAGCTCGTCTCCCGAGCAGATCAAGTACCTGACGAACGATGCCGAGGCCACAATGGCCATCGTCGAGGATTCCGGCTTTTTTGAATCGATCAGTTCGGTTCGTGACGAGATTCCGGCGTTGGGGAAGGTCGGAGTCGTCGCCGCCTCCGATGATGGAAACGGGGGAGCGGACTTCACTTTCGATGAGTTATTGGGCTCTGACCCGATCGATCTCGCCGAGGCTGCGACCCAGGCGTCGCCCGAAGATTTGGCAACGCTCATCTACACCTCGGGAACGACCGGGCCGTCCAAAGGGGTGATGATCGATCACTACAACGTGTGTTGGACCGTCGAGTCGCTCAAGCGAACGTTTGCTCTCGATCAGTACGCCGGAAAGCGAATCGTCAGCTATTTGCCGATGGCCCATATCGCCGAGCGAATGATGAGCCACTACCAGACGTTGTTTCTCGGCTACGAGGTGACTTGTTGCCCCGACCCGACCCAGTTCGCCGCCTACGCCGGCGAGGTTCACCCCAACATCATGTTCGGCGTGCCCCGCGTGTGGGAGAAGATCTATGGAGGGATCCAGGCCGCCCTCGCCACCGACCCCGAGAAGGAAAAAGCTGTGCGCGACGGAGTGGCCGCCGCCGGTCCGATCCGAGACAAGATGACTTGGGGGACAGCAACGGCTGAAGAGGTCGAAACCTACGAGTTTCTCGATGCGGTCGCCTTTTCCACTATCCGGGGTCTTGTCGGGCTAGACCAGTTGGACGCCGCGGTGACCGGGGCGGCGCCTATCCCGGCCGAGATGTTGTCGTGGTTCCGAACGATCGGCGTGCCACTTTCGGAAATCTACGGACTATCGGAAACCTCCGGGCCGATGACCTGGGAGCCATACAAGGTGAAGTCCGGAACCGTCGGCCAACCCTGCCCCGGCATCGAGGTGAAATTGGACGCTGACGGTGAAGTGATGTGCCGAGGTGGCAACGTGTTTCGCGGCTACCTCAATCAACCAGAAAAGACGGCGGAAGTGCTCGATAGCGATGGCTGGTTCCGATCGGGCGACATCGGTGAAATCGACGACGACGGCTACCTCAAGATTGTTGACAGGAAGAAGGAGCTGATTATTACCGCGGGCGGGAAAAACTTGTCGCCGTCGAACTTGGAGGCGGCGCTCAAAATGATCCCACTCGTCGGTCAAGCGATCGCTATCGGTGATCAGCGACCGTTCGTGTCAGCCTTGGTTGTATTGGATCCAGATGTGGCCCCCGGATGGGCTGCAGGCAAAGGAATAGACTTCGAATCGCTTGAGGCGCTGGCCACCCACCCCGACGTGGTCGCCGAGATCGAAGGTGCTCTGGTCGAGGTGATGGAGGGGTTCAACAATGCCGAGCGGGTCAAAAAGGTCCGGGTCCTCGGTGAGGAGTGGTTGCCGGACACCGACCTGCTCACTCCGACCTCGAAACTGAAGCGACGGGGTATCCACGCTCGGTATGCCGACGAAATCGAATCGATGTACAACTAGTCGGTCGTTGATGGCTCTGACCGCCGTCGATTCACCTATGCCAAGATAGGTCCATGTTTCACGGAGGAACGCTTGCTGCGAGAGCTCTACGGGCCGCCGGGGTGGAGTGCATATTCACTCTCTCCGGCGGTCATGTCATGGGCATCTACGACGGTTGCATCGATGAGGGCATCAAGGTCGTCGATGTCCGACACGAACAGGCCGCGGTCCACGCCGCCGACGCATGGGCCCGTCTCCACCCGGGCAAAGTCGGCGTCGCCGTCCTGACCGCCGGACCCGGTGTGACCGATGGGGTAACCGGCGTTGCCAATGCATGGCGGGCCACCTCCCCGATCTTGGTTCTCGGGGGTCAAGGTCCGTTCGACAATCTCCGCCGCGGTTCCCTGCAGGAGATGGACCACGTGTCGGTCATGCGACCGATAACCAAGTGGGCCGACGCCTGTTATCAGACCGACCGCATCGGCGAGTACATCGAATCGGCGATCCGCTCCGCTATGAGCGGCGTCCCCGGCCCCGCTTTTCTTGAGATTCCCATGGATGTCCTCCATGCTCCGGTAGATCCCGAGACGATTCCAATCCCTCGCTTTCGTGACTATCGGGTCCTTTCGGCCGCTCCACCAGTCATGCTGACCAAGGCTATTCAAACGCTGTCCCGGGCCGACCGGCCGGTGTTGATGGCCGGTACCGCCCTCAAGTGGTCGGAAGGAGCACTGGCGTTACGTCAGTTCGCTGAAGCCACCAAGATGCCGGTGTACACCAATGGGATGGGTCGTGGCCAGTTACCCATGAACCACCCGCAGTTCTTCAATCGGACGAGGAAAGCGGCGCTGGCCGAAGCCGACGTCGTGGTCCTCGCCGGTACACCGCTCGATTTTCGAATGAAGTTCGGCCATTCGATCCCCGACAATGCCAAGATCCTTCAACTCGATCTCGACGAGACGCTCATCGGGCAGAACCGGCCAAGCGACGTCGGTCTTGTCGGGAACGTCGGCGTGAACCTAGATGCGCTCAACAAAGCCGGCGGCGGGTTGCTCGATTTCACCGACTGGTCACACAAGCTGCGGAGCCTCGAAGACGACGCCGAGCGGGCCTTGGCCCCTCAGCTCACCTCCGATGAGGTACCGATCGACCCGCTGCGGTTGTGCCGAGAGATCGCCGATTTTGTGGCCACCGACGATCGCATGGTGGTTATCGGCGACGGAGGTGACATCGTCGCCCAGGCGTCGAAGGTGTTGCAGGTGCCACCGAAGGGCACCTGGATGGACCCTGGTCCGCTTGGCACCCTCGGTGTTGGCATGCCGTTCGGGCTTGCGGCCCAACTCACCTATCCCGACCGACGGGTCCTTATCGTCTACGGCGATGGGTCGTTCGGGCTCAACGGTTTCGAGTTTGATACCGCAGTTCGATTTGGGCTACCGATCGTCGGCATCGTCGGCAACGACGCAGCGTGGGGGCAGATGATGCGACCACAAGCCATGCTCTACGGAAACGACCGGTTGGTGGCGACCGAGTTGGCCTATACGCGGTACGACAAGGTGGTGGAGGCGCTCGGTGGTCATGGGGAGCACGTGACAAAGCCAGACGATATCGGGCCGTCGCTTGAGCGAGCTTTCGCATCTGGTCGGCCGGCGTTGGTGAATGTCGAAATTCGCCAAGACGTAGAAGGCGTCAAGGGCTCTACCTACGTGTGAGCGCTCATCGAACAGCACCCCTCCCCAAAACAGCCGAGGAGGGAAGGCTTCCCTCACCAGCCTCCCCTCCTGAGGCGTCGCACGCACTGTTGCGACGCCTAGTACGACCCTATGTGACGGATCGTCGTCTGGTCAAGCACGCTCGAACCGAATATAATCTACGAGGTTGGCACCCCCGGTAGACCCGCGAGCACGCTGGAGCCGATTCAGCAGTGGTCAGTCAGCACTGATCAGTCAGCACTGATCAGTCGGCCCGGAGCACGTCGAGAATGTCGGCCTTGGCCGCGACCAGGGCGGGAAACCAGCTGGCGGCCGCCCCGCCGAGAAATCCGGCGAGCACGATGAGTAGGCCGGTCACCACATCGGTTTCCGGGTAGGTTATCTGGCCGTCGGACAGCGCCTGGAAGAAGGCGGTTGCCGAAACCCAGGCCAGTACCAAGCCGGAGACCACACCGACCAGGGCCAGCAGTCCGAACTCGGAGATCAGCGACCAGAAGATCTGGCGACTGGACGCTCCGGCCGCTCGGATGGCGGCGATCTCCCCAACCCGTTCCGAGATGGCGAGCGACACCGTGTTTGCGATGCCGACCAGGGCGATGATCACCGCCACCGCTAGCAGGGCGTAGACCAGGGCCAGGATGGTGTCGAGGTTGGAGCTCAATCCGTCGACGTAGTCGTCGAGGGTGAGCACGTCGATGGTCGGTAGCCCGACCGCCGCCGTCAGCGCTGCCTCGTCGGCGTCGCCGGCGATGTAGGCCGCGGTCGCCGGTTCGCTGTAGCCCAGAGCGTCGCCGAGATCCAGGTCGCCGATGACGGCCGGTTGCGGGGCGCCGGGCAGCGACGTCTCGACGATGGCGGCAACGGCCAGTTCAACCTCGCCGGCCAGGGTGTTGACCTCGAGGGGGTCGCCGATGGCGAGGGTGAAACTGTCGGCCAAGGCCTGATCGATCACCACCGCGGTGCCGGTCACGTCGTCGAGCGACCCGGCGTTGACCGTGAATTCGTACACGCCGGTGAGGGCGTCGAAGTCGGTGATAGCGGTGCCGAGGGCCGCATCGCCCGGGCCGACCCGTTCGATCTCTGCCTCGCCGAGCGGCGTGACCGAGGTCGAGTACAGCGGGACGACGTCGGTGACTCTGTCGACCGCGGCCAGGGCGGCCAACGTCTCGTCACCGAGGGCCGGTTCCGGCTGGTTGCCGATGCCCTGCACTACGTAGTCGGCCGACAGCGCGTCGGCCGAATCGCCGGCAACGAACTGGCCGATAGTGGCCGCCATCAGAGTGAAGAACGCGATCAGACTGATGCCGATCATGAGGGCGCTGGCGGCGGCCGAGGTCCGGCCGGCGTTGCGTTCCAGGTTACGGCTGGCCACAATCCCGGTCGGACCGGCCCGACCGAGCAGTGGCCGCACCGCAACGGCGGCCAGTCGGATCAGCGTGTCGGCGCCGAGGTAGAGGGCCAGGAAGGCGCCCCCGATCCCGATGCCGGTGAAGAGAATGTCGCCCTGGATCATGCCGTAGCCGAGGCAGCCGACCCCGATCGCCAAAGCGATCGCTGCTGCGATCAAACGTTTGCGACTGGCCGATGGCGGCTCCAATTCGGCCGAGCGTAAGGCCTCGATGGGGGCGACCGCGGTCGCTTTCCACGCCGGCCAGACCGCGGCGACCACCGTGACCCCCATGCCGACGATCACGCCGATAATGATGGCGGTGGACGAGATGGCGTTCGACCGTTCGATAGTCAGCCCGAGAAGGTCGAGGAACCACCCCATGCCGTTGACGCCGGCCAGGCCGACCAACACGCCGATGAGGGTGCCGGCCGCGCCGAGGAACACCGCCTCGAGCACGACCTGGGCCATCAGCTGCCGTCGGGTGGTGCCGACGAGCCGTAGCAAAGCCAGCTCTTCGGTTCGTTGGGCGAGCGACACGGTGAACGTGTTGGTCACGATGACCATCCCGACCACCACCGCGATAACGGCGAAGACGGTGAGGAACGTGCTGAAAAAGCCGAGGAACTGGTCGAGCAGGTCGATCTGGTCAGCCACCCAGGCCGGCCCGGAGAGCACCTCGGTCCCGGGAGCGAGCGCCGCCGCCTCCTCGGTGCCGACCGCTTCTCCGTCGCCGGCAACCAGCACGTAGTCGAAGCCTCGGGTCGGGGTGAAGACCGGGTCGCCGGCATCGATGAGTAGCGTCGAGGTGTAGGGGTCGTTGTCGGCGCCGCCGAAGGTGGCGATGCCGACCAGTTCGGCTTCCTGGAGGCCGGCGTCGGTGACGTAACGCAGGGTCGAGCCGACCTCCAGACCGGCGTTGTCGGCGGTGGAGGCGTCGACGGCGACCTCACCGAGGCCGGCCGGCGCGGTGCCGCTGATGATCTCGAAGCCGTTGAGGGCGGAGTCACCGAGCCACGGTTCGGCCACGTTGGACGACGTCTGATCCTGGCCGCCGGGGTTTCCGGCCGGGTCGAGGACCTGGGCGTAGGGGGAGGTGAAACCGACGGCCTCGTAGCCCTCGGCGGTCAGAGCGTCGACCACGGTCGGCGGGACGGGTGCGGTGATCCCGGCCACCGGGCCGTCACCGGCCGCGACCTCCGGTCCTCGGACGACGACATCGACGCCGTCGTAGGCCTCGTTGAGGGGCTCACCTACGTCGGCGATGGAGGTGGTGAGGAGCAGGGTCGACACGATGAAGGCCACGGACAGGCCGATAGCGATCACGGTCAGGGAGTAGCGGTTCCGTTTGAACCAGGCCAGTTTGAAGGTCCGGCGGATCATGTCAGCTGAGCTCCCGGATCTTGTCGAGGATGTCGTCGACCGTCGGGTGGAGTGCTTCGCCGACGAGGCGTCCGTCCTGGACGTAAATGACCCGATCGCAGTGGCTGGCCGCCACCGCGTCGTGGGTGACCATGACGATGGTTTGACCGAGATCGTCGACGGCCTTGCGGAGGTAGGCCAGCAACTCCCCCGAGGTCTTCGAGTCGAGGGCGCCGGTCGGTTCGTCGGCGAAGATCACGTCGGGCCGGGGGATCATGGCCCGGGCCACCGCAACCCGCTGGCGTTGACCGCCCGAGAGCTGGCTCGGACGGTTCTCCATCCGGTTTGCGATGCCGAGCACATCGGTCAGCTCGGTCAGGAACGCCTCATCGACGTCGGCTCCGGAGTCGAGGTCGACCGGGAGGGTGATGTTCTCCCGGGCGCTGAGGGCGGGAACCAGGTGGAACGACTGGAAGATGAAACCCAGCTTCGACCGGCGGAGCACCGACAGCTCCTGGTCGGTCAGGGTGGAGACGTCCACATCGCCGACGTAGGCGTGGCCCGACGTCAGCCGGTCGAGTCCGGACTGGCAGTACATCAGCGTCGACTTGCCGGAACCGGAGGGACCCATGACCGCGGTGAATTCACGGCGGCGGAACCCGATGGTCACGTCGTCGAGGGCGGTCACCGCCGCATCGCCTTCCCCGAAGGTCTTGGTCGCACCGACCAACCGGGCAACGTTGTCGCCCGGTGTGTCGCTCGAAGCGTCGGACCGGCCCTTACCGACGCCGTCTGGTTGCAGAAGTTCCGTACTCATGGTGCACGACCCTAGGAGCGCAAGATGAGGCGAACCTGGGGCGAAGCTGAGTTCTTACTGAAGTTGGGCGACGGACGGTTGCCCTCGGCCTTCGGAGGCGTCACCCTGGCGTTGTGACGCTTCCGCCCGACACGGCCCCGAACACATCGTCGCAGACCGTTCTTCTCGTGGAGGACGACCGAGGTCTGCGGGAGTCGCTGGCCACCGTGTTGGCCTATCAGGGCCTCGGGATCATCGAGGCCGACGACGCCGAGGAAGCCCTCAGGCTTCTGGGGGAGTGCGCCGTAGACCTGGTGGTACTGGATGTGAACCTGCCGGGGGCCGACGGCCTCGACCTGCTCCGGCGGCTCCGAGCCGATGGCGACGACCGGCAGGTGCTGCTGCTCACCGCCCGCCACGAGGTTGCCGATCGGGTTGCCGGGCTGGACGCCGGGGCCGACGACTACCTGCCGAAACCGTTCGCGCTCGATGAGCTTCTGGCCCGGGTCCGGGTCATGCTTCGCCGGGCCGATACCCCGACGGCGAACCCGGGCGGGGCCGGTCCCAGCGACCGTTTGACGGTTGGTCGGGTCACGGTTGAGCCTGGGGCCCGACGGGTCCTCGTGGCCGGCGTCGAGGTGACCTTGACCAAGCTCGAATACGATCTGTTCGAACTCTTGGCTCGCCACCTCGATCAGGTTCTACCTCGGGCCGTGATTCACGAACGAGTGTGGGGGTACGACGAGGACACGGCCTCCAACACGTTGGAGGTACTGATGTCGGGCCTGCGGCGGAAGCTCGAAGCGGCCGGCGCCGGGCAGGTCATCCATACCGTACGGGGCGTCGGCTACGTGGCCCGGCCGGTGGCCGATGTCGACGGGGACCGTACGTGACGGCGCGGCAGCGACTGGCCCGCCCGCTCGGCGGGGGTGGTCGACACCTTCGCCGAAGGACGGCGGTTGGCGTCGGGGCGGTCACGACCCTCGTGGTGTTTGTGTTCGGCATCGCCTCGTGGCTGCTGTTCGCCCATAGTTTGCGAGCCACCGTCGACGACGATCTTCGGAGCGTGGCCAATACCATCTCGGCCCGGCAACCGGACGACGTTCTGGTCGCGGCCGGTGAAAACGAACGGGTCGGCGAGTTTGATCAGCTCCCGACCGGCGGCGACCGTCCACCCGTTCCGTATATCGAGGTCCTGGCCCCGGACGGCACCCAAGTCGTCGGTGCGCTCCCGGTGACCGATGCGGCGGTCGCGGCGGCAACCGGCGACGGTGGCCAGGTGCTTGAGACGTTGGACGTCGACGGCCGGTACATCCGCATGCTCACCGTCCCAGCCGATCCCGATCCCGATCCCGATCCCGATTCCGATGTCGGCGGTGGGGCGGTCCGCGTCGGCATCGACATGACAAACATCGTCGAAGGTCTACGCCAGGCCCGGGCCGGTACGGTTCTGGCCGGTCTGACGGCCGGCCTGTTGGCCGCCGCAATCGCCTGGTTGATGGCCGGGCGTCTGATCGCCCCGGTCACCGCGGTGGCCGCGGCCGCCGACCATTTGCGCCGTCATCAGGATCTACCCGACCGGCTGGAGGGCGAAGGCGACGACGAATTGGGGCAGCTGGTCCGGAGTTTCAATGCGTTGCTCGACGATCTACGGGAGAGCCGTGAGAGTCAACGCCGACTCGTGGCCGACGCTAGCCATGAACTCCGCACCCCGCTGACGAGCCTGCGAGTTAAGACCGAGTTCATCCAATCCAGCCCCGAGCTTCGGACCGAGGAGCGGCAACGGCTGCTCGACGGGGCGGTGGCCGACCTTGCGTCGCTCAGCGAGCTGGTCAGTGAACTGGTCGAGCTGGCCGCCGAGGGGGCCACCCCGGAGCGGGCCCGTCTGGTCGACCTCGCCGACCTGGTGGAAGGCGTCGTGGAGCAGTTCCGGGCGACGAGCGGCCGGACAGTGACGGTCTCGACCGCTCCGGGCATGGTCGAGACCCGGCCGCGGCAGGCGACCCGGGCACTGAACAATCTGCTGGTCAACGCCCATAAGTACTCGCCGTCAGGCGAGCCGATCAGCGTTACTCAGGACGGACCTCGGATCGCCGTTCGCGACCACGGACCCGGCATTCCGGTCGATGAGCGGGACCGGGTCTTCGATCGTTTCCATCGCGGGGCGGCCCACCAGTCGATCGACGGCAGCGGCCTCGGCCTGGCCATCGTCGAATCGGTGGCAACGGCCAACGACGGTGCGACGTGGGTCGAAGACCCACCCGATGCCGGACCAGGCGTCGTCGTCGGCTTCTCGGTCGGCCCAAGCCCGACGGGCGCCGACTGAACCAGATCGCCCCTAGGAGGCAACAAATCGGCCGGGCTCGACCTCGGTGGCCTCGCCTCGGTCGATCATCCTGGCCAGATGCAACTCGGCGGTACGCTGTTCGACCGTGTCGACAAGCGTGCCTTCGACATGCGGTCTGTACACGAACCGATTGGCCACCATCTCGGCAACCGTCCGAGGTTCGACAAGGTAGTCGAGCATTGCGCTATGGCGGGCTGGGATGACGGCACGAAACGCATCGATCAGTTCGATGAAACGATCCCGGCCATCGATGATTCCCTTGTGGTGGAACGTCACGTACCAACGAGCGTCGATCTCTCTCGCTATCTGAAGGCTTTGGTCGAACTGCTCGAGATCGGACCAAGCGTCTCCGTAGTAGGGGCCAAATCCGGTCAGGTCGATATCGGAAAGGAAGAACACGTCGCCGATAATCAGTCCGCTATGACCGCGGGTGTGACCCGGCAAGTGGAGGGCCTCGATGGTCACCCCGCCGCCGAGGTTGAATACGTCACCGTCTTCGAATCCCTCTACGTCTTCGCGGCCTTGGTAGTGAAACTCTTCGGTTACCTGCCGTTCGAAATCGGTTCGGATCTGGCCCTCCAGTCCGTACACGTCGAGAAGCCCGTCCAATGACCGGACCGCCGGTACGTCGTCGCGGTGGACGTGTATGCGGGCATCGGGAAACGACCCGTTGCCGGCCATGTGGTCCTCGTGCCCGTGGGAGTTGATGATCACATCGACCTCAGGCTCTACCCCGCCATTGGCCACGACGGTTATCGACGGGTCGATCAACGCCGTTTCCGCCGCCCCCTCGACCAAAACCGAGTTCCCGGACGGGTACCGACCGTTATTTTCGCCGACTACCACGCTCACCGCTGCGGATAACTGCACCAGACCGTCGTCGTGAGACTCTTGTCGATTCACGTATTGAAGCTAGCCGGTTTGACGATCTTCGTGCGACACTGGCTCGATGGCGCCGAGTAGTGAGTTGACCTGGTACGACCTCCCCGAGTTGAGGCGGCCGCTGCTGCTGCTGGCATTCGAGGGGATGTTCGACGCAGCCGAGGCGGCGACCGGCGCCCTGCAGTGGATCCGTGAGCGCACGGAGTCAACCGAAGTGGCCATGATCGACCCCGAAATCTTCTTTAATTTTCAAGAAGCTCGCCCTGTGGTTCGGCTGGATGCGGACGGCGACCGGGTCATCGATTGGCCGACCACCGACATTCATTCGATCATCACCGAGTTCAGTCGCGACCTGGTCATCATGACCGGCGTTGAACCCCATCTCCGGTGGCGAAGTTTTAGCGATCACGTGCTTGAGGTCGCCCGCCGAAGCCGCTGCGAAATGGTCGTGACGGTCGGCGCCTTCATCGGGATGGTGCCCCACACCCGCCCCTTCTCGGTTACCGGCAGTGCCGTCCACCCCGAGCTGGCTCGCCGGTTGAACCTGTCACGCCCATCGTATGAAGGGCCGACCGGTGTGGTCGGCACGATCAACGAACGGCTCGAACGTTCGAACGTTCCGGTCATCTCGTTACGGGTCGAAGTGCCTCACTACGTGCCCGGTGCTCCCAACCCCAAAGCGACCCAGGCGCTGTTGCGCCGCCTCCAGCAGACCACCGGTGTCGATACCGGCTATGAAGAACTGGATGGCGAGGTTTCGGAGTGGGTGACTCGGGTCGACGATGCGGTTTCCTCCGACGAGGAAAGCCGAGAGTACGTCGAACGCCTTGAGCGACAGGTCGACTCCGACGAAGACCTGTTGCCGAGCGGCGACGATCTGGCGGCCGAACTTGAAGCGTTCCTACGAGATCAGCATCAGGACGAAGACGGCGACGACCCGGACGACGATGAGTCCGCCGGTGAAGGGGAGGAATCGGCAGACGATGAGGTGGAGTAACCGGTAGCCGGTCGTCGGCTGTAACGCTGGTGTGCCTCGTGGTTTGGTTCCCTAGCCTGATCGGCATGCGGATCGCCGTGGCCATACTTATCTTGGCCTGTTCGTTGGTCGGCTGTTCAGCCGGGCCGAACACCGCGGCGTGTCCTCCGGCTGGCCAGTCGGTGGCTCGGGTATGGAATGAATCGGCCCTTGCCGCCATCCGACGGGATTTCCCGGCACCGACCGTCCATGCCAGGAACTTGTTTCATACCTCGGTAGCGATGTGGGATACGTGGGCCGCCTTCGATCCGGACGCTCGGTCATACCTCTCCGAGGTGGTCCCGCCCGAAGGTGACGCTGTCGACCGAGAAGCGGCCGTCGCTTTCGCTGCTCACACCGTGTTGAGCGAGCGTTACCGGATGGCGGTCGGAGCCGATGAGTCGTTGGCCGCCTTCGATCAGCTCCTCGTCGACTTGTGCCTCGATCCGGCGGCGCCGGAGCCGTTCGGGGTTGCCGTTGGCGAGGCCATTCTGGCCGCCACCATCGACGATGGCTCGAAGGAAGCCGACGTCTACGTTTCCGACTTCGACGTGGTAAACGAGCCGCTGGTCATCGGCCAGCCCGGTACCGAGATGGTCGATCCGAACCGTTGGCAGCAGCTTGAGTTCCAGGTCTCCATGACTCAGAACGGGCAACTGCTGGAGAGCAACGTTCAGGAGTACGTCGGACCGCATTGGGGCTCGGTTGTGCCGTTCGCCCTACCGTCGGACGCTGACGGGCTCCCGATCGATCCCGGTCCGCCGCCATTGTTTGATGAGGGAGACGACGAAGAATTCCGGGCTGCGGCCTTGGAGGTAGTGATTGCCTCCTCTCGTCTCGATCCGGCCGACGGGGTCATCATCGACATCGGCCCCGGCCGGCGAGGGGGAAATAGCCTCGGTCGCAACGATGGGAACGGACGACCGACCAACCCCATCACCGGCGACGACTACGAGCCGAACGAGGTGAAGGCCGCCGACTACTACCGGGCCATCGCCGAGTTTTGGGCCGACGGACCGGACTCCGAAACGCCTCCCGGTCATTGGAACACCTTGGCAAACCAGGTCTCCGATGAGCTGGCCGAGCGGGGGGACGAGTACCGCATCGGTGGTGATGGGGAGGCGGTCGACCGGTTGCAGTGGGATCTGACGATGTACTTTGCGCTCAACGGCGCCCTTCACGACGCGGCTGTCGCGGCTTGGGGTGCCAAGGCGCACTACGACTATGTCCGGCCGATCTCGATGATTCGGTGGCTCGGCGGCCGTGGGCTGTTGTCGGAACAATCCGAAGTTGTCGACACGGTGACCGCCGAGTCGAGCGCCGCCGGGGAGCGGCACGAAGGGTTAGCCGAACACGTTGGGGAGACGGCGATTCTGGCCTGGGCACCGGAGCCGGTGTATTTCGGCGAGGACGCCGCCCCGGTCCGGTGGATTTTGGCCTCGGAGTGGGTGCCCTATCAGCGTCGAACTTTTGTTACCCCAGCCTTTCCCGGGTACGTATCCGGTCACAGCACGTTCAGCCGGGCCGCGGCCGAGATCTTGACCGCCCTGACCGGCTCGGAGTACTTCCCTGGCGGCATGGCTGGTCACGTCGTGGACGAGCTTGAGTTCGGCGACGACGTGACCGAACCGGTCGATCTCGGTTGGGCGACCTATTTCGATGCAGCCGATGAGGCCGGAATCTCCCGCATCTACGGGGGGATTCACATCGAGGCTGACGATCTGGCCGGCCGAGTCATGGGGGCCGAGGTCGGACGGCTGGCCTGGGCTAAGGCGGAGGGTTACCTACCCTAAGACTGTCGTGTTCGTCGGTTCCCCCGACCGACAGGTCTCGTACCGCTGGCTCAGGGAGTGTCTCACCCTCGGCCGATGGTGTCGATAGCTCGTTGACGGAGGTAGTGATCGGCCAACACCAGCAAGGCCATGGCCTCGACCACCGGCACGGCGCGGGGCAGCACACACGGATCGTGTCGACCTTTGGCCGCCAACACCGTCGGCTCGCCTGCGGTCGTCACGGTCTTTTGTTCCGAGGCGATGGTTGCGGTTGGCTTGAAGGCGACTCGACAGATGACGTCAGCCCCGTTCGAGATCCCACCCTGTACGCCACCCGAATGGTTCGTGGTGGTAATCGGCCCGTCGGAGCCGGGCTCGAACGGGTCGTTGTGGGTGGTGCCGGTCATCCGGGTGCCGGCGAAGCCACTACCGATCTCGAAGCCTTTCGCTGCCGGAAGCGACAGCATGGCTTTGGCCAAGTCGGCGTCGAGTTTGTCGAACACCGGCTCGCCGAGCCCCGGTGGCACATTTCGAGCGATGACCGTGACCACGCCACCGAGCGAATCGCCATCTCGTCGCGCCTGTTCGATGGCTCCGGTCATCCGTTTGGCCGCTTCCGGGTTCGGACATCGGGTTGGGTCGGCCTCGACGGCGGCGAAGGTGGCGGTGCCCGGGTCGACTTCGGCGTCGATGTCGTTGACCTGGTCGACCCAGGCCAATACCTCGATGTCTGCCACCGTGGCCAGCAGTTTGCGGGCCACGGCACCGGCGGCCACCCGTCCGATCGTTTCTCGGGCCGATGCCCGCCCGCCGCCGCGGTGGTCACGGTGCCCGTATTTTGCTTCGTAGGTGTAGTCGGCATGGCTCGGGCGGTAGACGTCGCGTAAGTGATCGTACGCACCGGGCCGGTGGTCGGCGTTTCGTACCATCATGGCGATCGGGGTTCCGGTACTCAGCCCGTCGTAGAGGCCCGACAGAATCTCCACCGCGTCGTTCTCGTCGCGCTGGGTGACGAGTCGGCTCTGGCCCGGCCGGCGTCGATCGAGATCTCGTTGAACCTCTTCGACCTCCAGTTCGACACCAGGAGGGCAGCCGTCGACGACAACTCCGACAGCGGCGCCATGCGACTCGCCGAACGTGGTGAGGCGGAAAAGGTGACCGAAGCTGCTCACGAGATCAGCGTAGAGGCCCCGAGGCGTTGCCGGCAGGCCGATACGCCGAGCCGGCCATCGGGTCGGTAGGATAAGACGGTTGCCATGGCTAGCTTCTCGCCCCCTCCAACGTCGTCCAGCCCTGGTGTCAGCGCTGAACTGCGAGTCTGGATCGATCAAGATCTCTGCACCGGAGACGGCATTTGCACCGATCATGCCCCCGAGGTGTTCACCATCTTGGAGGACGGGATCGCGTACTGCGTTGAGGGTGACAAAACGTTCAATAACCCCGGTGGTTCAGCCGAACTGGCCGTGGTGCCCGTGGAGCGGGAGCAGGCGGTGGTTGACGCTGCGGCAGAATGCCCTGGGGAATGCATCTTCATAGAGTTCGCCGAGCTACCGGAACTTGAAGGTCGTGCCGCGTCGTCGGCGCCATCTTGAACGCCGCATCCCTTCCAGGACCTCGCCCGCTAGCCGGATGTCGCTCGGCCTGAATCTGAGAATCACCCAGAACTGTCCTCGGAAAGGCCCGTACAGTATCGTCTGGCCATGACGTCAGATGGACAAACGAAGATCCTGCTCGATGAGTCGGAGATTCCGACTCGGTGGTACAACATCGTGCCAGATTTGCCGGAGCCACCTCCGCCGCCGCTCCATCCCGGCACCGGACAACCGGTCGGCCCAGACGATTTGGCCCCTCTGTTCCCTATGGCGCTGATCATGCAGGAGGTATCTACCGAGCCCTACATTGAGATTCCCGCCGAGGTGCTCGACGTCTACAAGCTTTGGCGCCCGACCCCGCTGTACCGCGCCCACCGGTTGGAACGAGCTCTCGATACGCCGGCCCGTATCTACTACAAGTACGAGGGCGTGAGCCCCGCTGGCTCTCACAAGCCGAATACCGCGGTCCCCCAGGCGTTCTACAACGCCCAAGAGGGGGTACAGAAGTTGACTACCGAAACCGGGGCCGGCCAGTGGGGGACGGCACTGGCCTTCGCCTGCGCGTTGTACGACATCGAGTGTGAGGTCTGGCAGGTGCGGGCCAGCTATGACCAGAAGCCATACCGGAAGGCGATGATCGAGACCTTCGGCGGCACCATCCACCCCAGCCCGTCGGTGCTGACCGAGGCCGGGCGCAACGTGCTGGCCGCCGATTCCGATACCCCGGGAAGTCTCGGAATCGCCATCTCCGAAGCGGTCGAAGTGGCGGCTCAGGACCCGAAAATTCGGTATGCGCTGGGCAGCGTACTCAATCACGTCCTCATGCATCAGACCGTTATCGGCGAGGAAGCGCTGAAACAGTTGGACAAGGTAGGCGACACACCCGACGTCATCATCGGATGCACCGGTGGTGGTTCGAACTTCGCCGGTTTGTCCTTCCCGTTCCTCCGCGAGAAGCTGGCCGGCAAGATCTCGCCGACCATTCGGGCCGTCGAGCCCGAGGCGTGCCCGACGCTCACGAAAGGGAAGTACGCCTACGATTTTGGTGACACTGCGGGGATGACGCCGTTGATGAAGATGCACACCCTCGGCCGCGATTTCGTGCCGGACCCAATTCACGCCGGGGGTCTCCGATACCACGGGATGTCGCCGCTGCTGTCGCACATCTACGAGCTGGGGCTCATCGAAGCCGAGGCCCTCGGTCAGACGGAGTGCTTCGAGGCCGGCGTTCAGTTCGCCCGAACCGAAGGCATCGTGCCCGCGCCCGAGCCGACTCACGCGTTGGCCGCAACCGTCCGGGAGGCGATGAAAGCGAAGGAGACCGGGGAGGAGACAGTGATTCTTACCGCTCTTTGTGGGCACGGATTCCTCGACATGGCGGCATATGACCGATATTTCGCTGGCGAGATGATCGACTTTGACTATCCACAGGCCAAGATCGAGGATGCCTTGAGTCGATTGCCGGAGGTGCCGGCGACCGGCTGATGGCGTCGGTCCGGGTAGTCTGATCAGAGATGACGGATCAGTACATCGACGACGACTACGACGACGACTACAACGATCAGCATGTCGACCCGGATTTCGACGAAGGCGATGAAACCGAGTACGACCAGAACTACGCCTATCAAACCGAAGGCGCGGGGTCGGCGATCGGTCTTGGGCGTGACGGTACGGCGGAGATCGAGGGTCGAACCAGCTGGCTCTATCTAGCGCTGCTTGCCGGGTTGTTCGTTCTGCTGGTCTTTTTCTCGTGGGCTTGCAACGATCGCTCCGACGATGTTTTTGACGCTGCCGAAACAGCCACAGAAGAGGCGACGGCCACCGATGTGGTCAGTATCGTCGTCAACGTTGATGGCGACATCGCCACACTCCGAGGCGCTGTGCCTGATGAGGCGGCCCGGGAACAGCTAGTGGCCCTCGCCCAGGGTCAGTACGGGCCGGAGAATGTGATCGACGAGCTTCAGGTCCAGGAAGGGTCGACGCTCGACGGGGGCTCGGTATCGATGACCGGTTCTTCCGAATCTGGCGATGAGCGGCCCGAAGCACTGCAACAGGCAATCTCGTCCGATCTGGGCCTTGAGGCGGTCGAGACCACCGTCGAACGCGAAGACGGAACAGCAGCCGCCCCGGTTGAGGTGTCTATCGAGGTCGATGGGGGCTCGATCAAGTTGAACGGCGCGGTGCCAGACCAGGAATCGATAGACGACCTGGCGGCGGCCGCCGAGGCGGTTTGGGGGGCCGACAGCGTCGACAGCAGCGGATTGACGATCGCCGAATCGACGTGGACCGATGGTGTGGTGCGGGCCACGGGAACAGCGGGCATCGGCGATTCCCGAGCCGACGACCTTGAGGCTGAGATCCAGAGCCGTTTCGGTGCGCTGGTGACCGTAGACGTCAGCGGTCTTGAGAGCAACGATGATCCTGCCGCTCTGACCGCGGTCGAAGACGAGATCAACGAACAGTTGGCCCTCACCCCGATCTTGTTTGCTCCGCAAAGCGCCGAAATCGAATCCGCCAGTGACGATGTCCTCACCGATATTGCCGAGACCCTAAATCAGATCCCGACCACGTCGGTCGAGGTGGTCGGGCACACCGATAGCCTCGGTCCTGACGACGAGAACTTGACGCTTTCTCAACAGCGAGCTGATGCGGTTATCGCTCGGCTCGCCGAGCTTGGAGTCTCGACCGACCGTCTCAACGCTCGAGGTGAGGGTGAAGGGTCGCCGATCGCCGACAATGGCACCGACGAAGGTCGCGAACAGAACCGTCGCATCGAGTTTCGGATAGTCGCCGGTTGATGCCCCGGTTCCCCTGCTGATTCTGTGGAAAAGCCACCCGAAACCGACGCTATGACAGACCGACCCGAAGACGCCAGTCACTGGCCGCCCACCACCGACCCGGCGTCTGCCGGGAGCGGGCCTTCACCGCCCGACAATGATGAGCCGGTAGTCGACGAACGTCTCCTCCGTCACCTGGTGTCGAGCCAATTCCCGGAATACCGAGACCTGCCGTTACACGCCGTCGAGCCCTGGGGATCGGACAACTCGCTCTGGAGGCTTGGCGCCGATCTGTTGGTCCGACTGACCGGTGCGCCCACAGCGACCGGAGAGGTGAACTACGGCACCGATTGGCTCTCTCAGCTTGCGCCGCACCTACCGATAGCGGTGCCAGAACCGATAGCCACTGGCGTGCCCGATGATCGGTATCCGTATCCGTGGGTCATCGATCGGTGGCTGCCCGGAGTTCGGGCCTCGCCCGAGGGTCTCGTCGACCCCATCCGTTTCGCCACCGACCTGGCGGGCACGGTGAGCCAGTTGCAGTCGATTCCGACAACCGGCGCTCCACCGGCCAGAAATCGGGCTCGGCCGCTGGCCGACTACGACGATTCGGCGAGGAGAGCTATCGATTCGGTGAAGGAACTTATCGATCGGGGCGCTGCCATCGAGTTGTGGGAGGCCGCGCTTGCCGCCCCGCCGTACCCCGGGCCACCGGTGTGGGTTCACGGCGATCTTGAGGGCGGCTGTGTCCTGGTCGACGGTCGCCTCAGCGGCCTCGCCGATTGGGGCTCGGGTTGTGCCGGCGATCCGGCGGTCGATGTTCAGGTGGCGTGGTCGGCGCTGTGTACCGATGAGTCTCGTCGAGTCTTTCTCGACACGTTGGCCGTCGATGACGCCACCCGGCTTCGCAGTCAGGGCGTTGCGCTCTACGAAGCGTGCAGCACGCTCCCGTACTACCTGGACGCCTTCCCCTTGATCGTTGGTCGGTGCTGGCGGAAGCTCACCGCACTCGGTATTCGGGCCCGCGCTCGATCCTGAGCTGCGATGGTCGCGTTGCTCGAAGTTCGTGTACGAGCCACTATGGCATATGGAACGTGTGGCAATGACCGAAGAAGAGCGCCAGGATTTTCTGGCTGAAGCGCGTGTTGCCGTGATGGCGATCGAGCAACCCGACGGTCCGCCTCTGGCGGTGCCGATTTGGTATCTGTACCAGCCCGGTAGCGATATTCGGATCGTGATCGGGCCCCACTCGACGAAAGCAACGCTTCTCGCTCAGGCCGGGCGGTTCAGCCTTTGCGTCCAAACCGAGACCGTCCCTTATCGGTACGTGTCGGTCTCCGGTCCGGTGGTGGAGACCCGTCAGTGCGATATCGAATCCGATGCTCGGGTGCTCGCTCATCGCTACCTTGGGTCCCAGGGAGGGGACCGTTTCATCGAGGCGGGTGATGAGTCATCCTCGATCTGCGTCACCATGCGGCCCGAAAAGTGGTATTCGGCCGACTACGGAAAGGTGCAGTGACCGCCAGGTAGGAAGTGTTGGGGTGCAGGAGCCCCCCTTTTTCGGGTGTCTTGTAAAGATGGGAGACGACAAGCAGGCTGGGCAGTCATATGGATATGAACGATGTGCGTAGCTCGATATCGACCGTTTTCGGCGTCGGTCTGGTAGCCGTGGCTCTCGCTCTGGTTCTAGCCTCGTGCGGAGGGCCCGACGAGACGCCTGAGGATGCAAGGGCAAAGGATTCGGCAAACGAGTTCGGTGAAACCGCTTCCACCGGTGAAACCGTCGGTGCCGGGGAGGCCGACGGCGCCGGTACTGACACTGCAGGTGCTACCGCCTCGACAGCTGGCGACGGCTCGGCGCGGGGCTCCACAACAGCGACCACCGTGCCGACAACGACCACTGAGTCCGTGCCCACAACGACCACTGAGTCTGTGCCGACAACAGCGACCACCGTGTCGACAACTACCACTGAGTCTGCGCCCACAACGACCACTACCGCACAACCGGACACCACCGAATCGACAGACCAACCCGGAACAAGTGCCCCGACCGCTTCCTGCACCGGTGACCTACCTCCGGATCCCGTGGAGGACGACGGTTACCGCCGCATGGAACTGTGCGGCTGGCAGGTCTTCATGCACAACGACCTCTTTAACGACCCGCTCGCTGCCGAGGTCTACCGGGAGTTACGCGAAGACATGCGAACGGTCTTGGATGCCGTTCCAGCCCCGGCCGTCGACTTCCTCCAGGGGACCAACATCTGGATGGAACTGGACGAGCCGTCCTTTCCCGGCGGCGTATACCATCCGTCGGCCCAATGGTTGAGTAACAACGGCTACCCGACCAAGTGGGCCGATGGCATTCAGTTCGGAAACGCTCGCAACTTTCTCACCTGGCCCAGGCAGCAGCCGGCGATATTGCTCCATGAGTTCACCCATGCCCTCCACGATCAGCGCTATGGATACGAGGACCCGAACATTGTCAACACCTTCAACGGCGCGATGGACGCCGGTCTGTACGACTCGGCCGAGTATGTGACCGGTGGGTCCCGGCCGGCTTACGCCACTTCCAATCAACGGGAATACCTGGCCGAGATCTCCGAGGCCTACTTTTGGACCAACGACTTCTTCCCCTTCGATCGTGAGGACCTCGCCGGCCATGACCCCGAGGGGCTGGCGCTGGTCGAATCGATCTGGGGAATCAACTAGCCTTGCGCCGCACCCGGTCTCGGTGGTGTGATGATTCTGGTTTTCGCCGGTGCGCCGCCCGAGGGAGAGGTCCGGGCGGCGCACTGGCGGGATCGAACGGCCGGACGCTACATCAGCTGTCCGTCGTCATCGAGCCGGAGCCCGATAGGTCGACCGGCCCGGCTTCGAAGTCGACGTTCTCGTGGTCGCTGATGCCGTTCGGTACCTCGCTTACCAGCGGCTTGAGGGCGAACGGTTCCGGGCTGTTATCAGCGTCTGGTTCGACGCTGATCACGATGGTCGACGTGGTCAGGTCGGTGGGAAATGTCAGGCCATCGGGCGCATCGATGATGAAGTCTTCGCCGGGGTATGCGGGCCCGTCGTTTGGGCCGGAGAACCCGTCGAAGTCATCGGCACCCTCGGCGGTCAGGAATCGACCGGTCGAGACCGGCTGACCGTCGATGACGGCCCAACCCTCGTAGATCCATCCGGCCGCCAACTCCGGCAGTTCGAGACTGGCCTCCGGGCCGGGGACGCTCAGGAACCACACGCCAGATAGCTCATCGGCGTCTGGATCGTTTGTCGGCGTTCCCAGGATGTAGCTGCCGGAAATGTCAGCGAAGTCGGTACCGATCGCCGCCGGATGACCGATCGTGAGTTCGAAGCTGCCGTCTTCTTCGACATCACCGGCTAGTACGTGGGTGTCGGCCGGTGCGGGGTCGTCACCGACCGCTGGTTCGATAGTGATAACTACCGCTTGGGCGCCGTCGTGGCCGTAGAGGGCGTCTTGGTCGCTCGAAATCTCGATCGACCCGTCGTCGGTCACGTCGAAGATTCCGCCGGAGACGGGAGCGTCATCAACGATGGTCCAGGCTTCGTATTCGAAGTCGTCGCCGAGTGGTTCGAGTCCGGTGAAGGCCAGCTCCAGCACGGGACGGCTCCCGTCTTCCATGGCATCGTCGTCGGCCATGGCGTCTTCGTCTTCCATGGCATCGTCGTCGGCCATGGCGTCTTCGTCTTCCATGGCATCGTCGTCGGCCGTGGCGTCTTCGGCTTCGGCCGTTGTCGCCTCGGTCTCATCGCTGGTGGCGGCCGTGTCCTCGTCACCGCTCCCGCAGGCGGAAGCGAAGAGGCTGATGGCGAGCAGCAGCGCAGCCGCTCGCTTTTTCTTGGGAGTCATCGGGTTCTCTTTCGTTGGCTTTGGATCGTTCTACACAACCAACCGGACCAGGACAGCGAGACCATCCGATAGAGACCATGGTTTCGCGCTTGTTCAGATCGTTGATTGCCAGATTGACCGGACAGTTGAGACACTCGGCAAATATCTGTAACATCGGCCTCATGATCGTTATCGCCGGTTCTGTTCGTGTAAAAGAAGGTGCCCTCGATCGGATGATCTCCGATGCATCCGCCATGGCGGTAGCCAGCCGGGCTGAAGACGGATGTGTTGACTACCGATTTTCGGTCGACCTTGAAGACCCGAACGTGGTCCGGCTCTTCGAATGTTGGCGAGATCAAAAGGTACTCGAAGAACACTTCTCGACCCCGCACTTCGCCCATTTCAGCACCGCGATCGAAGGGGCGATCGAGGACCGCGCCGATCTGGTCCGCTACGAGGTGTCGTCGTCCGGCCCCCTGTTTGGATGACTGCGTACCCCTTCGGTGCCACCGGCCGGCCAAGTGCATCCGGCACGGTGACGACGATGGATAGCGCGCTCACACGGAGCGTTTCGTGAGCCGACCCCTCGACCAGCGGCCCGAAGTCAACGACCAGCTCATCGATGCCGCCTTGGAGACGTTCATCGCCCTTGGCTACTCCAAGACCACGATGAGCGACATCGCTCGAACCGCTGACATCTCGCGACCAACGCTGTACCGTCGCTTCGAGGACAAGTCGGCGGTGTTCTTGGCTGTTGCTCAAGCCCTCCATCTCGAAGCTCACGAGCGATACGTGGCGGCCGCCGCTACCTCTGGGCCACTCTTCTCTCGGCTGGCGGCAGTCTCCATCGCCAAGGTCGAGACGGTGCTCCACATCGCTGATGCGTCGGTCCATGGCCCGGAGCTTCTCGATGTGAATCAGCGGATCGCAGGAGCGTCGGCGATCGACGCCCGCTCCCGCCTGTTGGAACTTCTGTGCGCCATGTATGAAGAGGCCGATGGAAGCGAAATCGACCTTGCCAACGCTGGTTTCAATCCGGCGCTCGCCAGCCGGACCGTGCTGGCCATCGTCGATGGCTGGATCATTGCCGCGACCACGAGCGGTGGGCCATCAACTCGGCGGTGGCGATCGGAACTCACGGCGGCGATCAAGACCCTCACGATTGGAATGACCCCACCATGAAGCATGCAGGCCCCACCCGTGTTGACACCACGACCGGACGTCTCGTCGACGTTTCGGTTGAGGTCAATGGCGTAGCCCGCAAGGTTGCCGTCCGGCCGGACCAACCGGCGGTGTCAGCCATTCGAGAGGAACTCGATCTCACCGGCACAAAACTGGTGTGCGGCGGTGGCGTGTGTGGGGCGTGCACCGCCACGGTCGACGGTGTCCCCGTGGCTACGTGCCTACTTCCGGCAACCTCGCTCGACGGCACCAGACTCACCACCATCGAGGGCATAGGGGGTAACGGCTCGTTGCACCCGGTGCAACGGGCCTTTGCCGCCCACGATGGCCTGCAATGTGGCTACTGCACCCCCGGGTTCGTGGTCGATGCTGCAGTATTCGTCGATGGCTGGCGGGCCGCCAACGGCTCCGAGGTGCCAGAACGAGAGGTCATCGCCGATGCGTTGGCCGGCCACCTGTGTCGTTGCGGCGCCTATGAGGGAATCTTCCGAGCGGTCGCCGCCGCATGCGCCGGCGATCATGACGATGACGGCCCGGCCGTCGGCCCCCGACTGGAAGCCCAAGACAAGGTCACCGGTGCCGCCCGATACACCGCCGACATCACACTGCCCGGCATGCTCCACGGTGTCATCGTTCGATCTGACCACGCAGCTGGCCGAGAGTCCAAACTGGACTTGGCGCCCGCCGTTTCGGCTGGAGCGGTGGCCACCGTCGACCTGCGCCAAGAAGACTCGACGATCCGGTTTGCTGGCCAGCCACTGGCCGCGTTGGCCGCCGCCGACCTTACGACGGCACTCGCCGCTCGTCGCAGCGTCACCGTCGGGTTCACGGTTCAGGACCCGATCCTCACGTTCGATGACGCGTTGGCCCCAGACGCCCGTCATGTGTATGCCGACAAAGCGGCACGTAAGACGGCGCCGAGTTCGGCCGAAGGTCTGCTGATCCCGGCGGCATGGAAAGGCAACCGTCGCGGACCGAACATGGTTCCCTGGTTTGGTATGGTCGCCGCCCGCCGGATTAGACGAGCAGCGGCCGGCGGCGATAGTCGCCTCGTCGTCGCCGATGTGACCACCGCAGTTCAGGCACACACCAGTTTTGAGCCCCACGGCTGTGTTGCCGATTGGTCTGACCCCGACCACCTTCGGTTGTGGGTGTCGACCCAAGCCGCCGGTTTCGTGGCGGCCGAAGCAGCGTCCCGCTTCGGCTTGCGGGATGACCAGGTGACCCTCATAGCCGAGCATGTCGGGGGAGGCTTCGGTTCGAAGCTCGGACTGACGACCGAGACCATCGCCGCCGTTGAGTTGTCTCGCCAGACCCGAAAGCCGGTAAAAATCGTGCTCGACCGGCGGGAAGAGCTCACCGCCACCGGTAATCGACCGGGAACCAAAATCTCGGTCGCCATGCTGGCCGATGAACAGGGTGAACTCACCGCATTGACCGTCGACAGCGAGGGAGACGGAGGTGTTTCGGTCGGTTCGTCGGTGGCGGCGCTCGGCGCCTTGATGTATGGCCGTTCCCCTCGACGAGCCCGCGACTACGACGTGGTCACCAACGCCGCCCCGGGAACACCGTTTCGTGGGCCTGGTGGGCCGCCGTTGGCCTTCGCCCTGGAGAGCGCGGTCGACGAGATGGCCGAGCGGTTGGATGAAGACCCGATCGTTCTGAGGCAGCGGTGGGACGGCAACGCACGTCGACAACGGCTCTACGATCGTGCGGCCCGTCTTCGGCTGTGGCTCGATCGGCAACCGTCGGGGAGCGCCACCGGCCGCTTCCGGACCGGCGTCGGGTTGGCCGCGGCAAACTGGTTCTACTTCGTCGATCCAGATTCCGAAGTCGAGGTGTCGGTACGTTCGGGGCGTCTCGTCGTCTCGACGGCAACCCAAGATATGGGGACGGGAAGCAGGAGCGTGTTGGCCGCTGCCGTCGCCGATGTATTTGAGGTCGATCCCCACGATGTCATCGTCGATATCGGTGTCACCGGTTCTGCTCCTCATGGTCCGATCTCGGGTGGGAGCCGCACGACCACGTCGTTGTGGTCGACCACGGTCGAGGCGGCAACCAGGCTCCGAACCAAGCTGCAAGGGGTGGAGGTAGCGGCCGCCGATGATTGCTCGGCGAGCGCAACGAGGGACGGGGATTCAAAGATCCGCCCCCTCCCGATTACGTTCAACGAGATCCAAGCAGGACGTCAATTCAGTGGTGCCGTCCACGTCGCCAAGGTAGAGGTGGACACAGTGCTCGGAAAGACCCGGGTGGTACAGGTGTGGGGTGGCATCAATGTCGGCCGTATCCATACTCCGGTGCTGGCTCGCAGCCAGGCCGAAGGGTCGATCATCCAAGGGGTTGGGTTTGCGCTGTACGAACAACGCATACTCGATCCCCATACCGGCGTGAACCTCACAGCAAATCTGGAGGACTACCGCATACCCCAACTTGGAGACACTCCAGACATCGACATCCACTTCGATGAAGAAGGTTGGGAGCATGTTCCCGGTGGTGGTGTCGGGCTTGGCGAGGTTGCCACGTTGGGCACGGCCGGGGCGGTAGCGAACGCCGTGCACAATGCGACCGGGTGGCGACCAGGCCACCTTCCGATCACCCCAGACCGACTCGTGGAGGCACTGCGATGAGTATCAACTTTCCCCGAACCATCGAGGATGCGGTGACGGCGGCCGTCGATGACAATGCCGAGGTCCGTGCCGGGGGTACCGATCTACAAGAACGGTTAGCCTCTCGCCCCCATGATGCCGTCTTGGTCGACCTCACCAGGGTCGAGGGACTGTCGTCGATCGAGCGGCGCCAAGATGGCAGCGTCGACATCGGTGCCCTCGTCACCGTCGGGCGGATCGCGGCAGAGCTTGGTGAGAGTCATGACGCCCTTGCAGCGACGGCTCGAGGTCTGGCAACGCCGCAGATCCGAGCGGTTGCCACCATCGGCGGGAACCTGGCCCAACACACTCGCTGCTGGTACGCCCGTCATCCCGATCTTGGGTGTTTCAAGACCGGTGGCGACTACTGTCCGGCTCGTGGTGGGGATCACCGGCTCGGTGTGATATTCGATTCCAGTGCATGCGTCCACCCCCATCCGTCGTCGATGGCTCTGGCGCTGTATGCCTACCACGCGGTGTTCTCAACCACTGGAGGGATCGAGGGCGCTCCCATCGCCGAGCTGTATGGCACCGGGGATGACCCGTCTCGCCACCACCTGCTCGACGCCGGCGAGATCATCACCCACATCAATGTGCCGAGAGTGCCCGACGGTGAACGAGGCGCCTACGTTCGAGCGATTAGCCGGTTTGAGGCTGAGTGGCCTCTGGTCGAAGCTGTCGCCCGGGTCACCGTGGCCGACGGGGTTATCGTCGAGGCCCACCTTGCGGTAGGAGGGGTGGCGCCGACACCGCTTCGCCTCGACCGGGTAGCTGAATCGCTGCTCCACCAGCCGCCGACGATCGAAGCCATCGAATCGGCGTCTCTGTTGGCGGTCGAAGGGGCCACACCGCTCCCGGCAACCGGATACAAAGCTGATCTGTTGATCGGATGTGTTGCTGAGGTCCTCATGCGGGCAGTCGGTCGTTGATCGTCACCCTAAGCCGTCCGCTCGGGTCTAGATTTCAACTTGGAAGAGTGAGTCGGGGGTAAACAGCACCGCTCACCGTCCAGCCGTTGACGACTAGCCCAGTCACCGGTGTTGCCCCTGGGCCCATAGGCACACGCTCGATAACGCGACCGGCCCACCGATTGACGCGTCACGATTGACGGTTCAACGCACACGCGTTGGCACCAGATGGCATCGTTTCCCTCGACGCACGAGAGACCGAGAGGGGATGGTCGTGAAGTTGCGCACCGAGAGAAGGAACGGTGTTGGCGAACCGGCGCTACAGCCGAGCCGAGTATTGGACGAACCGGTCCGATTGGATCCGCCCGCCCATCCATCTTCCAAGCCGAGCCGACCACCACGTCAGAAGAAGCCGGCGGGCCGATCGTTGGCGCAGCGTATTTCCAGAGGCCATGTCTTTGGCCTCGTGCTCGGTTTGATCGGTTTCGCACTGACGTGGAGCATGGTTGATGACCGGAATCGGACGGTCGAGATTCTTGTGGTTGAGGCCGATATCGCCGCCGGCTCCGAGATCGATCCCAGCAACTTGACCAACTTGGCCGTCCCCGTCGACTCGGTACTGGTGCAGCGGGGAATCCCAAGCACCGATGGTCGCACCTTGCACGCGGTGGAAAATCTCGCTGTTGGCGATCCGGTCCTGGCCAGTTCGGTGACCGATGAGCCTCTCCGCGACGGTCTGGTTGAAGTCGAGGTTGAAGTCACCTCCACGAGTGGTGACATCAAGATCGGGGATCAGGTCGGCGTGATCGGCGTTGTCTCCCAAGGTTCCCGATCCACCTCCGGTTGGCTCTCGGTCGATGCTCGGGTGGTCGCTATCGCTGATCAGATTGGCGGCGGTCTTGTCACGTCCCTTGAACGACGACGGATCACGCTGGCGGTGTCCGGCTCTCAGGCACTCGCTTTAGTCGGAGCACAAGACGTTGGAGAGTTGGCCCTTGTGCGGTCCGGGTTCGATGCCGAGACCATCGACGTCGAAGAGAGGATCGTGGTCACCCCTGACGTTGTCGGCCGGCAGACCGATGCCCCAGGCGGATCCGGCGAGGAGCGGTCCGATGGCTGAGCAGGTCGATGGGGACTATCTGGCCGCGCAGAAGTCTGATGGTGCAATCCGGGTCGCACTCGTGGCCTCGACCCATCCTTGGCGTGAAGACTTCGGCGCATACGTCACTGAACACGAGGCCCGCCTCGACCTCCACACCATTCGGGATCCCGGTTTGCTGCAAATGCAGAAGTGGGCGGTCATCATCGTCGATGATACGGTTCCGTTTCTCGATGCGGTGGTGAACCGGATTGGGCCCGAAACCGTCGTGGTCGGCGTAGTTGCTCCCAACGGTGAGGGCGCAGGGGTCGAAACGCTCCGGAGCCGCGGCATCGCCGTCATCGTCGAAGACGGATCGGATCCCGCCGCTCTGACCTCTCGTGTCCTCGACCTTGCCCGCGATCGCGGATTCAAACCCCGGTCCCCTCATCGACTTCGGGCGGTTGTGAATCCACCGGCTTCTCCTGCCGGGCTCGATCGTCCGGCCCAGCCGAGCCCGAGGCTGTCGAGCCTGCTCGCCGTCGGTGGCCCCAATACAAGGCTCTCGATCGAGGCCGGGGTGGGTTTCTCCGCCGCCCTGGCGGAGAACGCGCCTTCGGTTCTGATCGACCTCGATCCTCAGCGACTTCTCGCAATTCGGCTTGGGATGCAACTACAACCAAACCTTCGGGATTTGGCTTCAGCATTAGCCCGTAAAACTGACGTTGACCCGTTCGGCTTCTTTGGCCGTCGCCAGATCAGCAATGTGGCCCTGCCATTCTGGACACTTGTCGGTCCAGCCAGTCCGGACAGAGAGGCGTCGCTCGAACCGGCCGAGACGGCGGCTGTTCTGCGAACCGCTGCTCTGACCATTCCATATCAGGTCGCGTTGATCGGCGATCCCCGTGCAGGGTGTCAGGGATCTTGGACTCCTGCCGTCGCTCGTGCCGCCATGCTCGTCGGAGTCACCGATCCAACGCCGATCGGATTGGCCGAGCTCGTCGACTGGTGGGTTGCCGTCAGAGCCGACCTCGCTGCTCTTCCGGCCATGCACGTGGTGTTTGTTGGTGAGGTCGATGCCGGCGGGATCGGCCGGCTCCAAGCCGAGTTGGCCGAGTCGCTTCCAGCGTCAGCGGTGGCATCGACTCATCACTTAGAGCTCAAGACAAAGCAGCTTCAGCGAGCGCAATGGCAGGGCGGTCTCGTCGGCCACCGGTTCCGTCGCAGGTGTAGCCAGTTGCTGGGTGCCCTCTCCTCGGCGCCTATGCATGGGGCGAACCGTCGATCGACCGAGACGGTTGACGAACCCCTCCCGCCCAGCCGGCGTAATTCGAGCCCGCCTAAGGCCGACGGCGCCCTCCCGCCGTCCGGCCCGGCGGGCTCTTTATCAGACACAACCGAGTTCATCCCGGTGGAGGTCGCACGATGAGTTCCGCCTACCGAGTGTTGCGCGAGTCGGCATCTCGTCGGATAAAGAACCTCGATCTCGACCCTGACACCGACATCGATCGGATTCGAGTGCTACTCGACGAGGAGATCCGGTCCTATCAGGTCGAGGCCAACCTCGGCGTTGGGGAACGGCCGCCCCTAGCCGATCCGCAGTTGATGTTCGACCGCCTCGACGCCTCGTTCCTCGGGTTCGGGGTACTGACCGAAATGCTGCAGGACCCAGACGTCGAGGAGATCTTTGTCGAGGGTTCCGATGTGTACTGCATAGATGGGGCCGGTCGGTTGCGGTCGTCACAAGAGGTTGTCTCGGCCGACGAGCTCTATGTCCTGATCAACCGGTTGCTGGCCGATACCGGTCGGGAGCTCACCCATCGCTCGCCGATGGTCCAGGCCCGAGTGCTTGGCGGAACGGCCCGTCTCGGCGTGGTCGCCCCTCCCATTGCTGATCGGCTGTCGGTCACGCTGCGGAAATATCGAATTAAACACGAGAGTTTCGAACAGCTCGTTGGCTACGGAGCGTTTACGCCGGCGGTGGCCGACCTCCTCAAAGCGGCGATGCAGGCCGGCTCCGGTGTTTTGGTCTGCGGTCGCCCGGGTTCCGGGAAGACGACCCTCATGAACGCCTGCCTTCGTGCGGTGCCTGCGGTGCAGCGGGTCCTGTGCTGCGAGGAGGTTCGCGAGCTGTCAGCACCGTTGAACCACGGCAGTTATTACCAGGCCCGCCAAACCGACAGCGCTGACGACGCAACTGAGGTTTCTCTCCGAGACCTGGTGAAGATGTGTCTCGGTATGAGACCGGACTTGCTCGTGATTGGGGAGGTCCGATCGGCGGAGGCGTTCGAGCTCCTCCGGGCAGGCAATGCCGGTTGCGGGGTTATGGCCACCGTCCACGCCAACTCGGCGGCCGACGCCATGGTCGCGCTGGTGGACACCGCCATCATGGCCGGACAGAACGTACCCGCTCACAACGTCCGGTCGACGTTCTCGCAGATCTTCGATCTCATCGTTTTCCTCGACCGGGAGGACCCGACTGAGAATCACGCGGGGCCGATCCGCCGCCAAGTGCTTGAAGTGGCCGCGGTACTGGGGGCGAAAGCGGACGCCGACGACTTTTCCGTCGTCCCCCTGTTGCGACGGCGAGAGTTCGACGCACCGTTGGAACGTACCGGCACACTACCCGAGGCATTGATGCCCCGGGTTGAACGCCAGCTGGCCCGAACGGGAACGACCCTGTGGGAACTGTTGGCTGGACACCCGATCGAAACCCCTCTCGGGTTGGAGAACGGGACGGTGCAGCGATGATGGCGTTTGCCGACACGATTCTTACGGCGGCCGTCGCAGGAATGGTCGGTGTCGGCACGTTTACCGTCATAACGCTTGTTCCTCGTCTGAATCTGACTACTCGACAACGTCGAACGGTCGGTTCAAGCGTTTCGATCGCTAGCTCGATAGGGGGGTTTTTGGCTGCCGCACTGCTCGGTGCGGGCCTGTCGGGGATCCCGATCTTCGGTTTACCTGCGGGGCTCATAGCGGCTGGTATCCCTCGGGCGGTTTTGGTTCGCCGCCGTAAAGAGTCCCGTCGCCGGCGTCGCGAAGCTTGGCCGGATGCCATCCGGATGCTCAACGCCGGTTTGATGTCAGGTATGCCGCTGCACAACGCCATGTTGCGGTTGGAACGTGAGGGCCCGCCTGCCCTGGTACCGGTCTGGGCTCGGTATCGACGACTGTCCGCAACCGTTGAGGCCGCAGTGGCGCTCGAAGCGGTGAAGGTCGACGAGGCCGATCCGTTCGTGGACCGTTTGATCGAGACGCTCATCCTGGCGCTAACTGCTGGGCCAAGCCTGGCTACGGACGTGTTGAGCGATCTAGCACTGGCGTTGAACGACGATTTACAGCTCGAGCTACACATCGAGTCGGCCAACCTGGAACAGAAGATCAATTCGAGGGTGGTCGCACTGCTGCCTACCGTGACCCTATTCGCGCTCGGTCTGTCGAATCCGTCGTTCCGTGGCTTCTATGAGTCGAGGAACGGAACCGCGGTGGTGCTGCTCGGGACTGCGCTGTCGTTCGGTGGTCTTCTGGTGGTGGACCGATTGTCGGCAACGCCGGGGGAACCTCGAGTTTTCACCACGGGGGTTGGCTCGTGAACCCTCTTTTCGCCTCAGCACTCGTCGGCATCTTCTTTGCGACTGTGGGCAGTCTTCTGATTCGTCCCGACCGTCCGCTGGCGGTTCGGCTCCGGCCTTACCTGCTGTACGGTCGCTCCCGTTCCGGTATGGCTGTTGATGTCGATCGAGCGTTGTCGAGCCGGTACGCCGAGGGTTCGCTGTTGTCCTTTCTCGTCGGCCCGGTTCGTGCGGTAGCGACGATGGCCCTGGAGGCTGTAATCGATACGGTCGAGGCATCCGACGAGTTGACATTGCGGCTCCGTCGTGCCGGTTTCGGTGATGCCGCGCCAGAGACTTACCGTCGGTGGCAGGTTCGGGTCGCCGGCGCCTGCTCTGTTGCGGTGAGCCTGATCTCGGTCGGACTTGGCCGGTTGACCGGTCGGTCGTTGGTCGTATGGGCTGCGGCCGGCTTCCTGACTGGTTTCTGGCTTGGGGCCATCGCTTTTCGTTCTCACCTGAAAGGCAAAGCCCAGGAACGCGGTGAGCGGCTGAAGCTTGAGGCCTACTCGATAGCGACGTTATTGGCCGTGTCCTTTCGAACTGGGGCTGGACCTATCTCTGGGCTCCGTCAAGTGGCGGAGCGGGCAAACGGGGAAATCGCGAGTGATCTGGACCGAGCCTTTCTCTGGTTGGCCCGTGGTAACTCTTCACGGGAGACCCTCGAACGGCTGGCTCGGGAGTCGCCTGACCCTGCAACGACACGAATTTTTCGGCTGTTGGCAACAGCTACCGACAGTGGTTTAAACCCGGCGGTCGGCATGCGACAACTTGCAGATGAGCTTCGAAAAGTTCGCCGCGAAGAAATCGATCAGCAGGCGACAAAACGACGGTCGCTGATGTTGGTCCCCACCATGTTCTTCATGCTGCCGGTCATCGTTCTCTATGCCCTAGCCCCTGGTCCGAGCGTGTTGTTCGGGCTGTAGCGAAAGGAATATCAATGACACAAAACCAAGCGACACCCAAAACGGTCAATGCCTGGCAGGAACTCCTGACGAGAGCTGTTGCTCTGCGCGACGAAACCGGTGACGATCGAGGGGCGGTCACGACTGAAATCGCTGCCTTCATCATAATCGGGCTGATCTTCGTGGCTGCTATTGCCGCAATCACCGGTCAGGTCGCCACCACTCTCGGAACTCGGATCACGGATCTCGTCGGCGGATTCTGATGCCCGAGCGGCCTGCGGTCAGAGGGAGCGATAGCGAACTCGGCCTTACGTCGGCGGAGTTGACGATCGGGCTAATGCTCTTCACCGCGTTAGTGCTGTTCGCTCTCAATCTTGCGTTTGTTCAATACGTGAGGGGGGCGGCTCGCAGTGCTGCGGCGGAAGGAGCCCAAGCCGGCGCTCTGGCCGATCGCGGTGTCGCCGAATGTCAGCGGGTTGGGATCGACGCGTTGGCTGACCTGCTGGGTGAGAAGGTGTCCGAGCGGATCGGTTTCCGCTGCGCTGAGATCGACGATTCGATGGTCGCCGTCGCTTCCGGCAGCGTTGCTCCGTGGATCGGATTCATGCCTGATGTCGGCGTTGAAACTCGCGTCGCAGTCCGTCAGGAGCCTGATCTATGACCGGGTTGCCGACCGATCGCTCAGTCGGAAAAGCAGCGGACGATAGAGGTTTGTTGACCGCCGAACTAGCGGTCGGTCTTCTCCTGGTCTTCCTGCCGCTCGTCCTATTTCTGACAGCGGTGTTCCAATGGCCTGAGCGTCAAGCTGCGGCATCGCTTGCTGCGTCAGAGGGAGCCCGAGCAGCGGCCCTGGCCGACAATGCAACGGATGCCAGGGCAGCTATGGAACGACAAGTGCGGACGTCGATTGCCGCTTCCGGCATTTCTGGTGCCGACGTCGTAGCGTCAATCGATGGGGAGTTCGAGCCTGGCAAGCACATCTTTGTCACCGTTGCGGTCAGGCTCCCAACTATCGCTGCTCCCGGCCTGCCTCCGTTGACATCGAGGACTCACCGGGTCACGATCGCCGAGCGAGTCGAGTTTCATAGGACGGTGTCGACATGATCGTCGGCGCCGAGTCTGCCTCCACGCCTTGGCGTGATCGGGCTCGCTCCGATGATGGTCTCGTCACGGTTTGGGTGCTGGCCGTTTTGCCGGTCGTCATCGGATTCTTCGCGGTCGGGCTCGCCCTTTGGTCTGGCTATGCCACTCGGCAGCACCTCTCCCAAATGGCGGAAGCGGCCGCCCGGTCTGGCGCCAACGCCATCGACGAAACAGTGTTCAACGAGACCGGCGAGGTCACGCTCGTAGAGGAGTCGGTGATCCTGCTTGCTACCGAAACCCTCGCCATTCAACCAGATCGAGAACGGCTGACCGGCGGCTCGGTCAGCGTCGTGGACGACCAGGTGTTTGTTGTCGTGGTCGGCGAGGTCAGTCTGCTTGGGCTCGGCTCTGTCGGAATTGAAGT
This sequence comes from uncultured Acidimicrobiales bacterium, assembly GCA_938021675.1. Lineage (GTDB taxonomy): Bacteria > Actinomycetota > Acidimicrobiia > Acidimicrobiales > SZUA-35 > JAHELU01. The sequence goes on from CALIFY010000010.1 coordinate 71,762, forward strand.
CGATGCTACCGCTGAGCCACGACTCGATCGAGCCACGGTGTCATCGCCCTCGACCGACGTTGCTGCGACGAACCAAACGACAAGCCCGTGATGCGCCCGGCCTAACAGTAGGAGCTCAACCCATGAGACCGATCGATATCGAAACCGCAACCTTCGACGTGGCACGACGAGGCTACGACCGCCGTCAAGTCGACGCATACCTCGCTCGGGTTGCGTTCGCCTTCCGTTCGGCAGCCCATCGGTACGACATCGACTGGGCAAAGGAGAGCTGTGGTTGTGGATCAGGTCACGACCTTGAAGCTCGTCTCGAACACGCCAATGGTCGTCTCAGCGGCGGCCCGTCCACGGCGGGTTCGGGGTGAAAGGCGCAGTCGAGTATGACTGGCTCTCGTTTCTGCCGGTTGTAAAACCGCCGCCCTTCGACGATGAGGGTTGGCAACTAGCGCGTGATCGTCGAAGGCGTCAGGTTGTCAATATCGCTGCCGCATTGGCGGTAGCGCTTGTACTCAATGCATTGAGTTTTGCACTGGTTGCGTTACTGCTGAATTGAGAACCCGAATAGCACAAACAATTGAACGAAGTGTTGGTTTGCTGTTGATGATATTGACCCACTGTGGTTTGAAAGGCGAGTGAATGATGTTGGTCTGGCGTGGTTGTGTTGCGGGTGTGTGCGTTGCGTTCGGGTTGGTGGCGGGCTCGGTTGGAGTCGGTGTTGGGCCGGTTGGGGCCCAGGCGCCTGGTGGTTCGGTCGACGGTGTGGTGCCGGGTGTTGGGTGGTCGGTTGGTTGGTCTGGCGAGGGAGAGGTGTTGGCTGGTTCTGAGGTTGGGTTGTGGATTGAGCCTGCACCGGTTGTTGTGCCTGAAGGTGGGGTGCTCGTGTGGCGGTTGTCTTCGGGTGTTGTGGAGACGGTGTCTGGTGGGTCGTCTGAATTTCCTGCGGTGTTGGTGGAGTTTGTTGAGAGGGAGCGGGTTGTTGTTGATCTTGTAGTGAATGGTGTGGTGGTTAACTCGTTTGCGGCTGAGGTGCCGGTGGTCGAGGTGCGGGTGGTTGCGGTTGAGGATGAGGATCTTGGGCAGGCTGAGGAGTCTGCTGGTGTTGCGGCGGGTGGAGGGAGTGTGGCACCGGTGCCGGGCCTGGGTGGTCCGGCTGTCGAATCTTCTGGCGTTGACCCTTCGGGTGTTGGCGGGTCTGTTGGTGGTGGGTTGTCTGAGGGTGACGCGGGTACGGCGGCGCCGATCGAGGGTCCGGGGGCGACTGGTATCCCTGCCCTTGGACCTGGTGGTGTTGCTCCGGATGGTCCGTTGTGGGATGGGTCGTTTGATCGGCTTGGTGGTGGGTTGTGGTCTGGTGGGTTGGCGGGGCTGCCTCCCGAGGAGCGGTACTACTTTGATCGGTATTTGACTGAGCGCTTGCGGGTCCGGGGTTTGGATCTGGTGTCGCGAGAGTCATGGGCTCAGGTTCTTGGGATTGACAGTTTGAATAGCCGGCAGTGGGCGCAGGCTAGGGCCTATGGGCGGGGTTCTGAGCGTTTCCGGCCTGAGGTCCGTTCGGTGCGGGAAGCGTTCGAGGCGTATCTCGCGACCGTTGATCAGGGGACGCAAGCCAATCGAGATTTGATCGCTGCGTTCGAGGCGGCGTTGGCTCTTGATGATGCGGCGTTGGAGGAATTGTTTGAAACGTTGCGGATTGGGGCTGGTTCGCGTGCCGAGTTTGGACAGCCGCCCCTTAGCGCGACGAGCCTTCGCAATTTCCGCGATTCCCAGGATCCCCGAGAGTTTGGGGTGACAAAGGTTTTTGGCCCGCTCACCAATTCGGTGGCGCTCGCTATTGACGAGTTGCGGTTCGGTTTGAATCCGACTGACGAGTTCTTGTTGCGGTTGGAGGCGTTTGTTGCTGGGCGTGAAGTGGCGACAGGTGATGCGCTTGGTGGTTCGGTTGCTTCGGCCCAGATTACGGAGCTGTTTGAGCAGCTGGGAGACCAAACTCTTGTCGAGTTGGCGGTTGAGCTCGATTTGTTGACGGCACGATTCTTTCCTGCGCATTCGGGTTCGTTGTTGGTGTCGTTCACCCCGGGCGTGTTGCCTCGAGGTAGACGTTTTGATGGTTCGGACGAGGACCGCTATTTGGCTGGTCTTGCGTTGTTGGATCTATTGATTCAGCTAAATTTGCTGACCGCCGATGAGGCCGGTCAGTTGGCCGGTTTTCGAGAGTTCGTGATCGAGCTTGGTGTTGCGATGCTTAGTCCGACGGATCCTGATGCTGTTCGGGCCGTGGTGGCGTTGGGTGGCGTTGTTGGTCGTCGGGCTGAGCTTGCGCTGGTTGGCGGGAGACGGGTGTCGGCTCAAGCGGCGATTGCTGCGTGGTTGGTGGCCGGGGATCCGAATCTTGTGGCCGACGTCCTTCGCTCGGCCGGGTATCAGATTACGGGTCGGGTCCGGGTTGTTCCACGGTTGACCGGTGGCACTTTGAACGGATCTGACGGCAACGATTTGTTCATCGTTCTTGGTGGGGTTTCAGGTAGGAGTCGAATCGACCTTAAGGACGGCAATGACACGGTGTTGGTGTTCGGTGGGATCACTGGGTCGATGGTTGATGGGGATGACGGTGAAGACGCGCTTGTCGTCTTTGACTATGCAGAATCGTCTGAGTTTGAGGGCGACGGTGGAAACGACGAAGTAGTAGTAGCCGGGGTGTCCCGGGGGTTTAACTACAATCTTGGCGATCATGATGACACGGTCATCGCCGCTGGTGTGTTTGATGGCAACCACTTTGATGGCGATGATGGCAATGATCGTGCAACGGTTGTTGGTGTCGGGTCTGGGTTGTCGTATCAGGGCGATGATCACACGAATTCGCTGGACCTGATCGGTGAATTTTCTGGGGTCTCGTCAAAGAATCTGCAGCGATTGACCACAACCGGAGCGATCGTTGATTCCAATATCCAAGGCTCGAACCGTGGTGATGTGTTCGATCTAGCCGGCCGGTTTGAACGAACCCGTCTCGATACTCGCAAACGGCAGGACCAGGTCCGGTTACAGGGCTTGTTTGCTGACGTCGGGATCGACCTCGGTAAAGACGGCGACGTGTTCAATTTTAGCGGGACGCTACTCGACTCGATTGTTGATGCCGGTAAGGGCGATGACCGGTTGACGCTGTTCGGGAACCTCGGCAAAGACACAGTGATCGCCGGCGGAAAAGGCGATGACACGATCGACCTGTCCGGACTGCTGGCCGGCAAGGTCCAAGTTGGCAAGGGTGCTGACCTGGTTCAGATTTCTGGGCTTGGTTTAGAAGGGTTCACTGTTGACCTCGGCCGCAACAAAGGTGGCATCGATGATGTCCTGCGGGTTACTGAGCGATTTTATGGTTCGGTCAGCGTTTCGGACCCGGAGCGGTCCTACGTGAAGAAGGGCAAAACTAAAGTCAACGATCAAGACGTTGTACTGCTACTAGGCGAAGGCTGGGAACGAGTCGCAACACCCGAGGGAGGGCTACGACTACGGCGGCTCGCAGCCGATGGAACAGTGTTGTCCGATGTGTCTGTCGTCGGTCCGGGCGAGAACTTGGAACAGGTCTTGGCCGTTGGTACCGATGGCCGGACAAAGGTATTCCAAACACTTGACCCTGAGGTGCGATCTTCGCTGTTTGGGGCTGTTGTCTCGGTTGTCGGGACTGCGCTCACAATCGCTGCTTCGGCTACTGGGGTTGGTGCTGCGCTCGCTGTACCCGCTGCATTGATCACCGGTCTCGGTGCTGGGATCAACGGCGGTGATGTTCTCGATGTCGCGTTTGCTTTTGCCACCTCGCTAGCGTCTGGGCTCGACGCTTCGGTCTGGATTAAGTCTGGCATTTCGGCGCTTGATGCTTTTGCTGATGGTGATATTGGGGCGGCGATTACGAACGGACTTGCTGCCATCACCGGAGCTGCGGGGGTCACGGGTGCAGTTGATCAGGCTGGGAATGCGATCAACCCGTTCCTAGACAGTCTGGTTGGTAATGTGTTGCCGTCTGCGGTTGATTTTGGCGAGGCGATCGCGGCTGGAGACCCGCTGGGAGCGGTGACTGCGTTCGGAAAGGCGGCAGCATTTTTCGATAGCCAGAAAGACGTGGCCGATCTTATCGATAAGGCAAACAAAATTGGTCAAGCGGTCATTGATGGTGAACCGTTAAGAGCGTTGGCCGAAGCGGTCACGTTTGTCGGCGATAGAACCGATGTAGGCGAGCTTATCCAGGCATCTCAGATCGCTTCCGGTGTCATCGAAGCGATCGATAGTGGTGAGATTTCCGGGGTCTTGGCCGGGTCGCTCGGTGCAATATCGGGGATAGCTCGCTTGGCTGAAGCTGAGGGCTACGCGCTGATCGCTGACCTTGCGGCTGTCGGTGTGAAGTTGACCGAACAGAACCAGGCCGGCGAATCCTACAAGCTCGACGACCTCAAAAAGGCCGGTGACCTGGTCAACCAAATCCAAGAAACGTTCAACCCATCAGAGCTAAAACAGTCAAATGTCCTCGACCAACTCTACCTCGCTGACGCCACCCAACGTGCGTACAACATTCCAGAGGCGAAGATCAAAACGATTGGGGTCGACGAGGTGTTCGTGGGTGACGAGGTGTATACCTCGTCCGGCAGTACAGGCGTAGCGCTGGACAACGGCCTGATTGCATTCACCGACTTCCGGGGGCAAATCGCATACGAGACAAGCATGTTCGCGTTCGCCGATCCCACCGTCG
>CALIFY010000011.1 GCA_938021675.1 uncultured Acidimicrobiales bacterium
CGCTGGCTCAAACGCAGGCCGAGGCTCTGGGTCAGGCCCAGGCCCAGGCCCAGGCTCTAGAAGTCACGCTGACCGCTCGGATACCGGATCCGGCTGGGGCCGTGGACCCGGCTCAGGTCGAGTCTCCAGGCGCTCAAACCCACGATCCGCTTCTCGCTCAGGAGCAGCCGTTGATCCAAATCCGGAGGCTGGTTGACGATCTAGCCACGGCTCGGGCTCGCCTTCAGAACGAGGCTCAGCAACTCGCCTGGGCAGATGTTCGGGCTGAGCGTCGGAACCTTGAGGTTCTGACTTGGTTTCAGCTCCAGGCCGAGGCTGGAGCTGACGGTCTGGCCCTCGCACGGGAACAGGCTGACGCTTCCGTTACTGGTCTTAGCGACATGGAAGCTCACCTTCAGGCCAACATCCGCCAGATGGATGAAAACCCAAATCCGCCGCAAGGCCAGGCTCGAATTTACGGCACAACGCAGGCCCTGCATCTGGCGGTACGTCGGCTCCTGGACCAGGCTCAGGCGCGAAGCCGGGATTTGGCTCAAGACGACGCGGTGGCTGCGGCCCTACTTCGATTCCAGGCCAGAGCCCAAGCTGTGTACCTGCTGGAAGCTCGGGCTCGGGCTCGGGCCCTGGCTCCGCCAAGCTAGAGTTTCTTGTCGAATCTCCCGAGAACATGAACTTGACAGTAAAAAGACCCCCGAAAGGGGGCCATTTCACATTGCTCTTGAGATACGGGTGGACGAGCTACACGAGTTCGATACGAGCCATTGGGGCGTTATCGCCCTTGCGAGGCCCGAGCTTGAGGATGCGGGTATAGCCACCGGGACGAGTTGCGTACCGGGGTCCGACCTCGTCGAACATCTTGGTGGTCATCTCGACATCACCCAAGTAGGCCAGAACCTGACGGAAGTTGTGCAAACCGCCCTTGCGTGACTTGGTGATCAGCTTCTCGGCAACCGGGCGAATGGCCTTCGCCTTGGCCTCGGTGGTCACGATGCCCTCCGCCGCCACCAATGAGGCGACGAGGTTGGCCATCATCAGCTTTTGGTGCTGGGCCGAACCGCCGAAGCGGCGGGACTTGCGGGGACGTCCAGGCATGATTACTTGCTCCTCAAAATCGTTCTTGTATCGCGAGATTCCGGCGGTGGCCGAAACTCACGCCTAGCGGGCGCCACGCAGGGCAAGGCCACGCTCGTCGAGCTTGGCGGTCACTTCATCCAGCGACTTCTGGCCGAAGTTTGTGATGGCCAACAGGTCATCCTGGTTCTTGGTAAGCAGCTCGCCAATCGTATTGACCTGAGCCCGCTTCAAACAGTTACGAGGCCGCTCTGACAGGTCGAGGTCCTCGATCGGCAGGTCGAGATCGGGTGAGCCCGATGCCGCTGCCGGTGCCTCACCGAGCGTTAGACCCTCGGGTTCCTCACTCATCTCCTCGACGAGCTGGAAGAGGGAACGAACGGTTGAGCCGGCAGATGCCAGGGCATCTCGCGGTGGTGTAGAGCCGTCGGTCTCGACATCGAGAATCAATCGATCGAAATCCGTCGACTGATCGACGCGGGTCGGTTCAACCGAAATGGCAACTCGACGGATCGGGCTGTAAATGGCGTCGATCGGGATAACCCCGATGGGGTTCGACTCGTTGGCCCGCTTGCTGGCCGGCATCCAGGCCCGGCCACGCTCGACGGTGAGATCCATGGCCAAGCGTCCCTGATCGCTCAGAGTCGCAATCAGGGTGTCACGGTTGAGGATCTCCACCTCGGGTGGACACGAGATATCGCCGGCGGTAACCGAGCCGGGGCCACGAGCGTCTAGACGAAGCACGATTGGCTCTTCGCTCTCGCTGACTACCACAACATCTTTAAGGTTAAGGATGATGTCGGTGACGTCTTCGAGCGCACCCGGAATGGTGTCGAACTCATGAAGAGCGTCGTCGAATCGAACCGAAGTGACGGCTGCACCAGGCACCGACGACAGCAGGGCCCGCCGAAGCGACGTGCCAAGCGTGTGACCGAAACCGGGCTCAAGCGGCCCAATAGCGAACCGGCCGCGGTTGGATTCGCCATCGTCGAGCTGTTCAACTGTAGGACGCTGAATAACCAGCATGATGATGATTCCTTGTGTGTGAGAGGTGGCGTTCGGGTGACGGAAAGTTACTTGGAGTACAGCTCAACGATGAGCTGTTCGCGCAGGGGCACGTCGATTTGCTCACGGATCGGTTCGGCATACACCTTGATGGCGAAGTCGTTGTCGCCCCGCTCCAACCACAACGGTGGTGTGCGGTCGAGCACGTCGGCGTTCCATTGAACGATCGGATTGGTGCGGGTCTTTTCTTTGACCTCGACCACATCGCCCTTGCGGACCCGGTACGACGGAACGTTTACCCGCTTGCCGTTTACGATCACGTGACCATGAGACACGAACTGTCGAGCCTGAGGCCGGGTCGACGCCCATCCTGAGCGATAGACGACGTTGTCGAGCCGGAGCTCAAGAGCGCGCAGCATGTTCTCGCCGGTCACGCCCTCTTTGCGAGAGGCTTCATCATAAATCCGGCGAAACTGCCGCTCGTTCAGGCCATAGGTGAAGCGTGCTTTCTGCTTCTCCTGCAGCTGCATCAAATATTCGGTGTTGTTGTTGCCCCGTCGGCGAGTTCGGCCGTGGATCCCTGGCGGGTAGGGCCGTTTCTCAAGAGCGATCGTTTCGCCCCGGGTACCGAAGATGTTGGTACCAAGACGACGGGAAACACGAGCCCGAGGGCCGGTATAGCGAGACATACTCAGACCCTCCGACGCTTGGGTGGGCGACAACCGTTGTGTGGCACTGGAGTGACGTCTTTGATCCCCGTCACTTCAATCCCTGCGTTCTGAATGGATCGTATGGCGGTCTCACGGCCGGAACCGGGGCCCTTCACCTGCACATCCACCTTGCGGACGCCATGCTCCATAGCCTGACGAGCCGCGACCTCAGCCGCCTGCTGGGCGGCGTACGGAGTCGACTTACGAGAACCGGTGAAGCCGACGTTACCGGCTGACGACCAGGCCAGAATATTGCCCTCCTGGTCGGAGATAGCAATAATCGTATTGTTGAAACTCGACTTGATGTGAGCGACGCCGTATGTGACGTTCTTACGCTCACGCCGCCGCGGCCGGCGACCTCCTGGTCCAGGCTTGGCCATTACTTACACACCTTCTCATTCGGGTTTGGCCGGATCACTTCGCAACCTTCTTCTTACCGGCCACAGTCTTCTTCGGGCCCTTGCGAGTACGGGCGTTTGTTTGGGTGCGCTGTCCACGAACAGGCAAGCCCTTCCGATGCCGGATGCCTTTGTGGCAACCGATTTCCATCTTTCGTTTGATGTCCTGACTCACCTCTCGCCGAAGATCACCTTCGGTCTTGAGGTTGGAGTCGATCCAGGCCCGGATGCGCATGACCTCATCGTCGGTCAAATCCTTTACCCGGGTCTGAGAGTCGACGCCGGTGGCGTCGGTGATTTGCCGAGAAACGGAACGACCGACGCCGAAGACGTAGGTCAACGCAATCTCGGTTCGCTTGTCTCGTGGGATGTCAACGCCGGCTATGCGAGCCATGTCAGCCCTGCCTCTGCTTGTGTCGAGGGTTTTCACAGATAACCCGGATCGTACGATTGCGCCGGATCACCTTGCACTTTTCACACATCGGTCTGACGCTTGGACGAACCTTCATCGGATTTCCTGTGGCTGGTTGGTGGATATGTATCGGTGGAATACGTCCAGCCGAAGCCGGACCAACGAGGGCGCACCCTCTAGTGGTTTGTGGCGGCAGGTCACCCCTGCCCCTTACTTCGTGTTATTCGTGGCTACTTGTAGCGGTAGGTGATCCGGCCCCGGGTGAGGTCGTATGGCGTCAGTTCGACTTGGACCTTGTCTCCGGGGAGGATGCGGATGTAGTGGCGCCGCATCTTTCCAGAGATATGGCCCAACACATTGTGACCATTCTCAAGCTCAACCCGGAACATGGCGTTCGGGAGCGACTCGGTAATGGTGCCTTCGAGCACGATCGCATCTTCTTTGTGCTTTGGCAGGACAAGCCCCTTCATGATCGGGCGCAACCCCAGTTACTCGGGGCTGCCTGGCTACGCCGCTCGTACACTCACTCCGCAGGAAAATGCGGGCAGGGTGCAGAAGCAGACCAGCTCCCCATGCTAAAGGGCCAAACCGACTACCCCAACGTGTTATCGCGGCTCACCATCACGGAATGTCTGCGGTTCAACCGATCTGCACAAAACAAGCACATCACGGACAGGACTCCTCAGCGGACCACGATCTAGCGTAGTGGTTGAGCAAACGAGTTGGCTCGCTCAACCCGATGGAAATAAAACCACCATCGTGGTTCGAGCCGAAATCGAGGAAAATCATCGATGGGAAGCAGTTCGCCGATGACTGGGGTTCAGACCTATGAAGAAGAGTCTCGTGAGTAAGCGTTCGATGAGTAGGCGGTTCCGATGAGCGGCGAGGTCATCCTCGTCGTCGAAGACGAGCCAACCATCGCCGAAGCCATCGCCTCCCGCCTCCGCAGCGAGGGATACGAAGTTTCGGTCGCCATCGATGGTCCTGGAGCGGTCGAGCGGTGCTCGGAACTGGCGCCAGACCTGGTGGTTCTCGACCTGAACCTCCCCGGGTTCGATGGAATCGAGGTATGCCGACGGATTCACTCCTTTCGGCAAGTTCCGGTGGTGATGTTGACAGCGCGCGACGACGAGACCGACATGTTGGTTGGACTCGGCGTTGGCGCCGACGATTACCTCACAAAACCGTTCTCCCCTCGCGAGCTGGTGGCCAGGATCAAGGCGGTGTTGCGACGGGCCGCCGCAGCCGGCAGCGGCACAGGGCCCACGTTGTCGTTCGGCCCGGTGAAGATCGACCCCTCGACCCGCCGAATCACCGAGGCCGGCGGCGATGTCCATCTCACACCAACCGAGTTCGACCTTCTCCGGGCCCTCGCAGAGGCAGGCGGCGCGGTGCTCAGCCGGGAGCAACTACTGGCGATGGTGTGGGGGTACCGGGACGGATCGGGCGCCCGCACGGTCGACAGCCACATCCGGTCGGTCAGAGCGAAGATCTCGACCGACCTCATCCGAACGGTCCACGGCGTCGGGTATGCACTCAACAAGGCAGCAATCCCTGATCGGGGGGCCACGAGATGACCCTCCCCCGCCCGCTCGAACAAATCCCGTCGATCAAAGTCAAGCTGTCCATCCTGATCGTGGCCGCGGTAGCCATGACCGCCACCACCTCTCAGATCGGATTCTGGCTCGGGTGGCCGGTTTGGATCCGACCGATCGTGTCTGGAGCCGCCGCTCTACTCATGGTCCAGTTTCTAGCCCGAGGCATGACCCAGCCGCTCCGATGGATGGCCGAGGCGGCGACGGCGATGGCCGAGGGCAACTACAGCCGCAGAGTGAACGATGCAGCCGCAGATGAGGTCGGCGACCTCGCCCGGTCATTCAACGCCATGGCCGCCGAACTGGCCGAGACCGACCGGCAACGCAAAGAGTTTGTCGCCAACGCCTCACACGAGTTGCGAACACCGGTCGCCGCGTTACGAAGCATGTTGGAGAACCTGGTCGACGGCGTCGGACAACCCGATACCGACACGCTCAACCGGATGCTGGCGAGAGCAGAACATATGTCAACCCTCGTCGGTCAACTTCTCGACTTGTCCCGGCTGGACTCGGGGCTCGGTCTAGACAACGTTCGTCCGGTCGACCTTGGCGACCTCCTCCACGAGGTGGCCGAAGAGGTAATGACCACTCACCCTCGCTCGTCGGTGATCGTTCGGTCGCCGATGGGACTCCGAATCGATGGTCACCCCGATCGACTACGGCAGGTGTTCGTAAACGTCGTCGGGAACGCGGCCCGATTTTCCCACCCCGGCGAGCCGGTGCTGGTAACCGCCACCCAGCACGACGGCTCTGCCGGGGTGGCGATTCGTGACACCGGCCCCGGCATACCGGCCGAGGAGCGACACAAGGTCTTCGAGCGTTTCTGGCAAGCCGGGGGAACAGCACGCACCGGTGGTGGCGGCGCCGGACTGGGGTTGGCCATAAGCAAACAGATCGTCGATCAACACGGCGGAACGATCGAACTGAGCGAAAACAAGCCGACGGGAGCCTGCTTCGTGGTGACCCTGCCCCGAGTCCAACCGATCCACCCCACGGCCGCTCCGGCCAACGAGCAAGCGATCCGACCGATCCGCCTCGTCTCCTAGCTCCGCCATCCGTCGGGGGCTTCATCGGCTCGGTCCCCGTAGTTCGGCGCGCCAGAACTCGAGCTGTCCCCAACCGATCACGAAAGGTACCCATCGATGAACTCGACATCTGACTCCCACCATCGACCGGAGCCCGAGGGGGTTTGGGGTCCGCCACCAACCCGGGCTGCAACACCACGACGAACGGCGGCCGAGACCGACACCCCGTCACCGACACCGCCCACCTTTCCGCTACATCGATCACCGACGACGGCGACCGAGCCCCAACCCGGTGCGCTCAACCCCCGACCACAATCAGCGGTCGGCATACGAGATCCACTCCCACCGCCGCCAACGCCCGGTAGCCGGCTACTCTCGCCGCCACCAGCCGGTTTCTCCAACCCCTCACATCGTGGCGGTTCCGGGTCGCCAACCCCGCGGCCGAGCGGTGACGGCGCCCCATCGCCGACCATCGATGCCGAGCCGAACCGGACCCTTCCGACGCTCACGGTGACCACCGGGGCTTGGCTGGTGTCCGCAGCCGTCGCCGCCAACCTCGCCGCACAGAATCGTGTCAACTCGGTCGCCACCTTCGTCGCCGTAGCCATCGTGGCCGGGCTGGTGGTGACCGGTCGGCCAACCCGTCGGCTAGCCGACATCGCTCCTGCTGGAATTGCCGTTTCGGCCGCCGCCTTGAGTGTGTTCCGAGCATCACCGTGGATCGTCGGCCCGGCCGCGGCGGTAGCGATGACCGGCCTTGTCGCCGCCGCCCATGGGGTACTAGCGACCGACCGACGGCTGGCCCGCACCGCGCTCGACGCCATCGATGACCTGGTGGACACACCGGCGTGGCTCGCCCGACCCATCCGAGCGACTGCGACGAGCACAACCAATCGGGGCATAGCACGAGGTGTCGTCCTGGCCAGCCTCGCCGTCCTACCGCTAACGCTCCTGTTGGCCGCCGCCGACGCCGCGTTCGGGCAGCTCCTCGTCGGATTGGTCCAGCAAGGATTTTTGGTTCACCTCGCCATCTCTGCGGTGCTGCTCGTTCCCGTCGGCGGCGTCGTGCTCGGGTCTCGGCGCGCCGATCGCACAGAGCGCTCCGTCAACCCGGTCGAACGATCGCCGTGGTTCCCGACCATGACCGAGGGCACGATCGTACTCACCGCAGTGGTCGTGCTATTCGGAATCTGGGGGGCAACCCAAGTGGTGGTTGCCCTGGGCGGAGCCGAACGGCTCTTAGCGGCCGCCAACCTGTCCGCAGCCGAGAACGCTCGCCAAGGGTTCTTTCCCTTGGTTGCGGTAACGGCGATCGTCGCCGGGCTTCTGGTGGCCGTCGACCGGATGACGACGCGAGCCACGGCCGCCGATCGGCGACGGTTTCGACTCCTCACCACGATAATCGGTGTCGAGACGGTCGGTCTCGTGGTCGCCGCCTTCAGCCGCCTGGCGCTCTATATCGACGGCTTTGGCCACACCATGCTTCGATTGTCGGTCGCCTGGTTCCTGGCTTTCCTCGCCGTGGCCGTCATCGCCCTCGTCGTTGGTATGAATCGCCGGTCCGTAGGGGTTCGGCGGTCGCTGGACTCCCTCGCACTGTTGGCCGGCGTGTGGGTGTTGGCCTTCGGACTGTTTGGCCCGGAGGCCTTCATCGCCAACCGGAACATCGATCGGTCCATCACCGTGTCGAGCGAGGCGGCCGACCCACCTTCGGCTACCGGCGAGTCGGAGAACCGTCAACCACAACTGGACGCGACCTACCTCGCGTCGGACCTCGGAGCCGATGCCGTGCCAACCGTCGTATCCCGGCTCGGAGAACTCGATGCCGATTCGATGGTGGCGATACGCGATGCCCTTTGCCTTGGCCACGACAGCGGATCGGTCGGCATCGCCGGGTGGAACCGGGCCGAGCAACGGGCGGCCGACGCCATCGCCACCCTGAACTGCCGGTGAGAAGCCGGGCCGACAGACCCTAGTCGGTCGATAACCACCCCCACGCCCGATGCCGAGGCCAGCCCGAGGAGACCGTATTCTTCGCTGTATGACATCGACCGGCCGCGACGTGGTGCAGCAGACGTTTCCTCTCGGCCCGCAGTGGCCAACCATCGACCCGTTCCTGTTCGTCGCCCATCACCTCGATGTCTACCCGAAGGCCAACGACCGTTTTGGTCCCGATGCGACGCTCGACGGTCGCCAGGTCGGGCAGGACTTCGCCGGCATCGACGGCTGGAACATGTATCACGGCTCGGTCGTTCCCGGCTTCCCCCAACACCCCCACCGCGGGTTCGAAACGGTGACCTACGTCCGCCACGGGCTGATAGATCACGCCGATTCCCTCGGCGCGACCGCCCGGTTCGGTCGCGGTGACACCCAGTGGATGACGGCAGGCTCAGGGATTCAACACGCCGAGATGTTTCCGTTGCTCGACCGTTCGAACCCGAACCCGTTAGAAATGTTTCAGATCTGGCTAAATCTCCCGGCGGCCAACAAAATGGTCGACCCCTACTTCACCATGTTGTGGAGTGACACCATCCCCCGATTGACCATGACCGACACCGATGGTCGGACGTGCGAGATCACCGTCGTCGCTGGGTCGTTGGCCGGCGCCGAGCCGGCCAGCCCACCGCCTGACTCCTGGGCAGCCAAGTCCGACGCTGAGGTGGCTATTTGGCACCTCTCGTTTGAACCCCATGCCACCTGGGTCATGCCGGCCGCCTTGGGAGAAACGACCGGCCGCACCCTCTATGCCTTCGAAGGCTCATCGGTATCGATCACCGACATCGGCGATCACGGCAAGCCGTCGTGTCCGGCCACATACCTCGATGCCGGCACCGGTGCCATCGTCGACGCGACGACCGACCTGCGGCTGACGGCGGGCAACGACGGGGTGGAGTGCGTTGTGCTCCAGGGTCGGCCCATCGCCGAACCGGTGGTGCAGCACGGTCCGTTTGTCATGAACACCCGAGCGGAGATCAACCAAGCCTTCGACGACTACCAGCGCACAGGGTTTGGCGGCTGGCCATGGCCAGATTCTGCGCCAAACCACGGCGCCGATGCTGGTCGGTTCGCCATCCACAGCGATGGCCGTCGCCAGGCAGTATCACCCAACTCACCGTAAACACCCTCAACGCGGCGACCTGTAATACTTTGGCGTAGCAGCTACACTGTTTTGTAATGGTCGACAAGGTGAGTCCACCGGCCAGGGCGGAATCGCAGAGTGTTCGGCGCCGTGCCATATGGTACGCGCCCGCCCAAATCAGCCGGGTGGTAATAGTCACTGTTGCGCTCTTGCTCTTTGGGAGCACGGCTGGCGTCGCCAGCTCCGATGAGTCGACCCCCGCATCGGAGCCCTCGACAACACCAGAGTCCTCCACTACCCAAGCTCCTCCGAGTACGGCAACGCCGTCGGGAAACAGCGGGGGCGCAACCGAGGAGGAGCGGGAGCGAGTCGACGCGGCCAAGGCCAAGAACGCGAAAGAACTCGACGTGGCCGATGCCGACCTCAGTGAGGTCACGGCGGCGCTCGCGACCTTGCAAGAAAAAATCGAGGCACAAAAGATAGAGGTCGAGATCGCCAAGAAGCGGGTGACGCAAGCCCAAGCGGTTGTCGAGGGTATGCAGGCCGAGCTCACCGAGTTCGAGGCCGAGGTAGCAGTACTCGAAGCCGGGGTCGAACAGCAAGCCCTCCAAGCGTTCAAAGACGTCGATCTCGGTCCAACGGTGTTCGTCTCTCAAGACCCGAATCGAGCCATTCGAATGGACAACTTGCTGGCCAAAGCAACCCGATCCGATATCGATTTCGTCGCCACGCTGGCCGCAGCAAACGAAGACCTCAAGGATCGCCGGATCAGGGCCGGGATAGCGGTAGAAGCAGCCGCCGAACTCCAACGTGAGCAAGAGCGCCGGCTCGCAACGCTCAGAGACGATCAGGATGCCCAGGCCAGAGTGGCGGCTGACGCCGAACGACGACTCGATCATCTCCTCGCAGAACGCGCCGCCATCGCCGCCCTCGGCGAAGAACTCGAACCCGACCCGGCGACCGCCCCGGGGGCCGACACCGACCCGGCCACCGACACCTCTGCCGAAGACGATCTCGTCGACGAACTGAACAAGGTCCCCCCTCCCCCGCCGCCTGAAGAGGATCCAGCGCCGCCAGCACAGGTCGGCAACGCCGACATGCGAGAGGCGGGCAAAGGCATCGTGGTCCACAGTGACATCGTCGATGACGTCCGCCGGCTACTGAGCGCGGCCGACGCGGCGGGTGTTGATCTGGCCGGCGGCGGGTATCGGGATCCCGAGGCCCAGATCGCTACCAGGCGAAACAATTGCGGTACCAGCAACTATGCGATCTATGAAATGCCGGCCAGCCAGTGCAGCCCGCCGACGGCGCGACCTGGAACGTCGATGCATGAGCAAGGCAAAGCCATCGACTTCACATACAACGGCAGCCTGATCCGCAGCCGATCCGGCGCCGGTTGGGAATGGCTCCGGGCCAACGCCGACCAATACGGGCTCTGCAACCTTCCGAGCGAGCCCTGGCACTGGTCGACGAACTGCCGCTAGTCCCCTCCGGCACCGCCCCCAACTGACTCGCTACTGTGGCGAACACACGGTTCGTCGCTTATGGTCGGCGGCAGGAGGAACCGACATCATGGACCTGTACGCACGACTCAACATTCTCGGCGGGCATTCGGTCCGGCTGCCCCGGGGCGACCTCGCAACCGCCATCCGGCTCGACAACGATCCGATCTCCCGGGCCAAAAGCTGGGCCGCCCAGGGGGCAGACGTCATCCACGTCGTCGATCTCGACGCTGCAGCGCACCGCGACTACCGCAACCGGGCCATGATCGATCAACTGATCAAAGAGGTCGAGCTGCCGGTCCAAGTGGCCGGTGGTGTCCGGTCACCGCGGGAGGCGACCCGGCTGATCGAAGCGGGCGCCGATCGGGTGGTGATGGGCACCGCAGCGATCGAGAATCAAAACATGGTGTGGGAATTATGCAGAGACCTTCCGGCCAAGATCGTGGTGTCCATCGATGTCCGCCCAGACGACGAGATCGCTATCCGAGGATGGGCAGTCAACTCTGGACGCTACATGGAAGAGGTTCTCCTGGAGATGTCCGATGCCGGCGTCTCGGCGTTCCTTATCGCCGAGGCAGGCCGCAACGCCTTACTCGAACCGCCGAACGTCGGCATTTTGGCTCGAGCGCTCACCGCGGTCGACGATGATGTCATCGCCGCCGGAGGGGTACGGCACATAGACGACCTTCAAGACGTCATGGGAACGACCGCCGATGGGAAAAGGGTCAAGGGCGTCATCGTTGGCCGCGAAGTAACCCACGGGCGATTCACCCTCGACGAGGCGCAAGCGGTATTGGCCACCGGGCCCCCGGTGAGAGATGCCGCGGCCCAAGAGGCCGCAGAGGAACCGGATCCAGCAATCGTCGAGTCAGCTCAGCGATACCAGATGTTGGCAAACGAGTTAGAACGGGCGGCGGCCCAGGCTCGTAATTCGGCTCAGCGTATGCTCGACGGCGAAGTGGCCAGAGGCCAGGCTCACGGTCTGAGTACTGTCGGACATATTCGCCGGTCCCAACAGCTGATGGACGAGATCGCTATCGACGCCGCCACCCAGCGCACCACCTGACGACCAGACCCCATCTACGATCGTTCCATGGCTATCAACGCGCTTACCCAGACCGGCGTCGCCGCCTTACTCGGGCTCGGCATGGCACTGGCCGGCGGCCACCGTGGCGAAGAGGTAGGTACTATTCCGCTGTTCTTGCTGCTCGCCGTCGTGGCATACGCCATCCAATGGTTGGTGTACATCCCGTCGTTTCTGGCCAGAACCGAGCATTACTACGACCTAACCGGCTCGATCACCTATCAACTGATCGCTGTTCTGGCCCTCATCCTTACCGACGTCCGCGACCTTCGAACCATTCTGCTCAGCGTGATGATTCTCGTCTGGGCGCTGCGGCTTGGCACGTTCCTATTCGCCAGGGTCCGCAACGCTGGCAAGGACGGGCGCTTCGACACCATCAAGAACAATTGGGCCCGCTTTCTGGTGGCCTGGACCACCCAAGGGCTGTGGATCGTCATGACCGCGGCGGCGGCCTTGGCAGCCATGACATCGGGAACGAAACAATCGTTTGGCATCGTCGGGTTCTTGGGTTTCGCCATCTGGGCCAGCGGGTTCGCCATCGAGATCGTGGCCGACCGACAGAAGTCAACATGGCGGGCCGACCCGGCGAACGAAGGAGACTTCATCACCGTCGGTCTGTGGGCGTGGTCCCGCCATCCAAACTATTTCGGCGAGTTCATGTTGTGGGTCGGCGCCGCCATCGTTGCGCTGCCGGCGCTGGGCGGCTGGCAATACCTGACGCTGGCGTCGCCGGTGTTTGTCTGGGTGTTACTGAATCGGATCAGCGGTGTACCGCTGTTGGAAAAACGATCGGATGCCCGGTGGGGAGGTCAGGAAGACTACGAGGCCTACAAAGAAACGACACCGGTGTTCTTCCCCCGTCCCCCTCAACATGAGCCGGTTTGAGCGGCCTCTTTCTCGCCCCTCAGGACGCCGATAGTTTCTTCTGAAGCGGCGTTGGGAAGCTTGGCTTCACGACAACGTCACCAACAAAGTTGGTCACTCGCTCGACCTCCCTATCGATGAGCGCTCGATGGTCGGTCCCGACCGCTTCGAGAAGTTCTACGACCACCGCACCATCGCGTTGTTGCGACCACCCTCCGACGATCCGACCATCAACCCAGACGGTCGGTCCGATGTTGCCGTTGCGATCGAAGAGGCAGCGCTCATGTTCGCCGAGAAACCACCCCCGTTCCTTCCAACCCATGGGAGTCGGGTCGAGCGACGGAAGCAGCGTGGCCCACGGCGCATCCGAATCGAACGTCTCCAAGTCGTCGATATTCGAATCGGGGAGCACGAATCCGGTTGTCTCCCCTCCCAGCGAAACTTCGACGGGGTCGATGGCCGCGAGGGCCGCTCGGGTTTTCGTTTTGGTCCAGCCGGTCCACCACGCGATATCGGTCAACGTTCCCGGCCCGAAGCGAGCCAGCCACCGACGCACCAGTTCACTCGATGCCACCGTGGGGGTGGGGTCATCGGGCGGCGGCGCCCCGTTGGCCAGCCACCGGTCTCGGCGATGCCATCGATACTGTCGACCGGTCCAGTTTCCGGCCGGACGGCCTCGGGCCAACAGTCCCTCGACGGCCATCAAGGCCAGCACTCGGCTGGTAGCACCGGCTTCGACGGCGTTCTTTGTTCCCGCCCCCATGGTGATCTTGGTTCCCAGTGACGGAATCGCCGACGTCAACTCCCGAGCCGATCGGCCCTCGTCTCCAAGGGCGTCGAGAACGTCGGCTGACACGTCGGCCAACCAACGGTCCGGTTTTTCGAGACCTGAGTCCGACAGAAAGCGGAGCAGTCGTCGCCGCTCGACGGCAGCCACATCGATCGACGACGATCGCTCAACCACCGGTAGGGCGTCGAGCGATGCCACGAACAAGGTGCGCCGCATCGCCAGGGTGCGGAGTAACGTCCGCCGCTCGAACAAGGCCGCCTCGATGTCACCGACCGTGACGCCAGCCACCCTGGCCCCAACCGACAAGAAGATGGTGGCCGGATCGGTGGCGTGAAGAACCACGAGGTCATCCACCACTCCTTCCACGGCACCTTGGGCCAGGTCGGTCGGTCTGGCCAGTCGATGCCGTTCGGCCAACAAGGCCCGTCGCTGTTCGACCGAAATGCGCTGCACGCAACGACCTCCATAGCATGTTGGTCCGCTGACTCCGGTCACATGCCGGAGACAGCTTGCGCTAGCTACGGTACCGACACCTACACCGAGGAACGTTCGGTCCCCCACCAACGATTTGCCGCGGTCAGTGTCAGGCCGAGCATGAGCAGCCCAATCGCCGCCACGAACAGCGCACCGGAACGGCTACCGGTGATTGGCAAGAAGGGTATGGGCACCGGTGGCTGACCATCAACATCCGATTGGATTTCGGCGGTGACCGAGGCGACCACCGGGTCGATCCCGTCGCCGGCAACGCTGGCACGATTCACCAACTCCAAACCGGGCCGATCTTCGGCGACCGCGGTCACCACCACCGACACGGGCTCGGAGACCGCCACCGAACCAAGGTCACATCGAACGGTGACGCCATCGAGGGCACACGAACCGGAATCGGAGGCAACCGATGCACCGACGAGTGTCAGGCCATCGGGCATCTGATCCTCGACGACAACTCCGGTGGCGCGAGCCGGTCCGAGATTGTCGACGACGATGGTGTAGCTGGCGGTCGCCCCTGGCGCCAGCGACGTGTCGTCGACCAGCTTGTCTAGGGCGAGTGTCGATTCCCGGCCAACTTCGCCGGTCACCGACGCCGTGTTGCCGTCCGGGTCGGGGTCGGCCACATCGCCCGATACCGAAGCCGAGTTGGTCAGCGAGCCCGTCGCCCCCTCTTCGACGTTGACGGCCACGACGACCGAAGACGTACCGTTGGCTGGCACGGTGCCCAGTGAACAGGTGACCGTCGCTCCAGCGGCGATACACGAGGGATCACTGTCCGCCGACTCGAAACTCAGCCCGACCGGCAGGTCGTCGGTGACGACCACGCCAGGCGCATCCGATGGACCGGCGTTTGTCACGGTCAGTTCGTATTGGGCCGGTCGGCCGGCCGACAGCTCACCGGCCAACGTCTTCTCCAACGAAAGGTCGGCGATCGCTTCGACCACCGACTCATCGGAGGTTGCGTTGTTTGTAGGATCTGGGTCGGGGGTCGAGGAGCTGACCGCGGCGTTGTTGGCCAGCTGAAACTCGTCGCTGACGAACGGTTCGACGAGTCCGGTCACCTCGAACGACTCTGTGGCCCCTGCCTGAACGGTGCCCAGTGGACACTCGATCGCTCCGCCCGATGCCTCACACCCACCGGTGTCCGATACGTAGGTCACTCCGGCCGGCAGTGCGTCGGCAACGACAACGTCGAGAGCATCGGAAGGTCCGGCGTTGGCCACCGTTATCACCCAGCTCAGCTCTTGACCGGCCACCGGATCGTTCACTCTGTCTTTGGTAATCAACAGATCAGCCGACGTGTCTACTTCGACCTCTTCCCCTTCGGTGCTTGGTGGGGAGTCGTCACCGGTGGCGGTCGCCTCGTTGACCAAACTCGACTGCTCCACCGTTGCCGAGTCGACCAGAACCGTTATCTCGAAGTCGGTAACCTGGCCCACACCGAGCGTGCCTACGACGCAACTCACCGTCGATGTCGTAGCCCCCGGATTGTTGGTGCATCCGGCCGAGGCGGAAACGAAAGAGGTTCCGGCCGGTAGTTGGTCGACGATCGACACGTTATCGGAGACCGACGGGCCAACATTTGTCACCGACAAGGTGTAGGTCAGCGCCTCACCAGCCACTACGGGTTGCGGGGCGGCCGTCTTTGTCAGCTCCAGACCGGCGCTGCGTCCGACGGTCGAGTCGTTTGTGTCGCCGTTGTCGCTTGGGTCCGGGTCGGCGGTATCGGAGGAGACCGCCGCGTCGTTTGTGATCACCGCCCCCTCTTCGAGCGAGTCATCGACGGCCACGGTTACGGTGACGACGATCGAGGCGCCAGCCGGGATCGTTGCATACGTGCATGAGACTGCGCCTGTGCAGGCACCGTCGTCTACCGAAACCAATGTCGTTCCGGCCGGAAGGTTGTCGACCAGTACCGCGTTCTGGGCGTCCGATGGGCCGTGGTTTTCGATGGTGATGGTGTAGTCGAACTCGCTACCGGCCACCACCGGTTCCGACGGACCGGACTTCACCACCGACAGGTCGGCGCTGGCCACCACCGGCGTCTCCTCGTCTTCTGTGTTGTCGGACGGGTCGGGGTCCGGCGTGTCTGAGGTAACCGACGCCTGGTTTTCCAGGGTTGAACCATCGATCACGTCGCTGTCGAGGATGAATGCGATGACGACCGAAACGGTTTCTCCCGCTGGGACCACCGGGACGGTGCACACAACGTTTGAGCCCACCAGCCCACAGTTGGCGCTCGATGTCGTGGGATCGAACGTCGCACCGGCTGGCACTGGGTCGGTCACCACGATGCCGAGCGCGTCGGACGGACCGTCATTGGTCACCGTCACGTCGTAGCTGATCGGATCGCCGGGAACCGCCGGTGAGGTCAAGGCGGTTTTGACGAGCGATAGGTCGGCTTCTGGCCCAACGCCGGCCGTGTCATCGCCGTCGTTGTTCGATGGGTCTGGGTCCGGCGTATCGGAGGTGACCGAGGCGGAGTTGGCGATCGGATCGACCGTCGCCGGATCGATGTCGGCCACGATGGTAAAGATGATCGTTTCGCCGGCCAGTAGGTCGGCTTCGGTGCAGGTCACGTCTTGAGGGGCGGCGGGAATGGTCGAGCAGGCCGTTGAAGACGACGGCACGCCGGGGGCGGGCACGAAGGTCAACGATGGCGGCAGGCTGTCGGTGACCGAAACGTTGTTGGCGATCGACGTACCGGCGTTGGTTACCTCGATTTCCCATGTCATGGGCTCGCCGGGTACCGCCGGGTCGGTTACCGCTCGCTTGATCAACGACAGGTCGGCTTCGAAGGTAACTTCGGTTTCGTCATCATCGGTGTTGTTGGCCGGGTCGGGGTCCGGGCTGTCGGACGTCACCGTGGCCGAGTTCACCGTTGGGGTCGCCGCCGAGTCCGTCACGAAGACTTCAATGTCGAACGTCACCGCGTCGCCGGCGGCGATGGTGCCTAGTACACACGTGACCAGGCCGGCTGAAGCCGAACAACCCGGGTTTGTCGACGAGACGAAGTTCATCCCGATCGGCAAGAAATCGGAGACCTCAACGCCGTCGGCGTCCGACAGGCCGTCGTTGGTCACGGTCAGCGTGTACACGTGGTTGGTGCCGGCCACCACCGCACCGTCGGATGTCTTGTCCATCACCAGGTCGCTCTGGCGGTTGACGGTCGTCGTCTCCGTGGCGGTCACCGGGTCGCTGGAGTCGCTGTCGACGGTCGCCTCGTTCGAGAGTACCGTCGGGTCGGCCAATGACGAGTCGACATCGGCGGTGACGACGATAGTTTCCGAATCGCCGGCGGCGATGGTCGGGAACAGGCACGACACCGTATTGACCGACGTCGAGCAGTTGGACGTATTGTCGACACCGACCAGGGTTACCCCAACCGGGAGCGCATCGACGATCGTTACATTGTCGGCATCGGACGGACCGAGATTGACCACCTCGATCGCCCACTGAACCGGCCCGCCGGCGACGACCGGATCGACCAGATCCCTTTTGTCGATGTCGAGTTCGGAGTCGCGTATCACTCCCGCCGTGTCGGAACTGGTGTTGTTGTCGGGTTCGGGGTCATCGGTGTCGGAGGTGATGGCGGCCTCGTTCAACAGTCCGCTGCCGGCGGCTTCATCCGAGTCGACGTCGACCACGATGGTCAGGGTGTCGCTGGCCAGGGCGGCCAACGTGGGGACCACGCAGGTGAGCACCTGATCAGCCGCCGTGCACCGGCTATCGGAGGAAACCGCATCGAACGTTGTTCCTACGGGCAGCGTGTCGGTCACTACCACGTTTTCGGCATCCGATGGGCCAGCGTTTTCGATGGCCAAGTTCCAGGTGTACGGCAGACCGGCGGTGGCGAACCCACTGCCGTCCTTGACGATTGAAAGGTCTGCTGAGTTCTCGACGGGAGTCTCGACATCGTCGTCATTGTCGGTCGGGTCGGGATCATTCTCGTCGGCTGAGACAGACGCCGAGTTTGTCACCGCCCCTCCATCGGGGAAATCGGCTGGAACGTCGACGACGATGTTTAGTGAGAGGGATCCGCTCGCCGCCACAAGGGGAACCAGGCAGGTCACCGTGGTCCCGGCCGCCGAGCACGACGAATCGGACAGCGCGGGATTGAACGTCGTGCCGGCCGGAATGGTGTCGGTCACTACTACCGAGGTTGCGGAACTGGGACCGGCGTTTGAGATCGTCAGCTGATACGGATGGAACTCGCCGGCTACCAAGACTGGTTTCGTGGTCGATTTGGCCAGGGCGATGTTGGCCGCCTTCTCCACATCGACGTCTACCGAGTCACCATTGTCCAATGGGTCTGGATCGTCGGTATCGGACGAAACCGAGGCGTTATTGGTCAGGGTCGAGCCGTCGACTTGCTCGGGATCGACGTCGGCCACGACGGTGACGACTGCGGTGCCGCCGTCGACGAGGGTGGCCTGGGTACACGTGGCGGTCTGGCCGGAGTCCCCGCAGGTCATCGTCGGCGAGGTCACCGAATCGATTGTCAACCCGGTGGGCAAGGTGTCGGTCACCGAGACGGCGAGCGCATCGGACGGGCCGTCGTTTGTAACGGTCAGAACGTAGGTGACGGTCTGGCCGGCAACGACCGGATTCGGCGTTGCGGTCTTGGCCAGCCGCAGGTCGGCCTCGGCGGCCACCGTCACATCGACCGAATCCTCGTTGTTCGACGGGTCGGGGTCGGGGTCTGAGCTCGTGGCCTGAGCGGTATTGGTCAGTATTGTGTTGTTAGCGACCGACGAATCGATGTCGACATCGACGGTGATGGTGACGGTGTCTCCGGCCGCCACGGCGAGGATGGAACAGCCGAGGTTGGTTCCGATTCCAGAACATGTGCCATCGGTGGTGTTGACGCCGGTGATGGTCATGCCGGTGGGCAGGGTGTCCGCAACCACGACGTTCGAGGCATCGGATGGCCCGGCGTTCGACACGGTGAGAGTGAACGTGGCATTGCTCCCGGCCACCACCGTTGAGCTCGACGCCGCTTTGTCGATTGAGAGGTCTGCTTCGCGGTCGACCTCGGTCTGGGCTGAGTCGTCGTTGTTCGACGGATCGGGATCGGTGGCGTCGCTCTCGACCGACGCGTCATTCTCGATCGATGTGCCATCGGGGACCGATGAGGCGACGTCGGCGACGACGGTCAGATTGACGACCTGACCTGGTGTCAAGGTTCCCAGGTTGCAGGTCACGGTGGCGTTGCTCGACGTGCATTGGGGGCTCGAACCGGTGGGCTGAAAGCTCAGGCCTGCGGGGAGTGTGTCGGTCACCACGGTTCCCGCCGCGTCGGACGGCCCGTCGTTGGTGACCGTGAAGGAATAGGTGACGGTCTCCCCCGCTACCGCCGTGGCTGGAGCGGTCTTGGTTAACGACAGGTCGGCCTGTGGGAGGGCGGGAACGGTGTCGGTACTCTCGTCGTTGTCGGGATCGGGGTCGGGGGTCGGTGAGGACACCGTTGCGGTGTTACCGATCGGCCCTGATGCATCGGCTGCGACGTCTACCACCAGGGTCAACACAACCTGGCCCGATGGCGGGATGGTGCCGAGGGTACAGACCACCCCGGCCGCACATGAAGCACTCGACCCGGCAGGATTGAAGGACAGCTCGGGTGGCAACACATCGTTCACCACCACGTTCAGCGCGTCGGACGGTCCGTTGTTTATCACCGTGATGGTGTACGTGCCCGTCGTTCCTGGAACCAGGCTCGGGGCGTCGGCCTCTTTGATGATTTCCAGATCGGCTTCTTCTCCGACTTCGATGTCGGCCGAGTCATCGTTGTTGCCCGGATCGGGGTCGGTCTCGTCGGCAGCCGCGGTGGCCTCGTTGGTGTAGGTCGCGGCGGCGACTCCAGGGTCGACGTCGGCGACGATGGTGAACGTCACCGGTGCGCCGACAGCCAACGTCGCCGCCGAGCAGGTCACATCGGCCGGAGCGGTACCGGCGACACAGGCGCTGTCCGACAGGGCCGAATTGAATGTGAACCCGGCCGGGAGGTCGTCGTCGACACTAATGTTTGTCGCCGTCGATGGGCCGTCGTTGGTTACCGTTACCGAGAATGTGGCGACGCCTCCAGCCAGGATCGGTGAGGTCAGGGTCGACTTGGCGGTGACCAGATCGGCTTCTTTCCCCACGGTCGTCTCGACATCGTCGCTGTCGTTACTCGGGTCGCCGTCCGGGGTGTCGCTGCCGACGGTCGCCGTATTGGTCAGCAACGTTGCGTCGGCCGTTGCCGGGTCGATGGTGACGGTGATATCGACGGTTACCGTGGCCCCGGCGGCCAAGGTGGCGGTCGTACAGGTCACCATGGCCCCCGAATCGGTACACGTGGCGGTGCCGGCGGTGACGGTTGCGGAGTCGAACGACGTGCCTCCCGGCAGCGTGTCGCTGATCTCCACCGCCTGAGCATCGGACGGGCCATCGTTGTAGACCGACACCGTGTAGGTCACCTGGTTGCCAGCCACCGCCGTGGCCGGACCGGTTTTCGTCATTTGCAGGTCGGCTGCGGTGTCGACCGTGGTCTCTTCGGTGTCGTCGACCTGGGGGCTGACGTCTCCCGATGCCGATGCGGTGTTCGAGATGATGGTCCCGTCGGCCAGGTCGGCTCCGACGATCGCCGTAATCTCCACGACGTAGGTGTCTCCGGCGGCCAGCACACCGATGGTGCAGGTTACGGTCCCGCCGGATTCGGCACAGTTGGTTGGGTCATCGGTGCTGTCGAATGTCAGGCCGGCCGGAAGGGCGTCGGTGAGGGTCACCCCCGAATCGTCGGACGGGCCGAGATTTTCGACCTCGATACGATAGGTCACGGTTTGGCCGGCGAGCACGGGATCCGACAAGTCGTCTTTGGCGATTCGCAGCTCGGAATCCCGGTCGATGTCGGTGGTCACCTCGGAGTCATTGTCCAAAAGGTCGGGGTCGGTCTCGTCACCGGAGATCGATGCCGGGTTCAGCAGCTGGGCGGTGTCGGCCAAGCTCGAGTCGGTGTCGACGACAAAGCTGACGGAGCCGCCGGTACCGGCCGGGATGGCGCCGACGGCACAGGTGACGGTGCCCCCGGATTCGGTGCAGTCCGACGATGAGCTAAAGGTGGCGCCGACCGGCAACGTGTCGGTGATGACCACTCCGGACGCGTCGGACGGGCCCTCGTTCTGATAGGTGAGGGTGTAGGTGATTTGGGTCCCGGCCACAATGGTGGTCGCGTTGTCGTCTTTGACGATCGACAGGTCGGCTTGCCGTTCAACGGTGTCGGTCGTCTCGCCCGTGTCATTCGACGAGTCGGGGTCATCGGTGGTACTCGACACCTCTGCGGTGTTTTCGATCGTTGCCCCGTCGGCGAGATCTGAGTCCACGTCGAACACCAACGTGAACGACTCGGTCGCACCGTCGGCCACGGTGCCCGCGGCACAGGTAATAGTGCCGACACTCAAGGTGCAGTCGCTGCTGCTGAGCGATGCATCGAAGGTCAGGCCGGTCGGCACCGCGTCGGTCACCGTCACCGCCTGGGCGTCCGATGGACCGTTGTTGGTGACCGAGATGTCGTAGCTGATCGTGCCCCCGGCCACCACCGGCGAGGTCAGCGTCGTCTTGTCCACCGCCAAGTCGGCTTCGGTCACGACGGTCGTTTCGACGGTGTCGGTATTGTTCGATGGGTCGCCTTCGGGGTCATCGCTGGTGGCGTCGACCCGGTTCTCCAGCGTCGTGCCTGCGGTGGCTGACGGTGGCACGGCGACCACCACGACGATCGTTTCGGTACCTCCGTCGGCAATGGACGGCCAGGTACAGGTCGGCGTGGCGTCGCACGACCCGGAGCCCGACGGGGTCGCGCTGACCAGGGTGGCCCCCGACGGCAGCGAATCGGTGACACTGACGTTCTGGGCGTCGGACGGTCCGTCGTTCGACACCGCGACGTTGTAGGTGAGTTGGTTGCCGGCCACCACGGTTGCCGGCCCGGTCTTTTCGACCACCAAGTCGACTTCTCGTTCGACGTCGGTGCATTCCCGGTCGAGGTTGTCATCGAGGTCGTGTTCGTGGGTATCAGAAGTAACCGAGGCCGGATTGCAGATGTTCGGCACGGTCAGTGCGCCGTCGACATCGACCACGATGGACGGCGTCTCGCTATCTCCGGCCGCCAACGACGGGTAGGTGCAGGTCACGGTCTCCGGCGGGCCGGCGGCGGTCACCGAGCACGCCGGGTCTGACAGTGAGGCGTCAAATGTTGTTCCGACCGGAAGGGTGTCGGTTATCGTCACGTTCTGGGCGACCGACGGACCCTCGTTTTCTATGGTGACTTCGTAGGTGAGTTGTTCCCCGGCGAGGACGGGGTCGGACAGATCGACCTTGTCGATCGTGAGGTCGACGAGGGGCTCGACCGGGTCGGTCGTCGTGTTGCTGTCTGCGCTGAACGGTTCGTTTATGAATTTGGCGATGTAGTCGAGCTGGGCTTGGTTGACGATGTCGGTGCCCTCGGTGCCGGGATCGACCGTTACCTGATAGGAGACCTCGTATCCGTGACCTCCTTGGGAGAGAGGCGCCACCTCACCACCGACCGCTGCGGTCGCCCCAACCCCGACGTTGAAGTTCACCGCCGATCCGTCGAACCAGGCCGTGTCGTCACCGGCGGCGTCGGTCCGCCCACCGACTGGAGAGTCGTCTTCGATGATCGTCAGGCTGCCCGGCACGTAGGTGGTGCCAGCAGGGATGACATCGGCCAGGGTGGTCTCGATCGATGGGTCATCCCCGGTGTTGTCGAAGCTGAGGTTGTATTGGATGACGTCGCCGGGATGAACCTGTTCACCGTTTAGGTCGGTCGATTCCTTTTCGAAGTTCACGGTGAGGTTGGGAACGTAAATATCGATGTTGGTCGTCACCGCGGTGGGAAAGAATCCGTCACCGTCTGTCCCGATGGTGACCGTGGCGGTGGTCGACCCCGGTGGCACCAGCCCCGACGTCTCGATGATGTCGGCGTCGAAGCCGAGGGTGTTGGCCGGATATGACGGGTTGAGTCCGCCGTTGTAGACGGCGTTGTTCGTCAACGACGAATTGAAAAAGTTGTCTGGTGGGTTCGTAGCGTTCGTCAGGGGCGTTCCATTGAACTCGGCATAGTCGCCGGCGAAGCCGATGTCGCCTTCGGAGGCGACGACACCGATCTCAGCATCGATCGGCCCCACCGGAGGGGCGGTGAAGCCACTGACCGGAATATTGATGACCCCACCGCTGCCGACGAACTGAAAGCCATGGTTGACCGTCAGGTTCCGCCATGGCTCGGCCGGGTCCTCCTCGACGACGATCAGTGTCCAGCCCCCGTAGGTGGCGCCCGAACCGGGGGTGACCGCGATGTCGCCAACCCCGTAGGTGCCGGTCCCGCCGGCCTGGACCATGGTGGTTACGTCGACAAAGCCGGTGTAGTAGTTGTCGTTGCCGTTCCAGTCATCGAAGAACGAAGCCGTCAAGTTGACGTAACCACCGCTGGCCGGGGTGGAGAACTTGACGTCGTCTTTGTCGTCGTTGGCACCGGTGTAGTACCCGGCCCAGTACAGGCCGGCCCACAGAATCGAGCCTCCGGCCGGCAGCGTGTACGTCGCGGTGCTTGACGTGGTGGTGGTCGGGTCGCCGTCGACATCGATCAAGACCATGTTGGCCCCAAACGCATTGTTTGTGCTGTTTCCGCCGGCCTGAGCGGCGGCGCATGTGGCGAGCGCGGCACTACAGGTGGCCACGGTATTGGCCACGTACTCGATGTCGCCTGGGGCGTTTATCGAGAATACGGGGGCGAAGGCGGTGTCGGCGGCGGCTGGAGCTGGCGGTAACGCCACCGCCACTGCCGCCACCACTACTAGGGTCGCTATTGCCGCGCTAAGAAACCGGGCCATGGCGCACCATCGGCCGTTCTCGTTCGCTGAGAAGCGCGCGCCGCGGTTTTTGCCGAGAAAGTTATCTATTTAGTGGGTTACCCCGCCGTCGATGGCGGCGAAGAGTCGATCACTTACTTCATGCTCGGCACCGATCCCGTCGACCCTTAGCACCAATCCCCGTTCATCGAACCAGTCGATGACCGGAACGGTTTCGCGGTCGTACAGCGCCAGGCGTTTGGCGATCCCCTCATCGGTATCGTCATTGCGGCCCCTGGACTTCATACGTGCCGTCACCTCTTCTAGAGCGACTTCGAGGTTGACTACGGCATCCAACGACGCCCCCGATTCGCTCAGCAGCCCGAGCAACGCATCGGCCTGGCTCGTCGTCCGCGGAAATCCGTCGAGCACAAACCCGGATTCTTGGACGTCGGAGTGGGCCAGTCGCTCCCGCACGAGGGCAATGGTTAGGTCGTCGCTCACCAAGCCACCGGCGGCCAAAATGGGTGCAACCTGGCTGCCGATTTCGCTCCCGGCGGCGATCGCGGCCCGGAACATGTCGCCCGTCGACAGGTGTACGACGCCGTACTGTTTCACTATCCGGTCGCACTGTGTGCCCTTGCCGGCGCCCTGGCGACCGAAAATAACCAGACGTAATGGCTCAGACCGATGCTCGTTCGCGCTCATGGGGTGTACCACCCTACACCGAACGGCTCCGCTATCCCCATCTCCATTCGCACTGCGCCCACGACGGCGCAGCGAGCCCCGAACACCCGGTCGGTTACTTGAGGAAGCCTTCGTAGTTTCGAGCCATCAGCTGGCTGTTGACCTGCTTCATCAACTCCAACGAGACGCCGACGCCGATCAGGATCGAGATGCCGGAAAAGCCCAACAGCCCGGCGTTGTTGTTTCCTGCACCGATGAGCTGGAACAGTAACGCCGATGGAATCAGAGCGATTCCCGCAACCCACATCGCCCCGGGGAGGGTGATCCGGTTCAAGATTTTCGACAGATGCTGTTCGGTTTGGGGCCCCGGCCGGACGCCGGTGATGAAGCCGCCAGACTTGCGGAGTTCGTCGGCTCGACGAGCCGGGTCGAACGCGATGGCGTTGTAGAAGTAGGCAAAACCGACGATCAGAAGGCCGAACACCACCAGATAGGCGGGATCGGTTGGTGTGAAGAGACGATCTTGGATGAACGTGCGTACGTTGTCGC
Source organism: uncultured Acidimicrobiales bacterium (assembly GCA_938021675.1). GTDB lineage: Bacteria > Actinomycetota > Acidimicrobiia > Acidimicrobiales > SZUA-35 > JAHELU01. Next base: position 25,100 of record CALIFY010000011.1, read on the forward strand.
CCCAGTTGGGGTCAAGCTGGTTCCCGCTGGTCGGCAAGCTGGTGGCAATAAGGCTTGGTAGCTGCAGAAGTGAACTGGCAAAGATGACCGGAATGACGCCGGCCTGGTTGACCTTGAGCGGAATGTACGTCTTATTGCCGCCATATTGCTTGCGGCCGACAACCCTCTTCGGGAAGTTGATGGGGATCCGACGCTGGCCTTGTTCGATGAAGACGATGCCGAGGCAAAGACCGACCAAAAGGAGCAGAGCGACAGCCAACCACACCCAACCGCGAAGCTGGTAGATGTTGACTCCGAGCCCGGGGAGACCAGCCACCACGGAAGCGAAGATCAGTACCGACATACCGTTGCCGAGGCCCTTTTCGGTTACCAGTTCACCCATCCACATAAGGATCGCCGTTCCGACGGTCACGCAGCTGATGGCCAGCAACATCCGTCCGATCGAACCGTCTGGGAACAGGCCAGGGTCGTAGCCAAAGATCTGTTCCGGGCTCCGGTTGATCAAGAACACCAGGCCAGAACTCTGGATCAAGGCAAGGGCCATAGTGACGTATCGGGTCCACTGGGTAATCTTTCGCTGACCCACCGCCCCCTGAGACTGCCATTCCTCAAGCTTGGGAACGGCCACCGTCAGAATCTGGATCACGATCGATGACGTGATATAGGGCAGAATGCCAAGCCCGAAGAGGTTGAGCACACCGCCGCTGCCGGTGAAGATCGTGAGATACCCGAACACACCGCCCTGGTTCTCGTCTGCCCGGTTTCTCAACGTCTCGATCCCATCGAGGCTGACGCCGGGGGCTGGGATCTGAGCTCCCAGTCGATAGAGCACGATGACGAAGAGGGTGAACAGGATCTTGTTCCGCAACTCCGACGTGCGGATGACGTTGAGAAGCGTTTCCATAGTCGTAGCTACCTTAGAAGAAGGGTCAGAACGAGAAGATGTTCAAGACGAAAAGATACTCAGTAAGAATCTAGAGCCATGCCGAATCAAAGCCGTTCAGGCGGACCGGCCGACAAGCGGCCAAGCCCACCAGCCGATCATCGGTTGGTCAGTGCATTTCCTTGGGCCGCCGGCCGCACGCTGAAGGGCAGCGGAAGCTTCTCCACCGTACCACCAGCACCGGTGATGGCGGCTTCGGCTGACGCCGAGAACGCATGGGCCGACACGCTGACCGCGCCGGAAAGCTCTCCCCGGCCAAGGATCTTGACCAGGGCGCCCTTGCCGATCAATCCTTTGTCAAACAAGGTCTCCGGTGTGATCTCGGTAAGACCAGATTCAGCGATCGTGTCCAGGTTGATGGCCTGGTACTCGACACGAAACGGGTTGTTGAAGCCGCGAAGCTTGGGCAACCGCTGCTGGAGCGGGAGCTGTCCACCTTCGAACCCGACCCGGACAGTATTTCGGGCGCGCTGACCCTTGGTCCCTCGACCGGCCGTCTTGCCACCTTTGCCACCGATACCGCGACCGACGCGCTTGCGCCGCCGCCGCGATCCTTCGACTGGCTGTAGATCATGGATCTTCATGACGACGCCTCCGGCGTTGAAACCTCGACGAGGTGCGGTACGCGGGCAATCATGCCCCGGATTTCTGGTCGATCGGGCAGAACGTTCGACTGTCCGATCTTACCGAGACCAAGCGCCCGCAGCGTTCCACGCTGTTTCGGCTTCGTCCCGATCATCGACCGGGTCTGGGTTACGAGAAGATCGGATGCGGTCATGACCTTGCCTTCGCTCCGGACTTGTCGAGACGGAGCGAACGCTCACGCTCGGTGTACGCCTCGAGCATGCCGGTCGGAGTGAACTCCGAGGCGTCGAGACCACGAAGCCGAGCGACGTCATCGGGCCGCTTCAGACCTCGAAGCGCGTTGATGGTTGCCCGGGCCACGTTTATCTGGTTCGCCGATCCAAGCGACTTGCAGAGCACATCGCGGATTCCGGCTTCCTCAAGAATGGCGCGGGCTGCACCACCGGCGATAACGCCGGTACCGGGAGCGGCCGGTTTGATCAGCACCCGTCCCGCACCTTGCTCTCCGATGATCTCATGGGTGACGGTGCCACCGGCCATCGGCACGTCGAACATCAACTTCCGTGCTTCCTCGGTGCCCTTTTGGATAGCGAGGGGCACCTCCTTGGCCTTTCCGTAGCCAAGGCCAACTCGGCCGTTACCGTCTCCAAGCACCACCAACGCGGTGAATGCGAAGCGACGGCCGCCACGAACTACTTTAGCCACCCGGTTGATGGCGATAACTCTGGAATCGCGGCCATCGCCACGGTCGTTCCGGTCGTTTCTGTCATTGGGGGCCATCGTGTCTCCTCTAGTTCCCCTAGGGCTCTGGTTACTAGAACTTCAGCCCGGCATCGCGGGCTGCATCGGCCAGGGCCGCGACGCGGCCGTGGTAGCGGTTACCACCGCGGTCGAAGACCACGGTGTCTACTCCGGCAGCGGAGGCCCGCTCACCGATGAGGCGTCCCACCGCGGATGCGGCGGAGACGGTTCCTGTAGCTCCAGACGAACGCACATCGGCCTCGTAACTTGAGGCCGCGGCCATCGTATGGCCGTTTGAGTCGTCGATTAACTGCACACTGATGTGCTTGTTCGATCGATATACCGCCAGACGGGGTCGCTCGGTAGTACCGGAAACCTTCTTGCGGACTCGCCGTTGTCGGCGCGACCGTGCTGCTTGGCGACTGACAGTTCTGCTCGCCATTACTTGCCAGCCTTTCCAGCTTTGCGAAGTACGCGCTCGCCTCGGTAGCGAACGCCCTTGCCCTTGTAGGGCTCGGGCTTCCGGTAGCTGCGGATTTCCGCCGCAACCTGCCCGACGACCTGCTTATCGATCCCGATTACGCCAATCTTCGTCGGCTCGGGGACATCGAACTCGATTCCCTCCGGTGCCTGGACGGTGACCGGGTGACTAAACCCGAGCGCAAGTTCGATCTTGTTTTTTCCACTGGCGATTGCTCGATAGCCGACGCCAACGATTTCGAGGTCCTTTCGGAACCCCTCGCTGACACCGGTCACCATATTGTTCAACAGCGAGCGAGTCAGACCGTGAAGTGCCTTTAGATCGCGCTCGTCACTGGCCCGGCTCACGGTGAGCACGCCATCGGTAATATCGAGGGCGATGTCTTCTGGCATGGTGTGGGTAAGCGTGCCTTTTTGGCCCGTCACCGTGACCTCCGGTCCAGAGGTCGAGATATCGACTCCAGACGGGACACTAATGGGTGCGTTTCCGACGCGTGACATATCGCTCCTCCTACCAGACGTAACAGACGACTTCGCCACCGACCTTGGCCTTACGAGCGGCCCGATCGGTGATAAGTCCCTTGTTGGTGGACAGGACAGCGACACCAAGACCCCCGAGAACTCGCGGGATCGTGTCGTTCTTCGAGTAGACGCGGAGACCGGGTTTCGACACCCGTTTGATTCCGCTGATAACCCGTTGACGCTCGGGTGAATACTTCATGGCGATGGTCAACGTCGAACCGGGTTTACCGGTGTTGTCCTCAGCCTCGTAGCCCTCGATGTAGCCCTCTTTCTCGAGGACGTCAGCCAGAGCGAGCTTGAGCTTGGAAGACGGCATGCTGACCTCGTCGTGCATCGCAACATTGGCGTTGCGAATGCGAGTGAGCATGTCGGCGATGGGATCTGTCATAGTCATCGGTACATCAACCTCCCCGTCACCAGCTGGCCTTGGTCACACCGGGGATTTCCCCGGCATGGGCCATTTCCCGAAGACAAATACGACAAAGATTAAACCGGCGGTACACCGACCGCGGTCGACCGCAGTTCACGCACCGGGTGTATGCCCGGACCTTGAACTTTGGGGTCTCGCGCTGCTTATTCTTCAGTGCCTTTTTGGCCATAGTTACTGGGCCTGCCCTTCGCGCCGGAATGGGAAGTTGAAGGCTTCGAGCAACGCCCGGCCTTCAGCGTCGGTTCGTGCAGTGGTGACAATAGTGATGTCCATGCCGCGTGGGGCATCGACGGTGTCATAGTCGATCTCGGGGAAAACCAATTGCTCGGTCAACCCGAAGGTGTAGTTGCCATTCCCGTCGAAGGACTTCGAACTCAGACCACGAAAGTCTCGAATCCTAGGAATAGCCAGAGTGACGACGCGGTCGAAAAACTCCCACATCTGGTTGCCACGTAGCGTCGTTTTACAACCGATGGCGTTGCCCTGCCGAAGCTTGAAACTGGCAAGAGACTTCTTGGCCGTCGTAACGACTGGCTTTTGGCCGGCGATAAGTGCCAGGTCGGCCACCGCCGATTCGAGGTTCTTACGGTTCAATAGGGCTTCGCCCACGCCGATGTTGACGACGATCTTCGACATGCGCGGGACCTGCATGATGTTGGCAAACTGCATGTCGGCCATCAGCTGGTCGCGAATCTGCTCGTTGTACTGGAGCTTCAGCCGGGGGACAGAACTCGGTTGTCCTGACGCCGGGACCGGTTGGTCAAGGGTTTCGGCTTCTGTGTCACTCATCGTCACTCGGCCTCCGGAATCTTCTCGCCGGTGCGTTTACAGATACGGATCTTCTCGTCGCCGTCCATGGCGTAGCCGACACGGGTCGGTTTCCCGTCGGAGGGGCTGAGCACCGCGACGTTCGATACCGGGAGCGGCATGTCTTTGTCGAGTATGCCGCCAGGGTCTTCCGCGCTTTGAGCCCGAGTGTGCCGTCGAGCAACATTGCACCCTTCGACGATCACTTTGCCGGTCTCGGGGAATGCGGCAGACACTACGCCTTCGCGACCGCGATCCTTGCCGGACAGCACCTGAACTTTGTCTCCCTTGCGGATCTTCATATCAGATCACCGCCTTTGGCGTGTCGAACTGGGCGTTGCGTTACAGAATTCGCTTCGATGCGTACCGTCGGGCTCATCATCAGATGACCTCGGGTGCGAGGCTTACGATCTTCATGAATCGCTTGTCTCGAAGTTCGCGGCCGACGGGGCCGAAGATACGGGTACCTCGCGGTTCAAGGTTGTCGTTGATGACGACTGCCGCGTTTTCGTCGAAACGGATATACGAACCGTCCGGCCGACGGCGTTCCTTGGCTGTCCGGACGACAACGCATCGTACGATTTCGCCCTTCTTGACCGCCGCGCCGGGCATGGCGTCTTTGACGGTAGCGACGAACACATCGCCGATACCGGCATAGCGGCTGCGCGAGCCTCCAAGCACCTTGATGCAGAGGACCTCACGGGCGCCGGAGTTATCGGCGATCCGAAGTCGGGATTCTTGCTGGATCATCGGGCACGCTCCAACACTTCGAGGAGACGCCAACGCTTCTTGGCCGACAGTGGCCGAGTTTCGACAATCCGGACCCGGTCGCCCTCGTTGAGGTCGTTTTCCTCATCATGGGCGTAGTAGCGTTTCGACTGCTGGACAGTTTTGCCGTACTGCGGGTGACGAGAGCGACGGACGACCTCGATCACGACGGTCTTGTCCATCTTGTTCGAGACGACGATGCCCTCACGGACTTTGCGGTTACGGGAACGATCAGTTACTTCGCTCATCACGCATCACTCTCATTCTCGGCTGCGCTCTTCTTCTCGGCACCGCTCGGAGCCTGACCGGCCAGCGCTTCGGCGGCCGAGATCTCCCGACCCCGCATTTCGGTCTTTGCTCTTGCAACCTCTTTGCGGACGACGCTCAAACGGGCGGTGTTTTCAAGTTGGCCAGTGGCCATTTGAAAGCGGAGGTTGAACAGTTCCTTTTTCGCATCGTCATGAAGCTTGACGAGCTCGGCATCGGTGATTGCACTAATAGCTGCATCGCTAGCCATCGAAACCTACCTCCCGAGTCACGATCCGCGCCTTGATAGGCAACTTCTGAATTGCACGATTCAGAGCCTGACGGGCCACGGTGTCGTCCGGGTATGTCAGTTCGAGCATGATCCGCCCGGGCTTAACCACGGCGACCCAGTGTTCGGGGTTTCCTTTACCTGAACCCATCCGAGTCTCAGCCGGCTTTGCGGTCACCGGCTTATCGGGGAACACGGTGATCCACACTTTGCCGCCTCGACGGACGTGGCGGGTCATGGCAACACGGGCAGCCTCAATTTGGCGGGCCGTAATCCATGCAGGCTCTAGGGCTTGAATGCCATAGTCGCCGTATGACACCTTGTCAGCGCCTTTGGCCCGGCCGGTGGTCCGGCCACGGTGCTGCTTACGATGCTTTACTTTCTTCGGCATCAACATGATGGATCAATCACCATCCTCGGGCCCGAAGCGAAGGTCTTCGCCACCCGTCTTGCCCTTGAGCGACTCCTCGATAGCCTCTTCTTCGGCTAGGAGGCGTTCGAACTCAGGGTCGGCTTCCTTCACCAGCGGTGCTGGCTCTTCTTCGGCTGGGGTCTCGACCACCACTTCCTCCACGGGAGCAGCTTCTGGGGCCACTACCGCTTTCGGGCGACGGGACGACGAGACGACGGTTCGAGGGCCATCGGCAGCACCGGCGGCCTCGCCGACCGCCATGGCCGCTTCCTTGGCTGCCTTGTCGGTCGTGGCCTTATAGGGAAGAATGTCGCCCTTGTAGAGCCAGACCTTGACACCGATTCGGCCGTAGGTGGTGTGTGCCTCACGGAGGCCGTAATCGATATCGGCTCGGAGGGTGTGGAGCGGCACGCGGCCTTCGCGGTACCACTCGGTCCGGCCCATCTCCGCACCGCCGAGGCGGCCAGAAGATTGGATTCGGATGCCCTTGGCCCCGGCCTTCATAGCGTTCTGCATGGCCCGCTTCATCGCCCGGCGGAATGCCATACGACCCATGAGCTGGTCGGCGACTCCCTGAGCGATAAGTGCGGCGTCGAGCTCGGGTTGTTTGATCTCGACGATATTGAGCTTGACCCGGGCGTTGCCGGTGAGCTTGGTGAGGCCAGCGCGAAGGCGATCGGCCTCCGAGCCCTTTCGGCCGATCACGATTCCGGGGCGAGCGGTGTGGACGTCAATCTGCAGCTTGTCCCGGGTGCGTTCCACCTCGATACGGCTGATCGCCGCGTTCGGAAGCTGCTCCATCAAATAACGACGAATGGCTTTGTCTTCGGCAAGGTAGTCGCGATACTCCTGCCGATCGGCAATCCAACGCGATTTCCAGTCTGTGGTGACCCCGAGGCGAAAGCCATAGGGGTGGACTTTCTGACCCATCTACCCTTCCTCCTCTTTCACTTCCGCATCAGCGCCAGAAGCATCTTCCGTAGCGGTGTCTTCAACCGTGGTGTCTTCAACTGCGGCTTCAGCGGTTGGCGAGTCGTCGGTTGATCCGGAATCAACATCGGAAGCCGTATCGGTGACATCGGCTTCGGTTTCTTGGATGTCATCGACGACATCTTCGGAAGTCTCCTCGGCGTCGGACGGCTGTTCCGCTGCCCGAGATTTGGCGACCCTCCGGGAACGATCGCCGCCACCGGACCGTTTCTTCGATGACGCCCGGGACTGCCGGCCTTCATCTTTCAGTTCTGACCGGCGACGAGCCTCATCCAGTTCGTCATCGCTCAGTCGGCTGACTTCGATGGTGATGTGGCAGGTCTGCTTGTGGATCCGACCGGCCCGGCCACGGGCACGGGGTCGAAATCGCTTCAAGGTCGGGCCCTGGTCCGCATAGCAAGCGGACACAAACAGCTCTTCCTCGGGGATGTCTTCGTTGTGTTCGGCGTTGGCCACCGCTGAACGAAGACACTTGGCGATCGGCTCGGCGGCCAACCGCTCGCTGAACTCAAGGATCTCCATCGCTGCGCCAACCTGCTTGTTACGAATGAGGTTGAGCACGACACGAGCCTTCGAGGCCGACATCCGCAGATAGCGGACCTTGGCCTTTGTCTTGGGACGCTCCAACGTGCCGGAACCGGATGCAGCCGCCATTAGCGACGACCTCCCCGTTCCTGACCAGCGTGAAACTTGAAGGTGCGGGTTGGTGAAAACTCGCCAAGTTTGTGACCGACCATCGACTCGGTGATGTACACGGGCACATGCTTGCGCCCATCGTGCACCGCAATCGTGTGGCCGACCATGTCGGGAATGATGGTCGAACGGCGGGACCAGGTTTTGACGACCCGCTTTTCGTTCTTGTCGTTTAGCGCGTCGACCTTGCGCAGCAAATGCTCATCGACGAACGCGCCCTTTTTGAGACTACGTGGCATAACTACCTCCGACCCCCACGCTTACGCCTGCGACGGATGATGAGATCATCTGACTTCTTCCCCTTTTTGCGGGTTCGACCTTCTGGCTTTCCCCACGGTGAAACCGGGTGACGACCACCGGATGTTTTACCCTCACCGCCACCATGGGGATGATCGACGGGGTTCATGGCTACGCCACGGGTTTGTGGTCGCTTGCCCTTCCAACGAGAGCGGCCGGCCTTGCCTACCTTGACCAACTCGGCCTCGGCGTTGCCGACGCTACCGATGGTGGCTCGACAATCGATCGAGACACGTCGCATTTCAGTGCTGGGCAGTCGAAGCGTTGCCGTGGTGCCTTCCTTGGCCACCAACTGAACGCTGGTGCCGGCAGAACGGCCCATCTTCGCTCCGCCACCAGGCTGAAGCTCAACGGCATGGACGACGGTCCCGACCGGGATGTAACGGAGCGGAAGTGCGTTACCGGGCCGAACGTCGGCGCTCGAACCGGACATCAGGCGATCTCCGACCGCTAGGTCGCGAGGGGCCAAGATATACCGCTTCTCTCCATCGTGGTAGTGGAGAAGCGCGATGCGACTGTTGCGATTCGGGTCGTACTCGACCGAAGCGACCGTCGCCGGCACATCATCCTTATTGCGTCGAAAATCGATGACCCGGTAGCGGCGTTTATGACCGCCTCCCCGGTGTCGAGCGGTCTTGCGACCGTGATTGTTCCGGCCACCGGTCGAGTGCTGCTTGGCCAACAACGACTTCTCGGGCGACGACGTAGTGACGTCGGAGAAGTCGGAACTGGTTTGAAAGCGGCGCCCGGGGCTGGTTGGTTTGCGTTTACGAATGGCCATGATGATGCGTCTTCCGTGCTCAGTTCGAGTACAGGTCGATTTCACCCTCAGAGAGGGTGACGATGGCCCGTTTGGTCGTCTGACGGGTTGAGAAGGTGTTGTTCTTCCGGTTTCTGACCCGCTTACCTTTTCGGTTCAAGGTATTGACTCTCGCCACCTTGACCCCATCGAACATCGCCTCAACGGCATCGCCGATCTCGGGCTTACTCGCCGCGGCGGCTACCTCAAAGGTGTATGCGTTCAATTCCTCAGCGGCAACGAACGACTTCTCGGACACCACCGGCCGGATGATCACGTCGTGCGGATCTTTCATGCGTTCGCGCTTTCTGTGCTGGCCGGTGAGGCGGTGGGAAGCGTATGGGCGGCAAAGACGACGTAGTCGCTGACCAGGACGTCGTAAGCGTTGAGCTGTCCGGTCTTCAGAAGGTGGACGTTCGTCAGGTTCCGAAAGCTGCGGATTGCGTTTTCATCATCGTCGCTGACGACGACGAGCGCCCGACCCTCGACTTTGAGAGACTCGAGGATGGCCTTGGCCTTCTTGGTGCTCGGCGTCTCGAAATCCCATGACTCGACGACAACTACTTTGCCGTCTGCGGCCCTATCGGACAGTGCCGACCGGAGCGCCAGCTTGATCATTTTCTTGTTCGTGCGCTCGGCATAGCTTCGGGGCTTCGGTCCGTGGGCGATTCCGCCACCAACCCAGATCGGCGAACGGCTGGACCCGGCACGGGCACGACCCGTCCCTTTTTGTTTCCACGGCTTCGCGCCGCCGCCGCGTACCTCGCTACGGGTCTTGGTGCTGTGCGTACCGGCCCGCCGAGCGGCTAGCTGGGCGTTGACCACCTGGTGCATGACGGGGACGTTTGGCTCGACTCCGAACATGTCATCATCGAGATCGACCGAACCACCATTGCCGCCAGAATGCGTCTTGATCGTGACGGTAAGCATCAGGCGTCACTCCCCTCGTTGCTCGCATGTTTGATGGCGTTGCGGATGACGACGGTGCCGCCCTTTGGGCCGGGAACCGAACCCTTGACCAACACAACGTTTCGTTCGGTGTCGGTTTTTACGATTCGCAGGCTCTGGGTGGTCACACGCTCGCCGCCCATTCGACCGGCCATGCGAGTTCCTTTGAATACCCGAGCCGGGGTTGCGCACTGACCAATAGCGCCAGGCATCCTATGGACGAGGTGGGCACCGTGGCTGGCCCGCTGGCCGCTGAAGTTGTGGCGCTTCATGACACCGGCGAAGCCTTTTCCCTTGCTGGTGGCGATGGCGTCGACCACCTCGCCGGCTTCGAAGATGTCGGCACCAAACTCGTGACCGACGGTAAATCCCGACACGTCGTCGAGGCGGAGTTCTACAAGTTCCGTGCCGGCTTCGACACCGGCCTTGGCAAAGTGCCCGGCCTCAGGTTTCGTGAGCTTGCTGGCGTCTTTGGTCCCGACGGTCACCTGGATAGCCGAATAGCCATCGGTGTGAGGCGTCTTGACTTGTACCACTCGGCATGGCGTCACCTTGACGACGGTGACGGGAACAACTTTGTTGTCCTCGTCCCACACCTGTGTCATGCCGACTTTCTCGCCGACAATCGCCTTTTGAACCATCGCGTTCTCTTTCCCGTCAGAGGGCCCGGCCACCGTGTTGCCCGCGTAGGCAGACAGCAACTTCACCAAGCCGTTCACGTGAACGCTCCGTCAGCGTGCGTGCTGCGGAGCGGTTTTCGGTTGTGCCACCTGGTTCTCTGCGGCAGCAATGCCCGGAGCCTTGGTGGACGTCGTTTTTGCGGTTCAACCGGGACACGGCTCGAACCAGGACCACATGATCCTAACGTCGCAGGGAGGGCCTTCCACCCATCTTCGGTCCGGCGACGTGTCGTTTCCGGCGATCAGTCAACAACGACCGGATGAAGAACGCAAAAGAGCAGACCGGGATCTCGCTGATCGCCTGAGGATAAGGCGACCGAATCCCCATCGCTCAGTTCCTGCCCGACGAGCGTGACGAGGATCACCGCGGCGACGACGGCACCGGCCACCGGGGCGACACCGACCGGAGAATCGCGCTCGATGAGGGCCGGAGGCGCCGGCCGCTCGTCGATCATGAGGTGAACGACGGCGGCGAACAGTCCGAGACCGACCGAGACCCACCACACCGGAAGGTAGCTGCTGGCTCGGTCGGCCAGTTCCCCGCCGATCCATGCGCCGCCGAATGCACCGAGCTGGTGCGACAAAAACACGATGCCAAACAAGGTCCCGGCGTGCGTGGTGCCGAACAACGTATTGACGATGCCGCCGGTCAACGGCACCGTGGCAAGCCACAACAGCCCGATCGATGCGCCAAACACAATCACCGTTGCCCCCGACGTCGGAATCAACACGAACCCGGTGATGACAACCGCTCGCATGGCGTAGATGGCGGACAGAAGGTACGTCTTGGTCATTCGGCTGCCGAGGTACCCGGCGGTGAGAGAACCGATGATGTTGAACAGGCCGATGATGGCAAGGCCGGTCGTTGCGGCCCCCACCGTCACCCCGGCGTCACCGGCATAGGACACCAAATGAGTGCCGATGAACGTGACGTGGAACCCGCAAACGAAAAAGGCGGCGTTCAACAAAACGAACGCTCGAGACCGAGCGGCCCGACGAAGCTCGGACCGGAGCGGGCTGGCAGCGACCGCCTGGCCATCGTCACCCGGCGTTGGCCGGGCCGACCCTTGTTGCTCACCAGCGTTGCCCCGCATGATCGGAGACAGCGCAGCGATAAGGACGACTATGGCCGCCATCACCACGACCGTCGATCGCCAGTCGACACTGCTCAAGAGTCGTTGAGCGAACGGAACGAGGAGGAACTGACCAACCGAGGCCATGGCCGTCACGATGCCAAGGGCCATCGGAACATGACGAGGCGGTGCCATTCGCCCGATGGCGGCCAGCACCAACGAGAAGCTGGCGGCTCCGGTTGCCACCCCGGTCAGCACGCCGGCCGACAAGATAAACAACCCTGTCGATTCGGCCGTCGACATGATCAGTAACGCCGCCGCGTAGCCAAGACCCCCCGACGCCAAAACCCGAGCCGATCCGAACCGGTCGGCGATGGCACCAGCGACCGGCTGACTCAAACCCCACAACAAGTTTTGGACGGCGATCGCCAGGCTGTACGTACCTCGATCGGTGCCGAGGCTGTCGATGACCGGGTCGAGGTAGACGCCGAACGTCGACCTCACACCTAGGCCGATGGAACTCATCACGCTGCCAACGGCCACAACCACCAAGAGGTTGCGGCCGTTACGGGTTCGGATCGCGTTTTCGGGTCGGAAGATCTTGGCGCTTACGGTCATATAAGACCGCCGAGTCTCCCACAGCTGCAAACGGAAACGAAACTGGCCGGCAGCCCATGGCGATTGGCCTTGCCACAAGCCGAGCATCAACGGCCGGCGCGCCGCCAATGGCGAAATCGATACCCTTCACCCATGACGATTCGGCTGATCGCCAGCGATCTCGACGGGACGCTACTGGCCCCCGACCATCAGCTGTCGGAGCGAACCATCACCGCCATCGCGTCGGCGCGAGCTGAGGGTATCGACGTGGTACCCGTTACCGGTCGTGGCCATCGAACCGCCATCGAGCTGATCCGCCATGCCGCCATCGACCTCGCCATTTGCTCGAATGGCGCGCTGGTCTACGACCTGCGAGCCGATCGGGTTACCGATACACGACCGATCGATGGGCCGATGGCCAGACAGGTCGTCGAGTCGATCCGGTCCAACATGCCGGAGGCATCCTTCGGTTGGGAGACCACGTCGGCGGTCAGTTTCGAACCGGAGTTCCACACCGATCACCGATCGGGACAAGCGGCCGAAGAGACGATCGACGGCATCGATGGGGCGATCAAGCTATTCGTCCGACACCCCACGATCGTCGAGTCCGACCTGCAACATACGGTGGCTCCTCTACTCCCCCCTGGAATGGCGGTGTCTACCTCCGGGGCGCCCTTTGTCGAGGTCACGGCCGAAGGTGTCGACAAGGGAACCGCCCTGGCTGCATTGGCGACCGCCCGCGGCTTGACCAGCAACCAGGTCATCGCCTTCGGTGATCAAATGAACGATCTCTCCATGCTTGAGTGGGCCGGCACCGGGGTAGCCATGGGCAATGCGAGATCGGAAGCGCGTGAGATCGCCGATCGTGTGGCCCTGACCAATGCCGAAGACGGCGTTGCTCTCGTTATCGAGGAGATCCTGGTCAGCTGACTTCGGTCTGATAAAACATCGAAATGCACGGCACCGCAGGTAACGGCGAAGTGGGATACGAACCGATCGAGACCGCATCGATCGATGAGCTTCGGGCAGTGCAAACCGAAAGACTCACGACGACGATAACGACGGCGTATGAGCGTGTTCCCCACTACCGCCAAGCGTTCGACAACGCCGGTATGCGACCGGCCGACATACAACACCTAGACGACCTTCGGCATCTGCCGTTGTTGACGAAAGAAGATCTTCGACACAACTACCCATACGGCATGTTTGCCGTTCCCCGAGAGGAGGTCGTTCGGATCCACGCGTCGTCGGGGACGACCGGTACACCAACCGTCGTCGGGTATACGCGGGACGACATCGACACGTGGGCCACCGTGATGGCGCGCTCCATCGTGGCGGCCGGAGGGAGGCCGGGCGACGTGGCCCATATCGCCTACGGCTATGGCTTGTTCACCGGCGGGCTTGGGGCCCACTACGGCGCTGAGAAACTGGGATGCACGGTGATACCTGTTTCGGGTGGCCAAACCGAAAAGCAAGTCACGCTCATCACCGACCTCCAACCGCGAATCATCCTGGTCACGCCGTCGTACTGTCTTAACCTGATCGATGAGATGGAACGAACAGGGGTCGACCCCAAGTCGACATCGCTTGAGGTCGGCATCTTCGGGGCCGAGCCGTGGACCGACGAGCTGCGGCACGAGATCGAGGTGAGGCTTGGCATCGATGCGGTCGACATCTACGGCCTCTCAGAGGTTATGGGTCCCGGTGTGGCGCAAGAGTGCGTCGAGAGCAAAGACGGTCCAACCATCTGGGAAGATCATTTCTACCCGGAGATCATCGATCCGGATACCGGCGAGGTCTTGCCCGATGGCGTCGACGGCGAACTGGTCTTCACGTCTCTTACCAAGCAGGCGTTCCCCGTCATCAGATACCGGACTCGGGATCTGACCCGGTTGTTGCCCGGCACGGCGCGAACGATGCGGCGGATGGCCAGGATCACCGGACGATCAGATGACATGCTGATCGTCCGCGGGGTAAACGTATTCCCCTCTCAGATCGAAGCGGAGGTGCTCAAGGTGGACGGCCTCACGCCCCACTTCCTGATGGAGATCGGCACCGACGGCAACATGACTGCGATAACGGTCCGAGTCGAACGGCTACCGGACCTGGCCGGATCCTCACCCCGGCAGATGGCCGCCGATCGGCTACGTCGACATATCAAAGACAACGTCGGCATTTCGGCCGAGGTCATCGTCGAGAACCCCCACTCGCTCCCCCGGTCCCAAGGCAAAGCACAACGGGTTGTCGACACCACCAGCGGCCAAACCTGATGGCGGCCAACACCAACCACAGCCACACCTGATGGCCATCTTCACCGTGGTGTTGGATGTACTTGCGCCGGTCGCGGTTCTGGTTCTGCTCGGGGCTGTCGCCGGGCCGCGACTCGGGGTCGAGGCTGGCTCACTCTCCCGGTTGGCCTACTGGATCTTCGGACCGGCGTTCGTCTTCGCCCTGTTGGCCGATGCCGACTTCGAGCGGTCGGTAGTCGTCCGGCTCATCCTCGCCGCCTTCGCCGGCATGGTGGCGGCCGGCCTGGTTGCCGGCCTTTGGGCCGCGCTCACCGGTGCCAGCTACGAGGTCGGGGCGGCCACGGTGATGACCGGCGTGTGGGGCAACGTCGGGAATGCCGGACTGGCCATCGTGGCCTTCGCCCTCGGCGACGACGCGCTTCCTCTCGCCGGGGTCTTGATGATCACGATCAACCTAACAGCGCTAGTGCTTGGCGTCGGACTCGCCACCGCTCGATCCTCATCGATCGGGACCGCTATCTTTCGCGGTCTGTCGGCTCCGATGACCGTAGCCGGCGCCGCCGCCCTCGTTGTCAACTTGACCAACCTCGATGTACCCCTGCTGGCCGACCGGTCGATCGGGCTCATGGCCAACGCGCTCATTCCGGTCATGCTGTTTACGTTGGGGTTGCAGCTGCGGGCCAGCGGACGGCCCCGTTTCGGCGGAGACCTCGGTGTCGTCGTGTTAGCAAAGTTGGCGGTAGCACCACTCGCCGCAGGGTTGGTTGGCGCCAGGCTCGGTCTTTCCGGAGACGCCATACGGGCCGTCGTCATCCAATCCGCCATGCCCCCGGCGGTCTTCTGCATGGTCGTAGCCACCGAGAATGACTTGGTTCCGGATCGGGTAACCGCTGCGGTCGTTGTGACCACCCTGGCATCGATCGTCACCCTTCCCGTCGTCCTTTTGGTTGTCTAACGCCAGCGGAAATCACCGTTGGCGTCGAGCCCGGGTGGCGACGTCGGGGTCCGGAAACCGCCGGCCATCGCCAGCGACCGAGCCTACGCTGGGGCCTGGTTACGTACTTGGTTACGTACTTGGTTACGCAGTTGACCGGAAGGAGTTGCTATGGGCATCGATCGAGGAGCCGAGCTACGGGCGCTCCATGTCGCAGGTCGTCCGTTCATTCTGGCTAACGTCTGGGACGCAGGTTCGGCCCGGATGCTCGTGGCCCGCGGGGCGCGGGCTCTTGGCACGTCGTCGGCTGCCCATGCCTTCACCCTCGGCCGGCCCGATCTTGGCCAGGTAACTCGAGATGAAGCGCTCGCTCATGCTGAACAGCTGGTAGCTAGCGTGCCGGTACCGGTGTCCGGCGATTTTGAAGACGGGTTTGGGGCCGATCCAGAGGTCGTCGCCGAAACCGTGCGGCTAGCGGCCGAAGTCGGTCTGGCGGGAATCTCCATCGAGGATACGGATCTACCGGGGACCGAGCCGTATCGGTTCGAGTCGGCGGTAACCAGGATCGAGGCTGCTGTCGACGCTGCCCGGTCGTTGCCCGGCGACTTTGTTTTGTTGGCACGGGCCGATGGGGTGATGCATCGGTCCTACGACCTTGCGGAGGGAATTCGTCGAATCAAGGCGTTCGAGAAGGTCGGGGCCGACGCTGTTTACGTGCCGATGCCGCCAGGGGTTGACGGCTTGGCCGAGGTGTGCCGATCGGTAACAGCTCCGGTGAACGCCCTCGCTGCCGGTTCGTTCACCAAACTTTCCTATGACCGATTCGCCGAGATCGGGGTGGCCCGAATCTCCCTCGGTTCCTCGCTGGCCAGACTCGTCCACCGCACGATCGACGACACCGCCAAAGCGCTGTTCGAGGACGGCGACTTCAGTCTCCTCGCCGACGGCATGTCCGGCGAGGACGTCGATTCGTTACTGATTGATCCGGGACACCTAGGCGAAGCCGGCCGCTCTTGAGCGGACCGATTCAATCAGCGGCTGGTGTCTGGCGTGCGAGGTAGGCGATACCCCGTGGAGACAGCTCGTAGCCGATCTTGAGGCTCAGCGTGAGCCCCAGGTTCTTCAACTTGCGGACGTCGAGCTTGAACGGTTTGGTCTCCCGTCCGACCATCTCGGCCAAATCGGGCGCTCGTCGCCCAGGGTGGTCAGCGATCAAGCGAAGGGTGGCGTGGGTCCAGGGGCCATGGCCACTCGACCCATCGAACCGTTCGAGGCGGGTAGCGATCGCCTGGAGATCGTCGGCGCTCAGGTTATCATCGGCCGCTAGTACGGCCCGAGGGTCCGGCTCGTCGAGGAGGCGAAACTCCACCCGGTAGAGCGAGCGATCGGCGGCCGGCGGAGGAAGGGCAGCGTGAAGCTCTCCAACCGACGCGTACCCGGCCTTGACTGCGTCCTCAGTACCCAGCTGCTCGTGGTCGATCTGGTCGACAGAAATCACCTCTACCCGTCCCCCACCGGTCCGATAGGGCCGCCCGACAACGACGGTTGGCTTCTTCCACCGTCGGATGGCCACCGTGACCGAGCCGTCGCCAATTCCGGCCCAAAACGGCTTGGTAAATCGCATCAGCGGTGACCGTTCAGTTCCCGAAGAACCGGATCGGGGTGACCGGGGCGGCGGCGCGCTGTTCGGTGGCTAGGCCCTCGATGTCCAACATCTCTACCACACGGGCAGCCTACTGCGAACGGGCGTTTCCAAATGGGTGAACCGCAAGAGAGCCGGCGCCTGGGCCGGCGACGACCGGCGCCGGCCGGGTCTACCCTCGGGGGTATTGTCGGCATGCCGAAGCGGCGTCGACGGAACCGAACCGGAGAGCACATGATGAGCAGAGTCCTGAAGATCTCGATCGCCGCGTTGCTGTTAGTCGCCGCGAGCTGCGGAAGTGACGACTCGACCACCGACGAGGCGACCGACGCCGTGGCCAACGCAACCGAGACCGGCGACGAGGTGCTCGAAGATGCAACGGCCGACGTCGACGATGCCGGGAGCGGGGAAGCGGCCGAAGCGGAAGCGGCCGTGGCTGCCGGAGCAGCCGGCGACCTCACGATCTCCAGCATCACCTTCGACACTTCAGAGGTAGAGATCGCCAACAACACCGACGCCGACATCGATCTCTCGACGTTCCACTTCTGCAATCGCCCTGATTACGCTCAGATCGGCGATGCGCCCGTCGTTCCGGCCGGTGGCTCGGTAACCGTCACATCACCGGTGGCGATACCGCTTGAGAGCGGCGAGCTCGGTCTGTACTCCGAGGCCAGCTTCGATAACCCCGATGCCATCGTGGCCTACGTCGAGTGGGGCGAAGGCGAGCACGGTCGCTCCCAGGTGGCCGTCGACGCCGGCATTCACGATGGAACGCCGGCCATTGTCGACGGCGGAATCTTGATCGGCGGCTAGCCGCACACCAGCTTTCCTATCGTTGGAACGGCCATGGCCCCTGGGATCTTATGACACCGGGAGCCATGGCCGATTACGTCTGGGCTGAGTCGAGCCGTATTGGCTCGATGTATCTGGCGATTGGCCTCTAGATGTCGATCGCTTCGGAGACTTGCACCCGTCCGCCGCCGGCGAGAACAGGGCAACCTTTTGCGATGTCGCATGCTGCTTCCATGCTGTCGGCAGAAACGATCCCGTAGCCACCGAGCTCGGCCGCCGGGCCGCCGGAGTCGGCCGAGCCGTCCGGGCCGACCGTCACATGCTGAGCAAATGGGTTCCCGGGGTCGACGAAACCGTTCCGTTCATCGGACATCCATGCGCCCCACGCCGCCATCTGCTGCTCTTGCTCTTCCGGGGTCTCCGCCATTCCGGCGCCACCGTGATAGGTGAATACATACTTCGTCACGACTTCTTCTCCTCGTAGGTCGGGCGGGACGATCGTCCCCCTCTCACCCCCACGACGATCGGCACCGGACGACATCGACACCTCGACCCAAAAAATCTTCGGCCACGAGCAGGAGAACGCAGAAGGCCCGATCACAACACCAAAACCGGTGTGCAATCGGGCCCTCTTCGCGAAGCTGAGCTCTGGCGGCGGAACTACAGCTCCTGGATTTTCAGTTCGATATCGACACCGGCCGGCAGCTCTAGCCGCTGCAGAGAGTCGACGGTTTTTGGGTTTGGTTCCAAGATGTCGATGAGCCGCTTGTGGATCCGCATCTCAAAGTGCTCGCGTGAGTCCTTATCTTTGTGAGGTGAGCGGATCACACAAAAACGATGCTTCTCGGTAGGAAGCGGGATCGGTCCCCGAAACTCGGCGTTTGTCCGAGCGACGGTTTCAACGATCTTCTTGGTCGACTGGTCGACAATCTCATGATCGTAGGCTTTAAGTCGAATTCGGATCTTCTGCTTGCTCATCGTCTATCCATGGTTTCTTGTCAATCCCTAGTTCTTAGGCAGCCGCAGCTGATAGTGAGGCTTCACCGAACGCCCAAGGAACTGAGGGGCAAGCGAAGCAAGGCATCTTTACTTGATGATTTTGGTTACCCGTCCAGCGCCCACAGTACGACCACCCTCACGAATAGCGAACCGCAAACCCTCATCCATCGCAATCGGATTAATCAACTCCACCGTCATCTCAGTATTATCACCCGGCATACACATCTCCGTACCATCAGGAAGACTCACCGTCCCAGTAATATCCGTAGTCCGAAAATAAAACTGAGGACGATAATTCCCAAAGAACGGCTTATGACGACCACCCTCCTCCTTCGTCAACACATACACCTGAGCCTCAAAATCAGTATGCGGCGTAATCGAACCAGGCTTCGCTAACACCTGACCCCGCTGCACCTGCTCCTTCTCAACCCCCCGCAACAACGCACCAATATTGTCCCCAGCCTGACCCTGATCAAGCAACTTCCGGAACATCTCAACACCAGTACACGTCGTCTTCTGCGTGTCCTTAATACCAACGATCTCAATCTCATCGCCAGTATTCACAACACCCTGCTCAACCTTACCCGTCACCACCGTCCCACGACCCGTAATCGAGAACACATCCTCAATCGGCATCAAAAACGGCTTATCCAAATCACGCTCAGGCTCAGGAATATACGAATCAACCTCACCCATCAATTCCATAATCTTGTCAGCAGCAGCATCATCACCCTCAAGAGCCTTCAACGCCGACACATGAACAACAGGAACATCATCACCAGGAAACTCATACTCAGTCAGAAGCTCACGAGCTTCCATCTCAACAAGCTCCAACAACTCCTCATCATCAACCATGTCAGACTTATTAAGCGCCACAACAATAGCCGGCACCCCAACCTGACGAGCCAACAACACATGCTCACGAGTCTGCGGCATCGGACCATCAGCAGCCGAAACCACCAAAATCGCCCCATCAACCTGCGCCGCACCCGTAATCATATTCTTGATGTAATCAGCATGCCCCGGCATATCAACATGCGCATAATGACGAGCACCCGTCTCATACTCAACATGGCTCACATTAATAGTGATACCACGCTCACGCTCCTCCGGCGCCTTATCAATATCCTCAAAAGCAGTCGCCTGCGACCCCGAAACCCGATCCGACAAAACCTTCGTAATCGCAGCGGTAAGAGTCGTCTTACCATGATCAATATGACCCATCGTGCCGACATTCACATGCGGCTTATTGCGCTCGAACTTCTCCTTGGCCATGACGGCGCTTCCCTTTCAATCAATTCCGGGCTTCACTCGCCGCGGATGCGCTGGACGATCTCTTCCTGCACGTTGCCGGGTGTTTGTTGGTAGTTATGAAACTGCATTGTGTAGGTGGCCCGACCTTGGGTCTTCGAGCGGAGATCGTTCGAATATGCGAACATCTCCGACAGCGGAACCTCGGCACTGACTACCTGATTTAAACCACGGGCTTCCATCTGGCCGACCTTCCCCCTGCGGGAGTTGAGGTCACCGATGACATCACCCATGTAGTCCTCGGGGGTCACCACTTCGACGGCCATGATCGGTTCGAGCAGTACCGGCTTCGCTTTGCGAGCGGTCTGCTTGAATACCATGTTGCCGGCGATCTTGAATGCCATCTCCGAGGAGTCGACATCGTGGTACTTACCGTCGAGCAGAGTGACTTTCACGTCGACGGTTTGGAATCCGGCCAGTACGCCAGTGGTCATCGCTTCAGCGATCCCGTGGCTTACCGATGGGATGTATTCTTTGGGAATACGCCCCCCGGTGATCTTGTCGACGAACTCATAGCCGCCACCTGGCTCGTTCGGCTCCATCGAGATGGTCACCTCAGCGAACTGACCGGAACCGCCGGTCTGCTTCTTGTGGGTGTAGGTGTCCTTCTCGACGACGTTGGAGATTGTTTCCCGGTAGGCCACCTGTGGCTTACCGACCGTGGCGTCGACCCTGAACTCGCGCAACATGCGGTCGATCAGCACCTCAAGGTGCAACTCGCCCATGCCGGCGATGATGGTCTGACCGGTCTCTTCATCGGTATGCACGGTGAAGGTCGGATCCTCATCGGACAGAGCGGTGAGGGCCTTGGCCATCTTGTCTTGATCGGCTTTTGTTCTCGGCTCGACCGCAACGTGGATCACCGGATCCGGGAAGTCCAACGACTCCAGCACGATGGCGTCACCGAGATCGGTGAGGGTGTCTCCGGTTCGAACATTCTTGATGCCGATCGCGGCCATGATGTCGCCGGTCGCCGCGAAGTCACGGTCTTCTTGTTTGTTGGCGTGCATCTCGAGCAGACGCCCCAACCGTTCCTTGGAACCGGTACGGGTATTGAGAATCTGTCCGCCCTTTTCGAGCTTGCCGGAGTAGACCCGGAAATACGTCAGCTTCCCGACGTTTGGAGCGGTCATGATCTTGAACGCCAGGGCCGAGAACGGCTCGTCATCGCTCGCTTTGCGGTTCGCCTCGTCGCCGCCTTTGAGCATCGTGCCTTCCACCGGAGGCAGATCGAGAGGCGATGGCAGGAAGTCGATGACCGCGTCGAGGAGCGGCTGCACACCCTTGTTCTTAAAGGCGGTGCCGCAGAGGATCGGGACAAGGTCGCCAGCGATCGTGGCTTTCCGAAGTCCGACTTTGAGTTCCTCGTAGGACATTTCCTCGTCCTCGAGGTACTTCTCCATCAATTCTTCGTCGGCGCCGGCGATGGCCTCGACGAGTAAGGCCCGGTACTCATCGGCCTTGTCCTGCAGTTCGGCCGGAATATCGACCTCTTCGTAGGTGGCTCCGAGGTCTTTCTCGTCGGTGGTCTTCGGCCAGACAAGCGCCTTCATGCGAAGCAGGTCGACGACTCCAAGGAAGTCGGCCTCTTCACCGATCGGCAGCTGAGCGACGGCGATGGAGGTGGTCAGACGGTCCTTGATGGTGTCGACCACGAAGTAAAAATCGGCGCCGGTGCGGTCCAGCTTGTTGACGAAGCACATGCGTGGCACGCCGTACTTGTCGGCCTGGCGCCAAACCGTCTCGGTCTGTGGCTCGACACCGGCCACACCATCGAACACCGCCACTGCACCATCGAGCACACGAAGTGAACGCTCGACCTCGACCGTGAAGTCGACGTGGCCCGGCGTGTCGATGATGTTGATGCGATGGTCGTTCCAGAAACAGGTAGTAGCGGCCGAGGTAATCGTGATACCGCGCTCCTGTTCTTGTTCCATCCAGTCCATCGTCGCGCCACCGTCGTGGACCTCACCGATCTTGTAATTCTTGCCGGTGTAAAACAGGATGCGTTCGGTGGTGGTCGTCTTACCGGCATCAATGTGGGCCATGATGCCGATATTCCGATAGCGGTCCAATGGGGTCGGGCGAGCAGACATGAGTGGTGTCCTCAGGAAGATTTAGGGGGGACTCGGAGCGACACAGCTACCGCACTGTTACCAGCGGTAGTGGGCGAAGGCCTTGTTGGACTCGGCCATCTTGTGGACGTCTTCACGACGCTTGGCCGATGCACCGACGCCGTTTGAGGCGTCCAGGATCTCGTTGGCCAGCCGTTCGGCCATCGTGCGTTCACGACGGTCACGGGAGTAGCTAACGAGCCAGCGAACAGCCAACGTCGTTGCACGGCGAGGGCGCACCTCGACCGGGACCTGGTACGTGGCACCACCAACGCGGCGGCTCTTGACCTCAAGCTGAGGCCGGACGTTGTCGACAGCCCGCTTGAAGGTTGCGACCGGGTCTCCACCGGTCTTTTCACCAACGATTTCGAGGGCGCCATAGACGAGTCGCTCAGCGGTGGTCTTCTTACCGGAGAGCAGGACTTTATTGATCAGTTGGGTGACGAGAACCGACCGGTAGACCGGATCGGGTTCGAGTTCACGGCGTGGAGCGGGTCCCTTACGAGGCATAGCTAGTCCTTCTTCACGCCGTAGCGGCTACGGGCCTGCTTGCGGTCACGGACGCCGGCGGTATCGAGCGTGCCACGAACGATCTTGTAACGAACACCGGGGAGGTCCTTTACACGACCCCCACGGACGAGCACGATCGAGTGCTCCTGAAGGTTGTGTCCCTCACCTGGGATGTAGGCGGTGACCTCAATCCCGGTCGTGAGCCGGACACGGGCTACCTTCCGAAGTGCCGAATTGGGCTTCTTCGGAGTAGCGGTGTAGACGCGAGTACATACTCCCCGACGCTGGGGAGAACCCTGGAGCGCCGGTGTGGTGCCCTTCTTCGACTTGGTCTGGCGGCCCTTGCGGACCAGCTGTTGTATGGTTGGCACTCGGTACCTTCTTGTCCAGGTTCTCTGGTTATTGTTTTGGCAGTATGCCGGTCGGCGTGTGCAATGACTCCAAAAGAGCCAGGGCGTTCGCGTCAGGAAATCTTGGTGGACTCGGGGGCCCAAGTAAGGTGCCGACACTCTCATCCTGGCGCCCGACCGTGAAGGCCGTTGGGAGCGGGCGGGTGGGAGACCGACGATGCTACTGAGCTACCGTGGCGCGCTCACCGCAACACGGTGAATATGCCAGCTCCCTAGGCTACGGGCCGCTGTCGGGCATCACAACGCTCGTTGGCCACGATGATCGGGCCATCGTTGGATGCTCTGGCGGTCCGGAACACGAGGACCGGCCAGGCCGAGACACTGTCTATCATCTTTTCGGTGACGGCGGGAAAGCGGATTATTGCCACAGTCGCCAGTATCACTCTATTTGTAGGGGCGTGCGGCAGCGAAACCGAAGACGAAACCGACAGCACCCAAGCCGCCAGGTCGACCTCGACAACATCAACTGAGGCGACCGCCACAACCACGGCCACGCTGTCCGAACAAGACAAGGCCGAAGCCGAAGTCGAACAACTGGTCATCGACTGGTGGACCTCGCCGATCGATAGTTCGCTCGGCGAGGACGAACCACGACACGCATACGTCACCGGTCTTCTCCGAAAACGGTCGATCGACAACGGCAACGAGTTAGCCATCGAAGGTCAATCTCTGTTCGGCGAGGGTGACGGTCGGATTCAGGTCACCGAAGTGCTAATCGATCTCGACGCCGGACGTGGTGAACTCAACGCCTGCACCGGCGATGACTCGTCGATCGTCGACGCAGCGACCGGTGAACCGGTTAGCGAGATTGGCGACCCAAGCTTTACGTTCACCAGCGAGTTCCTCGTAGAACTCACCGACGACGGGTGGAGGATCCACGAGTGGTACCCGTCGTACAACACCGGCAACCCCATCGAATGCACGATCGAAAGCGAGTGATTGCCACTAAGCGGCGAATGTCTTGTCCCTCGCTGCGGCAGCGAAGCGCTCTCTTGACCTAACCAGGTAGTCAAACGCCGCCACCATTGGACAAGGCGCGCCTATGATTCTCTCAATGACGGCGGCAAAGCGGACTATCGCAACGATCGCGGCTCTTTCCCTGTTGATCGGGGCGTGCGGCAGCGACCAAGAAGACGAAACCAGCGACACCACAGCCAATACCTCGTCGACCACAACAACAATCGAAGCCACGACGACAACGACGGCGGCCACAACTACGACCACGCTGTCCGAACAAGACGAGGCCGAAGCCGAAGTCGAACAACTCGTCATCGACTGGTGGACCTCGCCGGCCGATAGCTCCCAAGGCGAGAACCAAGAGCATCTAAAGTACCTCACGGGTCTTGTCCGAAAGCGCTCTATCGATAGCAGCGCAGCGCGGACAGAAGACGGTCAGATTCTAGTGAGCGACGGCGATCGGCCGATCGAGATCACCGATGTTCTCGTCAGCCTCGAAACTGGCCGCGGGCAAGTCGACGCATGTACCGGCGACAATGCATCAGTCGTTGATGCCGAGACCGGTGAAGAGGTTGGCGGACAGGGCGACCCTACCTTTACGTTCACCAGCGAGTTCCTCGTAGAACTCACCGACGACGGGTGGAAGATCCACGAGTGGTACACATCCTTCAACACCGGCGATCCCATCGAATGCACT
>CALIFY010000012.1 GCA_938021675.1 uncultured Acidimicrobiales bacterium
CACTACGGGAACCCCCAAATCGCGTTATCGCTGGCCGATACCGAAAGCGGTGGTCGATCGATCTCGGCGGTTTCTCTCCGTATCCGCTTCCCACGAGGCGGCACCCTCACCGACGTGCGGCCGTTTCTTATCTACCGGCCGGGGGAGGCCGGCAGCGACAGCTTCTACCACAAAGGCGACGGCGGCACCGTCGAGTTCCGCCTGGAATCCGACGACGGCACGTCGGCCCATAACCCGACCGGGGAAACACTGGCCAGGACCGGCAACTTGATCGCCGCCCCCGAGCTGTACAAGGGCTCGGGCCCGAGCGACGCCCGTGTCGGCGGCGATGAGGGGGACGACGGCAACTTCCGCAAGTTCACGTTCATCGAGCCGGCCCAGGTACAGGCCGACACCTGGTACCACCTAGTGATGTACAACACCGGAAACGACCCCCAAAACAACTTCGTTAGCTCCGACAACCTCAACGCCGGTGACCGGGGACGAAATCCGGCCGCCCCGCTCTACGGCGATCTCGATTTCGGCGTCCTGTACGAGCGCGGTGGCTCCTGGACCGACCGTCCGGAGCACTACGCCATCGGCGACTTCTACTTCAGCGACGGACGGGCCTACGGCAACGGCTACATGGAGGTCGGCGACGTCAACGGCGCGGGCCGGGCGGCCAACTTCGTCTCACCGGACCAGGCGGTGCGGCAACGGTTCGTGCCACCGGAGGATCTGATCGTCAGCGGCGCCCACATCGGCGGCATGCACGTCAGCGGGGCCAACACCCTGACACTTCGGCTGGTCGACAGCGCCGGATCCGAATTGTGGAGCGGTCCAGCCGAGGGGTTCCCCTCGGGATCGGCGGGTGGCAGCACCTCGGCCGGGTCGGCCGAGTTCCGGGGCAATGAGTCGGTGCCCGACATCACCCTCCGAGGCGGCCAAGAGTATTTCCTCGTCGCCGAATCGACCGGGGGAACCCACACCGTCACCGGCCTGCGGGACGGCAGCGTGAGATGGAACTTCTCCAAAGATACGACCGTGGTCGGCCACGCCGAGTTGCGATCCGGTGGCGGCGATTGGCAAGGCTGGCAACTAGGAAGTAGTGCTGGCGCACGCGACGAATTCGACCTGTCGTTCTACCTGACCACCAAGAACTGCGTTGGCTGCAGCTAACGGGTTACCCCTCGAAGGTTCGATACAGCTCCAGTAGCTTCGCCTCTTCGGAATCCCAGGTGAAGCGCTGGCGAACCGCATCGACGCCGTCTCGGGCCGATCGTCTGGCCGTATCGAGCACGTCTGCAGTTGGCCACGTCGGATCTTCGGCCGATACCACATGCAATGCCAGCTCGGGGTGCTGGGCCGCCAGCTTGCGGTAGATCTCCATATCGGTCACCACCGCAGGTAGACCGAGCGCCAGATACTCATAGACCTTGGTCGACTCCGACAGATCGTAGGCCGGGGTCCGCACGGGAAGGAACAGCCCGATATCGCTACCGGCCACGATGGCCATCGCCTCCGGCCATGGCAGCGGGCCACGATGGTCAACCCATTCCCAGGCCGGATGTTCGGCCAGCTTGTCGAGTAGCGTCTGGCTGGCGTCGCCGACCAACGTCAGGGTTGCGTCCGTACCGTTGGCTCGCAGCTCGGTCAACAGTTCGAGCATGGCCGATGCGCCACGGTTCTCTTCGATCCGGCCGACGTACACCATTCGCAGCGGGCTGGGATCAGCCGACTGTTCGTTTCGCTGAGGCAGATCATCGATGTTGGGCAGGTTCCGGAGTACGACCCGGCCTCGAATGTTTGGGTACTGCCAATCGTGGGCTACGACGACGGCTGACAGCAGCCGGGAGCTGACACTCAGCGTCCGGTCGAGGACCCGGCCGACGGTAGGCCCCCAACGCCCGAGGTATGCCTTCTTGGCCATCTGTCGTCCGAGGTCCTCGTGGCAGTCGAACACGACCCGTCTACCGGTGCTTCGAAGGCCGACGAGTAGCGGGAGGAGCTCGGGGTCGTGACCATGGATAACGGCGGGCCGGAGACGGGCCAGAAGCCGGAGGGCCAAAAGTTGGGACACGATTGGACGGAAAAGGCGGCTGCGGTCGGCCAATCGCCGCAACGAAGCGGGAGCGCCGTCGTAGAGGCCGACGACGTTGACGTCGTGGTACTGGAAGGTTTCACTTCCGTTGGCTACCAGGGTGACCTCGTCGTAGTGGTCGGCAAGCGAAGCTGCCTCCCTGACCAGGATTCTCGTGTCTCGGGCGGGGTGGACGGTGGTGAGGTGAACGATGCGCATGCCCGGTTGAGCCTATCCTTGTCCTTGTTGGCGTTTGGAGTGGCTGTCCAGCTCGAAGAGAGAATTGACCCAAAGAAAGAATTTGCATTGCAGTTTGGGGAAATTGCCTATCACAGATAGGGCTGACCGCTCACACTGATATGAGTCGGTCGATCTAGCATGGGATCGCTCGAATCTTTCACGCACAACGGTTGAGTCTTTTGGCGGTCGCGGGAGGGTCGGTTTGTGAAGCGAGCGTTCGATATCTTCATCGGCGGAACAGTATTGGTGGCACTGTCACCAATACTCCTCGTGCTTGCCGTGCTGATCCTGATTTCGATGGGCCGGCCGATCATGTTCAAGCAGTGGCGGGCCGGAATGGACGGCAAGGCCTTCCAGATGTGGAAGTTTCGCACCATGCGAGATGGTGCTGGCTCCGACGGCGACCGGATGACCAAGGTCGGTAAGTTCCTCCGCTCGACGAGCCTCGATGAGTTGCCCGAACTGGTCAACGTCGTCAAGGGCGATATGTCGCTCGTCGGTCCTCGCCCGCTGCACCTATACTACCTCGGGAGATACACCCAGCGTCAGGCTCGGCGTCATGAGGTTCGCCCCGGGGTGACTGGGCTCGCCCAAGTCAGCGGTCGAAACACCCTCACCTGGGCCGACCGATTCGAACTCGATGTTCAATACGTCGAAGGGGTCACGTTACGGCTCGATCTGCGGATCTTGTTTGAAACGCTCCGAACCGTTGTCCGTCGCGAGGGAATCTCCAGCGAGGACAACGCAACGATGCGGGAGTTTGCTGGTCGCCTTGTCGAGATGAAGATGGCGCAACGCACGGCCGATATCGACTTGCCGAGTCGGACGGCCGATATCTACCTGCCGACACGGACCGCCAACATCGATCTCACCAGGCGCACCGGCGACGCCGCGCTGCCCAGCCGGACAGCCGACGTGTACCTGCCAAAGCGCACCGCCGAGCATTCGGTGATCAACCTAAATCAGAATCGTGCGCCGGATCAGGCCGCCGCTCTGGCGAGCGATGCTCCGGTGACGACCGGCCTGGCCAAAGACGTGGCCCGGGTGACCGGCGAACTGCCGACCGGCTCGTAACCAACGGCGCAACCGGCGCCGATGGCGGCCACCCGGTTGCTCGGCCGCCGGTGAGCCGACTACGCGATCTCGTCGAACGAATCGATCTCGACGACGTCATCCGGGGTTGCTAGTTCGGCGTGGAGCGACTCGGGTCGCCGGATCCGGACCGCTGTCCATCCTCGTTCCAGCGGAGCGATGAAATCCTTTTTGGGGTTATCACCGATATACCAGCACCGGTCAGGTTCGGCCCCTGCCGCCGTCTCGACCGTCCGGTAGGCGGCCGGGTGCGGTTTCGACCGCCCCGGTCCGAGCCGCGCCGTCAACAC
The DNA here is from genome assembly GCA_938021675.1 of uncultured Acidimicrobiales bacterium. Taxonomy (GTDB): domain Bacteria; phylum Actinomycetota; class Acidimicrobiia; order Acidimicrobiales; family SZUA-35; genus JAHELU01. The sequence goes on from CALIFY010000012.1 coordinate 3,682, forward strand.
CACGGGGTCGGCGACCGCGTCGAGCCCTAGGGCGGTCACCTTGGCTTGCTGGGAGGCCTCCGGTCCGTCGGTTATGACCGCCAGCCGACCGGCCCGTTCGATCGTTCGGGTGATGAAGTTGGCGGCATCGGGTTCGAGTTCGATGGACGGGGCGTGAGATCGGTAGTGATCGATCAGCTCAGCCACGAGGTCGGCCGTCGTCTCCACGCCGTGGGCCGAGAGGGCTCGGTCGAAGGCATCGCCGCGAACTCCTTCGAGGAACCCGGCCCAGAGGGTGGCCCCGATCCCATCGATTCCGGATCGAGCCTGTAGCAGTCGTCCAACCGCGTCGAATCCCGATCGTACGTATGCTCGCTCCAAGTAGAGCGTGTCATCGACGTCGAGGGTGATGACGGCGCCGGGCGGTGGCCGGAGTGTCATCGAACCGCCGGCAGATCCCGACCGGCCACGTAGACGGCAGCGTCATAGCGGAGCATGACCAGATCATCTTGCCAGGAGAACCACCGTGGCTCGACCGGCAGGCCCAACGCTTCAGCCACTACGGCGGCGGTAAACGTGGCGCCGGCGGCATGGCTGAGTGGGTAGCCGCCGCCGAACCGAGGGTTGACCTCGATGAAACGGGGACCATCGTCGGCCACGATGGCCTGGACGGTTATCGGCCCGCGGGCACCGGGGAGAGCTTCCACCACGGCGGAGACTTCGCGCTCTAACCCGGCATCAGACACCGTTCGACCCTTGGCGATCTCCCCGGCTCGAACTGCGATTCGTTGTCGTGGCACAACGCTGCGGCAGCGGCCCGCTCGGTCGACCCAGCAGTCCATCGTATATTCCGGGCCATCGATGAGTTCCTCGATGACCCCCGGCCCGTAGCGTTCGGTGGCCAGGTCGATGTCGTTTGGAGACTCGACCGGTTGGGCGCCGATCGAGGAGCTGCCCTGGAGTGGTTTGAAAAAGAGAGGCCACCGCTCGGACGGCAGATCGTCGACCTCGGATCGCTCGTACTGCTGGGGCACGGCGAATCCGGCCGAAGCGAACCAGGCGCTCGATCGACCCTTATCGGCGCTGATATGGATGACCTCTGGATCCGACACCAGGACCGATGCATCGAGTTCGGTCCGGTGGGTGGCCAGCATGGCCAATTCGGTATCGATGGTCGGAACGACGATGTCGATTCCCTCCCGATCGATGATGTCTCGAAGCGCGTCGAGGTAGTCGGGATCGTCGAGCCGGGGAACGAGAACGAACCGGTCGGCAAGGTGGCCGGCGGAACTCAATGGCGAGCAGTCGGATGCGACTACCGTGGCGGTGCAGCCCGCCAGTTCGGCCCCGTGGCGGAGCAGATCGACGAGGGCCCCACGGCGGCCGGCCGCCGAGAGCAGGATGGTTACCTCGGGCATCGACGTCCCTCCGATTCGTTGGTCAGATCCCGGCCTCGGCGAAGGCCGTGTTCTCGTTGGTGTTCTTTGTGTTCTTTGTGTTCTTGGTGTTCTCGTTCTGGTCTTCGGTCCCGGCGGTGGCCCGACCATGATCGGCTATCGACAGCCGACACAGTTCGAAGTCACAAAGTAGAAGGACAGGTCGAACTGTTCGGTCGGGCCTTCGTCGCCGAGGCTCCAACCCTGCCAGTCTCCAGATGATGAACTGACCTCGGCGTGGCCCGTGACGGTAGACGCCGCCCCGAACCCGTAGCTTTGCGTGCCATCGCGAACACCGGGAATGGTGTGGGTTCCGCCGACCGACTCGATGGTCAGCACGTATTCTTCGCCGCTTCGGAGCTCGATGCTTGGCAGGTCGGTCGTGCCTCGAAATTCGGCCAGTCCGACGGTGTTGCTCCCGGTCGGAGTGTTCGACGGTTCACCGGTTGGGAATTCGCCGACCGTTCCATCCCACAGTGGCTCGCCATCGGCGTCGGTGAGTCGCAGCGCGACTTGGTTTGGTCCGTCGACATGCATCGCTCCGATGTGGGCCTCGGTCACGATGAGGTCTTCCTCTGGCCGGAACCGTTGCCTGATCGATTGCGTCGGCTCGACGAAGTTGGCAACCCGGTCTGGTCCGTTGACGCTACCGACCTCCATATACCCGTTTCCGTAGCTGGAGCCATCGGAGAAAAGGTATTCGCCGATAGCCCAATGGGAGTCTCGGTCGGTCCACGCTCCGTCCGATTGATACACGGTCGAAAAGTCGGCGTCTTCGAACACTGGCACCCGCGGGTCGCGGTCTTCATCACCGGCGAAGAAATCGTCATAGCTGACGAAGTTGTCCTCCGGTGATGTTCCCGTGTTGTACATGACAAGGTGGTACCAGGTGTTTGCCTCGACATCGACCGGTTCGAGGAATGAGAACCTCCGGAAATTTCCGTCGTCGCCGTCCTCGCCGCCGACCCGAGCGTCGTCCGGACCAGAGCCTTCATAGATCTCTGGTCCTCCGATGAGATCGCCGGTTCGGGCCAGCACGTCTCCGGAGGGGAAGTGGTCCGGTGTGCCATCGTCGGCCTCCAACCGGAATTCGACGGTGCCGCCATCTCCCTTGTGGTAGAAGCTGTCGTCGCCTTCCTCTCCTGGGACATAGATCAGGAACGGCCGAACCGCCTCCAGCGTTCCGCTCCGGGGGAAGCGGATGCGATGGGAGACGGCGTCGATCGATTTACCGCCCACCTCGGTGTCGGCTAACGACACTGCGATTTGCGGGTTCCCGTAGTGGCGGAACACCATCGGGGTGTCGGCGGCTGCCGGGATCACGTCGATGGCCCGGTCGGCGGTGTCAGACCCGATGAACCCGAGCTGGAAGGCGAGAAGCGTGCCAGCGATGACGATGATGGCCACGACGGCTGCCGCGATAGCGATCGCCAATCTCCGGCCTGAATTGTGGGCGCCACCGATCCGCCTGTTGTCTTCTCGCTGGGGTGGAACACTAACTGACCGCATCGTCTAGGACCGCCGGCTTCCCTTGGGTGACGTCGACCGTAGCCTACCGATCGAACGGGTTAGGAGTTCGGCGGGGCTAGCGCCGGTCAGCGCTGATCGTCTAGACACTCTCACGTTTTAGTTATAGGGTCTTGCCAACGGGGCCCGTAGGCGGTTGCCGAGCAGCGCGACCCAAAGAACGCTCGCTCGGTGTCGGCAAGCAGAATAGTGTTCTCAATCTCATCGTGCGCAAGAGGGAGGCATATCAGTGACGAGGATGACCCCAAGCGAAGCCTTTGTGGAGACCCTTGTGGCCAATGGTGTGACCGACGTGTTCGGCATCATGGGTTCGGCGTTCATGGACGCCATGGACATCTTCGCCCCGGCCGGTATACGGCTGATCCCGGTGGTCCACGAACAGGGCGCAGCCCACATGGCCGATGGCTACGCCCGGGTGTCGGGGCGGCACGGCATGGTGATCGGCCAAAACGGTCCCGGTATCTCCAACTGTGTTACCGCCATCGCCGCTGCGTTCTGGGCACATTCGCCCGTCGTGATCGTGACGCCGGAGACGGGAACGATGGGCATCGGGCTCGGCGGCTTCCAAGAAGCGAACCAGTTGCCGATGTTCCAAGAGTTCACCAAGTATCAAGGGCACATCAACAACGAGCACCGTATGGCGGAGATAACGGCCCGGGCCTTTGATCGGGCCATGTCGGAGATGGGGCCGACCCAGGTGAACATCCCCCGCGACCGTTTCTACGGAGACATCGACGTCGAGATTCCCGAACCGATGCGGATCGACCGGGGCCCAGGCGGCGAACAGAGCCTAAACGAAGCGGCTGACCTTTTGGCCGCTGCCGAATTTCCGGTGTTGCTTTCCGGCGGTGGTGTGGTGATGGGTGATGCCATTCCCCAGACGGTGGCCCTGGCCGAGAGACTCGGCTGCCCGGTCGTCAACAGTTACCTCCACAACGATTCCTTCCCCGCCAGCCACCCACAATGGTGCGGTCCGCTGGGATATCAGGGGTCGAAGGCGGCGATGAATCTCATAAGCAACGCTGATGTGGTCCTCGCCCTCGGCACCCGCCTCGGCCCGTTTGGAACCCTTCCCCAACACGGACTTGAGTACTGGCCCGAGAAGGCCAAAATCATCCAGGTCGATGCCGATCACAAGATGCTGGGTTTGGTCAAGAAGATCTCGGTCGGTATCAATGGCGACGCTGGAGCCACCGCCACCGCATTACTGCATCGGCTGGAAGGCCGGGAGCTCGTCTGTGATGCCACCACCGAAGCGAGGGCCGCGACGACCGCCGAGGCCAAACAGGCGTGGGAAGCCGAGCTCGATGGATGGATCCATGAGACCGACGACTTTTCCCTCGGAACGATCGAGGACGCGGCGGCTGAATCCGGCGACTGGCTTCACCCTCGGCAAGTGCTCCGCGAGCTGGAATCCGCCATGCCACCGAGAGCCATGGTCGCCACCGATATCGGCAACATCAATTCGGTCGCCAATTCGTACCTCCGCTTCGAGGAGGGCCGGAGCTTTTTGGCCCCGATGAGCTGGGGGAATTGTGGATACGCGCTGCCGACCGTCATCGGCGCCAAGTGTGCTGCCCCCGACCGCCCGGCCATCGCCTATGCCGGTGACGGTGCTTGGGCGATGTCGATGGTCGAGGTGATGACGGCGGTACGTCACAACATCCCGGTCACCGCCGTGGTATTTCACAACCGGCAGTGGGGGGCGGAGAAAAAGAACCAGGTCGACTTCTACGGCCATCGGTTCGTTGCCGGCGAGCTGGAGGGTGGCGAGAATTACTCGGAGATGGCTCGGACCATGGGAGCCGACGGGGTTCGGGTCGACAAGCTCGACAACGTCGGCGCCGCCCTGTCCGACGCCGTCGACGCCCAGATGCACCACGGGAAGACGACGGTCATCGAGGTTATGTGCACGAAAGAACTCGGCGACCCCTTTCGCAAGGATGCGCTTCGCAAGCCGGTCCGGCACCTCGACAAGTACAAGGACTATATATAAAGGGCCGGTGTAGAGAGGGCCCGTGTAGAGAACGCCCGAGTAGAGAACGCCCGGGTAGAAGGATCGAGTCGAGTTCGTATGACTACCGGGATGCCCGAGGGGGCAAGGATGGCCGAGGCGGCTGAACTCTTCGGATTCGAAACCGATCAAAAAGTCGAAGTGTGGGAGCCGTCGGCGGTTGGTGACCTAGGCCAGCATGTCCCCGAGGTCGATCCGGCCTATCACTTTGACCGGGAGACCACCCTGGCCATCCTGGCGGGGTTCGAACACAACCGCAGGGTGCTGGTTCACGGGATGCACGGGTCGGGGAAGTCGACCCACATCGAGCAGGTGGCCGCACGATTGAACCGACCGTGCCTGCGGATCAACCTCGACGGACATCTGACCCGAATGGATCTCGTTGGACGGGACACCATCGTGGTGCGCCACGGGCAGCAAGTCACCGAGTTTGCCGATGGGTTGTTGCCGTGGGCGCTTCGCCGACCGGTCGCCTTGGTCTTCGATGAGTACGACGCCGGCCGACCAGATGTGATGTTCGTGATACAGCGGGTGTTGGAGCGTGATGGGCGGTTCACCTTGCTCGATCAGAACGAGGTCATTACCCCCCACGCCGATTTTCGGTTGTTCGCCACAGCCAACACGGTTGGCCTCGGCGACATGACCGGGCTGTACCGAGGGGCCCAAACGTTGAACCACGCTCAGCTCGACCGGTGGAACGTGGTCGCTCGGCTCGACTATTTGACGGCCGACGACGAAAAACGAGTGGTGCTGGGGCAGCTCCCGAGCATTGCCGAACGACCGGACGGCGATGCGTTGGTCGCCTCGATGGTGGCGGTTGCAGCAATGACAAGAACCGGGTTTGCTGCTGGTGACCTGTCGATTGTTATGTCTACCCGTACCGTCATAAGCTGGGCGGAGAATAGCGTTACATTCTCCGATGTGAGCGTCGCCTTTCGGTTGACGTTCCTCAACCGATGCGACGAAGCGGAACGACCGATTGTCGAGGAGTACTTCCAGCGCGCCTTCGGTTGAATTCGAGCCGGCGAGTCTGGTGGGCTCGTGCCTCCCCACCAGGGAATATGGCCATCTTGCGACACTTTCGATCCTGCCCCCACACCGATGTTGTTTGGCGCTAAGGTGCCGCAACACAAATCGGATTTGTAGGTATGCAACCGGTGTCGGTGCCGAGGTGGACTACTGTACGGACTGGCATTGGCGGGTACCGAAGTAGACGAGTTGGGAATGGGATCCAGATGAACACTGCTGCCAAGAAAACGCGTTACCTTTTGCTCTCTATCTTGGCCGCACTCGGCCTCTCCATCGGGCTGGTCGTGGCACCGGTTGGTGCCGACGTCACCGTCCCGTTGGAGAATGTGGTCCGAGGCGAGCCCGGTTCGGTCTCTACGGTGGCCGAGACCACCGTAGATCCGGCCATCGTTGGTCAGAGCTGCGTCGTGAGCGTCGTGATCGCCAACCAGGAGTCGACCAACCCGGAGACCGACTTGATCATCACCAGCGGCGACGCCACGGTTGAGATCAGCGGCGTCGAAGACGAAGCGAACGGCGAGACGAAGCAGTCTGAGCCGATCATCATCGGTGAGTCGCTGAACGTTCAGGTTCGCCTCGGCCCAAGCGGTGTCGCCAGCATGGGCTTCGACCTGTCGTTCGAATGTAAGCCACCGGAGACCCCACCAGCTCCAGCCGTCCCGGACACACCGACCTACACCGGCTGACCGTAACCTCCGCTGAGTAGTCGAGTGGGAGTGCGGCGCCGTCGACGATTGGTCGGCACGGTCGGTGCAGCGTGTTCCATCCTCGCTGTCGCCGCCTGCACCGGCGGATCCGGTGACGAAACCTCGGCCGATCGGGCTGAGGTATCGTCGGCAACGATCGATATCGAGTTCTCCGGTTCAGGCGCCGGGGAAGCCGATGATGGCTTGGTCGAACCGAGCCTCGACAGTCCGGCCGATTCGGCCAATGATGACGAGTACGTACTGGTGGCCTCGGCCACCGGCGACGTGGTGGTAGCTCATGAGCAGCCCGATGGCGGCTCACCGGTGGTGACCGAACTCCCGAACCCGACAAAGGTTGGTGGGCCTCTGGCCTTCCAGGTCGTCGGTGAGGATGCGGACGCGACCTCGGAATGGTTGGAGGTCTACCTTCCGATTCGACCCAACGGGTCGACGGGGTGGGTCCGGCGTCAGGATGTCACCCTGTCGTCCAATCCGTATCGAATCGAGATCGACACCAGCGAGCACTTCCTTACCGTCTTCAAAGCCGGCGAGGTCTGGGTGGAGACGCCGGTGGCCATCGGCACCGGCGAGACGCCAACCCCGATCGGTTCGTTCTATGTGATCGAGCTACTCGAGCCGCCAGATTCGGGCGGAGCCTACGGTCCTTTTGCCTTCGGTCTCTCCGGGTTTAGCGAAACGCTGACCAACTTTGCCGGTGGTGATGGGGTGATCGGCATCCACGGAACGAACGACCCGGGTTCCCTCGGTGGCGATGTGAGCCACGGGTGTGTGAGGATGGCCAACGATGTCATCTCCGAACTGGCCGGTGTGCTCCCGCTCGGCACGCCGGTCGTCATAAGCGCCTGACCCGTTACCCCAGAGTTTCCGCAGGACGACGCCGACCTGGCTTGATCCTGGCAGTGTGAGTACGATCTCGGGGTGGTCGCTCTTCTCCGACGGCACGAGCGGTTGGCGGCGGCCACGGTCCGGGCGGTCGGCGGCGCGGCAACGGCCGACCTTCGAGGCCGGCGGGTATTTATCGACCGGACGCAGGTTCCGGTGTTCGTCCCCTATCTGGCAATCGAGCAGCCTCTCAGGTTTGCCGATCGCCCGATTGGCGTCCGGAGAGGGATAGCCGATGGGCTCGGCCTCCGCCTACGGCACAGCGACCCCAGGCTCCATGGCCAACTAGGGCCGAACGCCATCCTGGAACGGGTGGTGTTTGACATCGCTGAGCAGTTCCGGTGCGAGTCGCTGGCCGACCCCGCCTTGCCGGGACTTCGGGCCAATCTCACCGCCGCGTTTACCCATTGGAGCGACGAGGCCCAGGCGGCACGGGTGGCCGAGACCGGCGTCGGCCTTCTGGTCTTCACCGTTACCCACATGATGCGATCTCGCCTGCTCCGGGCGACCACATCGGCCGCAGTCGACGAACAGATCGAGTCGACGAGGGCGAACTTGGCCCGATTGGTCGGCCACGCGTTGGCGAGATTGCCGGCCACCGCTCGGAGTCAGACCGAGTTTGCTGCGCCGGCCAGGGAGATCGCCCGGCTCGTGGCCGAGATGGTCGAGGACGCTCGGGAGGCGACCGACGATCCGCCGCAGGTGGTCGAAGACAACGCGCTTCTCGTTCCTATCGATTGGGAGCTAGTTCACCAACTTGGCGAATCTGAAGCGAGATCCGACGGCGTTGAGCCTCAGATGGAACAGCGATACCACGCCTTTACCGTCGATCATGACGTACAGGTCGACGGTGTCGACTTGTACCCCGATGTGGTGTTGCGGCGCCTTCGACGTGAGCTCGACGTGGAGACCGGGGCCCAATCGGTACGCGTGGCTCGGCTCGCCCTCCAGCTTCGGCCGCTGTTCCCCGGCCGACGTATCGATGGTTGGCGCGGTGGGGTCGAGGACGGGCAACTCGATCCAGCGAGGTTGGCCCAAGTGGTGGCCGATCCGATGAATCGATCGATTCGCCGAACGCGCGATGAGCGGCCGGTGGCCGACGGTGCGGTGACGTTCCTGATCGACACGTCGGGATCGATGAAACTTCAGCGCTATGAGGCGGTTGCGGTATTGGTCGACACCTTGACACGAGCGTTGGAGGCCGCGGACGTTGCTACCGAGGTGCTGGGTTTCACCACGGCGGCATGGGCCGGCGGGCAGCCGGCGGCCGAGTGGCGAAACGCGGGGTCACCGTCCGATCCCGGTCGACTGAACGAACTCCAGCACATCGTGTACAAGCACGCTGGCCAGTCGTGGCGACAGGCCAGACTCGGTCTTGCCGCCATGACCAAGACCGATCACTACCGGGAAGGGATCGCCGGTGAGGCCCTGGCGTGGGCGCACGAACGGTTGATCACTATTCCCTTGGAGCCTGTGGCCCGTCGGCTTCTGGTGCTGATCTCCGACGGTTCGCCGAGTGACGCGGCGACGGCCAACGCAAACCGAGAGGACGTTCTCGCCGACCATCTCCAGCAGGTCGTATCGAAGATAGAAGACGGACGGACCAGCGAACTGGGAGTGATCGCTCTCGATGGAGAACTCGATGTGGCCGTCGAGAGGTCGGTCCCCATCGACCTGACCGGTGCCCTAACCATCGGGACGTACTCGGTGATGGCAGCCCTCTTCGGCGATGGCGGCCGGGGCCGAGGCCGAGGGCATCCGGTATCGAGGTCAACCGTTATACCGAAGCGTTGAGATCGGCGCCGCCGTGATGGGTTGGCGCCAACTCGAATGTCTTGCCACTCGTCGATCAGGATCGGTTCGGTACGCCCGGTGAGGGCGAGAACGGGGGTATCCCGGAATGCCGCAGCGTCGGTCTCGGCGTCGAGTCCTACGATGCTCTTGGCGTGATGGGCCGTCGTTGTGGTGTTCCGAGTACCACTTTCCCGGGGTGTCGAGCACCACGTTCTCGGGCTGGGGCGTCAGGTGCGAAGCCTGAACCGTTGGATTTTGCCGGTTGCGGTCTTTGGAAGTTCGGATCGTAGCTCGTAGCGGCGAGGCCGTTTGAAGCCGGCCAACCGGTCGTTGCAGAATTCGGCCAGCTCGTCGGCGAGAGCGTTTGACGTCCCGCCGTCTTGGGCGATTACGAAGGCCACCGGTCGGATGAGACCATCGTCGTCGGCCTCTCCCACCACGGCCGCCTCCAGCACCGATGGGTGCTCGATCAGGACACCCTCGACCTCGGCCGGGGAGACCCACTCACCTCCGACCCTGAGCATGTCGTCGACCCGGCCAAGGTAGGTGTAGAAACCATCTGAGTCAGCGACGTATAAGTCGCCGGTCCGCATCCACGGTCCGTCGAAGGTCGCCCGGTTGATCTCGTTTCGACACCAGTACCCGGTGGCCATCGAGTCGCCCCGAACCAACAGTTGACCGGGTTCGCCCACCGGTTGCTCGGCACCATCTTCATCGACGACCTTCACGTGATATCCGACGACCGGCACGCCGCTCGTTCCCGGTCGAAGGTCGGTGCCGGAGTTTGAGAGATAGATATGAAGCATCTCGGTTGAGCCGATGCCGTCGAGAACGGTGACCCCATACCGCTCCTCGAATCGATGGAACGTTTCGGCCGGCAGTGGCTCGGCCGCCGATACGCCGTAACGAACCGAGGCAAAAGTATCGCCCGGCAGGTCGGCCGCGTTCAGCGCGGCGTAAAAGGTGGGGATGCAGAAGAACAGCGTCGGTTCGGTCGAGGCGACGATATCGGTCACCAATTGGGGGGTCGGTGGCCGGGTCGGCTCCAAGATGGTTGTCGCACCGACCGAGAAGGGGAAGGTCAACGAGTTTCCCAGTCCGTAGGCGTGGAACATTGGTCCGACCGAAAAGAAGCGATCGTTTGCCTCGGCCTTGAGTACGGCGGTGCTATAGGTCTCGCATGTCACCCGGATATCGCCGTGGCGGTGCATTGCCAGTTTCGGCTGTCCCGTCGAGCCCGAGGTGCAAAGCCAGAATCCGGGAGATTCGAACCATGTCGGAAACGGGTCGTCGTCGGTTGGATCGCCGCTGATCAGGAAGTCAGCCCACGATTGGGTCGCGCCATCAGGAACCGAATCGACGGCGGCACCAACGGTCATGACATCATCGGCGATGATGATCCGTTCCAGCTCGGGCGCTCCGGCCAGGATGTCATCGATCCGGTCGGCCACCGTCGTCGAGATGACCGCGACACGAGCCCGAGCATCGGCGGTGATGACGGCAAGATCGCGGCCGGGTAACAACGGGTTCATAGGTACCGGCACCGCCCCGATCCGCATGGCACCGAGGAACGCGGCGACGAACGCTGGAGAGTCGCGAACCATCATGGCCACCCGCTCCTCCTGGCGAACCTCAGCCGCCCGCAAGCCGGTGGCGGCTTGAAGCACCATCCGTTGGACGTGGTGATAGGAAAGGGTACGGCCTTGCGAGACGATGGCGGCCCGGTCGCCGTCCCCCGCATCGACGTGGCGGTCGACCAGCCACACCGCGGCATTCCATTGCTCCCGGCTCTCTCCCATGAATCTCTCCCCTTGGTCGGTCGTCGTGTTATCCGGCGGTGTCGTGAAGTGACCGGTCGAATGTTGCGATCGTGTCGACCACCAGCCCGGGGTCTTGATGATGGAGTAGGTGGCCGACCGTGGGCAAAAGGAGGCCGGTGGCGTTCTCGCCGATGGCGGCGACCGTCTCGTCGACGTGGGCCGGCGTGGCGTACTCGTCGTTGCCCCCTTGGGCGATCAGGGTTGGTTGACGTATCGAGTTGAGCCTCGGTCGGATATCCCACCCTCGGAACTCGTCGCTGACCCATGCCCCGCTCCAGGCATCGAAGATGGCGGTCGGCTCGGCATGGCTTTTGGCGAGGCCGGCGACGATCGGGCCGGCGGCGGCCCGCATCTCAACGATGGCGTCGACACATTGTTGCTCCACCCACGTGTGGGCGGCGAGGGTGATGATGCCACTCGCCGGTCGAGATTCGGTGGCGGCGTACAGCAGGGCGATCGAACCGCCATCGGAGTGGCCGACGAGAAGAAGTGGTAGGCCGTCACGGCCAAGGTGCAAGGCATCGATGAGGTGAGACAGCCGGTCGGCCTCGACATGAAGCCAGTCGGCCGGCCAGGGCCCGGACGGGTGCGGGGTCGACGAGCCGTGCCCCGGCCGGTCGTAGGCCAGGACCGTCCGCCCGGTGCGGACTGCGAGGTCGCCGGGGATGGTTCGCCACTGATCGATGGAACCGAGGCCATCGTGGAGCAAGACAATCTCGGGTGGCCCCGAACCCCACCGGGCGGTGGTGAGACACCCATCGTCGACGTCAATCGTCTCCCATACCGGAGTCGGCTGTGTACCGGCAGTTCGTGTACCGGCAGTTCGTGGGTCCACGGTTCGTGCGCTTAGAGGCGGACGTAGTCATAGGACACCGGCTTGGTGTTGATGCCCTGCGATGGAGGGGCGATCCACCCGGCCACCTGGCCAGGGCTGGTCACCGGTTGCATCAGTGAGCCGACGTGGGCCCGTTCCTGGTCTGATGGGAGCCACTCAGCCGACCTCGCTGCCCATTCGTCCTCGTTCATCAGTTGACCGTCTGGGCTCACATAGTGGTCGGCGAAGGCGCCGACTCGGCGATGAAATCCGACGTGAGGTAGTGCGAAGGTCCGATCGACGCCGTGGTCGATCAAGGTGCGGTTCCACCGACGGAGGCCCTTATCGCAGTCGTTGGTGTACTCGCTGCGAAGCTCGTGGTTGACAAGAGCCCGGGCTGGGAGCGTGGTTGGAGTGATCGTTTCGTCGACCACGCAAAGGTAGGTATCGTCGTGGTCGGTTAGCACATGGTCGTCGTCGTATCCGGTCTCGCCGTATCGGCCCTTGAGCCCGGATGCGTAGTAGTTGGCGGCGTTGGTCGATCGCTCGGACCCGAACAGATCAAGCGACACCGAGTAGTGGAAGTTGACGTAACGCTGCAGGGTGTCCAGATTGATGCCCCCGTACGGCACTACGTTTTCGGTGTCGTGCTGCACCATGAGTTCAACCGTCCGTTGCACCACCCGGCCGATACCGCTGGCGCCCACGAACATGTGGTGGGCCTCTTCTTTGAGCATGAAATCGCAGGTCCGGCTAAGCGGGTCGAACGCAGATTCCCGAAGGGCGCCGAGCTGGTACTTGCCGTCGCGGTCGGTGAAGTAGGTGAACATGAAAAACGACAGCCAGTCTGGTGTCTCCTCGTTGAACGCGCCCAGGATCCGCGGCTGGTCGGGATCTCCGGAGTGCCGTTCGAGCAGAGCGTCTGCTTCATCCCGGCCGTCACGTCCGAAGTAGCGGTGGAGCAGGTACACCATGGCCCAGAGATGCCGGCCTTCTTCGACGTTTACCTGGAACAGATTGCGGAGGTCATACAAGCTCGGCGCGCTATGACCCAACCGACGTTGTTGCTCTACCGATGCTGGCTCGGTGTCGCCTTGGATCACGATCAAACGGCGGAGATCACCCCGAAACTCGCCGGGAACTTCCTGCCAGACCGGACTACCTTTCAGATCGCCAAAGCCGATAGTTCGCTGAGGGTCTTGGTCGGACAGGAAAATTCCCCACCGGTAGTCGGGCATCCGAACGTGGCCGAAATGCGCCCACCCGGATTGGTCGACCCCGATCGCCGTCCGCAGATACACCTCGCTCTCAGCGAATCCGATCGGCCCCATTTCCGCCCACCAATCGGAGAACCGGGGTTGCCAGTTCTCCAACGCCCGTTTGAGTCGGCGATCGCTTGAGAGTTCGACGTTGTTGGGGATCCGCTCGGTGTAGTCAATACTCGTCATCGATCATCCGTAGGTAGGGGCAGGTGTGTAGGTGCTGGGCGGTGGGCGTTTGAACACCCTCAGGTGCGGTCGTGGTTGAAGTGCGGGCGGCTGCCGGTGCCGTAGCGACGAAGGGCACCGTCGGGGCCGCTGGCGTTCTCCCGGATGAATATCCAGTTCTGCCACGCGCTGAGCCGAGAAAAGATCTTGGTCGCCATGGTTTCTGGACCACAGAATCGATGGTTTGCTTCCATTCCGGTCAGCGCGTCGGGTGAAAAACTGGCTCGTTCTTCGACCGCCAAGCGGATCTCGTCTGCCCAATCGAGATCGTCGGGGGTCGAGCTGACGAGTCCGAGCGCCGCTGCCGCCGAGGCGGGAAGCGGAGTCCCGATCGCTGCCTCGGCGTGCGCCGCCAACTCGTCGTCTCCCCACAATCTCGATCGGAGTCGACTGAGCCCGTTGGCCATCGGCATCGGTCCGACGTTGACCGCGCTCAGGCAGAGCTCGGCGTGAGGTAGTGGATTGTCGTCGTCCTCGAAGACGCCGTCGAGCATGTAGGTGCGATCGGCGGCGAGGGCCAACTCGGCCAAGATCCCGACGAAACAGGAACCGGGTTCGATGGTGGCGATGATCGAACGGGCGGTGAGGTCGAGTCGGGACAAGGTCCGCTTCCACAACAACGCGGTTTCTCGCTGGCCGTGGTCGGCGGGGGAGGAGAGGGTGGTGTCGTGGGCCAACACATCGGCCATCACCCCTCGGGTGGTAAGGATGAGGGTGCCGAGGGAAGGCTCGTTGAACCGAAGGTGGCACAACAGATCGTCGAGTTCTCGGGCTGTGGTCAGTGCCCAACCGGGATCCGGGTCGGCGGTAACCGTTATCGTCACCGTGCGGGCGGCGCGATCGAGGGCCGCCGTCACGTATCGGTAGTTGATGGCGCTGTCTTCGATGGTTCTCGCCAACGGTTCGAGGTGTACCGGTTGGGCGTTTGGGTGGCGGTTGGAGGTCGCCGCTAGAGCCTCGGCCCGTGTGTCGACGGCTTCGGTAAAGGACGACGGTGGAGCCACCTCGTCGACGAGATTCCAGTGGACGGCTTCAGCCCCTCGAATGCCTTCGGCTCTGGTGGCGAACATATCGGCCCGGTCGCGGCGGACGAATCGTTTCTCGGTGAGTCGGGTCAGGCCGCCGGTGCCTGGCAGTACACCGAGCAACGGCACCTCGGGTAGCGACACCGTGCTGGCGCGGTCATCGATCAACAGAATGTGGTCGCAGGCCATCGCCAGTTCGTACCCGCCACCGGAACATGCACCGTTGACTGCGGCGAGGAATCGGAGCCCCGACTCGCTCGATGCTTCTTCAATTTCGAGGCGGGTCTCGTTTGTGAATTTGCAGAAGTTGACCTTGTGGGCGTGGCTTGCGTCGGCCAACATGGCGATGTTGGCCCCGGCACAAAACACGCCGGAGACTCCGCTGTCGAGCACGACACAACGAACCTCAGGGTGTTCGAAGCGGAGGCGGCGAACGATGTCGGCCAGCTCGATGTCAACCCCGATGTCGTAGCTATTCAGCTTGAGTTCGTAGTCGCCGACAAGGCCACCCGCCGGATCGACCGTCATCGAAACCCGGGCGATCGGTGGCTCCAGGTTCAACCGCCAATGGTTGTAGTCGGCCGGGTCCCGCTCGAACGTAATCGGCTCGGTGACTGCAGAGGTGTCGGTGGCGGTCATAGCGTCTCCACAGCTACGAAGGGATCAAACGGCGGGACGTTGGTCTGATCGGTTTGGCCAACATACTATGGATTCATTGTTGGCAACAAAAGATCCGTTGAACATCGGGTTGACCTGACGGCCGAGATGGCGCTGGCGCCGGTTCTCGGGTCGCCACGGGCCGGCGACGCTGCGGCGACGAGTAGTCGCGAGTTGTTGATTACCTTGCTCGGCGAATTGATGCTTCCCGCTGGCGGATTGGCCTGGACCCAAACGATGACGACCGCGCTCGGCCTACTCGGGGTTCGAGATAAAGCTGCCCGTCAAGCCATCAATCGCCTCCACCAGCTCGGGTGGCTTGACCGAGCCAGAGTTGGACGAAAGACCCGGTGGACCATCGCCTCGCCGACCAGGGAACTGCTGACCGACGGCGCAGTCCGAATCTATGGCCTGGGGCTACCGACCAGAGGGTGGGACGAACGGTGGAGCATCCTGTTGGCCAGCGTTCCGGAGGCGAGGCGAAACCTCCGGTATCGATTGACGGTTGGGCTGACGTGGGCCGGCTACGGGTCGCTCGGCCAAGGCACGTGGATCTCGCCCTGGCCGGAACGAGAAACGGAGGCCCTCCAGGTCATTCACGAACTCGACGTGCCTGGCGCGGTGGCGTTTCGTGGCGAACTCGGCGCGGTAGGGACTCCGGGCGAGTTGGCCGCCCGGGCGTGGGATCTCGTTGTCCTCGGAGCGCAGTACGACGCATTCCTTGCCGAGTTCGGTGAATCGGACCATGTGTCAGGGCCAGCGGATGCGGCTCGTCGGCTGATGGCTCTCGTTCACCGGTGGCGGCGATTCCCGCTGCTCGATCCTGGCCTTCCGGGCGACCTCCTGCCCGATGGCTGGTCAGGTCATCGGGCCGCCGAACTGTTTGCCGCCCGGCGGTCGGCATGGCAGCCGGTTGCAGCAACTTGGTGGAGCGAGACCGAAGCCGGTTACAGCTCGTAGGTCTGAAGCGACTACCGAAACACGGCTCGTCGGCTGGCTCACCGGTCGCCGCCGTCCAGACGGTGGAGTCTCACGACTCTGACCGGTCGGCGTCGCTGGTCAACAATGCACGGAGGTTCCCGTCGATTCGATCGAGCGCCTCGGTAAAGCGTTGCAGATCGTCGTCGGCCAACCCAGCGAACACACGACGTCGCTCCTGGGTGGCGCGCTGGTGTAGTTCGTCGGCGAGGGACGCGCCGGCGACGGAAAGGGAAAGGATGCGGCACCGGCGATCCGTGGGATCGTCGTTTCGCTCTACCAACCCAGCGGTTGTCAGGCCGTCGACGAGTCGGCTGACATTCGGCGCGTCGCCGAGGGCGGGCTCGGTGAGCTCGACCTGGCGAAGGGGTCCGTCTTCCCGTAGCCGGGCCAGCAGGAACCATTTCTCGGGCGTCAAACCCCGCTGGTGGGTGTCCAGGAAACGGGCGAGGTGCGTAAGTAGTAGACGGTTTGTCTGATTGATTCGGTATGCCACCGCGTCTCCCAGCTTCGGGGAGTCGTGGACGTTCTCGGAATCGATGGCCGGCGACGGTTGGCTCACGGCCCGACCCGTTCGCCGAGGTAGTAGGCGGAGTTCGGGGGCGCAGCCAGACACGGAGCGGCGACCTTCATCGTCTCGGCGAAGTGATCCGATCCCACATACAGGTCGAACTGTTCCTTCGTGGACCACTCTTCGGTGATCATGATCGTATTGCGGTCGGCGGCGTCCACCGACACGACAAAAAGCTCGAATCCTTTGAACATGGACGGCACTTGGTCGACTTCGGCGGCGAGCGTTGCCAGGAGGGTCTCACGGCCTTCGTCTGTTGCGGTAATTCGAACCCGTGCGCTGAGCATCAACGCCTCCCCAAAGTTAGTGGCGTACGCAACCATTGCGTACGCCACTACAGTACGGCATGGGGGAGGAGACGGCTACTCGAACCGGTGAAGCCCCGTACCCAAGTGGAACGCCGGGCTGTGGTCTCCGGCAGGCCATACTGAAGAGGTGACGTCGAGCGACCGCCTAACAGCTGAGGATGGCGGATTCGGTCGTCGACGGTTTCTCGCTCAGGCTGGTCTCGGGGTTGGAACAGCGGCGGTGGCCGGGCTCGGATCGGCTTGCACCACCGGATCTACCGACGACGGTTCCAACGGCCACGGGCCCGGCGCCGCCGAGCCGGTGCCGTTTCGAGCCGATCGACAACTCGGTGTGCTTCGGCCTCCGATGGCGGCCGGAGCGGTCGCCGCGTTCGATGCGTCGGTCGGCACCTCTGCCGAGTTGATCGACACGCTGCAAACGCTGACCTCGGAGATCGAACGGTTGATGTCGGCTCAGCCGGCGACCGAGGTCGGAGAGATTCGCCCGCCGCTCGACTCTGGAGCGGTCGGTGTTGGTGCGCCGCCGGTGGGCACATCGGTCGTGCTCGGTGTCGGGTCGTCACTGTTTGACGATCGGTTCGGTATCGCCGACCGGCAGCCAACCGAATTGATTTCCATGCCCACGTTCCGCAACGATTTTCTGGTCCGCCCTGAGCGGTCGAACGGTGATCTCGTGCTGCTCATCGCCGCATCGAGCACTCAGGCCGTCGCCCACGCCCTCCATCAGATCGTTCGAGTTACGCAACCAAGCCTGAAGCTTCGGTGGGTTCAGGAGGGCTACAACGATCTCTCCTCACCGTCGGAAGGGGGCGCCCCCACCCGCAACCTGATGGGATTCAAAGACGGCACCTCCAATCTCGACACCACCGATGACGTGGTGATGGACGAGCACGTTTGGGTTCAACCCGGCGACGCCGAGCCGGCGTGGGCGTCTGGTGGTACGTACCTGGCGGTTCGGGTCATCCGGATGTTGATCGAGTTCTGGTCGACGGCCGCCCTGGTCCGACAAGAACAGATCATCGGTCGCCACCGCGATACCGGCGCCCCGCTCGGCCAGTCCGAAGAGGGAGAGGAGCCGGCGTTCGCCTCAGACACGGAGAACCAGGCCATCGCCCCGACCTCTCACCTCCGGCGAGCCAACCCACGCCAGGCCAATACCGGTCGGTTGCTTCGACGCGGCTTCAGCTACCTCGACGGCGCCGATGATTCCGGCACCCTCGATCAGGGTTTGTTGTTTTTGGCGTACCAGCGATCGTTGAACGCCGGGTTCTTGTCGGCCCAATCCCGCCTCGATGGGGAACCGCTTGAGGACTACGTACAGCCGGTCGGTGGTGGCTTGTTCTACGTCGTCCCTGGTCCTGGTTCCGGCGATGGCGGATGGCTTGGCCAAGGACTGTTCGAGGGGTGATGTCGCAACGATCCGAGGTCGCTGACGTCCATCTGCCGACCCCATCTCGGGCGCCGGTCGCCGCCGTGTTGCGGCGGGTCGGTTTCGCCGTTTCGTTGGTCGTGTTCGTCGCGCTCGTCGTCCGTCTCGGACAGGGTGGGTACATCGATGTGACCGGCGACGACATCACGATGCTCGATGCTCTCTACTACGCATCGGTCACGGTGACGACCACCGGCTACGGGGATATCACGGCCGTGAGCGACGGGGCAAGGTTGGCCACGATCGTGCTGATCACGCCGGCCAGAATTCTCTTCCTCATCTTGGTGGTCGGGACGACCGTCGAGGTGCTTACCGAGCAGTCTCGACGGCTGTTCCTAGCCAGACGTTGGAGGCAACGGGTGAACGACCACTTCGTGATCTGTGGGTTCGGAGCGACCGGCCGGAGCGCCGCGCTCGACCTGGTCAACCGAGGCATCGAGCCGGGGCACATCGTCGTCGTCGACCGGACGGCCGATTCGGTGCTCGAAGCCGGCCGCCTCGGGTACGTCGCCGTTCATGGGGACGCGACCCAGAGCGACGTGTTGGGTCAAGCCGGGGTCGATCGGGCCCGGGCGGTGATCGTCGCTCCCAACCGCGATGACACCGCGGTCTTGGTCACCCTCACGGCCCGAGAACTCAACGACGATGCCCACATCGTGGCCGCCGGACGAGAGCAGGAAAACCTCCACCTGCTTCGCCAGGGAGGCGCCGATGAGGTTGTCGATGCCACATCGGCCGTTGGGCGGATGTTGGGTTTGGGGACCTACGCTCCCGGTGCGGTTCAAGTGATCGGCGATCTCCTGGACGCCGGCACCGGCCTCGAATTGGTGGAGATCAGCCCGGAGGTAGTCGATGCTGGTGAGGGCGACGCCTATGGGGTTGCCCCCGCCGGGGCCACCGTGGTTGCGGTGATACGGGACGGCGTTCGCCTGGAGCCCGAGGAGGTCGATGCTCCCGGTCGATTCGCCCGCAGCGATCGCCTGGTGGTGCTCCGAGGGTCTCAATGATCTCGCTCATTTCCGACATGCCCAGTCATGTAGGGCGCCGCGCAGCTGCGTGAGAATACCTAGGTGTTTGCTTGGAGGCTTGCGAGAACCGAAAGGTTCACGATGTCGTCGACCGAGCAACCGCGAGACAAGTCGTGAAGCACGCCGTTCATGCCTTGGAGAACCGGGCCGATGGCCGTGGCGCCGGCCAGTCGCTCGGTGATTTTGTATGCGATGTTGCCGCTGTCGAGGTCGGGGAACACGAACACGTTGGCGTTGCCGGCCACCGACGACCCCGGTGCTTTGGATTCGCCGATCGCCGCGACCCAGGCCGCGTCGAACTGCAGTTCACCGTCGATAGCAAGATCGGGTTCGATGTCTCGTACCCGTTCGGTTGCCGATCGAACCTTGTCGACCCGGGGATGTTGGGCGCTGCCCTTGGTGGCGAACGACAACATGGCCACGCGGGGTGGTTCGCCGATCAGCAATCGATAGGACTTGGCACAGGCGATGGCGATCGATGCAAGCTGTTCGGCGTCGGGATCGGGAACGACGGCGCAATCGCCGAATACCAGTGGTGTCCCATCCGATAAGACCATCACGAAACAGCTGGACACGACTGACATGCCGGGAGTCGTTCCGAGGATTCGCAGACCGGCCCGAAGTACGTCGGCGGTTGGTCGCGTAGCACCGGCGATACAGCCGTCGGCGTCGCCGGCAGCCACCAACAGCACCGCAACCGCCAGAGGATCATCGAGGTCGGGTGGTGTGTCGAGTTTCGTGGCGTATCGGGCCGCGGCGTCGGTGAGTTGATTGGCCGGGTCATCGATGACGGTGGCGTGAGCAAGGCCGTCATCGTTCAGGATGCGGGCCGCTTCGATCACCCGGTCGTCGCCGGCATCGGCCAACACGATTCGGCGTCGACAAGAGGCGGCCTGCTGCCGCCAGCGAGAAAGAAGTTCCATATCGAGTGGGTATCGCCGTCGGTTGGTCAGCCGCCCTTGCCCCGCCACGGAATGAGAACCGATTCCACCACCCGAATGATCAGATCGAGGAACACGCCGATGAGGGCGATGATGATGATTCCCACCAACACGATGTCGGCTCGGAAGAAGCTCCGAGCCTGAAAGATCATGCTGCCGAGCCCGGTGTCGGTCCCCACCAATTCCGCCGCCACCAGCGTTCCCCAGCTCACGCCGAGGGCAACCCGACAGCCGGTGAACAACTCTGGCAACGCATTCGGCAATATCAACCGAAACAGGATTTGCGGCTTTGATGCACCAAGCGAGTATGCGGCTCGAATTTTGGACAGACTGACGGTTCGAACCCCGGCTCTGGCGGCGATGATCATGATCCAAATCGAGGCGAAGATAAGCAAGGCGTATGCGCTTGGGTTGCCGATCCCGAACCACAAGATGAACAACGGGATCAACGCCAACGGGGGGATCGGTCGAAACAGCTCGACAGGAGTGTCGAAGAACCCTCGTAGTCGGCTCGATAGGCCCATCATGAACCCGATCGGGACGCCGACCACCGTGCCGGCGAGCATCCCGACCCCAACCCGGAACAGGCTGGTGCTGAGGTGCTCCCACAACGTGATGTTCTTGAAGCCCTCGGTCCGAAGGGTGTTGAATCCTCGCCACGTGTCGGCCGGGGACGGGAAGAACGTCGGCGCCACGACCTGTGAGTACCCGTTCTCATCGCAGTCGGGGGACTGTCGGCAGGCGGTAACTAGGTTGTTGTCGGTCAACTCCCGAGGCGGATCGGCCTCGGCGAACGCCACCGCTGTCTGCTGGCGAAAATCATCGGGAAAACCCCAGGCCTTGGTGACCGTCCACCAGGCGAGCAACAAGATCACCAGGGACAACAGGCTCCAGAACGGCATGCTCCTGACCGCACCGGCATCGCCGAACCGCACCGTCTTGCGAGCATCGGCCGAGCCGGACCGATTGAAGATGCCCCAACCGGAAAAGGGTCCGGACTTGTCGACCATCTGTAGCGTCCGCTCATCGCTGGCGCCGCTCAGTCCGCCGGGTCCGTGCTCAGACATCGGTTCAGCTCCCCTCGTGGCCCATGATCTGCTCTTCCATCTCCCAGATGAGCGACAGGACTTCTTCCCGCTTCTCGATGAACTCCGGCGATGCCTTCAGCTCACGGGGCTCAACGTCGAGCCCGGTATTGGCAAACGGGAGATCGTAGACATGCTCCACCCGGCCCGGTCGGGGGGCCATGACGAACAACCGGTCACCGAGGTAGAGCGCCTCCTCAACGCTGTGGGTGACCAACACGATCGTCTTTCCCGTGTCTTTCCACAGACGGAGTATCAGGCCCTGCATTTTCTCTCGGGTAAGCGCGTCTAACGCCCCGAGCGGTTCGTCCATCAAGATCACGGCCGGGTCGTTGGCCAGACAGCGGGCGAGCGCCACCCGCTGTTGCATGCCGCCCGATAGTTCGTAGGTTCGTTTCTCGCCGAAATCTTTCAGCCCGACCGTGGCCAGCAGTTCGTCGACTTTGGCATTGGTCTCACCGGTCGGTTTGCGACGCATCCTCGGCCCGAACGATATGTTTTTTCGCACGTTCAACCACTCGAACAGCGCCCCTTGCTGGAACACCATCCCCCGGTCCGGACCGGGACCGGTAATCGGTTCGTCGCCGAGTTTGACCGTGCCGGCGGTGGGGGCCAGGAACCCGGCCAAGATGTTCAACAATGTCGTCTTGCCGCATCCGCTCGGCCCGAGAAGCGTAAGCAGTCGGCCACCGGTCAGATCGAACGAGACGTCCTTCAGGGCCTGAACCGATCCGCCCTTTGGTAGCTCGTACACCATGTCGACCGAGTCAACCTTCAGATTCCTCATCGTCTCAACCCTCGCAGATATTTCGCGTCCACCCAAAACGTGCGTCGGCCCGAAATGGGCGAGGTGCCGAGACCAACCGGCCCCGGCACCCCGCAACGCAGTATTTCGTCGACGTGCAGAACCGGATCAGCCGGTTGCCGCCTCCAGGTAGCTGGTATCGACGAAGCCGGAGAAGTCACCGATCGATGAATCGATTTCTCCCAGTTCGACGAACGTGTCGAGCTGATCCGTCATGTTCTGCTGGACCTGTCCGCCGAGCCAGGCGTCCGATAGCTGGTCGTCGAGAGCGGGGAACGAGAACCAGAGATCCTCGCCGAGGAAGTTGCCGACGTCGTCCATGCCTGCGGCCTGGGCGATGATTGGATTGTTGGTCTCCGGGTCGGCGGCCCAGGTGTCGTTGAACTCCTGGGTTGCGCTCAGGAAGTTGCTGACGACCTCGGGATGGCCTTCACCGAAGGCGGTTGGAATCGACACGATGTCGTACGTTGCAATCCCAATCTCGCTCTCCTGTTCGGCGCCGGTCATGATCAGTTCGCCGCCGGCGTCCAACATTTCGACAACCGATCCGCCAAAGGCGCATCCGACGTCGATCTGGCCGGATACGAACGCCGCCGCGGTAGCGGCGCCGCTCTCGGCCGGAGTCACCTCAAGATCGTCGAGATTGACCCCGAGGAAGTCCATCATCGAAAGCATCTTGAAGTGGGTCACGTTGCCGATCGGCGTGGTGATCGTTGCGCCGGTGAGGGTTTCGGCGGCGTTTTCGCGGGTTATGCCGAGGCTGCCCTGAGCGACACAGTTGTCGGCTTCGGCATAGGACACGGCGATGCCGACCAGTTTGAGGTCGGCGCCGTTGTTCACACCATTGGCAAACGGGGTGAGGCCCTGTGAGTATGCAATGTCGATGTCGCCGGCCACCATGGCTTCGGTCATCTCGCTGCCGTTGGCAAACGGCACCCAGTTGATCGGCACGCCGACCGCATCGCCGAAGCTGCCGTCTTCTTGGCCGATCTGGTTTGGTGTCGGCCACTCGGCGAAGTAGGCGACGTTGAGCTCATCGAGTTCGGCCATGGCCTCGCCCTCTTCGCCCTCCCCGTCCCCTTCAGCGGCGTCATCTTCGGAGGACTCGTCGTCTTCTGCGTCACCGTCTTCTGCGTCACCGTCTTCTGCGTCACCGTCGGCCGCTTCGGTGGAATCGGTGGTGTCGGTGCCTTCGTCGTCACCATCGCCACAGGCCGCGGCGAATAGGCCGATGACGGCGAGAAGTAGTAGTAGTCGTCGTTTCATTGCTCTCCCCATTGTTGCGTTGACCCTGTTGGGTCGTGGTTAGCTGATGGTAGCCCCGCTAACCAACCACATATCGGTCATGGTTAACACCCGGTTGAGACGTTCGACTAGGTCATCGAGCACAAAACTGTCGGCCACTAGCGGTGGTGAGACCACGAGCATGGTGGCGCCTCGGTTGTCGGCCCGTATGAGTAATCCGGCCTGGCGGACCATGTCGGCTAGCACTCCACCTTCGAGTGCTGCCCGCTGGTGGTCATCGAGTTCGGTGGCGGTGTCTCGATCGGCCATGAGTTCGATGGCGTAGAAGTAACCGGCGCCCCGGATCTCCTTGATGCAGCGGTGATGGTCGAATTGAGCGTCCAGTCTGGCTCGGAATCCGGCCTCGTTAGCCAGAACGTGATCGAGAATGCCCTCATGTTCCATGGCTCGGATAGTGGCTACCGCAACGGCTGTTGCCACCGGGTGGCCTCCAAAGGTCGAGCCGTGGAGGAACGTCCCCATCGGAGAGTCCCAGACGGTTTCCACCAGTGGGCGGCGAACGACCATACCGCCGAGGGGTTGGTAGGCGCTGGTGACCCCCTTAGCGAATGTCACGATGTCAGGTTCTGCCCCGAACCGTTCGCTGGCGAACCAATGACCGAATCGACCGAACGCGCAAATCACTTCATCGGCGATGAGTAGAACGCCATGGCGATCGCAGATCCGGCGCAGCTCCTTCCAGTACCCGTCGGGTGGGACGAGACCGCCCCGGCCGTTTTGGACGGGCTCGGCCACCACCGCGGCGACCGTTTCCGGCCCTTCGGCCTCGATCATGTCCTCCACCGCTCGGGCTGATGCCAGTTCGGCCGACGTGTCACGATAGGTGTTGCGAACGTGGCGCGTCCCCTGCCAGAGCATCGGCTGGAATATCTCGCGGAGCGTGGGGACGCCGGTCACCGAGAGGGCGCCGAGTGTTGACCCGTGATAGGACCACTCCCGGGAGATTACCTTGTATCGACTGTCGTCGCCGCGGGCGACGTGGTAGTTCCTGGCGAATTTGAGCGCCGATTCCATCGCCTCGGAACCAGAGTTCACGAAGAAGACCTCGCTCAGATCTCCCGGTGCTCGATCGGCGATCATCTGCGCCGCCTCGGCGGCCGGAGGATTGGCCCAACCCCAGGTTGGATAGAAGGCCAGCCTGTTCATTTGCTCGGATGCCGCGGCCGTGAGATCCGTTCGACCATGACCCAAGTTGGTGCAGAACAAGCCTGCGAGCCCGTCGAGGTACTCGTTGTCTTCGGCGTCGTACACGTAGCAGCCGTCGCCTCGCTCGATTACCCCCAGAGACTGGTTGTTCCACGCGTTGCCCGTCGTGAAGTGGGGAACCAGGTGTTGCTCAGCGTTCCGCTGTGTTGTGGCTCGCGTGCTCATTGCGTGCCGGGTCGTAGCTTGCTGACTCCGCGGCTCTACTAACGACATCCTTTCAACCCCCTGCTCGTCGGCCGACGAGCAGGCTTTAACAGCCTCACCCTCGACCGAGTTAGAAGATATAGCAATTATTTATGTATCTCTAACACGCCAACGTGGCCTGATCGTACATCGCAACCGCTCACCGGTAAAGGGGGGAGGCATGTCAACCATCCACCGGTTCACGAAGTCACTCCTGAATGGCGGCCGGTAGCCTCGGAGATCATGGTGACGAAGCTGCAGATAATCGGCGGCGGACGAATGGGTCACGCACTCGTCGGCGGCTTGATCAAGGCTGGTTGGGCTACCGCTCAAGAATTGGCCGTGATCGAGGTCGATAGCACACAACGGCAGCACCTCGTCGCGGCATTTCCTGGTGTTGCGGTATCGGACGCCCCGGTGGGCGGCATCGATTCGTTGGTAGCGGTCAAACCACACCTGGTGCTCGATGTTTGTGCCGGCCTCGTCGAACCCCGGCGGGTGGTGTCTATCGCGGCTGGGGTGACCATCGCCGCTATGGCCGACGTCTTGCCGGCCGGTACCTCAATACTTCGAGTGATGCCGAACACCCCGGCCCTGGTCGGCGAGGGTGCGGCCGGCCTGGCCGGCGGAGACAACGCCACCGATGACGATGTGGCCTGGGCCACCGACATTCTCAGCGCCGTCGGGTCGGTGGTGGTGGTAGCCGAGGCGAAACTCGACGCCGTTACCGGCTTGTCCGGATCGGGTCCGGCCTACGTGTTTTTGTTGGCCGAGGCCCTGATCGATGCTGGTGTGGCGGTTGGTCTCAACCGGTCCGATGCCGCCACCTTGGCCAGCAAGACCATTTACGGCGCGGGCAAGATGCTGGTCGAAACAGGGTTGGAACCGATGGAACTTCGAACTCAGGTCACCACGCCGGCCGGCACCACGGCGGCCGGTCTTGGACGGCTTGAAGAGCACGGCATCCGAGCGGCCGTCGCCGCCGCGGTACGAGCGGCAACCGATCGTTCAGCCGAGCTCGGTCAATGACGGCAATCGACCACGATGGAGTCCACGATGCAACCCGGTGACCCCCTGCGGTTCGATACCGTTTCCTTTCTGTCCGACTACGGACACCGCGATGAGTTTGTGGGCATCGTCCACTCGGTTATTCGTTCGATCGCTCCCGCGGTTCGAGTTATCGATATCTCGCACGAGATAGCGCCTCACGATGTCAGAGCCGGAGGGTTGGCTCTCGCCCGGTCGGCTCATTACATGGCTCCTGGCGTGGCCCTCGCAGTCGTCGACCCCGGCGTCGGTACCGACCGCCGACCGGTTGCGGTCGAAGTGGCCGATGGGGCGGCCTTCCTGATCGGCCCAGACAACGGCCTGCTCGCTCCTGCGGTAGCCATGGTCGGTGGCGCCACCGCCGCTGTCGTGCTTGATAACTCCGAGTATCACTTGGCTGATGCCGCGGTCACGTTCGACGGTCGGGACGTCTTTGCCCCCGTCGCCGCCCATCTTTGCCTTGGCGTACCCTTCGCTGACCTGGGAACGGCCATCGACCCGATCCAGCTGCTCCCCGGCCTCCTGCCGATCAGCGGCGTCGACGACGATGGAGCGATTCGAGCAGAGGTGCTGTGGATCGATCGTTTCGGTAACGCCCAGCTCAACCTAGACCCCGACGATCTGACCGATTGGCCAGACATGATCACCGTGCGCGGCGGTCGCATCAACCGGAACGCGGCTCGGGTCGACACGTTTGCTGACATCCCAGGCGGTGGTTTCGGTCTGTTGGTCGATTCCTATGGTCTGCTGTCGTTGGCCGTCGATCGCGGTTCTGCCGCCGAGGAGCTCGGGCTAGGCGAGGGCGACGAGGTTTCGCTCGCCCCCTGCGAGCAACAGGAGGGCATCGTTTCGTCGGTGTCGTTGACCTTGAAACCATCGACTACCCGAGAGGAAGGACACCCGGTATGAGACCGTCGATTGTCATCACCCTTGGTCTACTTATGTTGGCCATCCTGGGCGCAGGCGTGGCCCAGTTCGTCATCCAGATTCGCTAACACTTGCCAGGTCGTGCAGCACGGTGGCGATCAGTCGGGGATCGAGGTTTTCCCCCGAGAGGGTGGGATCGGTTTGCCGGGGGTCTGTTCCATCCGGGCCGGTCTCTTGGGGTGCTGTCGGTGGCGTAAGCGGCTGCGTGACGGCGGTCGTCTCGTCCGAAGCTGAGGTCGGTGGCACGGTCGTGGTCGGAGGTTCGGCGACCGTTTGAGGTGGTGACGGCGATGCGGGGGTCGCTGTTGGTGTTGCAGTCGAAGTCGGCGTCGGTGTTGGATCGCCTGTCGTTTGAGCTGGCGTCGATGGGGTCGCCGTGGTGGGTGGGGTGTCGTCAACTGCCATGAATCGGTGTGTGGTCCACAACTGGCCGGTGCTGTCGTACACGACGCCGACCCCGACATTGGTGAAGCGGGGATCGACGAGGTTCGCGTCGTGAAGCGGGCTGGCCTTGAAGGCCTCGAATAGCATCGGCACGTCTTGCACCGGGTTGACGCCAACGTTTTCACCGATAGCAACCCACGGCGAGGTAACCCCGACCGAGATATCGGGGGCGTGAGCCAGTTCGTTGTCGGCCGCCATTTGGCGCGACCACTCACGAGATGCGGCTTGAAGTTCTCTGTCCAGCTCCAGGGCCGGGAGCCCTTCGGTCGCCCGGTACTCGTTGATCAGGGTGACGAACCGCCGCTCGTCCTCAACGGTCCCCGCCGAGGCCGGCCCTCCGGCCACAAACAACAACCCGAGAAGGAGAACGGCTATCGTCGCCATCGAGCAAAACCGTCGCGTAACCGTCGATAGTGCCACCGCGTGTTCACCGCCTCTGGCCGCGAGGTTCGCTATGTTTCGCACCTCGTTCGATGTGTCGCTTCGATATCGGTGATTGGCCTCAAAAACTTGATCCGACCTCACGAAGAATGGGCCGTCGGTCGCAGTGGTGAACGGGCCGCGGGTCGGACGTGTAGCTGGATCGTCTTTGTGATTGTGTAGTCCTCTACCGGCCTGGGCGTGGTGCGGGCTTGATGGATGCTGGTCTCGCAGGGGGGCCGGTGGAGGATTGCGGTTTGTCAGCCTTTGAGCGTCCGGGCGTTGTGGATGGTTCCTTGGAAACGGTCGTCGTCGGTGAGCGTGCCAGTTCCGCAAAGCGGTTTGTTACCAATGGAGATGGTCCGGGCTATCCGTTGCCAGCAGCTTGTTCCAGAGTGGTAGGGAGCGACAGTTCCGAACCCGGCGGGTGCGGGGGCGGCAGAATCGGTTCGCCCGTTAACGATAACTCGGATGGTATTGGCGTCATCGTCGATGACACAGGTGATGGTCATCTTGGTATTGGCGGCCAGTTCATAGGTGGAGTTGGCGGTTTTTGCGTTGCCGTCCCCGTCGCGCATGGCGCACTGGGCCCGGGGCATGCCGGTGTTGTCGGTTACCAGCGACATCTTCCATTGGCCGCCCTGGGAGTCGGCATAGCCCCGTTGCATCACATTCCACGACGGGCCCGTTGCCGTGGTGAGGGCCTGCAGGTTGGCGGTCGTCAGCGTGACCTTGGCTTGGAACGAGAACTGGCCACCATGAGGGTTCAGCGCGTCGGATTCCTCTGCCGATACTTCGGTGGTGACCACGTCGTCGTCGGCGCCGGTGAAGTACCGGGTGCTCGACCCGACCGATCCCTCTCCAAGGCCATGAATCACCGAAGCGGTTCGCCGCCAGTCTTTGAGGCGTCCAGGAGCGATTGACGACTCCGAGCGCAATGCAACGCAGTCGGTCCTCTGGCTTACCTGGATGTTGTTATGGCCGACGCTGTAGACCTCATAGCGGTAGTCGGCGCCGGCCGCGCCGTAGTCGTGAAGGTTCTTTGCCGCGGTGCGGGGCACGTCCCAACTCTGGCCGTCTGAGCGTGCGATTCGGTAGAACACCGCATTGTCGGCGCCGTCGCCCTGGGTGATGTTGAGCTTGCTCGGAAAGAACGTGATCTCAACATCGCTACTGCCGGGGTTGACCACATAACAGAAGTCTGGCTTGATCGGCCAGCCGGCGGCGTCGGCGGGCAGCGTTGCCACCGCGGTGCCAAAAAGCGAGACGATGAGCATCGAAACGATAGGAAGGCGACGCGAACGTCGCTTCTCAGAAAACATGCGGCGGATCTCCGATACAAACAGAAAATGGAAAAGAGGGCCGCGGCGGCACCAGCCGACACAAACCCTCCTCGCACCAGAGAGTAGCCTCTGGCGATCCACCGGTGGGGTGACCTGCCCGGGTTGCTACTCCGGAGGCCGGCTCAGTGGCCGTCCGAGCCAGTTCCGGGGCAACACACCTCGGAACGCGCTCATGACCTCACCGTGGCCCTGTGGAGTGAAGGTTGTCTGCGCATCGCCGTTGCCGGTCGTCGCGATCATCCACTGTCCGTTGTCGCCGCCGTCAAGCCCCTGCATTTCGGCCATTCGTGGACCGTCATCGGTCGACCACGTAGAGGTGATTCGCCAACGCCGGACATCGGCGTTGTGAAACTCGATGACCAGGACCGCTTGGTCGGCTTCAAGCCCACCGTCCATCAACGTCTTGATGGCCACGTCATAGTTGTCGACCTGTTCGATGGCCGACGCTAGAATGTCCGAAGCCACCGAGATGGGGGCATCGCCGACGAACCGAGGTGAGCGGAGCACGATGAGTTCGCTCAACACCTGAGGTAGCGCCGCTACTTGGACTGGCCGGAACTCGACGAAGCTGGGATCGAGCGAGCTGGAAACGACGGCGCCACGAGGCGTAGCGAGGACCGTCGGCGCGCTGCTGTCCGCTCCAAAACTCAGATCGACGGCGACCATAAGGCTCGCGTGGTTCACCACATCGAGCAGCTCAGCGGCCACCGGGTCGACACGTCCGTCGACCATCATGCCCCCTCGTTGGAGGCGCTCAACGATGTGTGCTTCGGGCAGCAAACGTTGTGGGTCGGTGCCCGGATTCGGAACGGATTGAATGTGGGCCAGCCGAAGGCTATCTGAGACGAGATCGGCCGGGATCCGAAGATGGGCCCGACTGCGATCGAGAACGGGCATTGAGTCCACCGTGCCCCGTTGGCCCACAGTGCCTCTCTCGCCCACGTTGACCTGTTGGTCGCTGTCTACCGCCACGGATCTCCTCCCTCTCTGAAATTCCTCGCACGGACCGGACATGGCGACTGGATGGCGAACCAGAAGTCACGAGAACTGGCTCCCACACAGTTGGCCCTAGCAGCACACGTCTCACCCCGTTGCGCCACCAGCCGAACCGGAATTGCGATGAACTATTTCTACACCACTTCGCTCCGTTTGTCCCACCCGCGTCGGGCGGTGCGCCCCGTGTCCGGTCTCGGCGGGAGCACGGCAAGACGGCATCTTCAATCAATCGTTAACAATCTTGAATCCAATCTAAACCCTATATGTCGGATGGGTGCGATCACTGGCCCGGTGCCTCGATCTCTGCGACGATGGGCCCCATGTCAACAGACGATATGAATGGGGGAACCGCCACTCGTACATTCGACTGCAACTTGGCCGCTCGTTTCGAGCGTCATGGCGACGAGACGGCCATCATCGCCGGCGCCGGACCGTCGGAGCGAACCATCGGCTATCCGGAGTTGGTGGCCAGGATCGGCCGGTGGCGGGGCGGATTGGTGGCTGCCGGGGTCACACCGGGCGACCGGGTAGCCATCGTTGCCGGGAACACCATCGAGTTCGTACTCGTTCACGCTGCGGCGATGGGTATCGGGGCCATCAGCGTGCCGTTGAATCCTCAATCGCCGCCAGCCGAGTTACAACGAGAGCTTGAGGCCGTCGCTCCGGCGGCCATCTTTGTCGGCCCGGAAGGGGAGCCGGCCTTCGCCGCCACCGATCGAGACTTCGTCGCTCGCCGGCTATCGCAGGACGGGCTGGAGTCGGCCGAACCGGCCGAGATCGTGGCTGTGTCGGCCGACACTCCAGCCGTGTTGGTGTTCACCAGTGGCACCGCCGGACCACCAAAGCCAGCCATTCTGACCCACGGGAGCCTGACCGCCAGCCTTCAGGCAGTGTTGTCATTGCCGGTCGATCTGGTCGGCGGAGCGCACCGATTCCTGGCCGTTCTCCCCCTGTTCCACGTGTTCGGTCTCAACACTATTCTCCACTTAGCGTTGCTGATCGGCGCTGCCGTCGTGCTCGACGATTACCGCAGCCCGACCGACACCGTCGATCGGATCAGGTGGTCGGGGGCCACCGTTGTCGCCGGGCCGCCGACACTCTGGGCGGCCATCCACCGGCTGCCGACCATCGAGGCCGCCGACCTGTCATCGGTTCGGCTCGCCGTGTCGGGCGCCGCCAAACTGCCACCACAACTCCGGATCGATATCCAGAACCGGTTCGGACTCGAACTTCACGAAGGATATGGGTTGACCGAATCGAGCGCGGTCCTCGCCTCCTCGATCTCAACCGACGCTCCACTGGGGTCGGTCGGTCGTCTCCTGCCGGGGGTAGAGGCCCGTATCGTCGACCACGCCGAAGAGGACTGTTTCGTCGGCGACCCCGGGGATCTCTGGGTTCGGGGCCCCATGATCTTTGGTGGCTATTGGAACGGCGACGGGCCGATGGCGGGCGACCAGGCCGTCACCGCCGACGGATGGCTGAAGACCGGAGACGTCGCCGTCGTCGACGAGCACGGATTCCTGACGATCGTCGATCGTCGCAAGGATCTTGTCATCGTCTCAGGCTTCAATGTGTTTCCGGCCGAAGTGGAAGGCGTGTTGTCCTCCCACCCCGACGTTGCTCAGGTCGCTATCGTCGGCGAGCCATCGGAGACCACCGGCGAGGCGGTCGTGGCCTTCGTCGTGCCGGAGCATGGTACGACGATCACCGAAGATGGCCTGCAAGAACTCTGTGAGCGAGAACTGGCCAGATACAAAGTCCCGAGCCGGTTTGTGATCGCCTCGGGACTCCCGGTTGGCCCGACCGGCAAGCTGCAACGGAACAGACTTCGCTGATTCAGCCGCTGTCGAACAGTGCTGTGAGCGAGGCGGTGCAGTCGGCGAGGCGGTGCAGTGGGCGAGGTGGTGCAGTGGGTGAGGCTCTACGGCGATGCGGCTAGGCGTTCGATGATCGGTCCCGCAACTCCGACAACTCATCGTTGCTGGGGAACGACATGACCCGCCAGAGTTCGGGATAGTGATCCGTTGGTTCCATCATGGTGCCGACCAGCCGCTGGACGGTATTCCAATCGGCCCGCACCAACTCGTTGCCCGCGCTGATCAGCTCGATGGCGTCGGTCTTTGGCAGGAGGCTCGGAACCCCCGCTTTCCAGGTGCAACACGATAAGTATGAGCCGTCGGACGCCTCCCCAACCCGATAGGGAACGACCGTGAGGTCGTCGCTTACCAGTTGCTGGAGCGGCTCCCTGAGGCTGCTGTAATTCATTTCGTGATTTATGGCGGTAAGTCGTTGCCACTCCGGGTGCGCCGGATGCGATGGTGGCAACACCAAGGGCCGCCAATCGGAGCCGCGCCCGACCAACGGTTGGAAGCTGACCGGAGAGGGAGCGGCCAAGTCTTCAAGGGCAAGGCCACAAGCGGTATGGATGCCCCGGGTGTCGTCTACCGCGGTGACGATCAGCAGATTTCGGTTGGGATGGATGACGACGAGCTCACCGTCCAGCCCGGTTTGTTCGAGGTAGTCTCCGCCCAGCATGCGGGCTCCGTCGTAGTCGTCCTCGTTCATCGAGGTGTAGACCCGCGTGTCTTGGGTGGTCCATCCGAGGTCCGGTTCGGCCGCCAGATTTTTGACGGCGATCTCTAGGAGATCGTCGAAGGTGGCGTCCCACTCGTCGAGTTGCAGTTGGTTGACAACCGACATCGTGGTTGGAGCATCCCACAGCAGAACGCTGACGAGGTCGCCACCAAAGGGTTGGAATGGGATCAGTGGCCGGTTTCGGCCCTCGCTCGACCGAACCTCGTTTTGCAAGTTAGCCAGGCGGGCCGACTCCAGCATGGACCGGGGTCGGATGCCCGGCCGCAATGGCGTGGTTGTCTCAAGCTGGGACGGAAGGGCTGGCGGAGACACGAGGGCTTGCACGGTTTCGGAGAGCCAGGGTCGACGCTCTTCGACGTCGAGCCGGTTCCACTTTGCTCGGAGGTTACTCAACCCGACGATGACACTCCCGATTTGTACGGTGTCGTTATCGATCTCCTTGATGACCGTGCCGGGCTTGGCCGCTGCGGCGATTTGACGCCGGACCTCAGCATCGAAGCTTCGCTTATTACGGAACAGTCCCACATGACGAACGGTAGCGGACGAGATGGCGGGTGACAGGGCGCTCGACGGTCGTTTTTTATTGGGGGGTTGGAGCGGAATCGGTGTTTGGTGCACGTTGTCGCTGCACAGCCACCAGTACATCACGCTCGATGGTGGCGTCGACGGTGTGAGCCATCGAGAATCCCGGGGGTGGTTCCACCAGGTCGAATCCGGCATCGGCTACCGTCGCCGCCACTTCGGTCCTGTCCGCTCGTCGGGTGTTCCAGGCGAAGCACAAACCGCCACCCGGTCGTAGCCAGCGATGCCAGGTCGGCAAGGCCCGTCGAAGGAGCGCGATCGTGTCATCGTCGGGCCGTGGAGGACTACCGGCACCCCCTCGGCCGCCCCGGTGGTGAATGCCGTACGGGAGATCGGTGACGATGGCGTCGATCGATCGTCGACCGATCGAGGCAACCCGAGCCGTGCCGTCCGCGGTGAACGTCTCGACCCGTTGGCTGTGGCCGGCCTTGAACGCGGTTCGGCTGGTGGCGACCCGAAGCGTGGTGTGCCGGTCCTCGGCGTTTCCCCGGCGGTGAGTCGAGGCTTTGTGGGGAAGGCGAGCCCGTTTTGCCCAGGTCTGAATGAACCGTGCGTGTTCATCGAGGGCGCCGCCATCGATCTCGATCCCCAAGGCGTCGAGCCCATAGGCCAGCGCCCAGTTGAGGGTGGTACCCCGGCCGCACATCGGATCCAGAACGACCGGTCGGCTGGTGGCCTCGGCGTCGAAGCTCAACGGAAACCCGGCGGTTGCCAGCGCCAGGTTGAGCATGGCCCTGGTCAGCCGCTCGTTCGTCTTCCCCCGGTATCGCTGGGTCGTGACGAGGTCGGTTTCGTAGTGGAGTTGTTGTTCGAGCTCTACCGGGCGGATCAGGCCGTCTCCGGCCGCGGCGAATAGGGCAGAGGAGGCAGCGAGCTGGCCTAGCACGCCTGTGAGCTGGTCGGTGACTTGGCTGTTGAGGTCGCTGTTAAGGTCGCTGTTGAGTTCGCTGGCCGATTGGCCGCTGACCGGGAAGCGGAGCATGGTGGCTCGGCTCTGGGTGGTGACCTCGATTGGACCAATGCGATTTGGGATGAGCGTGTCGGCCACCAGCCGAAGCTCGGTCGCCGCCAGTGGCCCAAGCGAGCCGGTGAACACCCGGTTCAGATCGGTCTCTAGGTACAGCCGGTACTCCACCTCATCGGTGGTGGGAGCGGCATCTGTGGTGTCGGAGTCGGAGTCGTTCTCGATGCATGCAGCATACGAATGGGGGCAGCGATCGGTGTTGCCGACGAGCGGGGTCTTTGTTGCCTCGGCCCGTCGCCGCTGCTGTTGCTCGTGTAGTAGTTGTTAACAGATTGTGCATTTGTGAGTGCGGCGACCGATCCGTAGGGTGGGAGGATGGCCGATCAGCCGATTTCGGAAGCTACCGTCGGCCGGCTCCCCGACTACCTGCGCACCCTGGTTGAACTGGCCGGAGATGATGTCGCCGGTGTTTCGTCAAAGCATCTCGCCACCCAAGTCGGAGTGAACTCCGCCACCTTACGTCGAGATTTAAGCGCCCTCGGCATCACCGGAACCCGCGGAGTGGGCTACGACGTCAAGTACCTGTTGTTCGAGATCAGCCGTGTCCTCGGTGTGCACCAGGAGTGGCGGGTGGCCGTGGTCGGAGCGGGCAATCTCGGCCAAGCCTTGGTCAACTACGACGGTCTTACCCAACGGGGATTCCCAATCGTGGTGCTCTTCGATAACGATGAGTCAAAGGTGGGATCCATCATGGGTGGCATCGTCGTCCACCACGTCGACCATATGGCTGAGCTCGTTTCCGAACTCGGTGTGAACGTGGGGATCATCGCCACCGCCGCCGAGGCGGCGCAGTCGATAGCCGACGCGTTCGTCGAGGCCAAAATTGTCTCGCTTCTCGATTTCACCGCCGGTCCACTGGCCGTACCCGACCACGTCGTCGTCCGGCGAGTGGACCTGGCGACCGAGCTTCAGATCCTTAGCTTCTACCAGCAGCGCGACACCGCGGTGTCGGGCGGCACCGGCGTGCCTCTCGGGGCATAAATTGGCTGGTGGGGCCTGAACTGGTGGGGAGAAACGAATTGTTAGGCGAACACCAATCGAGCGATCCAGTCGGCGACGAGGGCCGGCTTGTCTTGACCTTCGATCTCGATCGTCATGGTGCGGACCTGGTCGACGGCGTTGTCCTTGAGGGTCACCTCTATGGTCTTCGCCGTGGCCCGGATCCGAGAACCGACGGGAACGGGAGAGATGAATCGCACCTTGTTGAACCCGTAGTTGACGCCCATCAAGAGCCCATCGAACGCTGGCAGGTCGTCGGGGATCGTCGTCTGCAGGTGAACGAGCAACGACAGGGTCAAAAACCCATGGGCGATTGGACCACCGAAGGGGGTTTGGGCCGCCCGTTCCGGGTCGACGTGAATGAATTGGTGGTCCAGGGTGGCGTCGGCGAAGTCGTTGACTCGGTCTTGAGTCACCTCGAACCACTCACCGACCGCCGCCTCTTTGCCGATCTGGACCGTCATCGCCTCGTGGGCACTCGTTGCGTTATCGCTCATACGGGCAATTGTGACAGGTTGACCCCAATGGACAAACCCGAGTCAGCCGGCCTCTCATCGAGACGGTTATCCTCCAAGGGAACGCTCCTATGAAACTCAGGATTGCTACCCGCTCCAGCCCCCTCGCTCGTTGGCAGGCTGAACACGTTGCTCGGCTGCTCCGGGTCGTCGAACCGACGCTCGACATCGAGTACGTGACGGCGGCGACGCTGGGCGATCGACGGCTTGACCTTTCGATCGTCGAACTCGGCGGCAAGGGTGCGTTCTCGAAAGAAATTCAGCAGCTGGTACTGGCCGGGCACGCCGATGTGGCTGTCCACTCGGCAAAGGACCTTCAAGCTCTCACCCCGGTAGGCCTCGTCATCTCCGCCTTTGTCGAGCGTGGAGACCCCAGAGACGCCCTCGTCGGGGCTCGGCTTGTCGACCTCCCGGCCGGAGCGTCTGTGGCGACCGGCTCGAACCGTCGCGGCGTGCTCCTCCTCGATCAACGACCCGATTTGGAACTGCGCGACCTGCGAGGAAATATACAAACCCGCTTGGCTCAGAGCGGCCGAAACGGTGTCGACGCGGTGGTCGTTGCCGCCGTCGCCCTCGAACGCCTGTCCCTCCAGCCCGAGGTGGTCGACATTCTGGACCCGACGACGTTTGTGCCCCAGGTCGGACAGGGAGCGTTGGCGGTAGAGGCCAGAGAGGACGACGACTCGGTACGCCACCTTCTGGCCACGATCAACCACCACCTGACCGCTACCGCCGTCGGCGCCGAGCGGTCATTCCTGGCCGAGCTCGGTGGCGATTGCAACCTCCCGGCCGGCGCACACGCCACCGTGAACGGCGATGCAGTGGAGATTCGCGGCGTGTTGGCCCCCGATGCGGGAACCGTCGGACGACGTGGAGCGGCGCCGACCGGGCTTCATCGTGCGATTGAGTCTGGCTCGGCTTCCGCCGACCCTGGCCGGGTCTTGGCTCGCCGCCTCCGCAAGGCGGTCGAAACCGCCGCCGCTTGACTGGAACCGTGAGCTGGCCGCTTTCGGGGCGAACCATTCTTCTCACTCGCGTGCCAGCCGAGAATGCCCCGTTGGCTGCAGAACTGGCGACGTTGGGTGCCCAGGTCGTTGAACTGCCGCTTCTCAAGGTCGTTCCACCGGCCGATGACGGAGCGGCGCTGAGCGCCGCTGTGGCCAAGTTATCCGACTACGCCTTCGTGGTCTTTACCTCGGCCAACGGAGTACGTGCATTCGTCGACGCCCGGGAAATCCCCGGCGAGAGTTGGCCAACCGATCTTTCGGTTGTCGCCGTCGGACCGGCCACCGCGGCCGCCGCCACCGCGGCGGGCCTGGCGGTCGATGTGATGGCGTCGACCGCCACCGCTGCGGCGTTGACCGACGCCCTGCCAGCCGCCGGCGACGACGCCTCCCGAGTGTTGGCCCCCCTCGCCGAGCAGGCTTCTCCGACGGTCGTCGATGGTTTGACAGCGAAGGGGTATGCCGTCGATCGGGTCACGGCATACCAGACCGTGTCGCCACCTCTGCCGGACAAGCTCCCGGCGGTTGATGCCATCGCTCTGTTCGCCCCATCGGCCGTCGACCGTTTCGTCGATCGCTACGGGGTTGGCGCATTGCCTCCGGTGGTCGTGGCCATCGGTCCGTCGACGATGACCCGGCTGGCCGATCTTGGCGTTGGCGGAGCGGCCGAAGCTACTCCTCACACCTCGGCCGGCGTGTTGGACATGTTGGTGTTCACACTTCAGCGGTCACCAGAACAGGGCCGCTCTACCATGGGCGGGTGAACTTCCCTCAGCGCAGGCTCCGCCGTCTCCGAACAACGCCGACCATGCGACGGCTTGTCGCCGAGACCAATCTGACCGTTGACGATTTGATCGCACCGCTGTTCGTGAGGGAAGGAATCGACCAGCCCCAGCCGATCCTGTCCTTGCCCGGAGTATCCCAGCACAGCATCGACTCCCTACGTCGCGAGGTGGAACGGCTCGCCGCGCTCGGCGTGCCAGCGATCATGCTGTTCGGCGTGCCCGTCGAGAAAGACGGTGAAGGGTCGCAAGCCTGGAACCCCGAGGGCATCGTCCAAGTGGCCCTTCGCCAACTTCGAGAGGACTTGGGCGACGATGTTGTCTTGATGGCCGATCTTTGCCTCGATGAATACACCGATCACGGCCACTGCGGTCTCGTCGACGATCGGGGGAGGGTCGACAACGACGCCACCCTCAATCTGTATGCCGAGGTGGCGTGCGCCCAAGCCGAGGCGGGGGTCGACGTCGTGGCACCGTCGGGGATGATGGACGGTCAGGTGATGGCCATTCGCGATGCTCTCGACGAGGGCGACTGGACAGAGGTTGGAATCCTTGCGTACTCGGCGAAATACGCCAGTGCTTTTTACGGCCCGTTTCGGGATGCGGTCGACGTCACCATCGTCGGCGGCGGCGATCGTGCCGGCTACCAACAGGACTGGCGGAACGGGCGAGAGGCGCTTGATGAAATCCGGCTCGATGTGGCGGAGGGGGCCGACATGGTGATGGTCAAGCCGGCTGTTGCGTACCTCGACATCGTGGCGAGGGCCAGGATGGAAGTCGACATCCCCATCGCCGCGTATCACGTGAGCGGTGAGTACGCGATGCTGAAAGCGGCCGCTCAGAACGGTTGGATCGACGGTGACGCGGCGGCGCTTGAAGTGTTGACCTCGATCAAACGAGCGGGTGCCGACATGATCTTGACCTACCTCGCCTCGGAGGTCGCCGAGGTTCTTGCCGCCCGTTGACGCCCAGGCCGGGTATCGGCCGTATTGCCGGTGGGATTGCCGGTGGGATTGCCTGCCCCCGACCCCCGAGATCCCCGGTCGTCTTCGAGGACCGTCACGAGTGTCGTTCGTCCGATCTGGTGCATCGTCGGGTTGTCCGATGAATTGGCCAGTATCGCCAGCGAAAGCGTCACAGCCCATGCTCGTGCCCTCGCCCAGGTGTCGTCGTCGATCGGGTTGTGGTCGTTGGCCGCAGCTCTGCGGAACAGGTGGCGTTCGTGGTGATCGAACAGCGCCCACGCCACACCGAGATCGCATGCTGGGTCGCCGGTCGTGATGTCTCCGAAATCGATCACCGCCGCCAAGTGACCGCGGTGACCGAGCAGGTTGAGTGGGTGGGTATCGCCATGAAGCCAAAGCGGCGGACCAGACCAGGCCGGTAGGGCCGCCGCCTGTCGCCAGATGTGCCGCAGCCGTGCCGAGTCGGACGCCGTGGGGTCGTCGGGAAGGAAGTCGACTAGCCGGTGTAGCCGGGCCTCGGTCAACTCCGACTTTTCGGCGAGCGGCACGCCGCGGTGGGGGTTTCGGGGCGCCTCTGGAGGTCCCGGCCGGTGAAGGGCGGCGAAGAAGGCCCCGAGTTCGGTGGCCAACATGGGATACTGTGCTGCCGGTTCGCCCGACGACCGGCCCGTCAGGGGGCGCCCGGCGACGTAGGGAACCACGGTCCACGACCACGGGTAGCCACAGCCCGGTGTGCCGACCCGGACCGGTGTGGGGACGGGAACCGGGAGGGTCGGCGCCAACGCCGGCAACCATCGTTGCTCGTTGACGATCAAGGCGGCCGCCGCCGTCCGCCGGGGCAGTCGGACGGCCAGGTCATCGCCTAGTCGAAACGTCGCGTTATCCCAACCGTTGACCGGTTCGGCGATGGGCAGCTCGGCCAGATCGGGGTGCTGGGCCGCGAGGAGCCGGCGGACGACGTCGGCTGTGGCATCGATCTCCGCCGCCGGCATTCGAGATGCTGACATGCCACGAGGCTAGCTGCTGGCCTTTGGCCAAGGCGTGAGATCGAGCGACCGGCATGGTGGAGGGGCGACCCACGCTCAGATCACAATCGGATACGATCGAGGATTCATGCAAAACCCGATGGGTCGGCGCTCCCGCTCGCTCTTGTACGTTGTCGCCGTTGTCATCGGGTTCGGTCTGTTGGTTGGTATCGCATTGGCGATCGGCAGCGTGACCGGGCGCTCTCAGCAGGCTGACGACGGATCGGTGACGATCGGTACCGACGCTGGGCCGACGGTCGGTGGTGGGGTGGTCAGCGACGGTTCGGGAGAGGTGGGTCAGGCTCCAACCAGATTTGGTGGCGGCGCCGAGAGCGGATCGAACGACACGGTCACGACCCAGGGGACCGCCACCGGTGAACTCGATGGGGTCCCGCCGGCGGATGCGAACTGTGGCACTACGGCTGGGGTCGGGCAATCGATCCGTTTCACCACCGGCGAGGTCTCGTCTACGGTCGAAGACGTACTCGGCGATGGTGAACGGAAACCGTACACCTTGGAGGTCGCGGAAGGTCAGGTCCTTACCGTTCGAGCATCGGCCGGCGCAGGCGACGTAACGGTGTCGGTCGTCGACCCCGATGGCCTGGTCGTTGCCGATGGGGTGACCGAGGTCGTCGAGACGACCGTACCGGGGGTGTATCAAATCTGCGTTGGTGCCGGCCGACGGGCCACCGATTACTCGCTCGTCGTTTCGGTCGTCGACGAACAGTCGGATCCGATCGAGGCAGCGTGGTGCGGGGCGACGGTACACGATCGGGGAGAGATCCGGTTCGCCGCTGGTGCTGTCTCCGACATCTTTTCAGGCAACGCGGTGCGAGGTGAACACGAGCTCTATCGAATCGGGGCGCTCGTTGGTCAAACGATGACCGTCGTTGTGAACTCGGCAGAAGACGACGTGGTGTTCGCTCTCCAGAGTCCAACCGGCGAGATACTCGTCGATGACATGAACTTTTTCGAGAGTCCGTTGTTGAACGACGGCGACTACGCCATCTGCGTTGAGGCCAGCGGTGGCGATACTCGCTACACCGCCGAGGTCATCATCGTCGATTGATCAAGGCGACCGACGACGTTCGTCGCCGGTCGGACGCCACGGTTTCCACCAACTGTGGTTCTGGGTCGGGAACGGACTGCTGAGATCAGCTAGACGCCGCTTCTTCAGCGACGTCCTCTTCGGCCCGAGGACCGGGGCACGGCTCTTCTTCTGGATCCTCAGAACCTTCTCCGGTGGCGCCCGGTGTCATGGTGGGATCTGCGCAGGCCAGCAAAAAGTCAAGATCGATTGGCTCGTCGACGCCGAGCTCGATCTCTTCTCTCATGTGTTCGACCCACTCTTCATACCCGGGGGACGTGGTGTCTTCTTCGGCCAAAATGGCTCGCTCATGGTAGACCACAAGTTCGAGCTCAAGTTGGTTCAGACTGCTTAGCTGCGCCGGCATGGCGCCGCGGCCGCGGGCCCCCGAGACGCGTTGACCGCCCTCTCGATCGGGACTGCCGTACGGTTGGCTATCGATGTCGGCCGAGCCTCGGGCCACATGGACCATCTGGTCGACGGCCGAGGGGAAGGTTGCGAGAAGTTCGCCGTCGGTAAGGGCATAGCCGACGCCACCGCCGCCGTTGGCTCCGTGACAGCCCGAGCAGGAGCCGTACAGCTCTGCCGCCTCGATCAACAGTTCGTCTTCTACCTCTGGCTGCTGCATTGTCCCGGCGAAACTCCAGGCCCAAAGAGGCAGTGCAGCGAGCACCGGGAGGACCCACACCGGGACGCGCTTGCGGGCCATCGCCGCGGTGACGTAGGCCGGCACCGGCTTCGGTGGTTTTGGAGGGGGATCAAGGTTTGGAAGGTTGGCTGTCGGCTCCGCCACTACCGGTGCAGATTTTTCTGCCGCCACCGGAGCCGAAGTCGGCCCGGTGCTCGCGGTGGGGGTATCGCCGCCGCCGGCGTCGCCGCCAGACTGCCCGGCTTTTGCCGCCTTGCTTCGCTTCAGTAGATGTTCCGGGATTTCGGTCATCGTGTTGTCTCTCTACCAATCCTCACAGCCGCTACCTGCGATTTCTCGCCGGGTGCGAACGTCTTCCTGGAGAAGCGGCTCCGACACTTCGATGTCAACGGTCCTCCGGGAGCGGTCTCGACTCGATCGAACGAACGGTATCGCAGCGTAACCGCGCGCTACGGCACCGAGAAACAGTATGCGGCGCAAAGACTATCCAGCCACTCGTGCGGTCACGACGGGTTGTGACCAAACCTTGATACTGTTCCCACCGGGCCACCGCAGCTCGGTACCATCCGCAGCCTCACGTGTGTCCAACGACCAGTGCATAGATGTTAGGTTACGGTTGCGTCCTAGGTGGGCGCGGCGAGTACATTTGTGCACAGGTTCACAAACTCATCAACATCTGTCTGACACTAGAATTCGGGAGGCCAAGCTCCCTGTCGGATGCTCGAAAGGAGCGCACTGCGGTGGTTGCCCTCGTCACATCGATCCTCGTAGCTGTCGTGATGGCGGTCGGCATTTTTTGGTACGCCGGCCGACGGCCGGTCGGAACACCGGTGACCTGGGGCGAAGCGCTCGTCGGTTCGGTGTACGTGTTCTTCTTAGCGTTCCTGGCATACGGGGTGATCCCGCACCAGTGGCTCACCATGGCCGAGAACGAGTTCAATTTCCGGGCTGATCGGCTACTCGTCGGCCCCGGGGAAATCCTCAAGCCCATCCACCAGGGTGGTTGGGTGCCGTTCGACATCCCATACCGGGCACTGTCCGACACGGTCGCAGTTATCTTCTATGTCGTGTTTCTTGGGCTTCAGATCTGGATGTGGGCCCGATGGCAAAACCGGGATAAGCGGGCCGAAAGCAAGGCGCTGCTCGCCAGCAACCAGACAAGTTCGTTTGGTCGACCTCTGCTCAAACAGGGCTGAGGGGGTGCACCGATCACGATGACCACCACCGATGCCAACCCGCCGCTTCCAGAATTTCGGACCGACTACCTCCTCATGGAGGTCGACGCCGACTACTTAGGGCGGGCGGTGAAGCCCAAACAGTTCATTCATATCGACCAGTCGGAATGCATCGCCTGTGAGGGCTGCGTCGACATCTGCCCGTGGAAGTGCATCCACATGCAGACGGTCGACTGCGTCGACGAGGCCTATGGCGCGGTCAAGCCGGGCGACGACCCAAACGATGCGTTTATCTTCACCATCGACGACGACGTGTGTACCCGGTGTGCACTGTGCGTCGACCGATGCCCAACCGGGGTGATTATCCTCGGCAAGGTCAGCGAACCAAACCCATCCGGTGATCTCCACCAGCGGATGACTTCATACGGCTACGGCTACGGCATGCGCCTCGCTTGAGCTGAGCTCAGCACACACAGGGACTACGGAGCAAACGGGAACTCAGCAGATGGCAAAGTCGATTCAAGACAAACCGACACTGGCAGAACGGGCGCAAGCCCAAGTGGCTCAGCTCGGCACCAACATGCAGGGCTCACAGGCCTGGAACTCGATCTTTCGACCGGGGTCGGTGTTTCGTAAGGGCTACACCGACAGCCCTCGAAATCGGTCATACGTCATCATGAACAGCGTGTTGTACCACCTTCACCCGGTGAAGGTAAAACGCCACGCGGTCAAGGTCAGTTATACGCTGTGCCTCGGTGGCCTGAGCTTCTTCTTGTTCATCCTGCTCACGGTGACCGGCATTTTCTTGATGTTCTTCTATACGCCGGAGGCCGCTCGGGCCTGGGACGACATCCAGTCGTTGCAAACCCAGATCGCTTTCGGCCTCCTGGTGAGGAACATGCACCGGTGGGGGGCGCACCTCATGGTGATCTCGGTCTTCCTTCACATGGCCCGAGTCTTTTACCATGGGGCGTACAAGGCCCCGAGGGAATTCAACTGGGTCATCGGCGTGATTCTGCTTACACTTACCTTGCTGCTGTCGTTCACCGGTTATCTGTTGCCGTGGGATCAGCTGGCGCTGTGGGCCGTGACCGTCGGTACCAACATGATGGGGTTCACCCCGGTCTTCGGTACCCAGGTCAAGTTCGTCCTCC
Source organism: uncultured Acidimicrobiales bacterium (assembly GCA_938021675.1). Lineage (GTDB taxonomy): Bacteria > Actinomycetota > Acidimicrobiia > Acidimicrobiales > SZUA-35 > JAHELU01. The sequence continues at coordinate 47,425 of CALIFY010000012.1, forward strand.
TCGGTGGAAGCGTGATCGGTACCGACACTCTGCTTCGTTGGTACGTGTTGCATGTTCTGTTCGTTCCGTTCGTCACCGTAATCTTTATGGCTATCCACTTTTGGAGAGTCCGTAAGGACGGCGGCATCTCCGGGCCCCTCTAGGGAGCACACATGACAGAGATCCCTGAGCATCTAAGAAAACGAGCATCCGAGGCGAGGAAGAAGGCCGAGGGTTCCGCATCTGAGGCAACGCCGCCGGCATCGACCGACGCCGGTACATCCTCGGGCGGCGGGGGATCCGCGTCAAAGATCCCCGAGCATTTACTTCAGCGGTCCAAGTCGGCCAAACAACGCGATGCCGACGGAGGTGGGTCCACCGCCACCGCAGTGGCCCCGGCCGCGGCAGCGGTAGCCACCGCAACCGCCACCGCGGCGGCGCCGTTACCGACGATGACCGGTCCGGCCGGTCATACACAGCGGCTATTGACCGTCGTCAAGTCGGGTTCGATCCAAGACATCAAAGCGCAGCCACTCGACAAGGTACACACCTGGCCCCACCTGATCGTCGTCGAGTTTGGCGCCACCTTGGCGGTCACCGCCTTCCTTACCTTCTTCTCCATCTTCGTCAACGCTCCCTTGCTCCGTCTGGCCGATGTCAACGCCACACCGAACCCGTCGAAGGCACCGTGGTACTTCCTCGGTCTTCAGGAACTGCTGACGATGTTCCACCCGATGGTCGCCGGCGTCACGATCCCTGGCATCGGCCTGTTCGCTCTCATGTTGGCGCCCTATATCGATCGCAATCCGAGCAATAAGCCAGAGGATCGAAAGTTCGCCGTGTCGGTGTTCACCATATTCATGATGTTCTGGGCGGTATTGGTCATCATCGGCTCGTTCTTCCGAGGCCCCGGGTTCAACTTCGTGTTCCCGTGGGTCGAGGGCATCTTCTTCGACCTGTAGGGCAGGAGCACACCATGTCGTATGCCATCGTCCAGAGCAGCGGTACCACAATCCTCACTAGCCATTTGCCGGACAGGAGTCTGTAATGTCCTTCGTCTTCATAGGAATCGCAATCCTCGCGATTCTGGCGCTGGCCATGGTGGCGGTCTCGTTCCGCCGACGCGATACCTACAACGCCATCGGTCAGCTTTCGAGCGAGACCATCAAGCGCGACCGTTCGGTGGCGGTTGTTGGGGCCGCCGACGTCGGGGCCGAAGAGTCGTCGACGAGTGAGGTCTCCGGCTCGGCCATCGAGGCTCAAGCCCGGGCCGAATGGTCGGGTAGCCTCGTCCCGCTCGATGACTCGCCGCCTGCGGTGTACGTTCCCCCCGACCCAGAGACGTTGGGGGTCACGCGTCGACAATTCCTCAACCGGGGAATCGTCGCAATGTTCGGGCTCGGTCTGGCCGCCTTCGGCGGAGCGGTGCTCGCTCAGCTATGGCCAAAGCCAACCGAAGGCTTCGGGGCAAAGCTGAACGTCGGCCGAATCGGTGACCTCAAGAACGAGATACGATCCAACGGCGGATTCTTCTACTTTCCTCAGGGCCGAATGTGGCTCACCGAGTATCCGACGAGCGCGCTGGCCAAGGCCGAGACAACGTACGGTTTCTACCCGCAAGTGCAACAGGGCCTAGAAGCAGGAGTGGTTGCACTGTTCCAAACCTGCCCGCATCTTGGTTGCCGGGTTCCGGAATGTCTCACTTCGCAGTGGTTCGAATGCCCATGCCATGGTTCGCAGTACAACCGGGTGGGCGAAAAGAAGGGCGGTCCGGCGCCTCGGGGCATGGACCGGTTCCCGATGGAAGTAAACGCCGCAAACGAGCTTCTGGTCGACACTGGAAACGTCATCCAGGGGCCGCCGATCGGCGTCAACACAACAGGTCAGGAAGCTGAGGGTCCCAACTGCCTCAGCGAGGGTGGTGGACACGGCTGATGCTGGCTACATATGTTTTTGCCGCCGATTTCAGGGCAATCGGCCTAACGGTCGCGCTGATCGTCTTTATTGGCTTTGCCGCCGTCTTTGTCTGGAACATGGTTCGGGCCCGGCCCGAATTGGGTTCGGAGATCGAGCTGGCGGCCAACCGGAAGGAATATCTTTCCGACGAAGAGCTCGAAGGTGAAAAGCTTGATCGTTCCCTGAGCTTCGCTCTCGTGCTGCTCACCTTACTGGCGGTCACGCTGCCGTTTTATTGGATCGCAGAACCGGGTCGTCAAGAGGGTGCTGCCGATGCCTACAACCTCTCGTTCGAGAGCCGTGGCGAAGGTAGCTATCTCGAAGGCGCGCAGTGCGTCAACTGTCATGCCGGTGGTGGCGTCGGCGGTACGGCCCCATATGTACTGCAAGACGTCGACGGTCAGTTTATTGCGAACGCATCCTGGCAAGCGCCAGCACTCAATAACGTGTTGCTGCGCTATTCCGAGGACGAAGTCCGTTACATCCTTAACTTCGGTCGCCCCGGTTCCCCCATGGCAGCATGGGGCACCCCCGGTGGTGGACCTCTCACCACCCAGCAGGTCGACAACATCGTGGTGTACCTGCGAACCCTGCAGCAGCAGAGTTTGGATGTCACCGAGATCGCCCTGGCCGGCGATGTCGATCCACAAGACCCCGAGAGTGTCGAAGCTCAGGAGGCGGCCGACGAGGTACAGGAAGCCGTCGTCGCCGAGGTTGAGCGTTCATTGGCCGATGGTGAGTACGAAACCATCGGTGAGGCCGTGTTCAACCTGGGGCTCCAATCCGGTTTTGCCGGTGGCGCTTTTTCTTGTGGACGATGCCATACCGCAGGCTGGTCGCTTGGTCTCGATGCCGTTCCCGAGATCCTCGATGAGGGGCACGCCGGTTGTGGTGGCGGCAACCCGTCGGGAATCGGATTCAACCTTTGCGGAGGTTCGGTCAAAGATCGATTCCCCGATGATTCATGGCTCCGACCGGATGGCACATGGTATGCCCTAGAGCAGTCGGTCGAAGATGGTTTCACCCGACCGAGCGAAGGTAACCCCGTCGGTTACGACGGCACGTATATCGAGGCGATGGACGGAACCCGAGTCGATCTCGACGACAGCGGAAACCCGATCACCGACGACGGCGAGCCGTACATCATCCTTCCCGGGGCCGAAACGGCGCCGAGTGCTGCCGCCGATGGCGACGACGACGAGACCGACGAAGAGGCGGATGCGACGCCGACGAGCACCGAAGATCGCGATGGCGACTTGGCCGAATGCGGCTTCGTCTCCGGCTTGTGGGAGCCCGAAGGTGGCTCGGTCTACGCCTTCGATCCCTCGGTCGAGATCGCCGAGGATGAGAACGGTGCCTTCATCGATCCCGATCCACTGGAGTTGGCCGATGCCGGAGCGGACGCCATCGTCCTTCCGGACGGGCAGATCATCGCCGACTGCAACATCATCGAGATGCCCCCTCGTACCAGCCAGACCCACTACGCGTTCGTCTATGACGGAGCCGATGCCGGTGAAGGGTATGGCCGAGGCGGATTGAGTGCTGCCGGGATGATGCCTGGCTTCGGTAGGATTCTGCCGCCTGAGTACATTCAGGCCGTTGTCGACTACGAGCGAGGGCTGTGATGCAAATACTGGCGACGGCCGTGCTCGGTCTTATCGACGGAATCGGATTCGATCCGTTTTTCCGTGGCTTCCTCAGCGTCATGGTCGGCGTGGTGGTGTTGATCGGAGGAACGTACCTCCTGATCGCCACCAACACCGGCGCTCGCTCCGGCATGATGATCGCCTGCGGCGGGCTCTTCGGGTGGATGTTCCTGATGGGCGTCTTTTGGACGGTCTACGGCATCGGTTGGGTCGGTGCCGGCCCAACATGGGAACTGGTTGAGATAAACGTCGACGACGTCGAAGACACCGACGATGGTCTGCTGTTCTCCGAGATCGACGTGGCCCAAGAGCTTCACGCCGTCGATGTGTCGGTTGAAGCCGATGACCCGGACGAGGCGCAGATCCTCGCCCTCGAACGGTCGAACGAAGTTGACCTTGGGGAGTGGCGGTATCTTCCGACCTCGGACCCGATCCGAGGCGAAGCACAAGCATCGGCCGATGCGTTCCTCATCGAGGAAGGCGTGTTCGAGAGCGGCGGGTTTCTTCCGTTGCAGTTCGGTGGGTTCACCTCGGGTGGGAAACCGGTATTGACCGACGACCCGAGCATGTTGGATCGAGTCGTTCATTTCTTCGAAGAGACGTTCCTCAACCCGTCCCATCCCGAGGAACGGATCGTGATCCAAGCCCGGGAAATCATTAACAAACCAGTGCTTCCCGGCGAGCCACCACCGGTGGCAGAAGTCGACCCTGAACAGCCGTTGGTATCGGTGATCATGGTGCGCGACCGGGGCGGCCCGCTTCCAGCTCTCATTAGTGGCCTGCGATTTACCCCTCTGGTGTTCACCGTGGCCAACGGCGCGTTGTTCGCTGCCTTCGCCCTGTCCCTGCATTATCGGGATCGACGTGAAGACGAGATCCGGGCTGCCGTAGCGGCGGGATAGGGTTTTGGCGGTAGTAGACCCGATTTTGATTCAAGATCAGCAGAGGAGGACATAAATGGCTCAGTACCTACCTGTTCTGGTCCTATTGGTCCTGGCTGCGCTCTTCGCGGCCTTGAGCTTTATGGCCTCCAAGCTGCTGGCTCCCCGGAACCCGACGGTTGAGAAGTACGCGCCGTACGAGTGCGGGATTATCCCAGGTCGAGAACCACCGGAACGTTTTCCGGTTCGCTTTTACCTCATCGCCATGCTGTTCGTGATCTTCGACATAGAGATCGTGTTCCTCTATCCGTGGGCAGTGGCAAGCGATCGGCTCGGTCTCGCCGGACTCTTGGCCATTCTGCTCTTCTCGGCGCTGGTGTTCGAGTCGTTCGTCTACCTCATTTCTAAAGGGGCGCTCGATTGGGGTCCGCTCCAAATTTCGCAACGCCAGGATGTGATGCGAACCGCCGAACGAACGACGGCAACCACCATTCGTCGGGTCGGGCTTGACGGACGACTTGAAGAGATTCGTAGCAATCGGTTTGACGACGGGCCAGAGCGGGAATTGGTCAGCAGTGAGTTAGTTGACAGCGAGTCGGCTGGCAGCGAGTTGGTTGGGACCGAATCGGTTGGTACCGGCCACAAGGGAGCAGCCTGAGAATGGGCGTCATTCACAACGTGCAGGCCTCGGGTGTCGAGGGTCTCGATCACAACTTCATCACCGCACCGCTTGAGAAACTGGTGAATTGGTCTCGAGCCCGTTCGTCATGGCCGGCAACGTTCGGTCTTGCCTGTTGCGCCATTGAGATGATGGCCACCGGCGGCTCGCACTACGATCTCGCACGCCTCGGCATGGAAGTGTTTCGGGCGTCACCCCGACAGGCCGACGTGATGATCGTCGCCGGTCGAGTCAGTCAGAAGATGGCCCCCGTTCTCCGTCAGATCTATGACCAAATGATGGAACCGAAGTGGGTTATCTCCATGGGGGTTTGCGCCTCTAGCGGCGGAATGTTCAACAACTATGCCATCGTCCAGGGTGTCGATCAGATCGTTCCGGTCGATGTATACGCCCCCGGTTGCCCACCCGGCCCTGAAACGCTGCTCCACGCCATCACCACTCTCCATACCCAGATCGAGACCGGCGAGTTGCTTCGCCGCAGAAGCGAGACCGGTGCTGGAGCCAACCTGATGATCGAGCAGTTGGACGGGCAAGGAAAATCCACCATGGTCACGCTTGGTTCGAAGACGTGAGCAAGGACGTCACACCGGTGGAGAAAACAGAAGATGAGTTGGACGGAGCGCCGGAATCACCTGACGATGAGTCGCCCGACGCTTCCAGCACGTCGGCCTACGGTTGTTCGGTCTCCTACTCGCGGGGCCAGCGCGTCATCCATCCCGACCGGGGCACCTGGGCTGAGGTAGCGGCTGCGTTGCTGGCCGACGGTTGGAACATGTGTGTCGACGTGACAGCGGTCGACTACAGCACATACGACGGGTCCCGAGACTTGCCAGATGGCGTGGCGCCCGAACGGTTCGAACTGATCGCCTCGTTCATTTCCCACACCACTCGCGATCGGTTGAGAGCCCGAGTCCAAATTCCGGCCGACGATCCCGTCGTCTCCTCGCTTTACCATCTGTATCCCGGCACCGACTATCTCGAGCGTGAAGTGTTCGACCTCATGGGTATCGCCTTCGACGGGCATCCCGACCTCTCACGGATTCTCATGCCGGAGAACTGGGACGGTCATCCGCTGCGGAAGGATTACGCCGTAGGCGCCATCCCGGTGCAGTTCAAAGCGACCGCCGCCGCCTCGACCGGGACCGGGCCGGAGGCACAGCGATGACCGCCACCGAATCCGAAACGCCCACCCAATCTGAAACACGGCCTGACGCCGACACTCGCTCCGATGCATCACCCGGGCAGCTCGATCGGTTACCCCGGCGAGGTGCGGTACTGCGAATGTCGGAGGTCCGGGCCGCCGAGGAAGTAGCGAGCGAACCGCTCGGCGACGAAAACGACCAAACCATGTTGATGAACATGGGCCCGTCGCATCCGTCAACCCACGGTGTGCTCCGGCTCATGCTCGAACTCGATGGTGAGACCATCGTCCGGTCAAAGCCGGTGATCGGGTATCTCCACACCGGCATGGAGAAGACCGGCGAGCAGCTGACCTACCTACAGGGTCCGACGAACGTCACCCGGATGGACTATGCCGCCCCGCTATTCAATGAGCTTGTGTTCTCATTGGCCGTCGAGGAACTGGTCGGTATCGAAATCCCGGAGCGAGCTACCTGGATCCGAATGTTGATGACCGAGCTCAACCGGATCTCGTCCCATCTGCTGTTCATGGCCACCAACGGGATGGACCTCGGCGCGGTGTCGATGATGATCTACGGCTGGCGAGAGCGCGAGCAGGTGCTTCGGTTCTTCCAGAAGGTCACCGGTCTTCGAATGAACCACAACTACATCCGGCCCGGCGGCGTTGCCGCCGACCTACCGGACGGTTGGCGTGACGACGTCCTGACGCTGATGGAGATGTTGCCGCCCCGGCTGGAAGAGTACGACACCTTGATGACCGGTCAGCCGATCTGGCGTGAGCGTCTCCAAGGCGTTGGTGTTCTCACCCCCGAAGAGGCGTTGGCCCTGTCGGCCACCGGACCGGTGCTCCGCTCGACCGGTGTCGCCTGGGATCTTCGTCGGGATATGCCGTATCTGGCGTTCGACGAGGTCGACTTCGACGTGGTCGTCGGCTCGTACGGTGATTCGTTCGACCGGTACGCCATCCGTCTGAACGAGATCCGAGAGTCGATTCGGATCGTCAACCAAATTCTCGACAAGATGCCGCCCGGAGACTATCGGGCCCAAGATGCCAAGGTCACTCCGCCACCCCGAGCACGGATCGATGAGTCGATGGAGGCTCTGATCCATCACTTCAAGATCTTCACCGAGGGTTTCAAGGTGCCCGAGGGCGAGGTCTACGTGGCGGTCGAATCGCCCCGGGGCGAACTCGGCTGTTACCTGGTGTCCGATGGCGGGCCGAAGCCGTATCGCATGCACATTCGGGGCCCGAGTTTCGTCAACCTCCAGACCATGCCCCACATGATGGCCGACAGCTTGATCGCCGATGCGGTCGCTGTTATCTCCTCGGTCGATCCGATTCTCGGAGAGGTCGACCGGTGATCGCGGTGTTCGTTGAGTTCGCTGTTGATTCACCCGTCGGTGGGATGATTTCGGGAAGGGTAGATCGCTAGTGTCTCGCTTAACCGCAGAAAACGTCCTTCTCGCGCAGGAGATTATCGCTCGTTACCCTCGGCCAAAGTCGGCGTTGATCCCGTTGCTGCATCTGGCGCAAGAGCAGGATGGCTATGTCGCCGCCGACGCCATGGAGCATTTGGCCGAACTCATCGGCAGCACGCCAGCCGAGGTACTCGGTACGTGCTCGTTCTACGAGATGTTCAAGCGGGAACCGGTCGGTCGGTACGTCATCAACGTCTGCACCAATATCTCCTGTCAGCTGAACGGCGGCGAAGAGCTGCTGCACCACGCCGAGGAGGCGCTGGGGATACGAGCCGGCGGCACCACGGATGACGGACTGTTCACCCTGGAAGACGTCGAGTGCATCGCCGCCTGCACCGAAGCGCCTTGCCTGCAGGTCAACTACCGCTATGAGTATCGGATCGATGGGGGAGGGTTCGATCGCCTCGTCGACGACCTCCGCAACAACGCCCGCCCCGATATCCCTCGTCATGGCACGCTGGCCCGTGACCGCCAACATATCCCGGCCGATCGCCTGGCCGGAATCGCGTCACCGGAGACGGCCGGCACTCCGGCCTGGTTCGAACGCCGCCAGAAAGCCGAAGCGCCGGCAGAGGAGCGCGCCTGATCAATGGCTACTAACGACTACATCCCCCACGCCCCCGGTTTTGTCGACAACGAAGGTCCGAAGATCGTTTCTAGCCGGTTTGGTCACGCTGATAGCTTCACTCTCGAGCGCTATGAGCAAACCGGCGGGTACCAAGCGGTCCGCAGCGTGTTGGCCGGTTCGACTTCCGACGCAGCCCAATTGGTAAAGGACGCTGTGCTCCTCGGACGGGGCGGCGCCGGTTTTCCGGCAGGCGTCAAATGGGGATTCATGCCACCGGTCTGGCCGCGATACCTCGTGGTCAACGGCGATGAGTCCGAGCCGGGAACCTACAAAGATCGCCTGCTGATGGAGCGCGACCCTCACCAGCTGATCGAGGGTTGTCTGATCGCCTGCTACGCGCTCGGTCTCAACACCTGTTTCCTCTACGTCAGAGGCGAGATGGCCGAAGCGCAAGAGCGGATCGGTACCGCGCTAAACGATGCCTACGATGCCGGCTACGTCGGACGCGACATGTTCGGCACCGATGTGGCCATCGACATAGTTCTCCACTGGGGTGCCGGCGCCTACATCGTCGGCGAGGAAACGGCATTGATCGAAAGCCTCGAAGGAAATCGTGGCATGCCTCGGCTCAAGCCGCCGTTCTTCCCCGCGGCCAAAGGCCTCTATATGAAACCGACGATCGTCAACAACGTCGAGACCTTGGCCAACCTCCCCTGGCTGTTCACCAACGGGGTTGACGCCTACAAAGAATACGGTTCAGAGCGTTCGCCCGGTACCCGCATGCTGGCGGTGAGCGGTCACGTGAACCGACCCGGTGTGTATGAAGTTGAGCAGGGCGTCGTTACCTTCCGCGAGCTGTTCTACGGCGACAATTACTGCCAGGGCATTCGCGACGGCAACGACCTGAAGATGTTTATCCCCGGTGGCGGGTCGGCGCCCTGGTTCTTTGAAGAACAACTCGACCTACCGATGGAAGCAGCCGACGTCGGCAGCGCCGGTTCCATGCTCGGATCGGGCGCACTCGTGGTGATGGATGAAACCACCGATGCGGTCAAAGCATGCCTCCGGATCGTACGGTTCTTCGCCCGGGAGTCGTGTGGGAAATGCACGCCATGCCGCGAAGGCACGACCTGGGAGGAACAGATCCTTCAACGCATCCTCGACGGCAACGGTCGACCCGAGGATCTCGATTTGTTGGCCGATATCGGTTCGCAGATCAGTCCCGGAGAGTACCCGGCTGCGGCCCATCCCGAAGCCGGGCTGACCGCGGTGCCGTTTCCGCCGAAACAGACGACGATCTGCCCACTCGGTCCATCATCGGTCGCACCCATTACGTCGGCGATTCGTCGGTTCCGACACGAGTTCGAGGCGGCGATCGCCGCGTCGCCGGCTGCTCCGGAGTCCGATCCCGAACAACGAGACGCGGTAGTCGAGGTGTCGGCATGACGGCCACCGAAAATCAGGGAACCGAAGCGGTGACCGGTGTGCCATTCAATTTGAATGGCCGAGCCGTGCACGCCACCGACGGCGAGCTGCTCATCGAGGCATGCGAGCGCAACGGTGTCCATATCCCGAGGTTCTGCTACCACAACCGAATGAAGCCGGTCGGCATGTGTCGGATGTGTCTGGTCGAGGTCGATACCGGTCGCGGTCCGGCGCTCCAGCCGAGCTGCATGTTGCCGGTCACCCCCGACATGCAGGTCGAGACCGAATCCGAGGTCACCAAGCAGGCGCAAGACGGCGTGCTTGAGTTCTTGCTGACCAACCACCCGCTCGACTGTCCGGTGTGCGACAAGGGCGGTGAGTGCCCGCTGCAGGACAACGCCTATGCCTTCGGACCTGGCGAGAGCCGGTTCATAGAAGAGAAGCGGCACTACGAGAAGCCGATTCCGATCAGCGACCTGGTGCATCTCGATCGCGAACGCTGCATTCTCTGCGATCGCTGTACCCGCTTTGCCTCTGAAGTCGCCGGTGATCCGCTGATTCATTTCATCGACCGCGGATCGCAGACCCAGGTCAATACCTTCCCCGACCATCCGTTTTCCTCGTACTTCAGTGGGAACACGGTCCAGATCTGTCCAGTGGGAGCGCTGACCGCGGCCCCATACCGGTTCAAAGCTCGCCCCTGGGATCTCGAAGCCATCGAGTCGACGTCGACCGTCGACGCCACGGGCGCTCGGGTGGTACTCCAGTCCTCCCAAGATGAACTGGTCCGGATCCTCGGACTCGACTCCGATGCGGTCAACTGGAGTTGGCTCTCGGACAAGGACCGCTTCATCCACGAAGCGAACAGGTCCGAGAATCGGGTCACCGAACCCTTGGCCCGTGTCGATGACGGGCTCCAGGCGACAAGATGGGGCGACGCAACGGCCAAGGTGGCTACCGCCTTACAAGCCGACGCCAGTCGCATCGCCGTGATCGGCGGCGCGCGGTTGTCACTAGAGAGCCAGTACGCCTGGGCCAAGTTGGCCAAGGGGGTCATCGGAACCGACAACGTCGACACCCAATTGGCCGATGGACTACCAGCGGCCCTCGCCCTTGGGCTTCCCCGTGCGACGATCGATGAGGTCTGCGCTCCGGGCGGTGTCATCGTCCTCCTCGGCCCCGATCCAAAAGAAGAGCTTCCATCGTTGTCGCTCCGAATCCGTCACGCAGTGATCGAAGACGGCGCCACCTTGATCGAGATCACCCCCCGGGCTACCAGTCTGTCCGATCTGGCATCGGTGCGTTTGCGGGCCACCCCCGGCATCGTCGGTCAGGTGTTGGTGGCCATCGCCAACGATCAGCTGTCTGCCGACGTCGGTGGAGTGGCGGCATCAGATCTGCAGGCGGCGGCGACGTTGCTTCGCGGCGAGCGTCCGCTCTCGGTTGTGTTCGGTCGAGCCAATCTGGCCGAGTCGGCCCGGTATACCGCAGATGCGATCGGTGCGATCCGATCGATCGCACCAGACGCCTCCTATTTACCGGCGCTGCGTCGAGGCAACGTGAACGGTGCCCTCGAGATGGGGCTGACCCCCGGCTTCTTACCCGGTGGCGTTCGTAACAGCGCCGAGGTTGGGGTCGAGCACTGGCCGACGACTCCCGAATTTCAGGGTGCGGACACCGAGGGCATTCTCCGAGCTGCTGCTGACGGCAATATCGATACCTTGATACTCCTCGGCGCCGATCCGCTTGGTGACGTCCCCGACGCGGTGTTGTCGGCATCGGCGATCGAGAACGTCTCAACGGTCATCGCCGTCGATTCGTTCTTGACCGATTCGTCTTCAAAGGCCGATGTCGTGCTTCCGGCCGCCATGTTCGGCGAGGCCGATGGAGCGTTCCTAAACGTTGAAGGGCGTCTCAGCCCGCTATCGGCAAAGGTGACCTCTCCCGGTCTGGCCCGACCCGACTGGATGATCGCGGCCGAAGTGTCGCTGGCTATGGGAGACGATCTCGGCTTCGGCACGCTCGATGAGCTGCGTCAGGAGATGAGCGCAGCCGTCGCCAGCCTGGCAGACGTCGACTGGCCGGGATTGTCCTCGGCCGACGACGGCCCGGTGCTCCGCCCCCATCGGAACTGGGATTTGGAATTTGGCAAACCGGCCGATGCGCCACCGGAACCAAAGTCTGGTCTGCGGCTGCTGGTCGACCGCAAACTATGGGATGCCGGCACGATGACCGCCGAGTCACCATCGCTGGTCGGCTTGGCCGAACCGGCCGTGTTGCGGCTCTCACCATCCGACGCCGTCGGCTTGAATCTTGTCGACGCGTCGCACGTCACCGTCGAACAGGGAGATGAATCGTACGATCTGCCGTTCGTCGTCGACGAGTCGGTTGCGCCCCGCACCGCTTGGCTGCCCATTCGTCTCCCCGGCTTCGATGCGCGAAAACTTCTTTCTTCCGGAGGGTCGGTGAACAGTATTCAGGCTCGGATCGCTGATGGTCTTACCGACGATGACGCTGGAGACGGTGGCGAACCCACGGCTGAATCTGAAGACACGTCGGACGGAGGGCGGCAGTGACGCTCGCCGTTGGAGACCCGTATCTGGCTGACGGCACCGTCGATTTTGGTGACGTACTTCTCGCTGCCGGCAAGGCCGTCGTTGCCTTTGCTGTACTGCTCGTCGCCGTCATGCTCATGGTGTGGTTTGAGCGGAAGGTCGTCGGCCGCCTTCAGAATCGTCTTGGTCCGACTGTCGCTGGTCCCTTTGGATTGTTCCAAACACTGGCCGACGGCATCAAGTTGTTCTTCAAAGAGGACATCATCCCGTCGCGGGCTGACCGATTCGTCTTCCAACTTGCACCGTACCTCTCGTTGGTGCCGGCCTTCCTCACCTTCACCATCATTCCCATCGCCGGAGACTTCAATGGCGAGAACGATGGTCGGGTCACGATGTTCGGTCGGGAGACGTTTCTTCAAGTAGCGGACCTGCCGGTCGGGATCTTGTTCTTCTTGGCGATGAGTTCGTTGGCGGTGTACGGGATCATGTTGGCCGGTTGGTCATCTGGATCGAAGTACCCGCTGCTCGGTTCGATTCGGGCGTCGGCCCAAGCCATCTCCTACGAGGCTGCCCTTGGCCTCTCGTTGGCGTCGGTCCTGCTGGTTTCCGGGTCGTTGAGCACGAACGAGATCGTCAACTCGCAAGCCGGCAGCGGGTTTGGTGGGTTCGTCCCCAATTGGAATCTCATCGTGACCGGATTCGTGCCCTTCGTCGTGTTTCTGATCGCAGGAACGGCCGAGTTGAACCGCCCCCCGTTTGATCTCGTGGAAGCTGAGCAGGAAATCGTCGGTGGCTACCACACCGAATACAGCTCCATTCGATTCGCCATGTTCTTTCTGGCCGAATTCATGAACACCGTGACGATGGCGGCAATCATCGTCACCCTCTTCTTTGGTGGCCCGGCCGGACCGACGTTCGGCTCGATCATCCCTGGTTGGTTGTGGGGATTCATCTGGTTCTTCTCCAAACTGCTGGTCTTTCTCTTCACGTTCGTGTGGTTCCGAGCCACCCTGCCTCGGTTGCGTTATGACCAGCTCATGGATCTCGGTTGGAAGTTGCTTATACCGCTTTCCCTGGGTTGGCTCCTCCTCCTTGCTGCCATCCGGCTGGTCCGGAACGGTCGCATAGATTTGCTCGACGACGGCGGCTTGGTGGCCGAAACGGCGCTGGTTATCTCGGTGTCCGTGGGGATTTTGCTACTCGGTGCCTTCTTGTTGTCCATGGCCGCTACTGCGGCCCGGACCGAACGGTTGGCTTCTCGTGGACTTACCGCTGTTGCGGTAAGCGATCCTGTCGTGGCCTCTTCCAGTCGGGCTGACGGGAAGGAAGTGGAATAGTGGGATACTTAGAGGGTTTCGCTGTCACCCTACGCAAAGTGGCAGAAGGGGTCACCACTCGCAGTTATCGCGGCGGCAAAGGCGGCAAAAGCGATATCAAGGCGCCAAAGCCAGAACGGCTACACGGTCGTCACGTCCTGAATCGCTATGAGGACGGCATGGAGAAGTGCATCGGATGTGAGTTGTGTGCCGGTGTATGCCCAGCCAACTGCATCTACGTGCGAGGGGCCGAGAATCCGCCGGAGGATCCGCAATCGCCCGGTGAACGATTCGGCTATGTGTACGAGATTAACTACCTTCGATGCATTCATTGTGATCTTTGCGTCGAGGCTTGCCCAACCGAAGCCATCACCGAAACGAAGCTATTCGAATTCTCGTTCACCAACCGGGACGACGCTGTCTATACCAAAGATGAACTACTCGTTGACGACGATGGTCTTCCCCAACAACTTCCTTGGGAAGATTGGCGACCCGGCGAGGATGAGCACACTTCGGGGTGGATGCGGGCCACATCGCCTTCCGGTAAGGCCGCATATGAAGGTGTTGTCGGCTGGTCCGGTGAACTCGGATACGGCGTCCGAAACCCAGAGGAAGGTCAGAGCGTAGAGCTCGGAACCGACCAGCCCGGGGAGGAATCGGCCGATGGTTGACGCTGTCGTATTCGCCGTCTCGGCTGCCATCATTCTCGGCGGGGCGTTCGGCGTGATCCTGAGTAGCCATCCGGTGCGGGCCGCTCTGTCACTGATCGCGTCGTTCTTCGGCGTGGCGGTGCTGTTCGTATTGCAAGAAGCCCATTTCTTGGCTCTGGTTCAAGTGGTCGTATACGGCGGGGCAGTGGTGGTTCTGTTCTTGTTCGTGATCATGCTTCTCGGCGTCGACCGATCCGAAGACTTACGTTTCGAACCTCTGGCCGGTCAACGGGTGGCGGCCGGGTTGGTTGGGTTGATGGTGTTGGCGTTGATTCTCGGGGGCTTGTTCCTCTCAGGACCCGGCGGCGACGAAGGTGCGGTGGCCCTCAGCGGCCAGCCGACCCAGAACGGTACGTTGGAACTTGAGCCGAACAACCCCGATGCCGACGACGACGTCGATCGGTTGGCTGACGATCTGTTCACCCGTAACCTGCTGGCCTTTGAGGCCACGGCGTTATTGTTGACGATCGCCACGGTCGGCGCGGTGGTGTTGGTCCGAAACCGAGGTGCCGAAGACCTGGTGGTTGACGAACCAGGTTCGGCGACGCACTAGGTAGACGCGGAAAGCGACAGGAGAGGGCAATGGAGAGAGGAGCGCGCAGACAATGGAAGTAACCGAGACGTGGTACCTCGTGCTCAGTGCACTGCTCTTCAGTATGGGCCTAGTCGGCCTACTGGTGCGGCGGAACCCACTGATCATGTTCATGTGCGTCGAGCTGATGCTCAACGCGGTCAATATCACCTTCGTCGCCTTCGCTGGCGCCCTCGACGACATCGCCGGCCGGACCGCGGTGTTCTTCGTCCTGGTGGTTGCCGCGGCCGAAGTGGTCGTCGGGCTGTCGCTCGTGGTGGCATTGCTCCGCCGCCGTCCGTCCGTATCGGTCGACGATCTCACTGCATTGAAGGGCTGAGTCCATGATCGATCTCGCCTGGCTCATCCCGGCGTTTCCTCTTGCCGGGTTTGCGCTACTGGTGCTCTTTGGCCGCCGCCTCGGCGAACCGGGCGCAGGATGGGTGGCAACGGTGGCCAGCGCCGCGTCGTTTGCCACCACGGTGGCGGTCTTCGCCGATCTCGTCGGTATGGAAGGCGAGGAGCGTTTCCGAGTTCAAACACTGTTCACTTGGATCGCCGCCGGCTCGTTCGAGGTGGACGCCGGGCTTCTGATCGACCCGCTGTCGATCACGATGGCATTGTTCATCACCGGGGTCGGCACACTCATTCATCTGTACTCGATCGGGTACATGCACGGAGACCCGAAGTTCTCCAAGTTCTTCATCTACCTCAACCTCTTCGTTGCGTCGATGTTGTTACTGATCCTCGGCGACAACCTGGCGCTTACCTTCCTTGGTTGGGAAGGGGTCGGGGCCTGTTCGTACTTCCTTATCTCGTTCTGGTTCTCCGATGAGGCAAACGCATCGGCCGGCAAGAAAGCGTTCGTCACCAACCGGATCGGTGACTTCGGTTTCATGGTGGCGACGTTCGTGCTGTTTACCAGCCTCGGTTCGATCAACTACGACGACATTTTGACCAGGGCCGACGAGCTCAGCACCCAGACCGCCACCATCGTCGTCGTATTGTTCATGCTGGCGGCCGCCGGCAAATCGGCTCAGCTTCCGTTGTATGTGTGGTTGCCCGACGCCATGGCCGGTCCAACTCCGGTGTCTGCTCTCATCCACGCCGCAACGATGGTCACCTCCGGCGTCTTTCTTCTCACCCGGTTGAACCCGGTCCTGGCCGAGGCCGAGTTGTGGTCGCGTGGCTTGATCGCATGGATCGGGGCCTTGACCGCGTTGTTCGCTGCCACTATCGCCGTGGCCCAGACCGACATCAAAAAGGTGTTGGCATACTCCACGGTCTCCCAGCTCGGTTATCTGTTTCTAGCGGTCGGCGTCGGTGGTTTCGTGCCTGCCATCTTTCACATGGTGACCCATGCATTCTTTAAGGCGCTGCTGTTCCTCGGTTCTGGTTCGGTCATCCATGGGCTACACGATGAGCAGGACATGCGCCGGATGGGTGGGCTTCGTAGCCTCATGCCAGTCACGGCCTTCACGTTCATTATCGGCTGGTTGGCCATTGCCGGCGTTCCACCGTTCAGCGGGTTCTGGTCGAAGGATGAGATTCTGTTGTTCGCCTGGAATGCCGATGGGATTGGCGGCAAAGGACTCTGGGCCGTGGGGCTGGTTACCGCCATGCTCACCGCGTTCTACATGACCCGCCAGGTGATCCTTACGTTCTTTGGACGAACCAGGTTCTTTGACCCGACAGCGGCAGAGATCGACGCTGCAGCGTCTGGCCGCGTCGGCGAAGTGGAAGCCGAGATGCTGGCCGTGACCGAGGCTCGGATGGCGGCCGTTGCCGCGTTGGAGAAGGCGGCGACCGATGTGGTGAAACGATCGGACGCCGTCAGCAAGGCAAAGACCGTGCTGGTTGAAGCGACCGCGGCGGTCGGCGCATCTACCGACGGCGCCGAGGGGCACGACAAGCTGGTCAAGGCATTCGACCGGGCGGTAAAGGCAGTGAATAAGAGCGAAGCGGCCGTAGTCAAGGCGGAGAATGCCGCTGCGGCCGCCGAGGTCGAAGTCGACCAGCTGACGGCTCAGGTCACGGCGACCGAGGCCCGACTGTCGGATGTGACCGATGAGGTCGGGCGAGCACCGAGACCGGCGGCCCACGTCACCGCAGTCACCGAAGCGACCGACGCCGGCCCGCTGGTCGAGTATCTCCCCGAGAGCTATCACCGGCGACAAGATCAGCACCCTCATGAGTCGCCGGCCACGATGACCTTGCCATTGGTCGTGCTGGCGGTACTCGCCGCCGTCGCCGGCGGGCTCAACTTGCCGTTCACGAAAGACCTCCATTTTCTTGAGCATTGGCTCGAACCGTCGCTGTTCGGTAACGAGGCCAAGGTGGCGGCCACCGCAGGAACGAAATGGATTCTGGGCGTAGTCGCAGTGGCCGTCGGAGCTGTCGCCATCGTCGCAGCGTTCGGTGTGTACCTCCGAGGTCGTGCGGACCCGGCACAAATCGAGCGGCGGGTGCTGGCCGACGGCTGGTATGTAGACGAAAGCTATGCCGGGTTCATGGGGGGACCGGGGCGCCGACTGTTCGAAGGTCTCTCGTGGTTTGACCGCACCATCGTCGACGGCATCGTCGGCGGGGTTGCCCGCTCGGTGACCGTCGCCGGCCAGTCTTTGCGGGTCTTGCAGCCCGGATTCGTACGAAGCTATGCCCTCGGTATCGGACTGGGATCGGTCTTGGTCATGGCGTGGTTCGTCGGGAGGCTCTTCCAATGAGTACCACAACGGTGTTGGCCGCCGAGGCCGCAACCTTTCCTGTCCTTCCCGCTCTGATCGTGATCCCGGTGGTAACCGCGGTCATCATCGGGCTGTTGCCCGCCTCCCGGGCTGACTATTCCAAATTGGCGGCTCTGATCGGGTCGTCGATCGCCGGAATTCTCACGGTGTACGTCTTGTGGAATTTCGACGCCGCAGATGGTGGCCTCCAGTTCGTCAGCCAACAGAGCTGGGTCGGCGACCTCGGCTTGAGTTGGTTTCTCGCCGTCGACGGGATCTCGCTGTTCCTCGTGGTTCTGACCGGTTTGTTATTTCCTGTCGCCATCGTTACCACCGAGCCCCACCACGACCCCAAACCGTATTACCTGTGGTTGATGTTGCTCATGGCTGGTTCGTTTGGTGCGTTCCTGGCCCTCGACCTACTCCTCTTCTTCTTGTTCTTCGAGATCGTGCTGGTCCCGATGTATTTCTTGATCGGTGGATGGGGGCACGGCAACCGCGTGTATGCGGCCATGAAGTTCTTCCTTTACACGATGGCGGCCTCGGCATTGATGCTGGTAGGCATCGTGGCGCTCGTCTTCCTGGCCCGAGACGACACCGGCGGTCCGACGTTCAATGTCGTCACGCTGGCGAGCCAGCATCGCCTTTCCAGCACCGCGGCACTGCTGGTGTTTGCGTCGTTCGCCTTGGCCTTCGCGGTCAAAGTCCCGGTCTTTCCGGTCCACACCTGGCTGCCGGATGCTCACACCGAGGCCCCGACTGCCGGTTCGGTCATCTTGGCTGGCGTCATGCTGAAGCTCGGGACCTACGGCTTGATCCGATTCGGGCTGTTCTTGTTCCCGGCCACCGTTCGGGATTTGGCCCCGGTCTTTCTCACCCTCGGCGTGATCGGCATCGTGTATGGGGCGGCGGTCGCCACGATGCAGCGCGACTTGAAAAGGTTGGTCGCGTACTCTTCGGTCGCCCATATGGGGTTTGTGGTACTGGGGATTTTCGCCATCAACAGCCAGGGCCTGACCGGCTCGGTGGTACAGATGATCAATCACGGCATCTCTACCGGCGCGTTGTTCATCTTGGTCGGATGGGTGTATGAGCGACGTCACACCCGTCAGATAGAAGCGCTTGGCGGCTTGCAATCGGCTGCGCCGGTCATGGCCGGAGTCTTCACCTTGGTCATGTTGTCGAGCATCGGGCTTCCCGGACTCAACGGCTTTGTCGGTGAGTTCCTCATCCTGCTCGGAACGTTCTCCGCCGCGCCATGGTGGGCGGTGGTGGCCGCGACCGGGGTGATTCTGGCCGCCCTCTATCTCCTGTGGGCCTACCAGCGAAGTTTCCATGGACCGGCCGAGGGTGACAACGCAACGATGGAAGACCTTCGGCTTACCGAACTGTTTGGCATCGCACCACTGTTGATCTTGATCGTGTTCCTCGGGGTGTATCCCAAACCGATGATCGATCGGATCGAGCCAACGGTTGACGTGCTGATCGAGCATGTCGAGGATCGCGTGCCGGATTTTGCAGAGGATGAGCCCGACCGGTTGCGTCGAGCCGGCACCGACGGGTTGATCGATGCTGCCAACGAAGCTCACAGCGAGACCGAAGAGCACGGCGGAACCGAAGATCACGGCGAAACCGAAACCGAAGCCGAAGATCATGGCGAGACCGATGCCAGCAGCGAGACCGAGGCCGGCGGGACTGAAGCCGGAGAGGGAGAGTGATGGTGTTGGCCACCACCGATTCTGGCGACGTCGTCGTTGGCCAACCGGGCCTGGTAGAGCTCCCGCACATCGACTGGGTGCTGTTGGCGCCGTTTTTGGTGATGGCGTTAGGCGGCATCCTTTTGATTACCGCCACGTCGGTCGTTCCGATTCTGCGGAGCCGTGGGTTCCCGGCCGCGTTTACGGTCTTGACCGCAGCCCTTTCCGCCGCGTTTCTCGTACCGGTCTGGGATCGGATCGATGGCGGGGCACAATCGGTGGCCGGTGGGGCGCTGGCGATAGACGGATTTTCGGTCTTCGTGTGGGGCGTGATCGCCACCTCGGTGTTTCTTGTTGCCGCATTGCTCGATGCGTATCTCCGCCGAGAAGGATTTGATGGTCCGGAGTGGTACGTCCTGATGCTGATGTCGGCCGCTGGCGGCATGTTGCTGGCCGCATCGCAGGAGCTCATTCTTTCGTTTCTCGGTCTCGAGATTCTGTCGATTGCGGTCTACGTGCTGGCCGCGCTACACCTCCGCCGGTCGGATTCTCAAGAGGCGGCGTTCAAGTACTTCATCTTGGGGGCGTTGTCGTCGGCGCTGTTCCTCTACGGCATCGCGTTGGTTTACGGCGCAACCGGTTCGACGTCGTTGGCTGGAATCGCCGGCGCACGAGCCGACAACCCGGCGGGGCTCAACCCGCTTGAGAACTCCTCGCTGGTGCTGGTCGGGCTGGCGTTGATCGTCATCGGGTTCGCCTTCAAGGTGTCGGCGGTGCCATTCCACATGTGGACCCCGGACGTCTACGAAGGCTCGCCGACGCCGGTTGTTGCATTCATGGCATCGGGGGTCAAGGTCGCCGGATTCGCCGGAATGGCTCGGGTGCTGTGGCAAGGCTTCGGGTTCTATTGGGAGGATTGGCGGCCGATCGTCATCGTGTTGGCGGGCCTGAGTTTCGTGGTGGGATCGTTCCTCGCCCTGGCTCAAACGAACGTCAAACGGATGCTGGCTTTTTCCTCGATCAACCACGCTGGCTTCATGCTGGCGGCCCTTCAGGCCATTCCGTCAGATGAGTTTGTGTCGACCGCTCTGGCCGGCCAAGCCTTGCTCTTCTACCTATTGGCGTACACGGTGATGGTGGTCGGCACGTTTGGAGTGATGACCCTGGTCGGGCGTCGCGGCGATGACGCTCATTCGCTCGACGACTACCGCGGTTTGGCCAAACGGCGTCCGGTGCTCGCTGGGTTGATGGCGGTGCTGTTGTTCGGACAAGCCGGTATCCCCTTTACCTCTGGGTTCTTTGCCAAGTTCCGGGTGATCGCCGCCACGGTCGAGAGCGGCGCCTACGTGTTGGCTGGCCTTGCGATGCTGGCGGCGGTTGTGGCCGCGGTGCTCTACTTGCGGATCGTGGTGTCGATGTACCTCACCGGTGAGCCCGTGGTGGCCCACGCCGCCACCGATGAGGTCGCGGTCGATGATGACGTGACCGGCCACGGTGAAAGTGACGCCGCCAACCTCGACGATGGCGACGGGCCGATCGTCCTTCCAAAGGCGGCGATGGCGTCGATCATCATCGCCGCGTTCGTAACCGTCCTTCTCGGCCTGCTGCCCGGATTGCTCGGCGGAGTATTGACCGAGGCCGCTGACGCGCTGGCCGCTCTGAAGTAGGTCTTAGCCGCCGGAGGCGGCGCTATCGCCGTCGGGGTCAGCGGTGGCGCTGTCGTATGGATCGTCGAGCCACCGGTCGGGAAGGGCCACCACCTGAGGGCCACGGGTGTGGCCACGGGCCACACGTCGGTTCTCGGAGGGAAGCTCGGCGACCGGCACGGTGGCCAAGAGGTGGTCGAGCTGCGCCAGATCGTTGATCTGGCCAAGCGCTCCTCTGAGCTCACCACCGACCGGGTAGCCCTTCAGGTACCAGGCGGTGTGTTTGCGGAACTCCCGTATCCCTTTGTGTTCCCCAAACCAGTCGACGAGCATGCGGGCGTGTTCGGCCATGATCGTCGTGACCTCGTCGGTTGCCGGAGCGTCGGGGACCGGTCGCCCCTCGAAGGCCGCCGCCAGCTGGCCGAAGAGCCACGGCCGCCCGAGGCAGCCCCGCCCGATCACCACGCCGTCGCAACCGGTCTGCGCCATCATGGCAACGGCATCGTTTGCCTCCCAGATGTCGCCGTTGCCAAGCACGGGGATGGTGGCCACCGCCTCTTTAAGTTTGGCGATGGCCGACCAGTCGGCGACGCCGGCGTAGAGCTGCTCGACGGTTCTCCCGTGGAGGGCCACCGCGGCCACCCCGAGGTCCTCGGCGATTCGCCCCGCGTCCAAGTACGTCTGGTGGTCGTCGTCGATCCCAATCCGGAACTTGACGGTAACGGGCACAGGGTTGATGCCGGCGGTAGTTGCCGCGGCGACCGCGGCCTGCACGACATCGTGGTAGAGCCGTCGCTTGTACGGAAGGGCACCGCCGCCTCCGGACCGGGTTACTTTGCGAACCGGGCAACCGAAGTTCAGGTCGATGTGGTCGACGCGGTCTTGTCCGACCAGTAGCTCGACGGCTCGGCCCACATAGTGCGGTTCAACCCCGGCCAGTTGGAGGCTCCGTGGCGTTTCGTCCGGAGCGAAGCTGGCCAGTTTGTCGGTCTTTTCGTTTCCCTCGCACAGGGCTCGGGCGGAAATCATTTCGCTCACGTACAACCCCGCCCCGTACCGTCGACAAAGCCGGCGGAACGGGGCGTTCGTCACCCCAGCCATCGGGGCCAGGACGACGGGCATGTCGACGTCGATCGGACCGATTCGAAGCGGTCGGAGGGCCGGGCTGGCCGTCGTTGCGAACGAGTTCACCCATCCAGCATGCCAACAAAGTCTGCTCGTGCCGCCACCGACGATGGTCGGCGTGACATGAGGGCGCCGGGGGTTGCGGCGACGCCTCGACGATGGGGCGTCGCTCCGCAACGGTAGGTACGACCCGTCAGGGAGTCTCGCCGCTCCGGGTTATCGCCGCCGTACCGAACGGTCCGAAGTCGGCGATTGCTGTTGAGCCGACCGGCAAGGGGCTGACCTGTGTACAGGTTCCGGTCGTGATGATCTGGCCGGCGGTCAACCCGATACCGCGGGCCGACAGGTGCGTCAGAAGCCAAGCCACGGCATCCAGCGGGTGCCCGAGCACGTCAGATCCGGTTCCTGCGCCGGTCACCGTCCCATCGACGCTCATCGACACCGCAGCGGTGGTCAAATCGACGTTGCGCCAGTCTTCGGTGCCCGGACCAACTACGAGATGGGCGTTGGCTCCGGCGTCGGCGATCAACGCCAGGATTGGGATTGCCGGGAACCCGACGATTCGAGGATCGACGACCTCGATAGCGGGGTGAAGAGTTGACAGAGCCGCCTCGATTTCCGGCCTGGTATATGGCTCGGACCGGGCTGGGAGATCGGCTCCGACGGTAAAGGCGAACTCGCCTTCCAGCATCGGTTGGTGAACGTCGGCCGGGCCGAGGACGACTGGTTCAGCGGTGGTGCCGGATTGGATCGGACGGTAGATACGACCGCTAAACGGCCCGTCGGTGCCGAGCAATTCTTGGGCCCGTGGAGAGGTGCAACCAATCTTCCATCCGTTGACCGTCCAACCGCTGAGGCTGGCTACTCGATCGGCGAGCTCGAGTGCCTCGGCGGTCGACGAGAGGGCGGGTTCGATGGCATCGATCCGAGTGTGTTGTTGACGGGCCGAGATCAGCGACTCGGCCATGGAGGCCAACGGTGTAGAGTCCATGTTCGGACCGTAGCGGTTTCCCACAGGAGACACATAGCCGGGTTGGCTAGGGTAGGGAGCTTGCCCATGGTGTATACAGAGTCAGGTCTTCGGCCGCTGACGCCAGCGAGGCGACGCAGCTGACAAGCTGGCGACACCGGCATTGCATCCATTGCTTGGCTGGATGGGGAAGGCGAGAGATGACCGAATTTCTTTGCAACGGAGCACGGCGCGGTCGGCCAGTCGGTGGGTTGGCGTTTTGGGTCGTGATCGTCGCTGGTTTGTTGTCGGCGTCTTGTGTGGATCCCACCGAAGAGCAGGAGTTGAGCGATTCGTCGTCTTCAACCGAGGCCGATGTGTTCAGCGGCGACACGATTACGGTCCCTCCCGATGGCAGTACCGAGCTGCCCTCTGAGGATCAGGCCCCCACCGAGAACACGGCGGCGGAGGCTGGTAACGAGGCGGACATGCTGGCTGTTACCTTTCAGCGCCCAAACACCTCCGAAATGTGGTTGGTCTCATCCACCGGAGAGCGATTGTTGGGGACCGTGGTCAACGAATTGGGTGAGAAGGTCATCCTGACCGACGTGGCCGTGACCCCAAACGGTGATATTTACGCCATCGATTTCTTGCGCTTCTACCGTATTGACGAAGTCGACGGCGGGTCGTTCGAGGCGGTCGAACTGGCGCGTCATGGGCTCCGGACACCGACTAGCCTGGGATCTACTGACGACGGGGAGCTTCTGGTCGCCGGTGTCGATGGTTTGTTTAGCTTGGATCCGACCTCGGACACGCCCGTTCTCCTTGTCTCGTTCGCCGATCCCAGCGCCGGACGTCAGGTGCTGCCGAGCGGTGACTTGGCCGTTGATGCTGATGGACGAGTGCTCGTCGCCTTGGTTGAAGAATCACCGGAAGGCGAATATGAGACCGCCCCCAACCTGTTGGCTCAGTTGGACGATGTGAACGCCACGGTGACGATTCTGTTCGATGAACTCCCGACTACGCTCTACGGGTTGACGGTGGTCGCCGATGGTCTGTTTGCCTTTCGGAACGACTCAGAAAACACTGACTGCCCGGGCGAGCTGTTTACCATCGACCCAATCACCGGAACCGTCGAGCTGGTTCGTTGCCTCCCCTTTGCCCCGGGCGGTGCAGCGCCGGCACCCTCCGCGCTCGGCCGGGTCGGGTAAACCCGTTTCGTCTCACCTCCGGATGTGCCCGGAAGGCGATGAACCGTTCGACCTCGGGTGACGAAAGGACAACGCCGCCCGGTTCGACCTAGGGTTTCGCTATGACCGTTGCCCTCATAACCGGTGCGAATTCGGGAATTGGTCGCGGTGCAGCCGTGGATCTTGCAAGCCGCGGCTGGACTGTCTACGGATCGATGCGCAGTCTCGAAAAAGGAGACGGATTGGCAGCGATGGCCGCAGCGGCCGGTGTCGACGTGTCACCAGTGGTGTGTGACGTCACCGATACCGACTCGGTCAACCGAGCTGTGGCCGAGGTGACCGACGCCGAAGGCGGAATCGATGTGCTGATCAACAACGCCGGCGTCGGCGGGAACGGGGTGGCCGAGGAGACACCGATCGAGGTGTACAACGAGGTTATGGACGTCAACCTCAATGGTGTGATCCGTGGGGTTCGGGCCGTACTACCTCAGATGCGGGAGCGGGGCGGCGGGTGCATCATCAACGTCTCTTCGGTGGCCGGTGTTGTGGCCGCCATCGGTCAGTCACCGTACGTCGCGTCCAAGTGGGCGCTCGAAGGGCTGTCTGAAGGATTGGCCCAGGAGGTTGCGCCGTTCGGCATCCGGGTGGCGATCATCGAACCGGGCATCGTCAAGACAGCCATCATGGCTAAGAACACCGAGGCCCCTAACCACAGTGGCGCATACGATGCGGCGTATCGGCGGATGTTCGCTTTCTACGGGGCCGGCCTTCAAACCCCGGGCGACCCAACCGAAGTCTCTGATGTCATCTATGAAGCGGTGACCACCGACGAACCGAGGTTGCGGTGGACCTGTGGTTGGGGTGGCGTGGAACTCACGACAAACCGTCCAAAGTTGTCGGACGAAGAGTGGGTGGCGATGGGGGCGATAGCTGATGATGCGGCGTACCAGGCCCGGTTCTCGGAGGTCTTCGATCTCGATGTGACCGGACCGTGATCGGTGGCGCAGCTGCCGTCGATTACTCGGGCGTCGATACCCGTCGACCTAGGGTCGCTCGGTTGATGACCGGGCTTGAAGTTCGGGTCGTTGGTCTGGTTCGATGATTAGCCGGCTCGCTCGATCGTACGTCGCGTAGTTCCAGGCCCAGTTGACCAGAACGTTTGCCCGGTTCCGAAACCCGATCAACATGATGAGGTGGAGCCCGAGCCAAGCGACCCAACCGGCGAAGCCAGTTACCTTCAACCCGCCAGGAACCTCGACGACCGCGGCGTTGCGTCCGATGGTGGCCATGGATCCTTTATCGCGATACCGGAATGGCTTGACGGTTGATTCGATTTCGCCGGAATCGGCCCAGTTCGCGATCGTCGCTGCCACATACCGGCCGGCCTGAATGGCCCCAGGGGCAACTTGGGGGACGACGGCATCTGGGTCGTTCGAACGCCGGGCCGAGGCGAGGTCGCCGATGACGCTGACTTCGGGTCGACCGGGAACTCGAAGCCGGTCGTCGACGATGACCCGGCCAACGGAATCTGTCTCAAGTCCGATCGCGTCGGCCAAGGGGTGAGCGCGTACCCCAGCCGCCCAGACGACGGTGTTGGTGGCAATCTCGTCACCGTCGGACAGTCGCACCCAGTCGGCTGTTACCTCGGCTACCTGCGTTGATAGGCGGACCTCGACCCCCATTCGCTCCAGCTCTCGGAGGGCTCGGTCGGCCAGCCGAGGAGCGAATGTCGCCAGAAGACGATCTTGTCCCTCGACGAGCACCACGCGGGTCCGGTCGATTCCGATTCCGGGAAAGTCACGGCGCAGCGGCCGATTGAACAGTTCCAAGAAGCCGCCAGCCATCTCGACCCCGGTCGGCCCGCCCCCGACGATGACGATCGTCGTCGCCGCGTCGGACGATGTGCGATCGCTGTGACGGTTTGGTTCTCGCTGGGGGTCGGATTGCATGGCCCGTTCCGCTCGTTCGAACAATCGGAGCACGTGGCTTCGAATGGCCGTAGCCTCGGCCGCCGACTTGAGGCCGAAGGCGTGCTCGGCCACTCCGGGCACACCGAAGTCTGCGGTGATTGCGCCCAGGGCCAGTATCAGCCGGTCATAGGGGAGTGGAGGTCCATCGTCGGTGCGAACCAGCTGCCGGTCGAGGTCGACGTCGGTGACCCGGGCTTGGAGCGCCCTGGCGTTTTCCTGCCGGTGGAAGATGCCGCGCGTGGCGTAACAGATGTCGTCGGCATCGAGTCCGGCGGTCGCCACCTGGTAGAGCAGCGGTTGGAATGTGTGGTGGTTTCGTTGGTCAACCACCGTTACATCGACCGCAGCGTCAGCGAGTCCTCGGGCTGCGGCCAGACCACCAAAACCGGCGCCAACGACGAGCACTCGCGGCTTTTGATCCACAGTTTGACGGTACCCCACCAGGCCGATCGATCGGCCGATATTCGCGGTGACCGGTGTCGCTCAGCCAATCGTCGGATGGCGAGCCGCCGGGGGCGGTAGCGGTTCCCTCGCCCGGAGGCCGAGCCCGCCTGGAGGCACGGTCAATCGTCACGTTGTGGCGCTCTTGGTCGAGAAGTGGTTGCCGGTAATCGTCAGATCGACGGTTCGAGAACCCGCCTGGGGCCGACCGAGCCGAAACCAGCTAGAAAAAGGCGAAAACTCAACGCAAACGTCACACGCTTGGATCTTGGTCGAAGCCGGCCCATCCGGGTAGAGTCGTCGGTCGTGTCGGACTTCCTTCGCGAGTATTTCTTAGTGCTGCTGTTCGGCTTGCTGGCGGTAGGTGTTGTCGGGTCGTTTATTGGGCTCGCTTCGCTCCTACGGCCAGATCGGCCTACCCCGGGCAAGACGTTGGCCTACGAGAGTGGTGTCGATCCTGTCGGGGAGGGTTGGTCGCAGAGCCAGATTCGCTACTACATCTACGCGTTGCTGTTTGTCATGTTCGATGTCGAAGCCGTGTTCATTTTTCCTTGGGCGACGCGCCTGGAGGAATACGGCTATTTTGGCCTCGTCGAGATGGTCATCTTCATCTTCATTCTCGCTCTCGGGTTGGTCTACGCCTGGCGGAAGGGTGTGCTCCGATGGGCTTAGTCGAATCGGGCAAGGTACCAAAGGGGCTGACAAAGCTCCTCAATATGAGCCGCAAGTATTCCCTCTGGATGTATCAGTGGGGTTTGGCGTGCTGCGCGATCGAGATGGGGGCCGCCATCGGCTCGCCTCGCTACGACGCTATGCGGCTGGGGGTTATCCCTCTGCCGGCAAGCCCTCGTCAGTCCGATCTGTTGATCGTTGCCGGCACGGTGTGCGATAAGACCGCACCGGTCGTTCGTCGGCTATACGAACAGATGCCAGAACCGAAGTACGTCATCTCTATGGGTTCGTGCGCCAACTGCGGTGGCCCGTACTGGGATAGCTATTCGGTAACCAAAGGCGTCGATCAAATCATCCCGGTCGATGTCTATGTTCCTGGGTGTCCGCCTCGTCCCGAGGCCTTGCTGGAAGGGATCGTCCTGCTGCAAGAGTTGATCCAGAACGAGGACATGGCCGAAAAGTGGAAGGGAGATCCCCTTGCCATCAGCTGACGCCGAAGCAACCGAGGAAACCCCGGTCGATCAGGCCCGAGATTCGCTACTCGACGCGTTGAGTGCCGAACTTGGCGATGCCCTGGTGGCCAGCCACCGGGTACCAGGCCGCGATCTCTGGATCCGGCTCGACACAGCGGCATGGGGCGACGCAGCCGACTACCTGCGGAACCGACAGCGGTTTCGTTTCTTCGAGTGGCTTTCAGCCATCGATTGGCTTCCGTCTCCGTTTGGTCGAAGCCATGGCGCGGTGGTGGATGAGGTCGACACCGACGACACCGGCGACGGCGATGACGCCGAGGCGGCAGGTCCGGTTACCGGTGCGAATGGATTCACCGGCGGCGATACCCGGTTTCAGGTCTTCGCTCGGGTATACAGCCTCACGACCGGCATCGGTCTTACCGTAAAAGCCGATCTCGGCGACGATCTCACCGTGGGGACGTGGACCGGCTCATACCCTGGCGCCGATTGGCACGAGCGAGAGGCGAACGAGATGTTCGGCATTACTTTTGCCGGGCATCCGGGATTGCGGAACCTCTATTTGCCAACCGATTTCGAAGGCCACCCGATGCGCAAGGATTACCCCTTGATGGCTCGCTTGGTGAAGCCGTGGCCAGGCATCGTCGACGTCGAGCCCATGCCCGAGGCCGAGGAGGGCGAACCGACAACCGGCTCGCCGGATCCGACGGCGCCCCCAGACGTCAAAGGCGTCGGAACCGAAGGGCCAGGTGGCTCGTGACCGATCTCGCTGATCGTCGTCAGATGGCGTACATAGCGGCCCAGGCCGCCGACGCTCGGGTAAACGTTGAGCTTGAAGCTGAGGGCATGAACCTCAACATCGGGCCCCAGCACCCGGCGACCCATGGCACCCTTCGGATCGTTGTCCAACTGGACGGCGAGCAGGTGATAGCGGCCGACCCGATGATGGGGTACATGCACCGCGGCTACGAAAAGCTGTCCGAGGTGCGGACCTACCCTCAGGTCACCACGCTGATCAACCGCATCGACTGGCTCGGAAGCTTCGCAAACGAGGTGCCGTTCATCCTCGGTGCCGAACAGCTGATGGAGATCGAAGCGCCACCGCGTGCTCGTTGGATCCGCACCGTCCTGTTCGAATTGGCCCGTATCGCGAACCTCACGTTGTTTCTGGGAGACATGGGAGTGCAGCTCGGGGCGGTAACCCCGGTGTTCTACGCCTTCCGTGACCGCGAGTACATCGTCAACCAGATCGAGGCGGTGACCGGCGGTCGGTTCCACCCGAACTTCGATCGAATCGGTGGTCTAAAAGACGACCTTCCGGCCGGGTGGATCGCCGACACCAAAGTGGCTCTCGGCGAGATACGCGACTTCTGCGACCAGATGGAAGATCTGCTGGTCGGCAACGAAATTTTCGAGGCCCGAACCCGGGGCATCGGGGTCATCCCCGCCGACGTCGGGCTGTCCTATGGACTGTCCGGGGCCAACATTCGGGGTTCCGGTGTCGACTGGGACCTTCGCCGAGATTCCCCGGTCGGGCAAGGCCAGGGACTGGCCTACAACGAGGTCGACTGGAAGGTCTGGACCCACCCCGACGGCGATTCCTTCGCCCGGTACTGGGTGCGACTCCAGGAGGTCCGAGAGTCGTGCCGGATCGTTGAGCAACTGCTCGATGGTTTGCCGTCCGGACCGATCATGGCCAAGGTCCCTCGTATCATTAAGGTGCCCGCCGGTGAGGCCTATGTGGCCACCGAGAACCCGCTCGGGGTGATGGGCTACTACATCATCTCCCAGGGAGGCCTTGAGCCGTTCCGGGTCAAGATCCGGTCGGCCAGCTTCTCGAATATGTCGATTACCCCTTGGTTGCTCAAGGGAGCATATGTGCCGGACGTGATCACGATCCTGGCTTCGTTGTATTTCATCCTGGGAGATATCGATCGGTGAGGATTCGATGAGCACCATGGTGGGAACTCTGTTCGGCGCGGAATTCGCCTACTGGCAAACATCCGGTTTCCGACTGCTGATGGCCTTTGTCGCCGTTCTACTTCCGGCCGGCGGCACCGTCTATCTGTATTTGTTCAAGATGGTCAGTTTCATGCAGAGCCGACTCGGCCCGATGGAAGCTGGCCCATACGGAACGCTGCAGCTGGTTGCCGAGTTAGGCAAAAACGTGCAAAAAGAAGACATCATCCCGGCTCAGGCCGATGTCTTCGTGTTCAAGGCTGCACCCTATGTGGTGCTGATCAGCACCTTCTTGCTCGTCCTCGTCGTGCCGTTCGGCCCCGATGCGGTGTTCGCCGATTTCGACACCGGCATCTTCTTTGCTCTGGCTGTCTCCTCGGTATCGGTCATCGGCATTTTGATGGCGGGGTGGGCGAGCGCATCGAAGTACTCGCTGCTCGGCGGGCTTCGGGCTGCCGGGCAACTTATCGCATACGAACTTCCCCTGGTGTTGGCGGTCGTCGGTGTCGTCATTCAGGCCGGAACGTTGAGCGTGCAAGGCATCGTGACCTCCCAAGCCGAAGGAGAAATCTTCGGATGGGGAGGGGTGGGTAACCCGTTCTTCCTCACCCAGCTCGTGGGCTTCTTTATCTTCATGGTTGCCGTTCAAGCCGAATTGACCCAGAGCCCGTTCGATATGCCAATCGCCGAGTCCGAACTGGTTGCCGGGTACATGACCGAATACTCCGGTTTTCGGTTCCTGATGTTCTTTATCGGCGAGTTCGCTACCGCCAACATCTTCGCATTCTTGGCTGCTTCGCTGTTCCTCGGAGGGTGGTCACTTCCACCATTCGTAGCCGACGCGCTGTTTGCCGACGGGAACTTTTCTCCGTGGATGAACCTGGTCGGACCGGCGGTGATGGGTGGCAAGATGTTGCTGCTGACGTTCGTCATCTACTGGGTTCGCTTCACATACCCACGGTTCCGCGAGGACCAACTCCAGAGTTTTGCCTGGAAATTCCTCATCCCACTGGCATTGGCCAACATCGCAGTGACCGGATTGCTCAAGGTGGTGTTTTAGATGGCGCTCGTCCCCGGCCTCGTCAAAGGCCTCGGTGTCACATTCAAGGAGATCACTAAAACGGTGGTCAAGGGTTCTGACACGGTTCAGTACCCCCACGTCAAGGAGAGTCCGGCCCCACGGTCCAGGGGTGTGATCGCCCTCCACGAGGAGAATTGCACCGCCTGTATGTTGTGCTCCCGGGAATGCCCGGATTGGTGCATCTACATAGAGGGCCACAAGACACTGGCTCCACCCCGTCGAGCGGGTGGTAAACCGCGGTCGGTCAACAAGCTCGATCGGTTCGATATCGACTACGGGCTCTGTATGTACTGCGGCATCTGTGTCGAGGTGTGCCCATTCGAGGCGCTGTTCTGGAGCCCGGACTACGAGTACTCCGAACCGCGTATCGCCGACCTGCTCCACGACAAGACCCGCCTTGGCCAATGGATGGAGACCGTTCCGGACTTTGAGAGCTACGAGGCGGGCTCGGAAGCGAAAACAAAGAAGGTGCCGCGGCCGTGATGTTCGCGACAGCGATGTTGTCGTCCCAAACGGCAGCGGTCACCGCCGACGTGGCGTTGACCGGAACCGGGGAGTGGGTGGCGAACGGGTTCTTTTATGCGATGGCCGTGGTCGCCATTGTCGCTGCCTTGCGGATGGTGACGACCAAGAACGTCGTTCACGCCGCGCTGTATCTGCTTGTCGTTCTGTCCGCTGTCGCCGGGACGTACATCATTCTGGGTGCCGAATTTGCCGCCGCTACCCAAATCCTTGTGTACCTCGGGGCGATCATGGTGCTGTTGTTGTTCGGCGTCATGTTGACCAGGGCAAAGATCGGTCACGAATCTGAACTCGATTACCAGCAGCGTTGGTTGGGGGCACTGGTGGCGGCCGGCATGTTGGCCGTCATGAGCTATTCGTTGTGGGAAGCCTTTGGAACGGACAAGCTTCCGGTTGATCAAACCCCGCAGCGCACCCAGGAAGTGTCCGACAGCATCTTCAGTACCTATATCGTGCCGTTCGAGGCGCTCTCAGTCCTGCTGTTGGCGGCCCTCATCGGTGCGGTTGTAGTGGCGAGACGGGACTAGGAGGAGGTCACTCATGTTTTTGAATCAGTTTCTCTTCCTGGCCGCGGCCTTATTTTGTATTGGTATCTATGGCGTGTTGGTTCGCAAGAACGGCGTGCTGGTACTCATGTCGATCGAGCTGATCCTCAACGCGGTCAACATCAACCTGGTGGCCTTTGGGGCTTACCGGGGAGACATCGGTGGTCAGGTATTCGCGTTGTTTGTGATTGCCGTCGCCGCTGCTGAGGTCGGTGTCGGTTTGGCCATCGTGCTTCTGATCTACCGCAACCGTCGGAGTATCGACGTCGCCGAAGCCAATCTGCTGAAAGGCTGATGCCCATGCGAACCGCGTTACCACTTCGAACTCGACGCGCCGGACACCGGCCGGCGCTCGCCGACCGGCTCAAGGGCTGACCCGAACGAAGGCTGGAGAACTCCGTGTTTGGCGCAGAGGAAACAATTCCCTGGATTTTCGAGAATGTATGGCTGGTCCCGGCGCTGCCGGCGGCGTCGTTTTTGGTGATCCTGTTTTTCGGGAAGCGGCTGCCCTACAAGGGAGCCGAGGTTGGCATCGCCGCGGTCGGTGCCGCCTTCGTGCTTGCTCTGATAGCGACGTTCACCTGGATCGGTGACATCGACAACGCCGAGGGAGGCGACGAGAGCCATAGCGAAGAGGCCGCGGTGCTACGGGTCGACGGATCCGACGGCGCCCTGCCGGTGGTTCTCACCGCGGAGGAAGAAGGCGACGGGCACGGCGGTGGGCCTCGGGGCGCTCCGATCGTTACCGACGTCGAGTGGTTCGGGATCGGCACCGACGCAAACCAGGTCACGCTCGGAGCCGAAGATTCGGTCGCCACCGAATCGGACGGGGCGAGTTCCGGTTTCGGTATCTCGATAGGGACATTGGTCGACGGGCAGTCGGTCATGCTGCTGTTCGTCGTCACGTTGGTTTCGCTACTCGTTCACGTGTTCTCCACCGACTACGTGCACGGCGACCGGCGCTACACCCACTACTTCGCCTTCCTTTCGCTGTTCACCTCGGCGATGCTGTTCATGGTGCTGTCTTCGAGCACCCTGCAGCTGATCGTCGGCTGGGAGCTGGTCGGCGTCTGCTCCTTTGCCCTCATCGGACATTGGTGGGAAGAGAAACCGAACTCCGATGCCGCCCTCAAGGCCTTTCTCACCAACCGGGTCGGCGACGTCGGGTTGATGGTCGGGATGATCATCCTGTACTTCGCCGCCGACCGGTCGTTCGACATTGTGACCATCAACGAGATGGCGGTGTCCGGTGAGATCCCAACCGGGACGTTGACCATCGCCGCCCTGTGCCTCATGGCCGCCGTCATGTCGAAATCCGGCCAGTTCATTCTGCATACCTGGCTCCCCGACGCCATGGCCGGGCCGACTCCGGTTTCGGCCCTTATCCATGCCGCCACGATGGTCGTCGCCGGCGTCTACATGATCGGCCGGTTGTACCCGGTGTTCTTCGAAGGGTTCGCCATCGCCGGGTCCAGTTTGAACGCCATGGCGTTCATCGGCGGTCTGACCACCGTCGGGGGCGGAGCCTTGGCCTTCGTCCAGCGAGATATCAAAAAGGTGTTGGCCTACTCGACGGTGTCACAGCTCGGCTACATGGTTCTGGCGCTCGGCGTCGGGGCGTACACCGCTGGGATGTTCCATCTTTTCACCCACGCATTCTTCAAGGCGTGCCTGTTCCTCGGGGCCGGTTCGGTCAGCCACGCCTGTCACCACAGCTTCGACATGAAAGCCGACATGGGCGGCCTGCGCAAGCACATGCCGATCACGTTCTGGACGTTCATCATCGGTACCGGCGCCCTGGCCGGTATTCCACCGCTGGCCGGATTCTGGTCGAAAGACGAGATCCTGGTTGGCGCCGGGGTGTTTCCGGGAACCGGGGGCAATGGGACGTACACCATCCCCTTCATCTTCGGGATGATGACCGCGGCGATGACCGCAGCCTACATGACACGGGTCATCTGGTTGACCTTCTTCGGAGACTACCGAGGTCACGAGAAGCCTCATGAGTCCGGTCCTCGGATCACGGTCCCGCTGATCATCCTGGCCTCGATGGCCGTCGTTGTCGGGTTCCTCAACATGCCGAGCGGGTTCGTGAAAGCACTGCGACTACCGGAAGGCTGGGCCCACCGGTTCGAGGATTGGGTCGAGCCCGAAGGTGTTGCATCGTTTGTCGGGGAAGAAAACGACTTCACTCACGCCAAACCAAGTTTGGCATTGGCCATTATCGCCACCGGGCTGGGAATCACCGCCGGTCTTGCCGTTTGGCAGTACTACCAACGCTTGTATCGAATCGACCCGAAGGCAACCGAGTATCCGAACGGTATCGCCTCACGCAACGCCGTCGTCGGTGCCGGGCATCGACTGCTGGTCGAGAAGTACTACCTCGATCACCTCTATACCGGGATCATCGCCGGGGCGACCAAAGGCCCGGTGGCACGGCTGGCCAACTGGATTAACCAGAACGTTCTCGATGGCATCGTGAACACCGCCGGTCGGTTGTCGGTCGGCGCCGGCCAGCTCGTCTATCGATTCTTCGACCAGGCTGTGGTCGACGGCGCGGTCAACGCGTCAGGTCGAACGGCCGCATCGTCCGGTGGGATCCTGCGGCGGATCCAGTCCGGTCAGGTGCGGGAATACGCAACACTCATGTTTGGCGCCGCAGCAGTACTTGCTGCGATCTTCATCTTCGCTGTCTAGGGGTAAGGGTAAGGACCAGCTTCATGCAGGAATTCTTGGATACGTGGGGTATTACCGCCATGGTGTTCCTCCCCCTCGTCGGGGTGGCGCTGATGATGGCTGTCCCTCAAAAGGAAGAGAGTCTGCAACGCTGGCTCGCACTGGCGGCATCGATCGGATCGGCCGTGGTCGGTGTGCTCATGTTGTGGAACTTCGACTACGACGACTCTGGCACGATGCAGTTCGCGGTCGACCACCGATGGATTGAGGTCATCACCGCTCGCTACGCGGTCGGGATCGACGGCATGTCGTTGCCGCTGTTGGCGCTCACCTTGCTCGTCGTTCCGCTCGTCCTCATCTACAGCTGGAACCACATCCCGGCCCCGGGCAACGCCAAGGCGTTCCTGATTCTGATACTGGTTCTGCACACAGGGATGCTCGGCACGTTCGTCGCTCGAGATCTCGTGTTGTTCTTCGTGTTCTTCGAAGTGGTATTGCTGCCGATGTACTTCATGATCGGTGTGTGGGGCGGCGAGCAGCGGCTGTACGCCGCCATCAAGTTCTTTCTTTACACGCTGTTCGGGTCGGCGCTCATGCTCGTCAGCTTTCTGGCGTTGTTTCGGGTCACCGGTTCGGAGACCTTCAACATCGTCGGCCTAGCGGAACGAGTGGCGGAAGGCGACATCTCGCTGACCACCCAGGTGCTGATCTTCGGGGGCATGTTCATGGGATTCGGGATCAAGGTCCCGATGTTCCCGTTCCACACCTGGCTGCCGGACGCCCACACCCAAGCGCCGACGCAGGGTTCGGTGCTTTTGGCCGCCGTGTTGCTCAAACTGGGAACCTACGGGTTCATCCGTATCGCCATCCCGATCTTGCCGGAGGCGGCGTTGGAGTGGGCCCCTTGGATCGGCTTGTTGGCCGTCATCGGGATCATTTACGGCGCCCTCGGTTGTTTGGCCCAGACCGACATGAAGCGGCTGATCGCCTTTTCTTCGGTAGCCCATATGGGCTACGTGATGCTCGGTATTGCCACGTTGACCGACTTCGGGATCAACGCAGCCATCTTCGGCATGGTGGCCCATGGTCTCATCACCGGGATGTTGTTCTTTATCGCTGGCTCGGTAAAAGAGCGGTATCACACCCTCGAAATCAAGCGGCTTGGTGGGCTGCTGATCCAAGCTCCTCGGATGGGTTGGATCCTTGGCATTACGACGATGGCCTCGCTCGGGCTGCCCGGCCTCGCCGGGTTCTGGGGTGAGTTCCCGGCCATCCTGGCCTCGTACGATCCTGCCCCCGGTCTGTCTGACACCCTGTTCCGGGTGTACATGGTGGTCGCCGCCATCGGTACGGTGCTGGCCGCTGCCTACCTGCTTTGGCTCCTGCAGCGCACCGCATTTGGGACACCCTCTGAGGAGTTCGTCGATGATCCGGAGGTTCACGACATGGTGTTCACGGAGTGGTTGGCGTGGGCACCGATGTTGGTGCTCATCGTCGTACTCGGGTTTCTCCCCAGCCTTATCTTCGATGTGACAAACACGCCGGCCTCGATGGTTGGCGATGCCGTCAACGCTTTGGGGCGCTGACGTGGGTTCAATCGTCGCCGGGCTCCTCGCTACCACTACGGCCGACACGGCCGAATTCGTTCGCCCTGCGATCGACTGGCACGCGTTTGCCCCCGAGCTGATCGTTCTCGGGTGGGGCGCGCTGGTCACCGTGATCGACATCATCGGTCTTGAACGGACCAGGCGATTTATGCCGTCGCTGACCGGCATCGGGTTCCTTCTCGCCATGATTCCGGTATTGACCCTTTGGGATCTCGATGGTGACCTCCCTCGGGTGTTGTTCGATGGGGCGTATGTTGTCGACAACTACGCGCTGGTACTCAAAGGGCTCTTCCTGCTCAGCGGTTACGTCATCGTCCTGCTGAGTACGAACTACATGGCCGAAGGCGACTACCACGACAGCGAGTTTTATCAGCTGATTGCCGCCTCGGTGCTCGGCATGCTGGTCATGACCTCAGCCCGCGATCTGGTTTCGATCTTCATTGCCCTCGAACTGGTTTCGATCCCTGCCTATCTGATGGCGGCGTGGCGCAAACGTGACCTCAAGTCGAACGAGGCAGGTCTGAAGTACATGCTCATGGGGGTCTTCGCTTCGGGGATCCTGCTCTACGGCATGTCGATGCTCTACGGCGCCGCCGGTGATACGAGGCTGTCGGTGATCGGGGAGTCACTGGCTGGTGACGCTGATGGCGTCAGCCCGTTCATCGTCATCGGGACGTTGTTCACCATCATCGGATTCGCCTTCAAGGTCTCAGCCGTTCCCTTCCACACGTGGGCTCCGGACACCTACGAGGGCGCGCCAACACCGTTGACCGCCTTCTTGGCTGTCGCCTCCAAGGCGGCGGGTTTCGTCGGTTTGGTCACGATCGTGCTCGACGGTCTTCGGGAAGTCCCCTCGATCGTTGAGCCACTGATGTGGATCTTGGCTGCGCTGACGATGACGGTGGGAAACCTGATCGCACTGCGTCAGACGAACGTCGTGCGGATGCTCGCCTATTCGGGTATCGCTCAAGCTGGGTACATGATGGCTCCGCTCGCGGTGTACAGCACCTCGCCGGAGCTGGTGCGAGAATCGATTGTCACCTATTTGGTGATATACGCCGCCATGAACCTCGGGGCATTCGCCGTTGTAATCGTGGCCGCCCGGAAGACCCGATCGGGAGAGATAGAGAGCTTCGGTGGACTGTTCCGGTACGCCCCCGGGGTGACGGTGACGATGACCGTCTTCCTGTTTTCGCTCACCGGCATTCCTCCGATGGGTGGCTGGTTGGCCAAATTTCAGGTCTTCAATGCTCTTATCGAAGGACGCACAGGGTGGGGGGTTGGTCTGGCCGTTATCGCCTCGATCAACTCGGTTGTCGCCGCCTTCTACTACCTCAACGTGGCCAAGTTCATGTGGTTCATGCCCGCCCCTGATGATGACTACTCGCCGATCCGGGTACCGTCGGCACTCATCTTCGCCCTCGGCGTGACGGTGATCGTGACTGTTATAAGTGGCGTCAGCCCGTTGGTTCCCGACCTGACCGACTTCACAGAAGTCGCAACCGCCGGGCCGTAGATCATCATGGGTGATGAACCGCCGGCTCGTGGCGCCGAACGGTTCGATCGATACGTTGAGCGTTGTCTGTACGGCGCAGATGGGTTCTATTCGGTCCATGGCCAAGCCGGCGGCCGAAACGGCGACTTCATAACCAGCCCTGAGGTTGGCCCGCTCTTCGGGGCGGTGGTGGCCCAGGCCATCGACGGCTGGTGGGAAGAGCTCGGCCGCCCCGATCCGCTCGTCGTGTACGACGTCGGCTGCGGCCCCGGCCGGCTACTGCGCTCGATAGCGGCCGCAAAGCCGGACAGACCGTGGAAGTTGATCGGGGTGGACATCGCCGGTGCTGGGGCCGACATCGCCGCGTTGCCATCTCGACTCGACGGAGCGATCGTGTTGGCCAACGAGTTGCTCGACAATCTGCCATTCCGCGTCGTTGAACACACCGAGGCTGGACTGCACGAGATATACGTGACCGACGGACGCGAGGAGCGCCGACCGGTCGAACTCGACGTGGACATCCCCATCGGTTGTCGGGCGCCGTACGTCGAACTGGCGGCCCGATTCGTGACCGACGTCCTCGAGCGGCGCCCGGCCCGACTGTGCCTATTCGACTATGGCGCACCGACGACGAGCGAGCTGGCACGGCGGGGCGGATGGATACGTACCTATCGACAGCATGAACGGGGCGACGATCCACTGTTCGAACCCGGGAGATGGGACATCACCTGCGATGTCCCGTGGGACCAACTGCCACCTCCGACCGATGGGCTGGAACGGCAAGCTGACGTTCTTCGACGGTGGGGGATTGATGACCTCGTCACCGAAGGGCGAGATCACTGGGCGGCGAACGCTCACGCTCCCGATGTGGCCGCGCTCCGCATGCGAAGCCGGATCGGAGAGGCCGAGGCGTTGTTGGATCCGAACGGGCTGGGACGCTGGCTTGTCGGCCTCTGGTCCATATAGGGTGTGCTTGGAGGATAGACATTGCCATGACGTTGGCCGATCGCCGCGGGCTGACCCGAGAGTTAGTCGCCAGGACAGCGCTGTCGTTCACCGACGCGCACGGGTTGCGAGGTCTGTCGATGCGAAAGCTGGGAGCTGAGCTCGGCGTCGAAGCCATGTCGCTGTACCACTATGTCGAGAGCAAGGACGACTTGCTCGACGCCATCCTCGACCAGCTTTACGACGAGATCGTGGTGCCGACCGATCTGCCACCTGAGGATTGGGAAGCGGGGGTTCGGGCTGGTGCCCGCTCGCTCCATTCCGTTTTGACCGCGCACCAGGCGGCGCCGGAACTGTTTGCATCCCGGCCGGCATCTTCTCCGAAGTCGGTGGCACGGTTGTATTGGGGGTACCAACGGTTTGTCAACGTCGGCCTCAGCCCGGCTCATTCGCTGATGGCGTTCCGGACCGCGGTGTCGTTTGTGCTGGGTCACGTTGCTTCTGAAACCGGGTTGCTTCTCAAAGTGAAGGTGGAGATCGGTATCCAGGTTGATGCGCTTCCGGCCGACCTTCGGGCGTTCGTTTACGAGAACCAGCGGCTAGAGGCCGACGACATGTTTGAGTTCGGGTTAGAGACTCTGGTCGCTGGGCTGCGCACCACCTACAACCTGCCATAGCTGATGGAACGGAGATCACGCGGCGACGACCGTCCCCACCGACCGTCTGGGCCGGTGGGGCAACCGCTCGTGGCACGGGCGACACCGTTCAGCTGCCGCTCTAATGACGGGGCTCGGCTGCCGAAGTAGGATCGCACACCGACGCATGGTTAACAGAGGAGCACAGTCGGATGTCGGAAACTATTGGGGTGTACGAGGTCGAGGATCGGAAGTTCCCGCCGCGGCCGGAGTTTGCGGCAAACGCTAACGTCGCCGACCGCGCCATGTACGACGAGGCTGAAGCAGACTATGCGGCGTTTTGGGCCGGCCAGGCTCGGGAGTTGGTGTCATGGTCGACCGACTTCCACACCACCCTTGAATGGGAGTTGCCGTACGCCAAGTGGTTCGTAGGGGGTGAGCTGAACATCACCGCCAATTGCCTTGATCGTCACGTCGAAGCCGGCCGTGGCGACAAGGTTGCATATCACTGGGAAGGTGAGCCGGGCGACACCCGTTCGGTCACCTACGCCGAACTGTTGACCGAAGTATGCAAGTTTGCCAACGTGCTCAAAGCTCAGGGGCTTGAGAAAGGGGATCGGGTCGCCATATACATGCCGATGATTCTCGAACTCCCGATCGCCATGTTGGCGTGCGCTCGGATCGGCGTTGCCCATTCAGTGGTTTTCGGTGGCTTCTCGGCCGATGCCATCGCCGATCGTTGTGACGATGCGAGTGCTCGCATGATCATCACCGCCGACGGCGGGTATCGGAAGGGGGCAGCGGCCCCGCTCAAACCAACCGTTGATGCCGCTCTCGAATCCGGTGCAGCGTCGGTGGAGACGGTCATCGTGGCCAATCGTTGCGATCTCGACCCCGACATGGTCGACGGCCGCGATCTGTGGTGGCACGACGTGATGGCTGAGGCATCGGCTGACTGTCCGGCCGAACCGATGGATGCCGAACAGTTGCTCTACATCCTGTATACCTCCGGGACTACGGCGAAGCCGAAGGGCATCATGCACACCACCGGTGGCTACCTGACTCAGGTGGCGTTCACCCACAAGTATGTGTTCGATATCAAACCGGAGACCGACATCTATTGGTGCGCCGCCGATATCGGTTGGGTGACCGGCCACAGCTATATCGTCTATGGGCCGCTGAGTAATGGTGTCACGTCGGTCATGTACGAGGGAACACCGGATACGCCGGCCCAGGATCGGCTGTGGGACATCGTCGAACGGTACGGGGTCACCCAGCTCTACACCGCACCGACGGCGATCCGTATGTTCATGAAATGGGGGTCTCAGGAGCCGGCGAAGCACGACTTGTCGAGCATCCGCGTACTCGGCACGGTCGGTGAGCCGATCAATCCGGAGGCTTGGATGTGGTACCACGAACACATCGGCGGTGGCCAGACTCCGATCGTGGATACCTGGTGGCAAACCGAGACCGGCAGCAACATGATTACTCCACTGCCCGGTGTCACCACCACCAAACCGGGGTCGGCCTGCCATCCGATCCCTGGGGTGTTCGCCGAGTTGGTTGATGATGATGGCAATCCGGTGGCGAGCGGGGGTGGCTACCTCACCATCACCCACCCCTGGCCATCGATGCTGCGAGGCATCTGGGGCGACGATGAACGCTACAAGGAGACGTATTGGTCTCGGTTCGAGGGCCGCTACTTCGCCGGCGATGGAGCGAAACTCGACGATGATGGGTATCTCTGGCTACTTGGACGTGTTGATGATGTGATGAACGTATCGGGCCACCGGATCTCGACCACC
The DNA here is from genome assembly GCA_938021675.1 of uncultured Acidimicrobiales bacterium. Lineage (GTDB taxonomy): Bacteria > Actinomycetota > Acidimicrobiia > Acidimicrobiales > SZUA-35 > JAHELU01. The sequence goes on from CALIFY010000012.1 coordinate 88,483, forward strand.
GAGGTTGAGTCGGCCCTCGTCGACCATTCGGCGGTGGCCGAAGCCGCTGTCGTCGGGGCCAACGACGAAATGACCGGCCAAGCCATTATCGGCTACGTGATCTTGCGGGGTGGCAACGAGCCAGGTCACGAACTCGGCGATCAGATCAGAGAACACGTCGGTGTAAAGTTGGGAAAGATCGCTCGGCCAAAGACGGTGGTCATCGTGCCCGACCTTCCCAAGACCCGGTCGGGCAAGATCATGCGTCGGCTGCTACGGGACGTCGCCGACGGTCGACAGCTTGGCGATACCACGACATTGGCCGATCCGGGGGTTGTGGCCGAGATCGCCGATCGGGCTGCCGTCGCTGGTGATGACGAGGGCTGAGCGGTAGAACCTGACCGGCCCGAACCCGGACGCCACGAACGCGGCGCCTCGGGGTCAGGCTGGCGAGTTGGTTAGCCCTCGAACTCACCGGAGAAGTTGAGTTCGATATCTTCTTCGGTGACCACTTGATCGGCGGGAGGTGGCGTGATTCCGAGGTCGGTGCCGTGATCCCACATGTCAAAGGTCATGGTGAGACTCTCGATTTCGTCGCCGTCGCCGCTGGCGGCCAACAGTTCGGGGTCGGACAGGTCGATCATGTACCGGTGCAAAAGACCGTCGCCGTCTATCCAGAAATCCATAGGAAACTTGGCTTCCGGAGTGGTGCCGAGCTGCTCCTCGAACGCGGCCCGCTCATCGGCGGACATGGTGGCGGCGAGGCCTTCGCCATCGACCAACGCCCGGATGTGGGTGGTGCTGACGCCTCGCAGGTCTTCGGTCCCCAGCTCTTCTAATTCGGCGTTCGCCTCGGCCAGAATATCGAGTAGTTCGGTGGGAGAACCGGTGGCCCCGAACCCGAACTCAGAGGTCAGGTCATCGGATTCGTCGGCTGGTGCTTCGAGCCATTGGCCGTCGGTTCCGGTGAATGCCGAGATCAGACCCCACTTTGTCCAGGAGGTCTCCCCGATGGTGATCATCTCGAGCGGATCCTCAAAGAACGAACTAAAGATGGCGGCCTCACCCGACTCGTCACCGGCTTCGATGGCGGCGAGCATGCCGCTAAAGTCGACCGACACTTCCGATGCGTCATTCGGTAGATCGTATGCGCCGGCAAAGCTGAGGGAGACGGGCCCCGGCAGTTCGCTATCGGCTGTTCCAACCATGTCGATCTTGCCTTCGAAACGGGCCGAAGTGATAGCGGTTTCCGAGCCGTCAACCGTCCGGGCCAACACGCTTGAACGTAGGGTCGCCGTGCCGTTCGTTACCGGTGCGGTAGCCGAACCTGCGTCTTGTGCAGCCTCTTCGGCGACGGCGACCTCATCGTCAACCACCGTCGACTCTGGAGTGGTTGTGTCGTCCTCGGTTGGGTTCGGCTCGTCGACGGTTACCGCGTCGCCGTCCTCGGTCGGTGAGGCATCGGTGATGGTGTCGGTGGCGTCCGAGCCGCAAGCCGACACCAAGAGCGCTATCACGCCCAGCATCACTAAAGCTGTCTTCCTCATTGCACCCGCTCTTTCTCGACCCGTCTCGGGCCGTCCGTCGTAGGTTTCGGTCGAAGACCGACGAGGCTTGAATCGGTGACGTGTCGAATGGCATCGTCGGGTCGTGCCACGGCCGGGTCGGGCCGCGACGTAATCGACAACGCTGTCGTGTACGTTCGCCATAGTGCTGGTGTGTGTAGATCGATTTTTGAGACGACGGTGGTCCGACGACCCGGCCGTGACCCGATGCCATCCCGTATCGGCATCGCTGGGCATCGGCTTGGCGTTTGTCTTCTCGTTGACGGCGTGCGGGTTTGGTCCCAGCGCTGAGTCGGCGATCGCTCCGACCGCCGATGAGGGAGCTGGCGCCGGGCTAACGAGCCCTGACCCCGAGGCCCCGACGACGTTGGCGGAGCCGACGACTACCGGATCGGAATCCGAGTCGCAGGACTCGGGCGATGCTGGTGAGACCTCGGACACGATGACGGAATCAACCGATACAGCGGTTGGTCCGGACGACACAACCGCCGAGTCCGATCTGGCTCCGGATGATGCGTCCGGTCCGGCTGAGCCCCTTGTCCCCTGTGCCGAGATGCCGGCGGCCGGGGCAACGGCCACATCCACTCCTCTGGGGCCGTCGGCCGCGGCATCGAACAGCGAGCCGGCGATGTCGGCATTCGCCGATTCCATTCGGGACCGTGGCGTGGTCCATGTCGCCGTCCGTGACACCGACATCCCATACGTTGATGACTTCGATCGGGCCATCGCGGTCGAGCTCGTTGGTCGGTTGTTCCCCGACGACAGCTTGGGCATCCATTTCCGTCCCCAAAGTCGGGATAGCCGCTACGACGTGTTGGCCTCTGGCGAGGCTGACATGTTGCTGTATAACTTCGCACCGTTTGAGTCCAGGCTCGACTTTGAGATGATCTTCTCGACGGCGTACTTCCTGGAGTTTCCGGCCATTACCGTCGGCTCGTCGTGTCCAACCGATCCGATCGACAGCGGCGGAGTCATCGCCGCGTTTTGTTCGACGGAGTGCCGGCTTGAGCTCGACCTTTCCGACGAACGTTTTGAGACCTTCGAACAGCTCGGACTCGCTCAGCAGCGGTATGTCAACGGCGAACTCGATGCCATTGCCGGGACGTGGCCGTACATCATGCCGGAAGGCACAGTGTCGTCGGTTGGTCGGCGAGGTGACGCCACGCCGTGGTCGGTAGCGGTCGCCGAAGAGCAGGACACGTTCTTAGCCGAGATCGATGAGCGTCTGGCGGTCATGCTCGCCGACGGTACGTGGACCGAACTGTATGAGGCCTCGTTTGGGGGAGAACCGCCGTTTGCCGTCGACGAGATGGTGACCGCCGAGGTTCCGATTCCCGGGATCTGAGGCCGGGTTCAGTCTCGGAAGTTCTCGTACTGAAGGGGCACGTCGAATTCGGTTTCCTTCAGCGAGGCGATGACATCCTGCAAGGCGTCTCGCTTCTTGCCGGTGACCCGGACTTGGTCGCCCTGGGTCTGCGACTGGACGCCTTTGAGTTTCAGATTCTTGATGTGGGTGTTGATCTTCTTCGCGAGATCGGATGAGATGCCGGCCTTGAGCGACACGGCAACTCTGGCCCGGCCCCCGGCAGCGTCTTCCGCGTCGCCGAAGTCCACCGATTTCAACGAGATCTTGCGTTTGACCAGCTTCTCCTCGAACACCTGCTGGAATGCTGTCATCCGGTCGTGGCTGGCCGTCTCCATCTGGATCGACATCTCCTTCTCGTTCAGTTCGATGGTGGAGTTGCTGTCCTTGAAGTCGTACCGGTTTCCGACCTCACGGGCAGCCTGGTCTACTGCGTTTCGGACCTCTTGCATGTCGATTTGGGAGACCACGTCAAAGCTCGGCATTCGGCGATTCTAGCGTGGTCGGTCCGGTGAACTTTCGAGGTCAGCCGGTATCGGTAGTCGGATTGCGGAACCGGCTGAGGAGTGCGGTGAGGCGATCGGATGGAGCGATTCCGAAGGCCTCGGACAAGGCGGTGGCACAGATTTCGTACTGTCGGACGGCCTCGGCGTAGTTTCCTTCGGTGAGGTGGACCAGCATCACGGCCCGGTGGGCCGACTCGCGCAGCGGTGCCAGTTTCACCGCGGCCGCCCCAACTTCGATGGCTTCGGCGAAACGATCGATCCGGCAGAGCTCAGCAACCGCTGTCTCCAATGCCCGAAGTGTTTGTTGCCTGACCCGTTCTCGCTCGACCACCACCCACTCGTCATACCAGTCGCTTAGCAGTTCGACCTTGATCGGCAAGCTGGCGGTGAGGGCCGCGGTGGCTGAAGAGACAAATGGGCCGGTGGGTGGCCCGGCGGTGGTCGGTCGGATTTGGTGGATGTCGACCGCGACGTCTGTCGACAGGCAAAGGCGTCCGGCGGCGCAATCGACAACGCCGTCGCCTACCAGTTGTTTGAGTCGCCACAGGGTCGACCGGAGGTTCGCTCCAGCTCGGGATTCGGTCTTTTCGGGCCAGAGCACACCGGATGCTTGTTGGCGGGCGATTGGGCGGTGTTCGATGGCCAGTAGGGCCAAAAGTTTTTGGACCGAGACCGGTGTCTCGATCGGCATGCCGTCGTTCGTCAGCTCGAACGAACCAAGGAGCCGGATCGAGAGGTGGGACTCGCAGTAACCGACGGTGCTCAGGTGGGATACCGATCCGTTTCGATCGGTTGGCAAATGCGGCACGTGCACAAACTCCTCGACCGGTAGACGGAACCGGTGGACGAAACCGGGGGAGGATCGTGGCCCGATCCTCATCAGGAGAGAGGCGTCGGCCGGCGGTTTGCTACATGTGGGACCGACGGCGGGAAATCGTCGTGGGTCGGAGCGGTTTCCGGTACCATCGATGCTTCTGGGTCGGTGCCCGAGTGGCCAAAGGGATCGGACTGTAAATCCGACGGCTTCGCCTACGTAGGTTCAAATCCTACTCGGCCCACACTCTGCAGGCATCGGTGGCGTCACGTGCCGCCGATGCCTGCACAGTTTTGCTTCAGAGCAGTCTTTGCAGCACGGCCACGTCGTGCCAGCGGCCGAACTTTCGTGCGACCTCGCGTTCGGTGCCAACCGGTGTAAATCCGTGTCGTTCGTGGAGGGCGACGCTGGCCGGCTGAGGACCGACGATTCTGGCGAAAATGGCGTGGAAACCGTGGCTTCCGGCAACGTCGAGTAGTTCGCCGAGCAGCCCCGAGCCGACACCCTTGCCGTGATGCTCTCGATGCACGTATACCGAATCCTCAACCGAAGTCCGGTATCCGGGCCGGTTCCTATAGAAGCTAATACTCCCGAATCCGACGACCGCATCGTCGATCTCGGCGACGACGACCGCCAAGCCGCCGGATCGATCTTTTATCCACTCTCGCTGCTCGTGAACTGAGCGTGGCACGAGGTCGAGGGTCGATGTTGTCTCGGTTACCTCGCGGTTGTAGATCCGGCAGAGCGCCTCTGCATCTGCGGCGGTAGCTGGGCGAATCTCCATCGGTCAATCACAATATCGCTTGTTGGTATAGAGCAAGGAGCCAATTCGTTCGAAGTCCGCTTGTTTCCCTTTATGCTTGTTTGTGCTGCACGAACCATCCTCCGGTCGCGAGGACTGAAGGGAAGGCGGTCCGATGGACGGCGCCGGCGCTGCCAGCCAAGACATCTTGGGGATAGAAATCGGAAGGACAGTCGTCCGAGGCGTTCTCCTCGACGAGGAGACCGCTGAAATCTCCGGCGCGGCCGAGTGCGCCGTTATCGGCGTGGTTGATGATGACGGATCTGAGATCATGGAGCCGGCCACCGTCGCCCCGTCGGTCGACGACTTGCTGTACCAGTTAGGTATCGAAGACCGAGTCGGTCTTCGGGTAGGGCTCAGTATCGGTCCAAAGAACGCCGGAGTCGGGAGCGGGTCCTCCCTTCAGGCGTGGTTAGAACACCAATCTCAGGCATTGCGACAGCCGTTGATCGCCGCTGGAGATCTCGGCGTGGCATTCGCTCCGGAGAAGGCGGTGGATGCCGCGGTGGCAGCGGCGAGCGAGGCTGGCCTTTCCTTGAGCCGCGTCGACCTGGCGCCCGTAGCAGCCGCTCGGGTACTGGGTGATGAGGTCGAGGATGCGATCTCGATCGGTTCGGGCAGAGGATGGCGGGCACGACTGCGAGACTTCGAGGTTCTCGAGGCTATGGAATGTGGCGAGATCGCCGACGACGACCCGTTGCGGGTGATTCGTCGCGATGGGCTGGCCGGACCCATTTCTCGGTATAGCTGGGTCGAGATTGCACCCGAATTGCGACGGCGACTTCACCTCGATCTAGGACAGCTCGCGCCGTCGGTCGGCGCCGCCATCGGTGTTGCCTACGGAAGCCCTGCCAACCTGTTGACCGGTCGTGCCGTTGCCGGTATGGGAAGCAACGGTGGAGTAAATGGCGGGCACAACGCTCGTGCTGGCACGAGAACGGTTCACGGCCAGGGGTCCGGATCGGTGGAGGCCAGAGCGGACCGATCGAAACGGACGACGCCGGCCGGTCGGCTATCGAACCCCGAGTACTTTGGGAGCGGGCTTCGCCGGAACGAGCCGGAGTCGACGATCAAACTGGCCCGAATACGGTCGGAGTCGTTCGAAGGCGGTAACCGGAACGGCCACGATGGGGAGGCCAGGTCGGAAAGCGATGCTGGGCAACGGCAGCGCGCCGGTGCTCGAACGTCGGGGTCGGACCCGATCGACATGTTTAGCCCAGATACCGATCTCAGCCATGAGCTCGACCGGCCTGATGGTCGGCTGGATTTGTTGCTCGGCTTTCTCGTGGTTCTCGCGGTGGCCCTTCTCATCGTGTACCTCTTCCTGTGAACGGGCGCCGATACCGGTCGGTGGCCATTTCCCGGCTGGTGGCCGTTGGGGCATTGCTCGTCATCAACATTCTTCTGTCGCTCCTCATTGCAGATGACCGAGACTTCGTCGACCTATTCGACGATGGTCCGGAGGGGCAGTCGAGTTCGATCGAGGTGACACCGGGCGCCGAGGGTGGAGCAACCTCCGAAAATGCTGCGACCGCCGACGATTGGCCGGGCGGACGAGGGCCAGAACCGGATGGTCCCCCGAAGAGGCGCGAGACGCTCCTTTTCTCCGACGGCAGGCTGGTTCTCAGTGGCTCAGCACCCAGCTGGCGCGTGGTGACCGAGTTGGTTGGCCTGGCCGCCGGCCGCTTCTCGGACGGCGCGGTGGCGGTGGAGAATCGCTTGACCTGGCATCCGGAGGCGTCGCCGCTTCCCCAGAGCGGAACGGTCAGACTCGATCCGTCGTTGTTGTACTCGGCCGGCCAGACCACTATTCCTGGAGATGCCAGGGCGGGCCTGGATCTCGTGGCCGAGGTATTGAAGGTAAATCCGACGGTGTTCGCCGTCATCGTTGGCCACACCGATGACCTGGGGGAGACCGAGGAAAACCTAACCGTCGCTCTGGCCAGAAGTCGTAACGTTGTCGACTATTTGCAGGACCGAGGAGCTAGTGCTGCCCAGCTGGTGATAGCGGCTCCACCATCGGGAGATCCTGTGGTGCAAAACGAGACCGACGGCGGCCGGATTATCAACCGAAGGGTCGAAGTTCGGTTGGAGAACCTGCTGTCATCGGGTCCGGATGGGGTTGGTTAGCGGTCCGCCGTCCCGTGTCATCCGCCGACCCACTCCGCCGTGGCTGCCCGTTGGTGGCGTTCGTGTTGTCTTTCGTGATTCTCATCAGCGGGTGTACGTCAGCCGACGACGCAGCTGATTCGGCGCCCACACCATCGGTGGTCGAGGAAGCGAGCGGGCTGTCAACAACCGACCGTTGGTCGATCGGCGAGGTTCTGGCTGCCGAATCGGATTGCGGTTCCCCGGCCACGGGGAGGACGATCGCCATCGGCTATGCCGCCGACCTTAGCGATGGCGCCTCGGCGGTTGATCGGGTAGGGGCTGATGCGGCTACCGAATTGGTTGACATGATCAACTGCTCGGGCGGTGTCGAAGGGCGGGCGCTATCGCTCGAAATCGTCGATGTCTCTGGCGACCCAGTCGATGCTCGGCGTGCTGTCGATGAACTCCTGGAGGACGGCGTACTGGCGGTGCTCGGCCCGTCATCGGTCGAAGTAGCGTTTCGCGTGCTTGAGGCAACGGCCGGTCGGGTGCCCGTCATTTTCCCGGATGCTACCGAGCCGGCGTTGGCCGACCTGAGCCGATTGAGTTACCTCGTTCTACCCGACGACATCACCGCCGCTGGCGCTGCCGCCGAGTTTGCCATCGATCAGGGTTGGCGATCGGCGATTACCTTCACTGCGCCGGGTCCTTACTATGAAACGCACGCTCGTGCCTTCGCCGACGCCTACCGCGCTTCCGGCGGCACGGTCGCCGAAACGTTCGAGTTCACGGTAGGGGAGACGGCCCAGACCGCAGCCGCGGTGGACTTTGTAGAGCGACTGGGCACGGCGGAACGGCCAGAGGTGATGTACACCGTGATGTCGGCCGATCAGCTGGTTGAGGTCCACAACAGGTTTGTCGAGGTCGGCCTCGACCTTGCGGTATTGACCGGCAGCCGATTTGAGGCCGACGGCGGATACGCCGAGGCCGCTCTCGATGGTGTCTATCATCTTGCGCCCACTGTCGCAGAGTTTGAGGCTGGTTTGGCTGCTCTCGACGAATCGGTCGAGGCGGTGTCGGAGTCGGAGCCGGCATCGATTTTGCAGGCGTCGCTGGTCGGCGATGCGCTGTCGGTAGTCATTGACGCTTACCTCCGAGCGGCTGACTCCCCGGAGCTACCGACACCCGATGGTGCTGCAGGTGGTTCCCATCCGTCGCCGGTAGCTGTCGGCCAAGCAATCGCCAGCGGCGGCGAGATTGAGGGCGTCACCGGGACGCTTCGCTACGAAGGGCGAGCTATTCCTTCTCGGTCGGTTGTCGTGTTGCGGGTCGATGGGGGCGAGCCGGTGCTCGTCGCCGAGTTCGAGTTGTAGATTCTGGCTGATAACAGGTGTGATGCAGCCTCTACTCGTGGCAAACTCGTAGACGGCCATTTCATGTGGTCCAGTTGCCTCCTTAGCTCAGTCGGCAGAGCGTTTCCATGGTAAGGAAAAGGTCGAGAGTTCGATTCTCTCAGGAGGCTCCACAAAACCCCTGGTCAGCTCGTCGCCGAGGGTGGTCGACCACCTCCTAGTAGAGGTGCCGGGACCCTAGCTTGGCACCCGAGCCGCCGGTTCGAATGTGTGATTCCAGTTCATGCTGGACAGTGTGGTTCCGGTAGGTAGGTGACAGTTCTGGGACCGGGTCCGGTTCCTGGGTGACACGGGTTTCGGTAGGTCTGGGACACCGGCTTTTTGGTTGTGGGGGTCCATCTGTTTGTTGGTGTCTCCTTCTTCGATGTGGTCGTAGGTCCACTATTTCGAGGGAGGCGGTTGTTGTGGTGCTCGTGGAGTTGGGTTTGGTAGATAGCGGTATTTGGCGGTGTGTGAGGTGTTGCGGCCTGTTTACCCTTAGGCGGCTGGTGGCGACCTAACCGGTCTGGCTTTGAAGGCGGGGACGCCTGTCGGTTGCTACGACACTTCCACCTCCGGATGTAACGGGGTTCGCAGTCATCGTACGTGAGTCGGTCCTTGTCTGGTAGGTCGATTGGTATCCACGTTCGACCTTCGGGTCAAAAGAGTGATCCTTGCAGGTCATCGTTTGGTGGCCAGAAGATCCCAAGGATTAAGAAATTCCATGGTCTCTGCTCCATGTTGCCAACGAATAGCACGGTGTCTCGGCTGCTACCCCAAAGCTGATCGACGAACTTCTGCCGCATTAGGTCTTCCCAGTTTCCACGGTGTTTTACCTTCCTCCAGAGGCTCACTGCCTCCCAATCAACAATGGTCTGCTTGTGCCCGTTACACCGCTGCGCCAGGCATCGATAGAAGTACCGAAAGCGCCATGGGACGATCTCGAATTGGGCTTTACTGGTCGTCGAGTTATCGAACAGCGTTTGCTGTGCAGCAATCGCCTCCGCTCGTTCGGACCACTTTCTAAGTTGTTCTTCGTCACGCTTCGTGATGTCTAGGGCTGGCGGCCCTGCAGGCCGAACTACGGCCAAGGACGGCACACCAAGACCAGAACCGGACTTCTTGTTCCGCTCGACAAGCTCACACATCGTCATCTCGCCGAGTGTCGCGACCTTTTGCCTTCGGGCTGCCCAGGCGTAGTCCGTGCCAATAAAGCCACCAGTCTTCACCGTTCCGTCAAGTGGGACCCAGGACTCTGGTCGGCGGTCAGCCCGAGGTCGGGTGGCGTCGAGAGTAACTTCCTGATACTTCTTAAACTTCGTCTCGTCTGCGAGATCTCGAAACGAGACTGGGTGGAGCCGAATCCACTCTGGACTTGGTCCCAAGGTCATGGCGGCAACGCACATAGTTTCTCGAAGCCGAGATGTCAGAACGGGGGCAGCCTTTACCAGAATCAGGACGGACATCCGCTGATCGGACGTCATTGGCGGCGGCCACTGCGAGATCGGCTATATCTCTGAAACAGAAAGCTCAGGATAGTCGTTCTGAGCGGCCTCGGCTATACACGATCGATGACACTGCCGATGGTCTCGCTCGTAGCAGAGCAAGGCCACTCTGTCGGACTTTGCAAGCATCGCCACATCCCTGTAAGCAGCGGACGCGCCATTGCTGAGATGGCGACGATATCGATCTCTAGCTGAGGCGAGACCTTTGCGAAAGGGTTCGCGATTCTCCTTCGGATTGCCTAGCTTCCGTTCGTGGCGGTACTCAATACCTGCTTCCGACAAGGCATTTCCCAATGCGGTCTTTGAGAAGCCTCGCTTGCGAGAGATCGCATTAAGCCGAACGTCTACCAACACGTCAACCTCGTTCACTGTCAAAAGTTGAACGAGTTCCTCGACTGTCCGCTGCTCGTAGCCAACAGACAAGATTGCACCAGAAGGAAACTTAGAGCTGCGCACCGCTGCGATCGTAGACAGTCCTGCCAGTAGAAGCGAGGCCGGGAGGTGGTTCACTCACCAGAGATGCGGGAGTTGAAGAAGCTGGTCTGAACTCACTGCCATGCAAGAAGCTGTGAACTCGAAGGGAGGCCCCACCAACCACAACTGGCATGGCCCCTGGACCGGCTACCGGGACCCCCTCACTGCCTCGAACGCTTCGTCACCGGGCCACCACAACCCCCGAACCTGTCTATATCGACCCGCCCCTAGCGAGCACCGACCCCACCAATTCACCGGAGACACCAACACGCCAGGATTGACAGGGCCCGAATTGGTTCCGCCTCGTGGGCCGAGGTGGCGTCGGCTTGACCGGTGATCTCGGTCCAGGTCGGAAGTTCTGGTTTAGTCATCGGATGGACTGGGTAGTGTTTGACTATGTACTAGTTGCTCTGACTTGGTGCTGTGGGGTGTTTGATCCCCCATAGCGTGTGCGCCTTCAATGTTCGGCGGCCGGAAGTATCTGATTGTCCGGATTCGTTGGCTTTGGTCGGAGAGGTTTTCGCAGTGTTGTATTTCCAATCAAAAGAGGTTTATTGAAATGTCAAAAACGACTCCGATTTGGGTGCTTGGACTGCTTACCTCCTGCTCTGTGTTGGCTGTCGTTATGTTTTCGGGACTGTCAGCCTCGGCCGCTACCTTTGCGAATGACGAAGTCAAGGACAATTCTATTCTCTGTCAAGGGGGCGGGGGTGGCACCGTTTATCATATTGTGGTTGGCCCCAATGTTCTGGGCAACCTAACGTCAGCCGATCTCACCGACAGTCTGACCGACGACCCTTGCGGGTTCTTCTTTTACCGAAATAATGGTTCTATTGGTGCGGTGTTTTTCGGTAGGGTTGGCACCTGTGGCGAATCGGACCTAATAGGCCATTTCTGCAATGAATATGGAAGACGAATAACAGCAGACGACTTGCCGGTGTGGGATGAAGTTGAATATAGGGATTCTCTGTCTGATTGCTTGGATGACCTCTTTATGAGTTCGGCTGAACGGGTGGCCGATGATGAAGGCCGCGAGTCCGTTGTTAGTCTTAAGGCAATGAATCCTGTCGGTAGTTGTGGCCCAAATGCGATTAGGTACGAAGCGCAATAGTGTAAAAGGTTGAGCTTTCAAGGCTGATAGTGGGCACTGTTTTGGAGGGTTGGATCGCTTTCTGGAAAGTTGGGTCGTGGTCCGGGAACGTTCGTTTGAACGAATTGTGA
>CALIFY010000013.1 GCA_938021675.1 uncultured Acidimicrobiales bacterium
GTATACCGACAGCGGCCGCAATTTGCTCAGCGACCCCAAGGTCATCGAACTCTATCTGGGCACCCTGGCCAAGAAGGGCTGACCTGCAGGCACGTGCGGTGACGTCAGATCGTGACGCCACCGCAACGGACGATTCTCCCCATCGGCGCGCCTAGGCGGGTTTGTCGTCGATTCGACAGGCGTACCGACTCCGACCGGAACCGAAGAACTACGCATCGTTCGCGAGTGCCGTCGAAAACGACCGAGGGTCCGACGCATCTACGCATCGGACCCTCGGTCATGATTTCAATTGCGAACGGCCTATTGCCGCTCCCCGGCCCAGTCAAAACCGACGACACCCCGACTGGAGCCCTCGTTACGCCGCGTGTACCCCGTTCCATGAGCTGGTTCGGTCCGGGCCGGAGATCGATCCTTGGCCATACCTGGATCTGCGTCATTCGAGGGTCGCCGATCTTCGTTCGATCGACAAATGCTCTGAGCTTCGGCAGGCGAGTTCCTTGTTCGGTGTAGCTCGTGGCCATGGTCGTGTTGGTGGTGACCATTCTGACCGGTCGGACTACAACATCATGTTCGGCCATTCGAGCATCAGCCTTGGTTTGGGTGGCGACGAACGACCAGCTCTTGTCGACCTCTCATGACCCATGTCGCACCGAGAGTTGACCGACATTGGGGTTCATAAAGGCGTAACTCAGAGGAAATGTGTCAGAGGGAGAGTTGTCCCGCCAGACCCAACGTCTGCAATCAAGGGAGAGAAACCAGTGAGACCACCATCCTGCAAGCACCTGCTTGCCCTCTTTACAGTCTTCGCGTTGTTGTTGACTGCCTGTGGTAGCGAAACCGAAGACGAATCGACCGCCACAGACGGATCAGCGGAGCCGACCGACGAGGCTGGATCGACCGACACCGAGGACTCTACTGACGTCGACGGCGCTGAGGAAGACGTGGCAGCGCCGGCCACTGGAGATGCTGTCCCGGTTGGAGTTCTGCACTCCCTCAGCGGCACCATGGCCATCTCCGAGACGGCGGTGCGAGACTCGACACTCCTCGCCATCAACGAGATCAACGAGAACGGCGGCGTTCTCGGCATGCAAATCGAGCCGATCGTCGAAGACGGAGCGTCGGATTGGCCGACGTTCGCCGAGCGGGCGGAGAAGTTGATAACCACCGACGAAGCGGCCGTCGTATTCGGCGGTTGGACGTCGGCCTCTCGAAAGGCGATGCTCCCCGTATTCGAGGGGACGGGTGGCCTGCTGTTCTACCCGGTCCAGTACGAGGGACTTGAGCAGTCGCCAAACATCTTCTACACCGGAGCAACGACCAACCAACAGATTATTCCTGCCCTCGACTACATGGTCGAGGAAGGTTTGACCGACGTCTACCTGGTCGGATCCGACTATGTCTTCCCTCGGACGGCCAACAAGATTATTCAGGCGTACGCCGACGCCAACGGTCTCAACATCTTGGGCGAAGATTACCTTCCTCTCGGCGACACAAACGTGGCCACAATCGTTTCTAACGTCGTATCTTCGGAGGCTGATATCGTCTTCAATACCTTGAATGGAGACTCCAACGTCGCCTTCTTCAAGGAATTGACGGCTAAGGGCAATACCTCCGAGCAGATCCAATCCATGTCGGTCTCGGTGGCTGAAGAAGAGATAGCGGGTATCGGAATCGATAACATCGAAGGTCATTTGGTTTCATGGAACTACTACCAGACCACCGACCTACCAAGGAACGACGAATTCGTTGAAGCCTTCAAGGCCGAGTACGGCGAGGATCGCGTAACGGCCGACCCGATCGAGGCGGGATACAACAGTGTCTACATCTGGGCCGCTGCTGTCGAGAAGGCCGGGACCTTCGAGGTCGAAGCGGTACGTGAGGCTGCCGTCGGCCTAGAGCTCGACACTCCTGAAGGGTTGCTCACGGTCGATGACAACCAGCACGTATACAAAACCAACCGAATCGGTGTCATTCGAGATGTCGGTGTCATCGAGGAGGTCTGGAACTCGGGTGAGCCGATCGAGCCGGACCCCTGCCTCGCCAACTACGAGTGGGCCGAGGGCCTCGCTCAGGGAGAGTGTGGCTAACCGTTCCGCCACTCCCTCCGTATGAAGGCGGCCACGGGGATCGTGCTCGATCCCCGTGGCCGATGAACCGCTGAAGGATCACCGATGGCTCAACTCTTGGAACAACTCTTCAACGGACTAAGCACCGGCTCGATGCTGCTGCTGGTCGCACTCGGATTGACGTTCACCTTCGGCCAGATGGGGGTGATCAACATGGCTCACGGAGAGTTCATCATGGCCGGCGCCTACGTGCCGTATGTGCTCCAGACCAGCGTGGGTTTCCTGGCCGGATTCACCGGTCTGGCGTTTCTCGTCTCGCTGCCGCTGGCGTTCGTCGTGGCTGGAGTCCTGGGAATCGTGATGGAGCGGGTCTTGCTTCGTCGCATGTACGATCGGCCGCTTGACACCCTGCTTGCCACGTTTGGCGTGGCCTTGCTCCTCCAACAGGCAGCAAAGGACCTCTTTGGTGCGCCGAATGTCAGCATCTCGGTACCACCGTTTCTTCAGGGCAACTTGACCCTCGGAGGGGTAGTGCTGCCGTCCACCCGGATCTTCATTCTTCTTCTGTCCATCGCCCTGATTCTGATCACTCAGTACTTCTTGTATACACGGGTTGCCGGGCGGCGAATGCGGGCCGTCATGGACAATCGAGATCTCGCTTCGAGCATGGGGTTGCCGACCGGTCGCGTCGACTCGATCACGTTCTTCATCGGCTCCGGACTTGCTGGGGTCGCCGGCGTAGCCGTGTCCCTCATCGGTGCTATCGGGTTTCAGACCGGCACCGCCTACATCATCGACGCCTTCCTGGTAGTGATCGTCGGTGGCCTTGGCAAGCTCCGCGGCGCCATAGTTGCCGCGTTCGCCCTTGGTGTATTGAACGCCTTCACCGAGTTCGCCACATCGGCCAGTATCGGGCGGGCTATCGTCTTTGCTCTGGTCATCTTATTCCTCCAGTTTCGGCCCGACGGTCTCGTGTCGTTCCAGACCCGAGGTCTCATCGCATGACTACCGACATGGCTCTTGGACGTTCGTATCGCCCTCTGCAGTCGCCGTGGCTACCGCGGGCCTTCATTGCCGTTTTCGCCGCGCTGCTGTGGTTCTGGCCTGCCGTCGTGGACGACCCGACGAGGCTCCGCCAATGGGCCGAATACCTGTGCTTCGCCATCGTGGCCATCGGAATCGACGTGGCCTGGGGGTACGGGGGCATGTTGGCCCTCGGTCAGGGCGTGTTCTTCGGTCTTGGTGCCTACTCCATCGGGATGTATCTGTCGCTTGAACAGGTACCGGAAAACGCCATGCCTGAATTCATGACGCTGTACTCGAATTACACCGAACTCCCATTGCTGTGGCGACCATTCTCGTCATTGTGGTTCGCCGTGGGAGCCGCCGTTGTCGTTCCCATGCTCGTAGCGGCCGCATTGGGGTGGCTCGTTTTCAATCGGCGGATTCGTGGTCCGTATTTTGCGATATTGACCCAGGTGACGGCGTTGGTCTTCTGGCTCTTTCTGGTCGGCCAACTCGAGTTGACGGCCGGGACGAACGGCCTCACCAACTTCGGGACGGTATTCGGTCGGAGCCGGTTCGACCCGAACACGGTGATCTGGCTCTATCGTCTCGCCGCTGTGGCGCTGATCGTCAGTTTGGTGCTCGCCTATCGACTGGTGAACAGCCGGTTCGGAAAGCTGTTGGTTGCAACTCGCGATGGCGAGGACCGGGTTCGCTTTCTCGGGTACAACCCGGCGGTGCCGCGCACGATTGCCTTTACCTTCGCTGCCGGGTTGGCCGGTGTCGCCGGTGGTATCTCGGCGCCGATCATCGGGATCGTCGCCCCCGATCAGTTCGAGATCCTCCCATCCATCCTGATGCTGGCCGGCGTCGCCGTCGCCGGTCGAGGTCTGTTGTTCCCCGCTGTCATCGGAGCGCTCTTCGTCAATTGGAGCGGTACCGCGATAAGTGAGAGTCGGCCTGATGATTGGCTCTATATACAAGGGGGTTTGTTCGTCCTGGTCATGGCCGTGGCCCCTGGAGGGGTCGTGGGGATAGTCCGCACCATGTCGTCGTGGGCCACCGGTCGACTCGCTGATGACCGGCCGACGACGCGCTCGGGCACTACCACTCCCGACGCCGCAACGACCGGAGCCACAGCGTGAGCCCGGTCCTTGAATTCGACGGCGTAACTGTCGACTTTGACGGGTTTACCGCCCTCGACGACGTCGATTTCTCCATTGACGCCGGCGAACTCAGGTTTCTCATCGGCCCGAACGGGGCAGGCAAGACCACGTTGATCGATGCCGTTACCGGATTGAATCGACCTTCGACGGGTCAGATTCGATTCCTACAGCAGGACATCACGAAGGTCGCGGACCATCGACGGGTCGCCATGGGAATCGGTCGAAGCTTCCAGGCACCAACCATCTTCGACGGCTTGACCGTTGCGGAGAACGTCGACCTGGCGGCCACCCATCGGATGGCGATGACGAACCGGTTTGGTGCCCGCCGATCGGCGACCGCCCGGTCCGTCGCCGAGGTGCTCGACCGAGTGGGCCTTGGTGACCGACTCGAACATTCGGGGGCAAACCTGGGCCACGGCGATCGTCGCTGGCTGGAAGTCGCAATGCTGTTGATCCAAGAGCCACGTCTGTTCTTGTTCGACGAGCCCGCCGCCGGTATGAGTCAGGAGGAGCGGACAAAGCTTGGCGAACTCCTGGTTGAGCTGGCCGCCGACCGGACGGTCATGGTGGTCGAGCACGACATGGCCTTCATGCGGCGATACGCCCAGCGGGTGAGCGTTCTTCATCGGGGTCGGATCCTGACCGAGGGAACAGTGGACGCCATTCAGAACGATCCACGGGTAAAGGAGATCTACCTCGGTCGATCCCGCGAGGAGCGCACTGGAGCAACGCCGATCGTGCCGGAAACCGGCCAGGAGAACGAGGAGGTGGAGCCGTGTCGCTCCTGACCGTGGACGCCATAACGGTGGCCTATGGCCGTTCGAAAGTCGTCAACGACGTGTCAATCGAGGTTCCCGCAGGCTCGATCGTTTGCCTGATGGGTCGAAACGGGGTCGGCAAGACGACCACGCTCAATGCAATCGTCGGCCTGCTCCCGCTGGTTTCCGGGGCCATTCGCTTCAACGGCGAGCGTATCGAACGGAAAGCTCCCCACAAGCGCATCGAAGGGGGGATCGGCTACGTACCGCAGGGCCACCAGGTGTTTCCTCGACTGACTACCGAGGAGAACTTGCGCGTTGTATTGGAGCGCAATCGTTCGATGGACCCGGCCGCTTACGATGAGGCCCTTGACCTGTTCCCGGCGTTGGCCACCATGCTCGGCCGTCCGGCCGGTCTTCTCAGCGGGGGCCAAGCCAAGCAGCTGGCGATTGCCAGGGCACTACTCGGTCGGCCTGAGCTGCTCATTCTCGATGAGCCGACCGAAGGGATCCAGCCGTCGATCATCGGCGAGATCGAAGACGCCATCGTTGGGCTCCATGCCACTACCGGCGTTTCGATTCTCCTGGTCGAACAGTATGTCGAGTTCGCGTTGCGGCTCGCCGAACATTACGTGGTTATGGAGGACGGTAGTGTGATCGATGCCGGGAAGACGGGCGACGGCGATCTCGAACGGTTCAGCGATCTGGTGACGGTCTAAGCGACGGCGGGTACCGGACACGAACTTGCCTTGACCGATGAACGTACGACCCACGAGGGATCGACAGAGGAAGCATGCATCTCACACCGCACGAACAGGAACGATTGTTGGTACACACCGCAGCAGATGTTGCCGAGAAACGGCGAGCGCGCGGGCTAAAGCTCAACCACCCCGAAGCGACGGCGTTGCTCACATCGTGGATCTTCGAACGAGCCCGCGACGGGCGCAGCGTCGTCGATCTGATGGAGGAGGGACGCTCCGTGCTGACCCGGGAGGACGTAATGGAAGGTGTCCCGGAGATGCTGAAGCAGATCCAGGTCGAGGCGACCTTCCCCGATGGCACCAAGCTGGTCACCCTGCATCAGCCGATCTCGTGATGGCGGTCGGTCGGTGATCCCCGGAGAGATCGTGCCCGGTGACGGGCCGGAGCAACTTGAGCTGAACGCCGGTCGCCAACGGGTCGAGTTGCGGGTGGAGAACCGCGGTGATCGGCCGGTTCAGGTCGGTTCCCACTTCCACTTCGCCGAGGTCAACGACGCGCTGGACTTCGATCGGTCCAAAGCCCATGGATTCCGGCTCGACGTCGCGCCCGGGACCGCCATCCGGTTCGAGCCCGGGATCACCGTTGACGTGTCCCTGGTGGCGATCGGGGGCCGCCGGGTCATACCCGGTCTCCGGGGCCTCGTCGCCGGAGCGCTCGATGACCAGGCGACCAACGGAGAAAGGACGCCCTGATGGTGCAGATCGCCCGTTCCCACTACCAAGCGCTCTATGGACCGACCGCTGGTGATCGTATCCGCCTGGCCGACACCGATCTGTTGATCGAGGTCGAGGAGGACCGCTGCTTCGGGGGTGACGAGGCGGTTTTCGGAGGAGGGAAGGTCATCCGTGAGTCGATGGGGCAATCGACGGTGACCCGCGGCGACGGTGCCGCCGACCTCATCATCACCGGTGCCGTCGTTCTGGATCACTGGGGGATCGTCAAGGCCGACGTCGGAATCACCGACGGCCGTATCGTCGGCATTGGCCGAGCCGGAAATCCCGACACCACCGACGGGGTCGACCCCAATTTGATCATCGGACCCGGCACCGAGATCCTGGCCGGCAACGGCAAGATCCTTACCGCCGGAGCCATCGACTGCCATGTTCATCTGGTGTGCCCGCAGCAGCTGGAGGAGGCGCTGGCCGTCGGGATCACCACCATTATCGGAGGTGGGACGGGACCGGCCGAAGGGACGAAGGCCACGACGGTCACCCCCGGCCCGTGGTACATCGGCCGGATGTTGGAAGCGCTGGACGGGTGGCCGATCAACGTCGCGCTGCTGGCCAAGGGAAACACCACCTCGCACGAGGCGCTTCGGGAACAACTCCTCGGCGGCGCGTCCGGGTTCAAGCTTCACGAGGATTGGGGTACCACGCCGGCCGCCATCGACGCCTGCTTGACTGTGGCCGATGCCTCCGGCGTACAGGTGGCGATCCATACCGACACGCTCAACGAGGCCGGGTATGTGGCCACCACGCTGGAAGCGATCGGTGGGCGCTCCATCCACACGTTCCACACCGAGGGGGCAGGGGGCGGGCACGCCCCCGACATCATCACCGTTGCTTCCCAGCCGAACGTGTTGCCGTCATCGACCAATCCGACCAGGCCACACACGGTCAACACCGTGGCCGAGCACCTCGACATGCTCATGGTGTGCCACCACCTCAATCCGGCGGTGCCCGAGGACCTGGCCTTCGCCGAGAGCCGGATCCGTCCGTCGACCATCGCCGCCGAGGACGTGCTCCACGACCTCGGGGCCATCTCGATGATCGGTTCCGACTCCCAGGCGATGGGCCGCATCGGCGAGGTCGTCCTGCGGACCTGGCAGACGGCCCACGTCATGAAAGTCGCCAGGGGGGCGCTCCCCGGCGATGGCCCGGCCGACAACAACCGGGCGAGACGGTACGTATCCAAGTACACGATTTGTCCGGCTAGGGCTCACGGGCTCGATGCCCAGGTCGGCTCGGTCGAGGTCGGCAAGCTCGGAGATGTGGTGCTCTGGGATCCAGCCTTCTTCGGTGTTCGGCCTCACGTCGTAGTCAAGGGGGGCATGATCGCCGGCGCTCAGATGGGCGACGCCAACGCCTCGATCCCGACGCCACAACCGATCTTGCCCAGACCGATGTTCGGCGCCGCCCCGCAGGTGGCGGCCGCCACCAGCGTCGCCTGGGTCACCCCCGAGGCCATCGACGACGGGTTGGCCGACCGGCTGGCTGTCTCGCGGCCGCTGGTCCCGATCGCCGATTGCCGCTCGGTCGGCAAGGCCGACATGCCGAACAACGATGCCACCCCGGACATCACCGTAAAGCCGGACAGCTTCGAGGTTCGAGTCGACGGCGAACTGATGACCGAGGACCCTGCGGTCGAGCTACCTATGGCCCAGCGGTATTTCCTTTTCTGATGTACGGCGACCCAGGTACGGAAAGTCGCCGGCGGTGAGGAACACAGACTCGATGGCAATGATCCTCGCCGACGGTCGATTCCCCTCCGGGGGCCATGCGCACTCCAACGGCTACGAACCCGCCGACCGGTTGGCCGGCCTGGCCACCGTTGAAGCGATCGAACGCTTTGCCACGAACCGGCTCGCCACGTCGGGGGCCGCCGACGCCACCATGATTGCGTCGCTCGTCGAACGGCTTCGATCTCGCCCGATGGACGATCGGGAGGAGTTGACCCGGTTCTGGGCCGCCGTGGACGACGAACTCGATGCCCGACTGTTGGTTCCGGCCATCCGCCGGCGCTCCCGAGCGCTCGGCCGACAGTGGATGCGTGCCCTGCGACGACTGTGGCCGGACTCGGTCACTGGTGGCCTCGCCCTCGGGCCCGACGGCCCCCATGAGCTGGCGGCCCTCTCCGCCGTATCCCATGCGGCCGGACTCGATCCACGACGGGCGGCCCTGCTTCAGCTCCACCAACTCGTCTCGGGCATCACAACCGCAGCGGTGCGGCTGCGGGGCCTTGACCCGTACGCGCTGCAGGGCGTTCATCTCGCGCTTCTGCCGATCATCGACGAGATCGCCGATCGAGCCGAGGCCTCGCGGGCCCGGTCGCCGGCCGAGCTGCGGGCACCCACCGGCCCCCTCTTCGAACTGTTGGCCCAGCATCATGCCGGTTGGGACGACCGACTCTTTCAGTCCTGATGACGACCAGGGATCCCGCTCCATCGAGATCCGACGACAACCTACCGTGGAGACATTCATGGGCACCGGACACCAGCACGACGAGGACTACCACCCCGAACCGCTTCCGACAGATCGATCGTTACGGATCGGGATCGGTGGCCCGGTCGGATCGGGCAAGACGACATTGGTAGCCAAGCTGTGCGAGGCGCTGAGCGGCGAACTGTCGTTGGCGGTGGTTACCAACGACATCTTCACCACCGAGGACGCCGAAGCGCTACGGGAGCGGGACGTGATCGATGACCATCGGATCGTCGCGGTGCAGACGGGGTGTTGCCCGCATACGGCTATTCGCGATGACATCGCCGCCAACCTCGATGCCATGGAACGGTTGGAGGCGACGATCGGAGACGCCGCACTCACGCTTCTCGAAAGCGGTGGAGACAACCTGACTGCCATCTTCTCAAAGGCTCTGGTCGATCGGCAGATCTTTGTGATCGACACTGCCGGAGGGGACGATGTTCCCCGCAAAGGCGGGCCAGGAATCGCCTCGGCCGACCTCTTACTCATAAACAAGATCGATCTGGCCCCGATGGTCGGAGCCGACATCGACCGCATGGATCGCGACGCCAGAGCTCGTCGTCACGGTCCGGTGGTGACAACGTCGCTCGCCGACGGAACGGGCGTCGACTCGGTGGCGGATTGGATCCGGGCGTTGATCGCCGACACGGACTCAGCTCGGACGTCGGCGGCCGCTCCGTCGCCGTCCTGAACGCCGGGAAAGATCGGTGAGAGCGTTGGCCCGGGTGGTGGCTGAGATGGTCGACGGCCGAACTCGGTATCGAACCCTCCGGTCCGAGCCACCGTTGCTGCTGCGTCCAACCGGTGGTGGACTGCTCCTGGTCGGCGGCGCGGCGGGGCCCCTAGGGGGTGATGATCTGATGCTGGAACTCATCGTCGAAACCGGGGCCGAGCTGGTGGTGCGTAGCGCTGCAGCGTCGATGGCGCTGCCCGGTTCGCGTCGGTCTCGACTGAGCGTACGGGCCCAGGTCGGTGAACGAGCACGGCTCGACTTTGCACCGGAGCCGCTGGTCAGCGTCGCCGGTGGGGATCACCAACAACGGGCCTACGTCGAGCTGTCGGCTTCATCCATACTCCGGTGGCGGGAGATCACCGTGTTTGGCCGATCCGATGAGGAGCCGGGTCGATTGGACCTCGGGCTCCGAGTGGAACGAGATGGCCAACCGCTCGTTCACCAAGACGTCTGCGTCGGGCCGAAGGAGGGTGACGGTTTCGCTGACTATCGCGATCCCGCTGTGCTCGGCGGGCGAAAGGTCATGCTCAGCGAGCTGTTCGTAGATCCGGCACTCCGACCCGAGCCACCGGTCGCCGACCTTGGAGGTGGGAACGCTCGCCTGTCCGTACCCGTCGCGGCTGGGGCCAGGATGGAGACCGAACTCGGCAATGATCTAGCGGAAATTCGAAAGCAAGCGGAGACGCGCTCGTACGCATCGCCCGAGGGATTGGTACACCCAATGAGAATCGCGTAGACCTGCAACCTTTGAAGACCACAGGCTTCGAAAACGACCGAGGGTCCGGCGCATTCAGGCACCGGACCCTCGCTCATGATTTCAGTTGCGGACGGCCTATTGCCGTCCAACGTGCTCAGCTGGCGAATACGTACTCGTCAGCGTCGGCGTCCCGACCTTCGGCTCCAAAGGTCTGGATCTGGAAGGATGCTGCTGCGGGCTCGCCGGCTTCGACGAACTCGTATGGGCCGCCCCAACCGTCGTAGTCCGGATCGCCACCGTCGGTGATGATCTGCTTGCACTCTTCGAAGGTGGTGCACTTGTCGCCACCACCGGTGACGCCATTGATCTCAGCTGCGATCGCCGTGCCGTCATCGGAACCGGCCAATTCGGCGGCCAGTGCTGTGATGACGATCGAGTCGTAGGTTTCGGCGCCGAACGCCGTCTCCTCGTCCTCACCGATCTCTGCTTTCAGGATGTCGATGAACTCGGTGATCGATCCAAGGTCGACTGATGGTGTAGTGAACCGCATGCCTTCGAGGATCGAAGGATCCGCAATTTCGTCAGCGATTCCGGTGTTGCCATCTACGCCCCATACGTTCACGTCGCTGGTCGGGCCAACGCTGCGCTCGTGCATGGTTGACAGGATGTTTGCCGACTCGACAAAGCCGATAACGACGATTGCGTCGCTGCCAGCGGTCGAGAGCTGATCGACCTCAGCATCGAAGCTCTCAACGTCGACCGCATAGGGAATGAACTCGTCGATGGTGCCACCGGCGGCTTCGAAGTTCTCCTGGACAGCCTCAGCAAGACCTTCCCCGTACGCTTCCTGGCGGAAGAGGATCGAAGCGGTCTCGTTGCCTTGGGCGATGAGCTGGTCGGCGAGGACCCGGCCCTGAAGCTTGTCCGGCGGAGCGGTACGGAAGTAGAGGCCATTGTCGTTGTAGTCCGTGAACTCATCCGACGTGTTGGCCGGCGAGAACTGAACGACTCCGGCACCTGTGATGGTGTCGATAACCGTGAGCGATACTGCAGAAGAGGCGGCACCTATGATTGCGTCAGCGTTCAGGCTGAGCAACCGAGCTACCTCGGTACTGGCGGTATCGGTCGTGGTGTCGCCAGAGTCGCCCTGTTCGAGGACGACGTCCTGGTCGAAGACGCCGCCAGCGGCGTTGATGTCAGCAACGGCCAGTTCGGCTCCGCCGATCTCGGCTGGGCCGAGAAACGCCAGGTCACCGGTTACGGGGAAGATGGTTCCGATGGTGAGAACGCCATCGCTCTCGCCGCCTCCGGCCGCTTCACCTTCGTCTTCTTCGTCCTCCATAGCGTCGCCGTCTTCTTCGGCGTCGCCTTCATCTTCGTCTTCAGCTGGTTCCTCTGCCTCGGCATCGGTGTCAGCTTCGGTTTCGGTTGCATCTGCGTCAGTATCTGCGTCATCGCCATCGCCACATGCCGCAGCGACGAGCCCGAACGCCATAAACAACGCCAAAAGGCGCCACAATTTCTTGTTGGACATCTGCCCCTTCTCTCCTCGTAAGAACTCTCCCGGCTGAACAGATGGACAGCCAAAGAAAAGCGTAGTTGCCCCACAGGTCCGTGCAACACCACTCGGGTCGGCCAACGCGCTCTTGTCGTCATCTCGACATGGTCCAGAAATCGTCGAAACACCCAAAACGGTACGGTCATGAGTGGTTTCACCGACCGATTCACCGGTTCGAGACCCGAACGCTACCGTTCGTTGACTGTTCCGTTATAGCTTCCTGACAACAATACGGTCACACCAGCCGTTCTAAACCGAATCAGTCGTCGTCGCACGCTTTCAAAACTCGACCGATCGTTACCGGCACCGACCAAGACCGCTCTGGGGCGTGATGCTCAGCCGCCCAGGCCGAGGTCAGAGGGTCGGATCCCGCATCTACCAGCATCTCGGCCCCCAGTCGTGGGTGCAGTCGGTATTCAGCCATCCGACGCCGCATTCCTGGAGGCCCAACGAGCCACTCATCGGCCCGACGATCGCTGACGACGGCCCATAAAAACGTGGCCAGTACCCGAAACGGCGTCCGAAACCCAGCCACCACTTTTCCAGAGTCATGAAGCAAAGCTGCAGCCACAACCGAGCGTTGAACAGGCACATCGCCCTCATCCAACCGAGCCACAACAGCTCGGGCCACCTGAATGGCATGCCGACGATCGGGATTGCTCATCTGATCCCAGATGAGTTGCTCGCCGGAAAGTAGCTGGTTCCGGACCCACGCCTCTTGTTCGGGCGATGGCATTCCTGGTTTCAGCGAACCAACGAACCGTCGAACGAGATGCGCCAGCCCAGTGAACCGAGATCTAGGCCCCATCTTTTGTTCCGCCGCCGAGCCGGCTTGCTGCAGCCAAAATGCCAGCTACCGACTTGGCATCCTGAATACGGCCGTCGAGACACCGCTCGACGGCCTCGACCAGCGGAATCGGAACGATCGTCATCGCTACCTCCTCTGGCCCTTGTCGCCGCTCAGCGACAGGCGTCAGGTCGGTGGCCAGAAACAGTTCTAACTCCTCGTCACAAAAACCGGCTGCCGGGAGCAGGCTCAACAGCGGAACCATCGAGCCGGCATGCATTCCGACCTCCTCGACCAGTTCCCGGTGAGCCGTTCGTTCTGGCGGCTCCCCGACGACATCTCGCTTGCCGGCGGGAATCTCGACGAGATCGCTGTCGAACGCCACCCGATACTGCTGAACGAGATAGACGACGTCATCCTGTACCGCTACGACGGCCACCGCTCCGGGGTGGCGGACCACGTCGCGGTCGAACCGCGCACCATCTGGGCCCTCCACGGTGACGACGTGAAAGTCGACGACTGCACCTCGATGGACCGTCTGTTCATCGACGTAGCGAAAATTGGTATTTGGAATACGACCAATCGCCGGAGTCGTCATCGATGTTCCGACGCCACGCCGTTGCCGTGTATCGCCCCGTCACCGGGTTCCAGCTCATCATCGATCTCCCGGGAACCATCCTCGGTAGCCGCGTCTTCGGTAGCGGCGCCCACTCTGGCGAAGCGGTTCGGGTCGAGCTCTTCGGCCCTAGCCAACGACGCCGATACGAATGCATCGAACAGTGGGGCTGGACGGTTCGGTCGGCTCTTGAGCTCGGGGTGGGCCTGGGTACCAATCCAGAACGGGTGCCCCTCTAGCTCGACGAATTCGACGAGCTGACCGTCGGGCGACGTGCCCGAGCAACGGAGTCCTGCCTCTTCCAGCCGCGACCGAAACCTGGGATTGAACTCGTACCGGTGACGGTGGCGCTCCGACACTACGGTGTCGCCATAAATCTCGGCGACCTGTGAACCTTCCTCGAGCACGGCAACATATGCGCCAAGCCGCATCGTCCCCCCAAGATCGGTCACACCTCGCTGGTTCTCCATTAGGTCGATGATCGGGTATTGCGTTTCGCAATCCTGGGTGTCGAATTCGCTGGAGTTCGCACCGGCGAGACCAAGGGCGTTCCTGGCGAACTCGATCGTCATGACCTGCATGCCGAGGCACAAGCCAAGGCACGGTGTCGAGGTTTCCCTGGCGTAGCTGGCGGCCTCAACCTTTCCTTCAACCCCTCGCTCACCAAACCCACCGGGGAGGACGATGCCGTCGAGGTCACCCAACATCTCGCCGACGAGCAGGCCTTCGACGTGGTCGGACATGATCCACCGCAGATCGAGGTCGACCTCGTGTTCGAACGCCGCGTGTCGAAGCGACTCAGCCACCGAAAGGTAGGCGTCTTGGAGTGACACATACTTGCCGACGATCCCGATCTTTAGAGGCTTCCACGCTCGTTCGACCCTGCCGACCAACTGGCGCCACTCGGTCAAGTCCGGGTCGACCTTGTCCAACCCGAGCAGATCACAGACGTAGCCGTCGAGGCCTGCCTCGTTCATGACGAGCGGAATCTCGTAGAGACTTGCGGCATCTGGTGCGTTGATTACGCCATCTACCGGGACATCACAGAGATTGGAAATCTTGGTCACCAACCCGTCCGAGATCCGGCGATCGGATCGGCACACGATGACATCGGGTTGGATTCCCCTGCTGCGCAACTCGGTCACTGAATGTTGGGTTGGCTTCGTTTTCAGCTCACCGGCCGGGCCGATGAACGGAACGAGCGTGACGTGCACATAACACACGTTCTCCCGGCCGACGTCTAGCCGAAACTGTCGAATCGCTTCGAGGAATGGCAGAATCTCAATGTCGCCGACCGTGCCGCCGACCTCGGTAATGACGACATCGACGTCGTCGGTCGCGAGCTGTGAGATCCGACGTTTGATCTCGTCGGTGATATGGGGGATGACTTGGACCGTCTTGCCGAGATAGTCCCCCCGCCGTTCCGCGGCAATGACCGACGAATAGATCGATCCGGTCGTCGCGTTGCTCGCCCGAGACAGACTCTCGTCTACGAAACGTTCGTAGTGTCCGAGATCGAGATCGGCCTCTCCCCCATCGTCGGTGACGTAGACCTCACCGTGCTCGAACGGGTTCATCGTGCCGGGGTCAACGTTGAGATAAGGATCGAGCTTCTGCATCGTCACCTGTAGCCCTCGCGCCTTGAGCAGACGACCCAGCGACGATGCGGTCAAGCCCTTACCAAGAGAACTAACCACACCTCCGGTAACGAAAATGTGCTTCGTCATGCGCCCTCCCAAGGCTCGCTTGTGACAGGTTGTCGGCACGGAGGTAAAACGATTACACCTCTTGCCGAGCAGCATCACCGCGCAAATTCTTGGCGCCAAAACGGGGCGCCGCCTCAACTCGATGGTGCAACCTCGGCCGAAGGGCACCCGTCGGCCAAATCCACCATAGCGTGCCACTCCGTCTCGAAGACCGTACCGGCGAGCAATGGTTCAAACCGTCTCGTCCACATTCCCTTCAATTGCGTCAGGTAGTGCCCAAAGACGTCGTCGTGCCGTCTACCGTGCGGGTCATGACGTTTACCGCGCTCCTGCTCGACCAGGCGGACGATGGTTCGCTGACATCGTCGATCACTCAGGTCGATGATGAACAACTCCCCGAGGGCGACGTGACGGTCTCGGTCGAATATTCCTCGCTCAACTACAAAGACGGCATGATCCTCCAAGGCATCGGGCGCCTGGTGCGAAACTTTCCCCATATTCCCGGCGTCGACCTCGCCGGGACCGTGGAGGCGTCGACCAGCGACCGCTTTCGGCCTGGCGACCGTGTCGCGGTCACCGGGTGGCGGATGGGCGAGACTCATTGGGGCGGGTACGCGCAGCGCGCCCGGGTCCCCGCCGACTGGCTGGTGGCCATCCCCGACGTGCTGTCGACCCGGCAGGCGATGGCGATCGGCACCGCCGGATTCACAGCGATGCAAGCCCTGATGGCCCTTGAGTACCGGGACATTTCGGTCGGGCCCGACCACCCGCTGTTGGTGACCGGCGCTTCGGGAGGGGTGGGGTCTTCGGCGGTATTTTGGGCTGGCCGAGCCGGACACCACGTCGTCGCCTCGACCGGAAGGATGGGCAACGCCCAAGAATTGGAAGAGCTCGGTGCCGGCGAGGTCATCAACCGGAACAATCTCGGCGACCCGCCACAACGGCCGCTGTTGTCCGAACGATGGGCCGGCTGTATCGATGCGGTCGGTGGGGACACCTTGGCTCATGTGCTGGCCGAGATGCGATATGGGGCCAGTGTCGCGGCGTGCGGTCTGGTCGGTGGGTCGTCGTTATCAACCAGTGTCGTGCCGTTTCTCCTGCGCAGCGTAAACCTCCTCGGAATTGACTCGGTGATGTGCCCCCAACCGGAACGCGACGCTATCTGGCAGCGCATCGCCTCGGTCGCCTCCGAGGCCGACACCCTCACCCAACTCGACGGGTGGACGACCGAGGTCTCCCTCGCCGATGTCATCGACCTGGGGCCAAAGATCTTGTCAGGCGACGTCAAGGGCCGAATCGTGGTATCGACCACTTGAGCCTGGTGGTCTCCATCCGGGTACGACACATGGCCACTAACTGGTGATCCGCAACGCGAACTGGTGAACTACCAGGCCGTCTTCGCTCCTCGATCGCCGGCCTGCCAAGATTGACCGGTGCCCCACTCCAGCGCCGCCCCAACGACCGTCACCGATCCAACCGAGGTCGGATTCGACCCAGGACGTCTCGCCTCTATCGACCGATTCATCTCCGAGCGATACGTGCAGTCCGGTCGATACGCCGGCTTTTCGCTGCTCATCTCTCGGCAGGGCACGGTGGCCCACCGTTCGGTCCTCGGTGAGGCCAATAGCGACACGGGTCAGCCGATGGCCGAGGACACGCTAGTTCGTATCTATTCAATGTCGAAGCCGATCACGTCGGTGGCGCTGCTGAGCTTGTACGAGGAGGGCCGATTACAGCTCGATGAACCGGTCAGCACGTTCATTCCGTCGTGGAGCAACCTACGGGTCTGGTCCGATGGCTCACCGAACAACTACTCCACTCGATTCCCTGAACGTGAAATGACGATCCATGATCTTCTAACCCACACCTCAGGGCTGACGTACAGCTGGATGGGCCGTCACCCCGTCGATGCTTTATACCGTAAGGCCCGCGTCGATCACGATCACGAGCTCGAATCGTATGTTGAGCTGTTGGCCGACCTCCCGTTGCTGTTCTCGCCGGGAACCGAATGGTCGTACAGCGTGGCCACCGATGTGTTGGGGCGTGTCATCGAGATCGTTGCCGGCGAGCGTTTGGACACCGTGCTCAACAAGCGAGTCTTCGCCCCGCTCGGCATGGTCGACACTGGATTCTGGGTCGACGACGAGCGGGCAGAACGCCTTTCGGCCAACTACGCCCTTCCGTCGCTGTCGCCGTTCCCGCTGCCCGAGGGGACCGGAGGGAAACAGCGGGCGATCATAGACGGCGGCGATGAGGCCAGCCCGTTTCGTCGACGTCCAACCTTTCTCTCCGGTGGCGGTGGGCTCGTCTCGACGATGGGTGACTACCACCGGTTCACTCAGATGTTGCTGCGTGGCGGCGAGCTCGACGACTCCAGGATCCTGAGCCCAAAGACCGTAAGATATGCCACCTTGAATCATTTACCCGGCGGGCGTGACCTGGCTGCCATGGGTCAGCCAACGTTCAGCGAAACACGCTACGACGGCATCGGATTCGGTCTTGGATTCTCGGTGGTAGTGGACCCCTCGGCAACGCAAACGGTCTGCTCTTCCGGCGAATTCGCCTGGGGCGGAGCAGCGTCGACACTGTTCTGGGTCGACCCGAGTGAAGAACTCACCGTCATCGGCCTGGCGCAGCTGATGCCGTCGTCTGCGTATCCGATCCGCCAAGAGCTGAAGGCACTCGTCTACGGGGCGATGACCAAATGATGACCGACGATGCATCAACGTCGCCGTGCTCCTCCGTTAGGTGGCCGTGAACTTCGCCGCACATGCGTCTATTGCGTTGGCTAGCGGAGCGTTACCCGTCGACCCGTTCGATGATCGGTCGGTCCGGCTGGTTCTGGGCGCTGCCCTACCCGATTGGTCAGCGATGGGCCACTTTCGACTCCGCGAGCGGCCCGATGACCGATTGATTCGCCGCGGAGTCGATCTGCATCACCGCACGGACGGCGTCTTTCACCGCAACCCGTGGTTCCTCGAGCTATCGAAGGCTGCATCGACGATGATGGAGAGCAACGGATTGAGCCGAGGCGCAGCCCGAGGCTGCGGCCACGTAGGGGTCGAGCTGCTTCTCGACGGATTTCTGCTGGCCAACGATCGGGACCTCGGGAATACCGTCAACGCCGCGCTCACTCGCCTAGGCGACCGTGACATCGACCTTGAGAGCCTCGTCTCGACCGAAAAACGCGCCGACTGGCGACAACATCTCGATCGACTGGCGAGTTGGTCGGTCCCCGATGACTACCGAGATCCCGATGCGGTGGCCAAACGGCTGTGGCACATCCTGGCCCGTCGACGCCGACTGGCGTTCGAACGAGGCGAAACACTCAACGTGAGCCTGGTATTGCAGCGCCTTCAGCCCGAATTGGAAGCGACGGCCACCGATCTACTCGACGAACTCCTTAGCCAGTTGGAAGCGGCAAGGATCGACCCCGAAAGCAGTTGACAACGGGCCGGCTCACCTTCTCAACCGGACCGTCGGCGCGCCGTTGCCGCCTCCTCGATCAATTCTTGGGCGTGTTGGCGGGCTGTGGCCGAGTCGGGTTGCCCCGAGAGCATTCGTGCGAGTTCTACTAACTGCTCGCCTGGATCGAGCAGCCGGACCTCAGAGACCGTCTTGTCATCGCCTTGTCGTTTCTCGACCGCCAGGTGAGCATCGGCAAAGGCCGCGACCTGCGGAAGGTGGGTGACGACCAGTACCTGATGACGGTCGCCGAGGTGGCTGAGCGAACGTCCAACAGCGAATCCGGCCTGGCCCCCGATGCCGGCGTCGACCTCGTCGAAGACCAACACGGGCGGCGCTTCCGATAGCACGCTTCGCAAGGCCAGCATGGCCCGTGCCAACTCGCCACCAGAGGCAACCTTCGAAAGAGGTTGCAGCGCCGAACCGGGGTTTGCCGCCAGAAGAAACGACACCTCTCCCCCGGCGGGACCTTCGGTGTCGATCCCCACTCGGGCCCGTTCCATAGCTAAATCCGGCAGCTGTGACTCCATGGCAGCAGCCAGCTCAGGGGCGGCCCGGCGGCGCTCGGCCCGCACCACATTGCGTGCTGCGTCGAGTTCATCGGTAGCCTCCCGACGACGGCCGTCCAGCTCGACGGCGAGACGATCGTAATCCTCCAACTCTTTGAGTCGAAGCCGAAGCGCATCGCGTTCGGCCATTACGGCACCGATGTCATCGCCGTATTTTCGACATAGTTCCCGCAAGAGTCGACGGCGGGCCAACACCTCCTCCAGCTCCTCAGGATTGGGTTCGATTCCTTCAGCGACGGCTCGAAGGTTGTCGGCGAGGTCGTCGAGGTCAGCGACGACGACCCGCAGCCGTTCGACGACATCGATAAATGGAGCACCGCCGTCCAACAGAGTGAGTGCCGCTGCTAGCCGGTCACGCACACCGTCGTCGTTGGCCAACAGTTCGAGGGCCGCCGACGACGACTCTTGATGGGCCACCGCATGGGCCAAAAGCTCCTCTCTCGATTCGAGGGTCGCGTCCTCATCGGAATCATCGAGCCCAGCATCGTCTAGCTCGTTGACCTGATAGCGAACAAGGTCGAGTTCGCGGGCCCGAGCCCGCTCGTCGCCGCCCATTTCGGCGAGGGCGGCATCGATTTCGCCGAGCGCACCGGTGGCAGCTTCGAGATCGCCGAGATCGATCTTTCCAAATCGATCGAGGGCTGCTCGTTGGGCTTCGACTCCCAACAACGATTGGTGTGCATGTTGCCCGTGGAGGTCGACCAGGCGGGCGCCGATCTCGGCCAACGCGGCCGCGGTGCAGGGACGTCCGTTGATGTACGCCCGCGATCGCCCTTCGGCCGGCACGACGCGGGTTAGCACGTGTTCTTCGCCATCGAGCAGAAACCGACCATCGACGGTGGCTTCCAAACAGCCCGGCCGTACGACCCCCGGATCGGCTCGACCGCCGACAAGCAAGCTGATGGCATCGACGAGGAGGGTCTTCCCCGCTCCCGTCTCACCGGTGAGCGCAATCATTCCCTCGGGCACATGGAGCTTCAGCCGGTCGATGACACCGAGATCTGCGACCGCAAGTTCTACGAGCATCAATCGTCCTCCACCAGACGGAACTTCTGCTTGAGAACACTATGGAAATCTCGGTCGCCCCGCACCAAGAAACCGATCTGGTGTTCGGCCCTTCGGCAAACAACCGATTGTCCGGGAGCGAGATCGAGGACACGCCGCCCATCGATCGACAACACACCTCCGCGATATCCCCGAACGGTCAATTCGACCTCTGTGGTTGGCGCCAAAACCATCGAGCGATTGAACACCATGTGGGCAGCGAGAGGCGTTAATAACAACGCGTGGAAGTCTGGCTCGACTATAGGGCCGCCGGCTGACAGCGAATGGGCCGTGCTTCCGGTAGGTGTTGCCACGATGACACCGTCGGCAACGTAGTTACTGAATACTCGGCTGCCGATCGAGGTTGTGACCTCCAACGACCTGCCGATCTCTGATGATGACACCAACGCCTCATTGAGGGCGAGGCCGACAACCTCGGGTTCGGTATCGGGGCCACCAGCGGAGACCTCGATCATCATCCGACGTTCGACCTGTAGCTGATCGTCGCGCCACTGACCGAGCGCGGTCACCATGTCGGCGGGATCAACCTCGGCGAGGTAGCCGAGATGACCGGCGTTGACCCCAAGAATCGGTACTCCGGAGGTTGCGACCAGGCGCGTCGAGCGGAGCATCGTCCCGTCGCCGCCAAGACTGAGACAGACGTCAAGCCCCTCGGCAAAGGAGTCTTCGGAAACCGCCAGGTGGGGCAGGCCGATGAGTTCGGCGTCGACGGCGGGGAGTCGAGGCTCGATGTCACTGCCGCACCACTCAATGGCTGTGCGAGCCAACTCGCAGACCTCGTCACGGTGTTGGTGGAGAACGAGCCCAAGTTGTCGGGTCATGACCACTGCACCCATGGCATACCCTGAGGGACCGCGGACCACGTTGCGTGGCACCCACAGGCGTTACCGCTCATGCCCAGCGGCTCGTTCGACCGCAGCCTCGATCGCCTCATCACCACCCCGCATGCTAGAGCCCTCCGGCCCCAGCCAGGTAACAAACTCGACATTGCCGGCCGATCCGGTTACCGGCGACGGGATGACACCACGTATTGGGATCGCCAAGTTGGCCGCCGACTCGGCCACCTCGTGAAGCACCCGCCGCCAAATGGCCGGATCGGTAATCACACCTCGTCCTCGGGATGCCTCTTGCCGGCCGGCCTCGAACTGGGGTTTGACCAGCAGCACGAAATCAGCTGAATCAGACCCGACAGCAGCAAGGTTTGGCAGAACAAGGTTGAGCGAGATGAACGACAGATCGCCAACGACAAGCGAGATCGGATGGGACAGTTGAGAGCGCGTAATCGACCGAATGTCGGTCTGCTCACGAACCTGAACGCGACCGTCGAACCGGAGCCGCTCGTGTAGCTGGTTCGTTCCGACGTCAACGGCGAGCACCGATCGAGCACCGTGTTGAAGCAAACAGTCGGTGAATCCACCGGTGGATGACCCAGCGTCGAGACAATCCAATCCGTTGGGATCGACGCCAAAGTGCTCGATCGCGGCGGCCAACTTCTCGCCCGCTCGGCTCACGTATCGGGGCGGCGGACCGACCAACTCGATACTGCCTCCGGGGTCGACCATTCGCGCTGGTTTATCAGCAAAGCTTCCGTCGACGAGCACCTGCCTGGCCTCTA
The DNA here is from genome assembly GCA_938021675.1 of uncultured Acidimicrobiales bacterium. Taxonomy (GTDB): domain Bacteria; phylum Actinomycetota; class Acidimicrobiia; order Acidimicrobiales; family SZUA-35; genus JAHELU01. Next base: position 21,769 of record CALIFY010000013.1, read on the forward strand.
TCTCCCGTTTCGCTGCCTCTCGGCTTGGAACGAGACCACGACGTACAAGCTCGGCATCGAGTCGGCGTCTGATGCTCCACCCCTCTCGCGTTTCGGTCTACGTCGAGGCGCAAGCCTAGCGTGGCGCAACCGGTTGGACGAGATCTCGGCGGTGGAGCGGTGCGGCGAGATCCTCTACCACTGCTATTTTGGCGACGCCTTCTTGACCGACGCCTTCTTCGCCGACGCCTTCTTCGCCGACGCCTTCTTCGCCGACGCCTTCTTCGCCGACGCCTTCTTCGCCGACGCCTTCTTCGCCGACGCCTTCTTGACCGACGCCTTGGACGGTTCAGCATCATCGAGCGAATCCGACACGGCGACTTCGTCGGGTCGCAGATCCGAGGTTGCCTGCTTCGCCACCTTCGCCACGGCTCCCGACGCAGCTCCGAACGCTGCAGCAGCTCGACCTGCGGCGCCGCTGGCCTCGTCATCGGTCACGATGTCGCGAAGCTCATCCATGGCCTCACCGACCCCGTCGGCCAACTGAACTGCGGCCGCAGTTACCTCGTCCCGAATCCGTTCCGCTACATCTTGCATACGATCGCCAGCCTCTCTGGCCCTCTCGGCGGCTGGCTCCTCGTCAGATGTAACCGTGGCCACCATCTTCTTGGCCTCGGTTTCCAACCGAGTCGCCACGTCGTGAAGCACAGTACGGAGCTCAGCTGCTCCCTTGTTCATAATGTCGGCAAGCGTTTCGTGAGTAGCCACACATCGATGGTACCCCATCTAGCGCTTGCTTGCACTTGCAAGCAAGCGTCGGCGCGGTCAGCGCTTGCACGTCGGCATTAGGGTGAGAACCCGATGTTGCCGCTGTTCGACGAAAACCCGACGAATCGAACGCCGTTCGTCACCTGGGCGATCATCGGCCTTTGCCTATTGGCCTATGCCGCTCCCCGACTCATCGAACAAAACACATTGTTACAGACCTCGCCGGATGTGGCGATCGCTGACGACCTGGCCGACGACGTGCGACTTCTCGTCGAGCACGCCGCCATCCCCTGCGAGATTATCCAGCGGAGGCCGCTCGCCGTTGAAGAGGTTAGAGACACCTATGTAGCACCAGACGGGTCTTACCGCTGTGCCACGGTGGCGGACGGCCCAGCTGTCTTTCCCGACAAATACGTCTCGTTGGCCATGGTCACCTCGCTTTTTCTTCATGGCGGACTGTTTCACCTGGCATCAAATATGTTGTTTCTTTGGGTCTTCGGCAACAATGTCGAGGACCGAGTCGGCCATCTCCCATTCGCCCTGTTCTTCGTGACCGCGGGGGTAGTGGGGACGATCGCCTACGTTGCATCCCAGCCCGACAGCGCTGTGGCCATCGTTGGCGCATCGGGTGCGGTGGCCGGAGTCATGGGCAGCTACGCGGTCTGGTACCCCGACGCGCCGATTCGGACCTTGGTGTTTTTGATCCTGGTCGACATTCGGGCCCAGTGGTTCCTCATCGCCTGGTTCCTGATCCAGTTTCTGACCGCGGATGGTCCCGGCGCCTGGATCACTCACGTCTCGGGATTCTGTTTCGGAATCATCATTGGTCGGATCATCCGAAAAGTGCAACCGCTACTGCAGGTGCGGCCAGGACAACCAGCGCCGGCTTGGGACGAGACGGGAGGTGCCGGTCTTGGTCCATACCCACACCTCGACACGGTGTGGGTCGAGCCTCGCCCCGACCGCTACATCATCGACGACGAACCGGGCGACACAACCGGTCAGGCTTCTTAGCCGGGGAGAACCGAGTTGGCGTAGGCCCGCCCAATGAAGAAGGCCATGAAAGCCGATAGCTCGCCGATGGCCAACAACACAGCCAGGACACGGACCCGGCGCCCCCCGTCGGCTCGCCCGTCGCCGGTGCAAAACCAGCCGCCGACGAGAAACGCTCCGAGCGGGATGAGCCCACCAACGTAGTGAATGTATAGCTGAACGATTCCCTGCCCCTGATCGAGCAGTTTGATCCCCAGCAGAAGTTGCACCGCCAGCGCCACCTGAGCGACGCCGATCGACACGAATGTCGGACGGCTAATGGTCTCGCCCCGAAACGCGTGCACACCGACGGAGACGACGGCTGCCGTCATGGTTACCAACACGACAACACCGGTTACTAGGTGTACCGACGAATCGATTATGAGATTGTCGATCCGACCGTCGCCCAGTCCGCTCCCGATCACGAACTCAGCACTCGTCAGGTCTTCGATGCTTCGAAAATACCCTCGATGGTCTGGCCAAGGGTGGCGTTGAAGTCCTCATCAGATTGGTCAGCGCTGAGGCCTTCGGTGAGGGCCCGTGAGAAACTGGCAATAACCCCGTTGTTGCGGGCCAGCCGTTCGTTTGCTTCGTCCCGCCCGTATCCACCCGACAGCGCAACGACGCGAACGATGTTCTGATGGTTACTCAAGTCAGAATAGAAGTTGTCCACCTCTGGCAGCGTCAGCTTCAACATGACGGGTTGATCTGATTGAAGCTGGTCGGCGTGTTCAAGAACGGCCGCTCGTAAAAGCTTCTCCGCCTCAGCTTTTTCGGGGCTGTTGATATCGACCTCGGGCTCGATTATTGGCACGAGGCCGGCCTCTGATATTCGCTTTCCGATCTCGAACTGCTGACTAACGACCGCTTCGATGCCGCTCGAGTTGGCCAGCTTGATAACTGAACGCATCTTCGTTCCGAACACGCCCTTGCCCACCGCTCGCTCCAAGAGGCCGTCGAGTTCCGGCATCGGTTTCATCACCTGAACACCATCGGACTCTTCGGCAAGACCTTTGTCGACCTTCAAGAACGGGACAACCGACTTCTGCTTCCAAAGGTACTCTGCGGTACCAACCCCTTCGACCTCTCGATCCATCGTCATCTCGAACAGGATCGCACCGACAATCTTCTCCCCGACGAAGGCGGGGCTCGTCATGATCCGGCTTCGCATGGCGTGCATCAGGTCGAACATTTCATCTTCGCCCGAGTACGCCGATTCCTCTATCCCGTACAACCGGAGAGCATTTGGGGTGCTACCGCCACTCTGATCCAGCGCAGCGATGAAGCCGTCATCGTTCTGTACTTTTGCTAACTGTTGCTGATCGATTCCTGCTGCCATCGGTGGGCACCTCTCAGTTGGGGCTCTCGGTCGGACTATGAGAACGTCTTTGAGGATAACGCGCTGGTACTGGCGGTAGCGCCTTTCACCAGCTGTCAGCGCCTGTCACTTGCCACATGCGGAACACGCGACGTCAAAGGGCAGCAGAGCGTGCCGCGGCGTCTCCAAACTCGGAATCGACGCCGGCGATCTCACTGAACAGACGACGGGCCCGGGCAGTATCGCCGGCCCGTTCGTACAAATCCCCGAGCATGTACCAACGCCTGAGGTGGTGGGTGCCGGGACGGCCCCTAACTTTCGGCGCCCGTTCCAGAAAGCGGATAGCGTCAGCAACACGGCCGCGATCAGCCAATGCTCCGGCCTGAACGATTCGTCCCTCTTCGACCAGTTCTGGACCAGGCGAGGCATCACCGAGTTCTTTCCACAACGCTTCGGCTTGATTCCAACGCCGCAAGGCGCGACAACAATCGGCCCACACCGGATGTTGGGAAACCGAATTCGAAATTTCATAGAAACGCTGAAGCTCAGCGATAGCTTTCACCCACCGGCCAAGCCGATAGTGGGTCAGCCCGAGCAACTCGTGGACCTCGGGCACCCCGGGGGCCAGACGATGAATCGACTGCAGTAGCTGTTCGGCCTGGGAAAATCGCTCCGATTCAAAGGCCGCGGCGGCGTCGATCAACCGGTCCTGGAGTTTGGCCTCAGTTGTCGATGCCAAGCCTGGGAAGTGCACATCGGTGACGTCTATCCCCGACCGCCTCGACGAACGGCGAGACGAGCGTTCGTTCCGCTTCTTCCGAGCCCGACCGGTGCCACCCGAGGAACTCTCCATCGGAACGCGCTCAACCTGTATCTCCTGGCGCGGTTCCCGCTCCGCAACCTCAGGAGGAGGCGGCGGAATTCGTTTCTGCTTACCTTGGTGGGGGCGAGACGACCCAGAAGACCGTCCCGAGCTGTTCGCCGATGTCGCACGTTGGGTGGACCGGCCTCGCCCGCCAGCGGGCCGTCGCCTGTTGTCTCCATCGTTGGCCTTATTCGAGCGATTCGCCATGACGGATCCAAACCTAGCTGGCTACAAGCCGTAACGTCGAAGACCCGCTCAATTGAGCGGGTCTTCGGTTAGAAATCCGGCGGCGTCCTACTCTCCCAGGCCATCTCTGACCAAGTACCATCGGCGCAGGAGGGCTTAACTGCCGTGTTCGGGATGGGAACGGGTGTGACCCCTCCGCAATCGCCACCGAAACTATGCATTCTCTAACCGCCTAACTAAAGGGGGCTAGATATGTCGAAGTATGTTCGTTGAGAACTGTATAGCGAGCACGAGGAAACGAGGCGAAATACCTCGAATTTCGAGTTTCAGTCGAAACTGAAACTCGCATCATTACACATGTAGGACAAAGACCTTGTGTAGAAATGACAATCTAAACACAAGCCCTCGGCCTATTAGTACCAGTCAGCTAAACACATTGCTGTGCTTACACGTCTGGCCTATCAACCTAGTCACCTACTAGGGGCCTTACCCGGTTACCCGGTGGGAGATCTCATCTTGGAACGGGTTTCCCACTTAGATGCTTTCAGCGGTTATCCTTTCCGCAGGTAGCCAACCAGCCATGCTCCTGGCGGAACAACTGGCACACCAGAGCTGCGTCCATCCCGGTCCTCTCGTACTAGGGACAGCCTTCCTCAAATCTCCTTCGGCTGCAGAGGATAGGGACCGAACTGTCTCACGACGTTCTAAACCCAGCTCGCGTACCGCTTTAATGGGCGAACAGCCCAACCCTTGGGACCTGCTTCAGCCCCAGGATGCGATGAGCCGACATCGAGGTGCCAAA
>CALIFY010000014.1 GCA_938021675.1 uncultured Acidimicrobiales bacterium
GGAGTTGTGGCGGCTGTGGCCGTTGCGCTGATTGTTGTCGCCGTCGTCGTGTCGGATGTGGTCGTCGTGGTTACGTCGGCCGCCGTGCTGGTTGTCGCGCTGGTTGTTGGTGGGGTGGTGACCGTTGTGTCCGTCGTGGTGGGTGCGGACGTGGTGGTCGTTGTTGTAGTGGTTGTTGTTGTGGGTCTGGACGTAGTGGTGGGTGTGGTGGGTCTCGTTGTTGGGGGTCTGGATGTAGTGGTGGGTCTCGTCGTTGTGGTGGTTGGCCTGGGTGCGGTGGTTGGCCTAGACGTAGTAGTCGATTCCGATGTTGTCGTCGTCGGTCGAGACGTCGTCGGTGTTGGTCTGGGTGCCGTTGTGGTCGTGGTCGTGCGGTCTGTCGGGCCGGCTGTCGCTGTGGGCCCAGTGCTGGTGGTCGTCGAATCGATCGCTACTTCCGGCGACCGGGTCGGGCGATCGGGGGTTGTCGGCGGTGGGGTGACTGTCGTATCTCCGGGAGGGACTGTGGACGAGCCGAGCAGCTGGCGAGAGGTTTCGTCCTCTGGCTCATCTTCGGCGTCCTCCACGTCGTCCGTCTCTTCTTTAGTCTCTTCGTCCTTCTCTTCGTCCTGGAGGTCGTCCTTCGGTGGGAGATCTTCTGGCGGCATCGCGGCCGGGGCCGCGGCGTCAGGCGGCGGCGGAGAGGTGCTCGCCGCCCCGTAGTCTCCCGCGTGGATGTCGGGGGCCATCCGGGCATGTGAGGCCGTCTCGGCAATCGAGACCAGCGCTCGACCGTCTTCGCCCTTTGGCCAGATCCAGGCCAAGGTGAGGCCCAGCGTCAGGGCGGGGAGTAGTCGTGCGGCGATTCCTACTCGGTAGTCGAGAGAGCCCGCGGTGAACGGACGTTTTAGGGTGGAATGCGGTGCGGCGGTGCGGTGCAAGGTGAAGATCTCCGAAGATCTACTATGAGGTGAGGAGATTCCACATTGTAGTCGAAGTGTGTCGATTCGATGACGCCAATGACGCTGATTGGGTGAGATCACATGGCCCGGTCTCAGGTCTTAGCTTTTGAAAGCTTCCTGTTCAGTGGAAGGCGCCCCGAAGATCGGCCAGTCCTCGGTGAATGAGGCTCTTGGCGGTGCCGGTCGGGATGTCCATCGCCGCGGCTACCTCAGACAACGAGTGTCCGCCGTAGTAGCGGAGGACGAGTGCAGTTCGGCGCTTCGGTGTCACCGAGGAGAGCGCATCGGCGATGTAGTGCCGCTCCGGCGGTGTTTGGTCGGGGATGGCCCGCCAGTGTTCCCGCCTGACCCGCCGCCGTCGCAACTCGTCGTTGCAGCGGTTCGTCACGGTCGTTCGCAGATAAAAGGTGGGCTCGGTCAGCGTGTCCCATCGCAGCCAGACCTGCTGGAATGACTCCTGAACGATTTCTTCGGCTACGGATCGTTGGTCGACCATGCTGCAGGCCAAGCCGATCATGGGGCCGTGCCGGTCTGAGAAGAACGCATTGAAACGATCGTCATCATCGTCGCTGGTGACTGCGTGGTTCGATTCGGTGATCGTCATCGCTCTTCCTTTCGTGCTCCGCTGCCAGTTATCGACTTTTGGCCGACGAGCCGCTGATGGCGGTAAGCAACTCGAAGGCCTGACAAGCATCATGATCCGAGCACGTATGGCCGTACATAGGGGCCACACCCCATAGCTCCCTGGGTAACCCTGAGGTGGTCTCAGGGTCAGCCCGTAGTGCGGTTAAACAGCTACGCTCCGTGAAAGATGATTGGAAGTGCTCGGGGACCGGTAGGAGTGTTGGCCAACCCGGCCGCGGCGTCGGGCCGGGGAATGGCGGCGGCTGAGGCGGTGATGGCCCAGCTGGAGGGTTGGGATGCGACCGCCGAACTGTTGATCCCGTCATCGACCGCAGCCATTTCACCCACGGTGGCCCACGCCGTGGCCGGCGGAATGGAGCTGCTGCTCGTCGTCGGCGGAGATGGACTACTCCATCACGCGCTCCCTGCTTTGGTCGACACCGACGTGGTGGTTGGAGTCGTCGCCAGCGGCACCGGAAACGATTTCGCCACCGCGCTCGGGTTGCCGGTGAAACGCTCCGAAGCCATCGCGATTGCCACCACCGATCAGGCCCACCTCATCAGGCCGGTCGATTTGGTTCGCGCTGACGTGCTGCCCGGAGTCGCCCCGGTCGGGGTTGGTGTGCGGGCGGAGAGCGAGCAGATGCCAATCGTCGCCACCTCGGGGTGGGCGGCGACCGTCGTCACCGGCGGGTTTTCCGGGCGGGTGAACCGTCGCGCCGATCGACTCCGGTTCCCCCGGGGCTCCAGCCGATACACGGTCGCCACCCTACGGGAGTTGGTCCGGCTCGAATCATCCCCCGTGACGGTGACGGTGGATGGGGGCACGCCGGTGACCGTCGACGCATCTATGTTCGCCGTGGCCAACACCGCCTACTTCGGCGGCGGAATGGCCATCTGCCCAACGGCGTCGCCGTTCGACGGCAAACTCGACCTGACCGTCGTAGCAAAGACGTCGGCCGTCACCCTGGCCCGGGTTTTGCCGACGGTGTTCTCCGGTCGCCACGTCGACCACAAGGCGGTGTCCACGTTCCGTGGGCATCGCATCCGCCTCGACACCACCGAGGCGCTCTGGGCTGACGGCGAACCGTTCCTGGCCGCCCCATCGACCGATGGGTCCACGGTGGCCAATCCGCTGTCTGTGCTATTTTCGGCAGAACCGGCGGCGTTCGATGTAGCGGGTGCCGGTGGTTGCGAGCAACAGGTATGACCAGTTGGCTTTCCGGAGCGAAATCTCGGGCGATATAGTGAGGCGCATTCGACGTAAAGCCGATTGCATAACGCCGCAATCCATCGGTAACTGGTGAATCGACGCATCGGCGCGTCGATTGAGGTCGGCGCCCGTCGAAGTACGGTGTGTCCAATCGGCGGCGGAGACTACATTGATATGAGCGGCTCCAAACTTCCGACCGATAAGGACGGCAGCCCATTAGATCTGATTCGCGATCTCGTGGTTCAGGCCGGCCTCGACGTGATCGACCGAGATGGGCTTGGGCTCCGGGCCGAGGCAATCACGTACTCCAAAGTCTTCGCATATATCGAAGATGAGTACGGCATTCGAGTCACCCGGGGCTCGGTTCACGAGCGGATTTGGGCAAACCAGGACGAATTTCGGTACGACGTACTGGCCGAGGCAGCGACCCACCGCCTACCATTCGATCCCAGTCGGCGAGTCAATCGGGTCTTGATCGAATCGATTGCGGCGGCCAACGATGTCGATGCCGGGTTCACCATGCGGGTCCGCTCCTTCGTCCGGCCGTTCTCGAATTCCTTGCTCGATTCGTACCTGCAGTCCGAGGGGTACCGACAGTTTCAGGCGACAAAAGCGGCGGTTCGAACCGGAGATGATACGGCCACCGCCGGTATTCGCCAGCTGGTCGACGACCGCCTCCGCCACGCTGACGACGCCCGCACCGCCCGATATCGCACGATAATCCACGCCTTGGGCATGGGTGGTCGCCGGAGCCTCGGATTGAGCGACGATGCTGCGAACGACCTGTACTCAACGTTGCTGCACGTCCTCGTTTCCGGTGCTCACCTCGACCACTGGGCTGGATTCGACGGGATTTCTGAGACCTGCGAGATCGGTGACGACCCAGATGGCGGGTCGCCGTGGACGGGCTTCAGCCTCGCAGCTCTCGGCTGCGTGCAGATGCTGTACGAAGCAAACGACTCGATCGATCAAGCTGCCGCCGCGGCAAAGGTCTCGTCGTTCGACGCCAGAGAAGACAGCTTGGATACCGAGAACGACGGATGGGACTGGTCCTCAGACGGAAGGGCTCGTCGATCGCGGGCCGAACTCCGACGCCTGGTGACGACAGCCGGCGTCGAGGTATTCCTTCGCGACGGTCTGCTCCTCAAACCAGAGACGTTGAGTTATGCGTCGGTCTTCGACAATGTCCGAAAGACGAAGGGCATTATCGTGCACCGGAGCACGGTACACCCTCGGATTTGGTCGAATCAGGACGACTTCCGCCATGAGGTGCTGGCCGAAGCCGCTCGGCGTGCCTCACACGAGGTGACGATCAAAATCGGCCAGGAGGCCGGAGCGACCGTTACCGCACACAACGATGACGGGTCGATCAACCGTCGCCAGACGATGTTGGACAGCGTATTGTCGGCGACGGTCGCGCTGTGTCATCTCGCTATTCACTCGAGGTCGTTCGCCCGTTGGCAGTCGATCAAGGCATCGTCGATGACCCAAGCACCAGACGCCGAACGGCATCGACACGAACTGGGGGAGGCGGTGTGTCAACAGTTCGACACGCTGTTGCCTCCATTGGCCGCCATGTTCGGGAAGTGGTTCGATGAACTTGGCTACGGGGTGCGTCCCGAGTTCGAGATGGACAATGACGAGGCCCTTTACACGCTCGCCGTCATTTGTATCACCTACCTCGCTGGTCTCGAATTCAATGTTGCTGCCGGCAGTGCGCTGTCGGCCCGGACCGTAGCGCTTCCCCGCGTTGACGGCACCGACCGAGTTGACGACTGGCCTGTTGTGGGGGTTGGGGTGCGGGCCGCCATCGAGCTGCTGTTCGATATCCGGCCCGATTAGTTGTTGGGAACAACCCAGGGTGGAGTTAACCGAATTTGGCTATGTTGACGGGTGAGCCGAGAAGAACAGAAGCCGGGGCGAAGAGTTCGGGGTTCTGAGTGTCCTAACGCATGTGGAGCCGGAGTTGACCGAAAACACACAAGGCGGGTCTAGACAATCGTCTGTCGATTCCTGGCTGGACGAATGGGAGCAAAAGTCCCCAACGGAACAACCGACTTCAGGTCATTCCGAAGGTGCACGGGCACCGGCTGCTGAGCCGGTTCCCCCTGAATCTGCGTCTACAAAAGCATCGGTCGATCGACAAGACGCAGCAACGAACCGTCGGACGGATCGGGCCGCGCCCAGCGACGCCGGATCACCTCCGGTGGCTCCAGGCCCATCTCTGGCCAAGTCGGCTGCACGAATGCCCACGCCGGTGCGCAGCGGGCATGCGACGCCGCAACACTCGAAGCGACAAGCATCGCAGCGGCGAGCCCGTGTCATCCAGAAAAAGTCAGATTCTGGCCTGGCCAGCATCACCGGAGAGTTATCGACGACGACCGAACGACAGCGGACCGGTCGACGCCGTGCCATGGCCGTTGGATTCGTGCTGTTGGTCGCCGCGGTGGGACTGGTCGGATATCTGTTCACCGGGTTTCAAGAGAACGCTCCGTCAGCCCTCGGTATAGATGCCGCCCAACCCGCAGGCAACGAATCGGTCGCCTCTCCCGAAGCGGAGCTCGACCTCAGCACCAGCGGCGGCCCCCCACCACAGAGTGTCGAAGAGCTGGCGCGTTCAACCGTGCAGCTCATCGGCCTCACCAGTGCCGGAGATCCGGCATGCGCAGGGTCCGGCGTGCTCATCGGGGCCGACGGAACCATTCTGACAAACGCCCACGTGGTCACCAGCGGACCGGGTTGCGAGTTCAGTTCGGTGGGTGTCGCCGTCATCGAGAACTCTGGCGAGCCGGCAAAGCTCCAATACCGAGCAGAGCTCCTGGCCGTGGACCGCAAGCTCGATCTGGCCGTGCTTCGGATCGTGGCCTACCTAACCGAGACCATCGAGCCCCTTCCCGAATTTTCGGTAGCCGCCCTCGGAGACAGCGACACCGTCGACCTCGGAGACGACATCCGGATCCTTGGCTACCCGGTGATCGGTGGTGAGACGATCACCTTTACCAACGGATCGGTCAGCGGTTTCACGAAACAGGCCGGAATTGGAAATCGAGCATTGATCAAGACCGACGCCACCATCGCTGCGGGTAACAGCGGCGGGATCGCCGTTGACGCCGATGGTCGGGTCGTTGGCATTCCAACCAAGGCCAGGGCCAGCGAGACGGGCCCAGCCGTCGATTGTCGACCGCTGTCGGACACCAACGAAGACGGAAGGGTCGATGATGAGGACATTTGCGTTCCCGTCGGTGGATTCCTGAACGGTGTTCGACCGATCAACTTGGCAAAGATTCTGCTCCAACAGGCCCAAGGTGCCGACCCGATCGGAACCGTGCTACGTCCAAGGGGCGATGTCGATCTGTCGAACGTCACTTTTTCGAATCCACGCTTCAGCCTCGGAAAGAACGACGAAACAAACCAGCCGATCGACATTGTCACAACGGCGAGTGCCGGCATCCCAGAGATTTGCTTCTTCGCCGACTGGCAAGGGGTGCCTGACGGCACCGTCTGGGACGGCGTGTGGTACGTCGACGGCGAGCTTGCGCCTCGGCTCGGCTTCACCGACATCACATGGGCCAACGGCGAAAGTGGTGAGAACTTTTGGCTTTGCGCCCCCGGGTTGGAAGGCGACGGATTACCGGCTGGCATATACGAGATCGGCTTCTTCCTCGAAGGCGAAGTCGTCTTCGCTGAAGGCTTCGAGATCGTGGAGGACGAGGTCGATGTGCACACGATCGACTGGTCAAACAATACCGACGTTGAAGTTTGCGGACTTGCCATCAATCCATTGGCCGAATCGGGCCAGACCGGCTTGAACGAGTTGGAGCCGGGAGACTCTATTCCGCCCGGTGAATCTCGGCCTCTCGAATTGGCGACAGGCCGCGTCGTTGTCGAAGCGTACGACTGCCTCGGCCGTTTGGTAGCTGACGCCTATGACGGCCTCGATATTGAACAATCGACCACCCTATTGATCGGTCTCGAACCCGAGGGTTGATCGGTCTCGAACCCGGGCCAACACCGTTTAGGGCGATGACGGGCGGGGGATCCACTTCGCCGTCGACGTCGTGTCCTCGACGTCGAGTCCGGCTGCTTCCCACCCGCTGAAGCCGGGTTCGAGGTGGGCGACATCGCTGTATCCCATATCTTTCATCGTTTTGGCCGCCAAAGCCGACCGGCCGCCGGCCGCGCAGTACAGGATGTAGCGGGTCGACGGCTGGAACACCGGCCGGTGGTACTCGCTCGTCGGATCGACCCAAAACTCGAGCATGCCTCGCGGCGCATGCACCGCACCGGGGATCTTGCCTTTTTGGTAGAGCTCTCGATGGTCGCGGATGTCGACGAGAACGGCGGTGCCCTCAGCGACCTCGGTCATGGTCTGTTCGGCCGACAGATTCTCGATCTCTTTCTTGGCCGACTCGACCAGTTCCCATGCGCTCATCACCGGTAGCGGTTCATCCATGGCGTCTAGTATCGCTCACAAGGCGGGCACGGACTCACGTGTTGACGTTCCGGGGCTAGAAATTGGCCAGGAGCTGGTTGGTCTCCGACGGGTCGCTGGCCACGCAGACCGCCGGAACAGCTCCAGCTTGCATGTCGACGTCACCCAAATCGACCGGCGTTGGGTCCCCGAAATCCGGGCTGCCCTCGATCCTGACGGTGATCCGATCGGGGTCCGCTCCCTGATCGACGAGCTGCTGATGGTATGCGTCGACGAGGAGTCCCTCGGTGACTTCGAATGCGGTTTGCATGCACTCGCTCCCACCGATCACGTTTTGAGCGTAGGCATAGGCCAGCGGGGTCAACCCGAGGTTGTCGTCGACCCAGGGAAAGGCATCGACCAGCTTGCCGACCATGTCTTTGTCGACATCGACCGAGCTGGCGGTTCGAACCGCATCGACCCGGGGGCGAACGAACACGATCGACTCGCCGGGGATGACTACCTCGGTCGTTCCATCCCGCTGCAAGGTGATGTCGGTAGCCGACCCGTCGACACAGGTATCAACATCGCCATAGGCGTGCATGGTGATTCGGTCGGTGCGGTAGACGACGCCGAACGACTCGTGTTCTCGCTTGCCCTCGACCGGCACTTCGGCGAATACCCGAGCCCGGCAATCGAGGTGGATCGGTTCCACGTTTGTAATCGTCGCCTCATCCGGCAGGGACAACCGCACATCGACCGAGGTGAACTTCGGCAGCGACGGGCCGGAGAGGGTGAGCATGCCGGTAGCGATCGCTATCGCGACGATCAGCACGCTGAATCCACCAAGAACGATTGCTTCGATAAACCTCTTCATGACACTTGTAGTGACGCTGCACGACGATAAAAAGTCGCGAAGACTAGAAGTGGTTCTCGTCGAACCGTTCCCGTTTTGCCTCCCATGTCGTACAAAGGGGTGGTGACAACTTTCGGAACCAGTTCGACCGCCGAGTTGGTGGCAGCCTTGACCACCGACGAGAAAGTGTCCCTCCTCAGCGGTCGCGATGTGTGGCGAACCGTGTCCGTGCCCCGGCTCGGTATCCCGTCGATCAAGGTGACGGACGGACCGAACGGCGCCCGAGGTGACAGCACGACCGGCGCGTTGTCGGTGTGCCTTCCGGCGCCGATCGCTATGGCCGCATCATTCGATCGGGCACTCGTCAGCGAACTTGGGCAGCTGTTGGGGCGAGAAACGGCCCGTAAGGCAGCCCATGTCGTGCTCGCCCCGACGATCAACATGGCCCGTCACCCTCTCGGAGGTCGCAACTTCGAAAGCTTCGGCGAAGAGCCGTTGTTGACCGCGGCACTCGCTTCGGCATACGTCGAAGGCGTGCAACGGGAAGGGGTTGGCGCCTGTGCCAAACACTTTGTGGCCAACGACACCGAAGACGGTCGGCTCACCGTTTCCTCCGAGGTTGATGAACAGACCCTTCGCGAGGTGTTGCTCGCCCCCTTCGAGGCGGTCGTTGACACTGGGGTGTGGACCGTCATGGCCGCTTACCCAAAGCTCAATGGCACCTACTGCACCGAACATCGCTGGCTCCTTACCTCGGTGTTGCGCGACGACTGGGGATTCGATGGGCTCGTCATGTCGGACTGGAGCGCTACCCACGATCCAGGGGCGGTGACCGCCGGGCTCGACCTCGAGATGCCGGGGCCAACCCAGGCCCTCGGCGACCGGGCCCGTGCGGCCGTGGCGAACGGAGAGTTGGCCGAAGCCGATCTTGACCGTGCCGCCGGGGCGGTTGTGGAGCTGGCCAGGCGGGCCATGGCCGCCGGCGTCGTCGGGCCAGCCGATGGCGACACTACGACCGGGGTGAGCGAGGATGAGCGATCCGCAGACGAACCCGAAGAGCGGGCACTCGTTCGGAACGCGGCAGCCGATGGGATGGTCCTGCTCACCAATCATCAGGTCACGAACGGCGACACCGAGGTCAGCGCACCCCTCCTCCCGTTGGACTCGGCACTGACCTCGGTGGCGGTTATCGGACCCAATGCCGACCCTGGTGTCATCCACGGGGGCGGCTCGGCCCAGCTGTTGCCCCACTACCGAGTTTCGCCGGTCGACGGCCTGAGAGCAGCGTTGCCGCAAGCCCACATCACGGTGTGGCCGGGGTGCCGGGCCGATCGGTACGTTCCCCCGGTCGATCGGAGTTCCTGGATCGACGATGGGGTCGCAGACGGCCCGCTTCGCACCGAGGTGTTTGCCGACCCGGAACTCGACGGCGAGCCGATCGAGATCGGCCGGGCCACCTCCATCGCCGCGTTCTTCCATGGCAAGCGCCAGAACATGCCGAACGTCGCCGTGTGGTCTCAACGCTGGACCGGGCGAATGCGGATCACGACCAACGGTCGTCACCGGTTCGGTGTGTTGGCCGTTGGCCGGTCACGGGTGTTGGTCGACGGAGTACTCATCGCCGACAACTGGACCGACCCCAAGCCCGGTCAGGCCTTCTTCGAAAAGGCCACAGAGGAGGTTGTCGGTGAGGTAGAGCTGACCGCCGGAACCGACGTTGAAGTGATCGTCGAATGGTCGAGCGGAGACGACCTGGACCTCGCCGGTCTTCGGTTCGGCCATCAGCCACCGGCCGACGACGATGGGCTGCTGACCGAAGCGGAACACGCGGCGAAGGCGGCGACCGTCGCGGTGGTCGTCGTCGGTTTGACCGCGGAGTGGGAGACCGAGAGCCACGATCGGGTCATGTTTGGTCTCCCCGGTCGTCAGGACGAACTCGTTCGCCGGGTGGTCGCAGTCAACCCCCGGACCGTCGTCGTCGTCAATGCCGGCGCGCCGGTCGATCTCCCTTGGCTCGACGACGTCCCCGCCACCGTGATGGCCTGGTATCCGGGGCAAGAGTTCGGGAACGCTCTGGCCGACGTGTTGCTCGGACATCGCGATCCCGGCGGTCGCCTGCCGGTCACCTTCCCGGTCGAGTTGGCGGACGGGCCAACTGCGGAACTCGTGCCAGGAGATGGGCAGCATCTGCACTACTCCGAAGGAAATCTCATCGGTCATCGCTGGTACGACCACCACCGAATCAGGCCCCGGTTGGCCTTCGGTCACGGCCTGTCATACGCAACATTCGAGTTCGGCATCCCGTCAGCAACTCGCCAGCCTGAAGGTCCAGGGGCGGTAGCCATACCGGTCCGATGTGGCGACGACCGGGAAGGCAAATGCGTCATCCAGGTCTATCTTCGCCCTGAAGGGGCCGAGCGGCCCCGCGTCCTCGCCGGGTTTACCGCCGTCGAGCTGGCAGCCGGCGAGGAACGAATCGTGGCCGTCGACCTGCTCCCACAGGCATTCCGGGAGTGGGACGTCGACCGCGGCTGGCAACCCTTGGTCGGCACCCACGAACTCCAGGTAGCCACCGCGGCCGACGCGGTCGTTCATCGTTTCCCGTGCACTATCGGACCCGATGGTGCTGTGGTCTCGGTAAGCGAGGTTCGGCCCGATGATCGGAGCCGTTAGCGTGAACGGGGTGAGCACCATCAGCACCGAACGTAGTTGCGAGGAGCGCAGGGGCCTCCTCAACGCGATCCTGATCGAGCCCGATCCGACCGACGGCTTGTGGGAGGCGTACGACTCCGGTTTAGCCGAGCAGCTGGTGCCGGAGCTACCAGCACTTCGGCTTGAACAAGACCCGATCCACCGACACAAGGACGTTTTGGCTCATACCATCGCTGTTACGGCTAAGACCAGCCCAGACTTGACGCTTCGCCTCGCCGCCCTGTTCCATGACATCGGCAAGCCAGCGACCCGATCATTCGAACACGGCGGGGTAACGTTCCGCCATCACGAGGCGGTGGGGGCCAAAATAGCAAGAAGTCGGCTCCGCGAACTCGGATATGACAAACCGCTGGTCAAAGACGTGTGTGAACTGGTCCGGCTATCGGGGCGTTTCAAAGGATACGCCGAAGGGTGGTCCGACTCGGCCGTTCGCCGCTACGCCCGCGATGCCGGGCACCTCCTGGGAGCGCTGAACGAGTTGGTGCGCTGCGATTGCACGACGAGAAACAGAGCCAAAGCCGAACGGCTTCAATCGCTGATCGATCAGATGGAGGAACGAATTCTCCAGTTGGCCCGAGAAGACCGAGAAGCGGCGGAGCGGCCCCAGATCGACGGCTCGGCGGTCATGACCCACCTCGGCATCGGCGGCGGACCCGCCGTCGGCCAGGCCCTCAACTTTCTACTTGAGCTAAAGCGGTCCGATGGAGTCCTCCCGGAGGAGGAGGTGCTGGCTCGTCTCGACCAATGGTGGGCATCTCACCCCAACGCCGGGCGGTCGACGTCGCCCGATTCCTGACCCGATGGTCGATAAGCCGGTTCGGGCCGGGCTGACCGATTTCGAGCGGGCGGTGGTCGACGTGTTAGAGGCCACCGAACCCGGTGATGTGTTGGCCTATGGCGAACTGGCGGCAGAGGCCGGCTACCCCGGTGCAGCAAGAGCGGTCGGTGGAGTGCTTCGTCGGGTCGATGGCCTGCCCTGGTGGCGAGTGGTTGCCGCCAATGGTCGTCTTATTCCTCATGCGCCAGATCGTCAGGCCGATCACCTGGCGGCCGAGGGGGTCGCCTGTATCGATGGTCGTGTCGTACCCGGTGGCTGACTTGGCATAGCGGCCATTTTGGCTCACCCCTGGCTCAGGGTCGACCGAATGCCGACCGATACCCAGAGAAGCGACCGCTCGCACGCTCTGGAGATACATAGCCGTTGTCCATCTTTGAAGAACTCACACCCGACCTACTTACCAGCGCTCGGCCTGATCCCATCGGGTGGGTCACGTCGGTGCTGTGGCCGACCCTCGATCGATCGGAATACGACGGTCAACCGATGGCGGCGACCGTGACAAGATCGTTCTGGGCTGCACCATCGGTGGCAAACCCCACGCTGCTCATACCAGCCGATTCGGTCGCCGCGGCCAGACAAGCGGTTGGCCGCTACCACGATGGGAAATCGGTCGACGAGTGGGCGAGAAGCCTGTCGGCCGAGATGCTTCTTCGGTTCGGGCCCCTGGGGGCGATGTGGCTTCGTCATCGACACATCGAACTTCCAGCCCCGAGTACGACCCCCCGATTCGACCTCATCTCGGAGTTAGCCGATCGGCTGAATACCCCGGACCTCTGCGTTGCCATTGGCCTCGCCCGCCCAAAATCGAACCGTAAACCCATTCTCCAACTACTCGACCGGCGGGGCACCTGCCACGGTTGGGCCAAAGTGGCGTGGAACGACTGGACCGAGCGGTTGGTCGACAACGAGGCCGATTGGCTCCGCCGCCTACCGAGAGGGCACGTCGTCGCTCCAACCGTGCTGCACGACCTCACCCTTCACGGTCGTCGCGTCGTGGTGGTCAGCGGGGTAGGGGCTACTCGAACGCCATCTCGGGCTCGGGACCGACCGCCTGCTCCCGAGGTCTTTGAGGCGGTCGCCGCTCGCGGGTTTTTCGGTCGACGTCGAGTGGAGGAAACGTTGTGGTGGCGGTCGGTTGGCGAGGTCATCGAGTATGCGACCGACGACGAGCGAACCGCCATCGAGGCGGTGGCCGCCACGGTGGGGAAACGGCTGATTCTGGTCGGGGCGTGGCACGGAGATCTTGCGCCGTGGAACGTGATGACGAACAGCCATCGGGTCCAACTGATCGACTGGGAATTTGCCGCAGACGAGGCGCCCTACGGCTTCGACCTTTGCCATTTCCACACGCAGGTGGCGTCGGAACTGAGAGGGCAGCCGGCCGATGAGGCACTCACCTACAGCGCCCGCCGCATTCCCCATGGGCTCGCACGACTCGACATCGCCCCGGCCGACAGACTGGTGGTCTGGAGGTTGTACCTCGTGGAGCTGATTCGACGAACCCTGTCGCTCCGGGCCGCTGGTCAAGCGACGGACGACGTGACGCTCGGCCCGGCCGCCCTTCGCCGGCTCGACCCAACGGGCGGGAATCGACGACGTGAAGCGGAGGCCCGATGACGACCAGAGTGGCACCGAGGTTGGTTCAGCACCCGGTTATGACCCAGCCTGGCCTTCGGCAGATCAAGGCGGTCGGACGGTGGTGCCGGGAACGGGCTGCCACCGCCACCTCGGACCGTCGGGCCCTGCCCGATTTGGTGCTCGTCGGTGTGCAAAGAAGCGGCACGACGGCGCTCTTCGACGCGTTGTATCGACTCCCGAACGTCGAACGTCCCCGTCGTGGTAAAGGGTCTCACTACTTCTCATACAATTACGTCAAGGGCTGGGACTGGTTCCAATCACAGTTTCCGACGATGTCATGGGCCCAGCGGGTGGAACGGAAAACCGGCAACCGGCTCTTCTGTTTCGATGCCTGCCCGTACTATCTGTTCCATCCCTTCGCCATCGAACGGATGGCGCTGGCCATGCCAAAGGTCAAGGTGCTCGTCATGTTACGGGACCCGGTCCGTCGGGCGGAGTCCCACTTCCACCACTCGGTTGGCCACGGTCATGAAGACCTGGACTTCGCCGCCGCCCTCGACCGAGAGGACGAGCGCCTGTCTGGAGAGGAAGAGCGAATGGCCGCAGATTGGGATTATTGGAGCCACGACCACGAGCACCATTCATACGTGGCAAAAGGTCTCTACGCCGAACAGCTGAATCGCCTGTTCACCTACTATCCGAGAGACCAAGTTCTCGTCCGATCCGCCGAAGAATTCTACGATCGACCGGACAAGGTGCTGACCGAAGTGACCGAGTGGTGCGGCCTCCCACCGGTTCGCCTCGACCCCCGGGACGACCGAAACGGGCATCGATACCAGCCGATGGACGAGGAGATCAGACACGGCTTGATCGAACGATTTCGGCAGCCGAACGACGAGCTGTTCGAGTTGCTCGGTCGCCGCTACGACTGGCTGAGTTGACCGGTACGGCTGAGTTGACGGGTACTGCCGGGGAGCACGGCCGAGACCAGACGATCGAGTTCCAGCGGGCCACCGAACCGGTACAACAAACCGGCGTGTAGCGAGAACCCGATGACCGCGTGGACGGCGATCGCCGCCGGCCCGTATCCGACCGCGGTAGAAGCAAAAATTCCGGCCGATCCGTAGGCCAGCGCGGCCAAGAGCGCGGCCCGGACACTAACCGAACTCACCGACATGACCCCCGTCGTGGCCCAAACACGCCAAATGGCGAGAACGCGGAGCAATGACCTCGACACAGCCCACGCCACCGCCGCGCCCACCACCCCGACCGCCGGAAGTAACGCCACCGACAACCCGACCATGATCACCAGCGCCACCAGGTGATTGACCAGCGACGCTCGGCTGTCGCCGGTCATCAACAGCAGCGTGTCACCTGGGCCGAGCGCAACGATCGTCAGTAGGCCGATGGAAAGCACGGTCACCACCGGAGCGGCCGCCTCGAAACCAGGACCGAATACCGACAGCGCCGTCTTAGCACCGAAGGCCAGCCCGATGAACATCGGCCACAGTATGGTGATCGACCAGCCGGTCACGGTACGGAGAAGGTGGCGGGCGTCGTCGTGGCGGCCGGTGCCAAAGGCCGCCGCAAGCTGGGGAGACATCGATTGGGCCGTGGCGGCCATCAACAACTGGCCGAGCAGGATAAGTCGGCTAGATGCGCCATACAGCCCGGCACCGGCCTCGCCGATCAGCGCCGCCACCAGCAACAGGTCGAGCCGTTCCAACCCGGCCGACAGGAGATCGGCCGCCGCCCGGGGCCGGGCGAAGCGCCAGTACCGACGGACGATGTCGTCGTCCGATCGAGAGGTCGGACTCGTCACCACATCGGCACCAACCTCCGCTGGTCGGATTCGAGCCAACCGGGATCGGGTCCACAAACAAAGCGGAATGGCCGAAACCGTGATGGCCGCCGACCACGCGATGGCCAAAGGCCACAAGGCGTCGGTGACTATCACCACCGTTGCCACCCCAAGCATCTGCGCTGCCGGGCGGGCCAGCTGAGCGGTCACCACCGAGGGGCGCATGGTGCCGAACCCCCGACTGGCGCCGGCCAGAGCTTGGGTGATGGCCATGGCGGGAACGGCGACGGCCAGGAGCCGGATCATTCGAATGGCGTCGGTCGTCGACGAGCCCGCTGCGGTCATAAGGTGCCCGAGACGAGGCGCAAAGACGAACGCCAGCACGACCACAACGGCGGAAACGACGCTCACACCGATCAACGCCGACCGGATCGGTCGACCGACCTCGGCCGGTCGACCATCGGCCCGTAGCGTGGCGACGGCGAACGTCAGCCCGGCCTCGGCCCCGAATCGCGAACCGTTGGCCGCCACGGTGAACAGGGCGGTCACCGTGAAGAACACCCCGGATCCGACCTCGCCGTACACGTTGGTCACCAAGGCCAACGTTGCCAGCCCGAGGACGGCCGCGGTCAGCGATCCGGCGAGATTGAGGGCCGAACCTCGAGCGGCGCGTTCGGCAGAACCCGCATGCCCTTGGCCGACGGTACTTTCATCGGTTGCCAGGGTTGACGTCACGGCCGGCCCAGGCTCCGTTCCGTCGTCGAACCGTGTGCCAACAACGCGGCGCACCCGGCCAATAGGAACAGTTGCTGCGGCATATGACCATATATTGGCAGTTGAGCCACACCTATCAACAACGCCACCTTGGCCCAGTGCCCGATTGGATCGACCGGTTTCGCTCGCAGGAACGCCGAGCAAAAGAACCACACATATAAACCGGCGGCCACGTAGCCATGGGCGAACAACACGGTCCACAGCTGGCCGTGGGTGCCGAGGGGTGGGCCGGTGGGGTCGGCGGGGTTTGGCCTGGTCGTGCCATAACCGATCACCGGCGACCCCGCCACGGCGTCGATCGTTTCGGTGTAGATGCTGCCCCGGCGATCGTTGCTGTCGGCGGTCCTGGCCGACAGCTGCTCGGAGAGCGCGGCCGACACGTTCGAACTGAGGCCGGTGGCGGCCCCGACAGCGAGTCCGATGGCCAGGATTGCCGCCAGAACCCGGATCGGTGTTTTGGTTCGGGCAACGATCGCCCACCGCACCGTGCCGTACACCACGCCGCCCCCCAAGGTCAGCCATGCCCCCCGGTTGAGAGCGATGGTAAACGGCACGGCGGCGACGGCGAGGGCTATCGCCACCACAAATTTCGGTAGCCCGACCCGGCGATCGTGGGCCGCGGCGAGTACGAATGGGGTCAAAATTGCGACCGTCGAACCCCAGGCGTTCGTGTACGGATAGGGGGCCGCCGGCCGGTTGAACGTCACTCCCGTACTTCGAAGGTGCTGGATTTCGGCTACCCGTGGTGTGATCAGCTGGCGGACAAACTCGTCGTTACCGATGACGTCGGGCAGGGCCCGAGCGACTGGGGTTGACCAAGTAAGTTCGGGGCTGACCACCGCGACGAGACCGCCGACGATGACCAGAACCCACAAGGCAACAAGGCTGCGGACGACGAGGACCACCGCCCGTTCACCGGGCTGACGAACGAGATAGAGGAACATGACGAGCGCGGCCGCATACCACGATGACCGGAGGGTGAAGATGGCCAGGCGGCCGATGGTGTCGACTTGGACCGCCGACGCGGCGATCACCGCCAGAAAGAGCACATAGGTGATCGTGCCGGTCGGGGCGCGAAGCGGGCGACGGCGGAGCAGCCACAGCCCCATCGGTACCGTCATCACGAGGTGAAACACCGGTGCAAGACCGACGATCCAAGCGAACGGGTACCCGACCATCGCCACCCCGTAGGCCAGGCCCGGCCTCCGCGGGCCGTCCAGATCGGCCTCGCAGACTTCGGCGGCCGGGGTCGGCGGGTGGTGGCGGCTAGTGACCGGCGCCGACGACATGATTGTCATCTTTTGCGGTGCTCCGACCCGGATCGTCGCCGACGGTGACCACACCGATGGCGGGAACCGGTATGTCGTCGAGCCAGTCCTGCAGTTTGGCTTCGATCGGTACGCCGGTCGGGAGTTGAGAGCCGACCGCGACCCCGTCGGCCAATTCGGCCAATTGGCTCGACTCGAACAGGAGGTCGACGTTTTCGGTCCCTCCGCCGATGATCAACACCGCGTGGTATCGGGTCTTCGCCTCGGTCAGCAACAGTTCGAAGGCCGGACCGTCGGTGATGGGACGACCGAGTTGATGGCTTCCGTTGGTCAATGCGTGGACTCCGGCCATGCCTTCGAGAGGTCGTGTGACATCGAACAAGCTGGCTCGTCCGGCCAGAATGTCGACGAGGCCGGGCCCGGCAGGAAAACCGAGCAACGAATGGAGCACCACTCCGTCGGTTCCCCCTGGGCCCACGGCGTCGACGAGAAGTACGCGAGCCCCGATGCCGTGAAGGGCGTCGCCTAGCTCGAAGCCGAGGTTCAGAGCCGAGAGGTGATCGTCGCCGATGCACAACGCGGTGACCGAAGAGGTGGCACCGAGCGTGCGCAACTCGCCGATGAGTCCGCTGTAATCGTCTTGAACCAGGAGCGGAGCAGGAGGCGTCGCCTCGATGAGATCAGCGGCATGGACGATAGCCACCGACGAGCTCACGATTGCACCGTCACGGTCGTCGCCGGGATGATCGTTCACGTCTTCGGCCTGGACGCCATCTCGGTGCGTCTCTCGGTCGGTCTCTCGGTGGTCGACCGGTTGGATGGGTTCGGCCGGTTGGATCTTGGCCTGGTCATCGGGTGGTGCCGGTGCGTTGGCACGGTCGGAGGATCTCCTATCCCGGCGACGACCCCAACGGATCGCCGCCCAGGTGTATGCGGTCAGCACGCCGAGCACCAGGCCGCTTATAAGCGAACCGATCACGATCTGGATCCATCCGAGACCCTCGGGCGACTCGGGACGACTGGCCTGATCGATGACCTCTCCAGCATCGACGGTGAGCGTCGACAGATCGGCCAACGCCGTTTGCAACGCCGTTAACTCACCCTCGACCGAGGTCTTCTCAACGGTGGCCTCGACAAAAGCTTGACTCCCCGGAGCCGCTCCTGCCAGCGCTTGTTCGGCGTCGGACAGCCGTTCTTTCAGCGTGGTGATCCGTTCCTGGATCGCTGTTTGGGCCGCTTCTTGCTCAGCATTCGCCAGCTCGGTCCGGTAGGTCAAGTACGTATCGGCGAACGAGTTCGCGCCGGCGGTCGCCAGATCGGGCGTCGGTGCCTCGAACCCGTAGTCGAGAATCCGTGAGTCCTGCGGGCTGGTGGCGGTCACGCTGTCAGCCAAGACGTCCGGTGGGATATCGGCCGTATCGGATGCCAGATCTTCCGACACCAGGTTGACGACGGCTTGCGATGTGGCGATCCGCAGCTCGGTTGGCATATCCACTTTGATGTCGCCGGATTCGAGGGCCTTGGTCGGGTCGCCCGATATCGGGGTGACCAGGATCGAAGCCGTCGAACGATAGGACGTCGGGGCCACGGCGCCGGCGATCACACCGGCGGTGAGGGTCCCGACCGTGACCGCAGCGACGAGGCGACGGTGACCGAGAATCGGTTGTATGTACTGCTCCAGCGTTTGTAGCCGGTCCCCGCCGTCATCGGTGGGTGCCCGCTCCTCGTTGGTGGGGTGGTGATGTGAGGGCATGCTGTCCTTCCGTCGGTCGGGGAGGTCCCCCGACCGCTAGCGTGAACCGAGGCTGAGATCGAAGCTCAGGTCTGGGTTTCCCGGCCAGTAATTGTGGATCTCGACCGCAACGGTGTTCTGACCGTCGGTCAGGACCCCATCGAAGATGTTCTTGGGTATCGAGTGGTCGACGAACGTTTCGTCGGCTCCACTCACCCACTGCAGCGGCCGAGAAGTGGGAGAGATCGGCCCCGCCGGCATGTTGGCTCGAAGAATCTCGGTGCCGTTGAGGTACACGACGGCACCATCGTCGGCCAACAAGGAGAGGTCGAGCTGCGACACGGCGGCCGCATCAGCCATATCAAAGGTCGAGGTGAAGTAGTACGCCTCGGCCCCCAAGGTGAGTTCGGTGGCTTCGTCGCCCTCTCCGAAACCGAACTGGGCCGGATCGGCCGGTGCCGGCAAGCCCTGCTGCCAGTCGGCCGGTTCTCCCGCCGTCGAGTCTGCGTGATGCCAGCTCGACCGGGGAGCGATCAACTCGGTAGCAACATCGGGTCCGGGGGGCGCCGGTTCGGTCGACGAGGCGATTCGGAGGTCGAATCCGAGATCGCTGTTACCGGACCAGATGTTGTGAACCTCGACCGCTATCGAGTTTGTCCCTTTGACCAAGGCGTCGGCTGACACGATGTGCGTTGCGAAACCCTCCGCCGCGCCGGCTCTCCAGGTACTGGCCTTCGTCTCGGCGGTGAGCGGTCCGTCCGGGAGGTTGTCGCGGAGGACTTCGACGCCGTTGAGGTAGACGGCCGCGCCGTCATCGGCTTTGAGGGAAAGTTCGAGCGATGGGGGAAGGGCGCCGCCGTTGTGGTCAAAAGTCGTGCGAGCGTAGTAGGTGGTGTTTCCGGCGTTTACCACCGTGGCCTCGTCGCCATCACCGAACCCGATTTCGGTGGCGCCAACCGGCCACCCCTGATCGTCGAACATCGTTGAACGCCACGCCGTTCCGAGGTCCGCTCCGGAGTCGTCGTAGCGCCAGCTTTGACCGACGTCGAGCAGGATTTGGCCGGCCGGGGGCTGGTCGGGGTCGGTACAGAACTTGCCGAAGCCGCCGAGCCAGCGAGGGGTGCCGGTATCGACACCGCCGACGTGGAAGTCGCCGCCGACATAGAGGCAACCGTTGGTGTCGCTGGTGATGGCCCAGGTGCCGTCGCGGGGACTGTTGATGTCTGGGGTGAACTGGTCGAGCAGTTCACCGGTGGTGGCGTCGTAGGCCATCACAAGACGATGCGGCGTTCGTTGCCCATCGAATGACGAAAAGTGGGAATCGATACCGTTCCTTGTTGACCAGGTGCAGTGGCAGCCGGCAAACACGATGTCACCGATTCGTTCGCCGGCTTGGAATGCCCCTCCGGCGAATCCGTTCTTGTATTCAAAGGTCGGGGTGTTCGCTCCGGTGGTGTGCCACCCGAGCATGGCGTGATCATCGGCGTCGAGTACCTGGGTCACGTGCTGTTCCCCTATGGCGAACACCGTGTCGTCACCGGTCACCACGTCGTAGAACTCGGGCTGGCTGGCCGGATAATTACGGGGAACCTCAAGCTTGCCTGCCGCTGTCGCCCCGGTGGAGTCGTCGACGGTGTGGAGGTATCCGGTCTCGGCTTCGCCGTTTGCCGCCGAGAAGAACCCGCTCAGATGCACTTCGCCTCGGGACGGGTCGGTGTCGAGCCCCCAGATGCCCGATCCGGTGATCTCCGGTTTCCACGTGGCGTCGAGGACACCGGCCCCGTTGGCGAATCGTCCCGCTTTGAACACTCGGGTTCGGGAACCGCCGGCACCGTCGAGATGCGAGAAGTTACCGGCCGCATACACCCGACCGTCGGCCTCGACCTTGACCTCGCGAACGGTTGCCCGTTTCTCGGACCACGGTCGATCGACGGTGCCGGCGAAACTGGGATCGATGGCGCCGGTGATGGGGTCGAGTCCGACCAGGCCACGACGGGTGACCCCGTTGACCGTCTCGAATTCGCCGCCGACGAGCAGCGAGCCGTTGGGAAGCACATCGAGGCTGTACACCGCCCGGTCGAGTTGTGGGGTCCAGGTGTCTATCCAGTCGCCGCTGTCGATGTCGAAGGCGGCGACGAAAGACTGAGGGATGGGAGTGGCGTATTTGGATTCTTGGACGTTGAGGAAGGCACCGCCGACGAACATGCGGTTTCCGATCTGGGCAAAATCCCACACCAACACATCGAGGCTCGGAGTTTGCGTCTCGGCTGGATTCAAACCGGAGACCCCCCACGTCCGGACGGGAACCATGTCGAGCGTGTCGATGTCCACGGTGCTGGCATCGTCCATGGCCACCACCGGCGTCGCGGCGATGGCCGTCAGGCTGGTCGAAGCGAGCCCGAGGATGAGCAAGGGTGTAGAGAGCCGCCGTCGCAGATGCATGACATCAATGAATACCAGTGCGGCCCAGCGGGTGACATGGCTCGGCCCGCCCATCCGATTGGGCAGCCGTACCAGCCGGCGACCCGTGCCCCAGGGGAGCGGACGGTCACCGCTGGGGAAGACGGGGTGCGGCAATCTGGTTCTTCGGTGATGACGTTTCGCAGGTACGTGAGCTGCAGCCTGATTGGCCTCGCCGTCCTCGTGGCGGGGTGCTCCGGTGGCGCCGATGGCGGCCCGAGCACCGTCGAAGTGACGAATCAGGGCGGTGACCAGGAAGGCCATACGCCACGACGGTTTGCCGGTAGCGGAGTCGGCCTGTTCGCCGGCGACGATCTCAACCCCGGCTTCCCCGAAGGTGAGGGCATCCACCTGTGGCTGGAATTCGAACTCGATAGCTCGATCCACTCTCCGGTTTCTGCGGTGGTGTCCACCGAGGTGATGGAGGTCCGGGGCGACCCGTTCGACAGCCTTGGGCCCCTACAGATCGAGCCCGTCCGCTACCAAAGCTTCGACGCTTCGTTGTTCGACATGGCGCCGAGCGGGCCGACTTCCGACTGTGATCGTGTGGGAGAGAGCGGGTTGAGCTGTGATGTGACCGACGCCGTCTCCGACCTCCTCGCCGATGGCGTAGACCGGGCACAGTTTCGAATCCGGTTCCTAGAACAGAGCGATGACGACGGCGAGCAGGATCTTGCGCTCTTCTTCCTGACCGACTCGAACACGAACGAGCCTGGCATCTTCTCGTTGGAAGTGGTCTCAGAGAACACGCCAGGTCGAGATGACTAGGCCCCGACCGTCAGGTCTCGTTGAGGGGCGGGGCCAGGAACGACTTGAGGAACCGATCGTTTTCTTCCTCCGACCCAACGGTGACTCGGATCCCGTCGCCCGAGAACGGGCGGGTCACCACGCCAGCGCGCTCAAGATCGAGGTAGAGGTCGTCAGTCCGCTCGCCGGTCGGTATGTAGACGAAGTTGGCCTCGGCCGGCGGCAGCTTCCAACCGTCGTCGGTTAGGGCCGCCACCATTCGGTCACGCTCCCCGATAATCCCGTCGAGCTTTGGTTTGATTTCGTCGAAGGCGTCAAGGGCGGCCAACGCCCCGGCCTGGCCGAGTGAGTTCACGGCGAACGGGATCAGGATTTTGTCGAGTTCTCGGACGATCTCGGCATCGCTGATGGCATAGCCGACCCGCAGCCCGGCCAGACCGTAGGCCTTGGAGAACGTGCGGGTAATCACCAGGTTCCGGTGCTCTGGTAGGAGGTCGGTCACGGGGTCGCCGAGGGAGGGGTCGGCGAACTCTCGGTACGCCTCGTCGATCAACACCACGATGTTGTTTGGGATCGAGGTCAGCAGGTTGGCGATGTCTTTCGTGGTGATCGCCGTTCCCGTCGGATTGTTTGGCGTTGCCAACAGCACGAGCTTCGTTCGTTCCGTCACCGCATCGGCGATTGCCGCCATGTCGAAGGCGTGGTCGACCAGTGGCGGTCTGACCGGGACCCCGCCCATCATCTCGGTACAGATGGGGTATGCCTCGAATGACGGCCACGGAAAGACAACCTCGTCGCCACCATCGACGTAGGTCAAGCACAATTGCTGAAGAAGTCCTACCGACCCGCACCCGACCGCCACCTGTTCGACGTCGACGCCTACCCGCTCGGCTAAGGCGGCTCGCAACGCCGAGGCCCGGTGGTCGCCATAGCGGTTCACCCCGTTCGCCGCCGCTTGTATCGCCGCCGTCACCGCCGGCAGCGGCGCATAGGGGTTTTCGTTCGACGCCAGTTTGATGGCGTTGGTGATTCCATGCTCTCGCTCGGCCTGGGCCGCGCCCTTTCCTGGGCGGTAGGCGGCGAGACCCTGGATGGACGGACGAACTCTTCCTATCGGCATGTCCATACGGTACAAGTCGACCGCAGTTGGTCGAGGGTCGGAGACAAGTACTGGTTCACATCTGTATCGGATCTTGACTGAATCAGCCTGGACCTGGGGAAAGTGCTAGGTTTTAAGTGTGAAGTTTCTTTGTGGTCGACCAGGGTGTGGCAAGGAGTCCACCGCCACCCTCCAGATTGACGCTCCGTCGTCAACCGTGTCGCTCGTCGATCCCCGGATTAGCCGCGATGGCGTGCCTCTCTGCGGTCGCCACGCCGATTCCACTACCCCTCCGATGGGGTGGACCATGAACGATCTTCGCAGTCGGAACCGGACACTGGCCGCCGTTCCCGACGAAGACTCGACGATAACTTCGACACCACCTCGGGTTCGACCCGATGGAGACGATCAGCCAATCGAGACTGGCGTCGCCCCTATCGAGGCCGATCAGCGGACGTCGACCACCATGTCGCGACGGCAGTCGATCGCCGAACGGGCCCGCCGAGCCGAGGCGGCTGCGGTTGATGCCGCCGAGATCTCGGCCACGAACGAACACCGGTTCAAGAATTCTCGGCCAGCACGCCACTCCAACGGGGCAGGCCAAGAGCACGAACGCCCTGAACCCGCTGGACGCCCCGAGCGCAGAACGAACGGTGAGAACGCAGAGAACGCGCCAGCAGCTTCTGCCGCCAACGGCGGGGCCGAAGTCGCCAACGGCGAGGCCGAAGTTGACGGCGGCGGGGCCGAAGTTGACGGTGGCCCGGCCAGTCGTCCAGCCAGGCGTCGAGAAGGCGGAGACGGCCAGCCCGACGAAGACAAGTTCCCGTGGCACTTCCAGTTCGAAGACGATGCCCCAGAAGAACTCCTCGCATCGAGCCCTCTGCTGTCGCGGGCGTTCCGCTCTATCGGATAGCCCGCCGCCGGCTACTCATAGGCGGTCATCGGCGGGCAGGAGCAACTCAGGTTGCGGTCCCCGTGGGCGTTGTCGATTCGACCCACCGGACAGAAGTACTTATCGGCCGCCATGCCCGGAAGGGGAAACGCCGCCTGCTGTCTGCTGTATGGCCGGTCCCAGTCGGTGGCCGTTACCGTTTCGGCGGTATGTGGAGCGTGGCGAAGCACGCTGTCTTCGGCCGCCACGTTGCCGGCCACCACCTCATCGATTTCCGCCTTGATACCGATCATGGCGTCGCAGAATCGATCGAGTTCGCGGAGGCTCTCGGACTCGGTCGGCTCGATCATGAGTGTGCCAGGTACCGGGAACGACATCGTCGGGGCATGAAATCCATAGTCGGCGAGGCGCTTTGCCACGTCGTCGTTTGAAATCCCGCTAGCCGCTTCCAGCGGCCGAAGATCGATGATGCATTCGTGGGCTACCAACCCGTCGGGGCCGGCGTAAAGAATCGTGTAGTGGTCTTGCAGCCGATGGGCGACATAGTTGGCGGCCAAGACCGCGCCCTCGGTCGCCCGACGGAGCCCATCGGCCCCCATCATACGAATGTACATCCACGAGATGGGCAAGATCCCCGCCGACCCCCACGGTGCGGCCGAGACCGCGCCGTCGGTCATCGGTCCGGCCCCGGGGTGGAGTTCGGCTACCACGGGGTGACCGGGAAGGTACGGAGCGAGATGCTCGCCGACCGCCAGCGGACCAACGCCGGGCCCGCCCCCGCCGTGGGGGATGCAGAACGTTTTGTGAAGGTTGAGGTGGCTGACATCGGAGCCGAACCGGCCGGGCTTCGCCACCCCGACCAATGCGTTGAGGTTTGCGCCGTCGGTGTACACCTGGCCACCGGCGTCGTGGATCATGGCGCAGACCTCGCCCACCGTAGCCTCGTAGACGCCGTGGGTAGACGGGTATGTGATCATCAGCGCCGCAAGACGGTCTGCGTGGGCATCAATTTTGGTTTGGAGGTCTTCGAGGTCGATGTTGCCTTGGTCGTCGCAGCCGACCACAACGACTTGAAGACCGGCCAGAACTGCCGATGCCGCATTTGTGCCATGGGCCGAAGCCGGGATGAGGCACACGTCGCGATCCGACTGGTCATTGTCGGCGTGCCACAGTTTGATGGCCAACAGGCCGGCGTATTCGCCTTGGCTGCCGGCGTTTGGTTGCAGCGAGACGCTGTGGTATCCGGTGATTTCGGCTAGGGCATCGCTCAAGTCGCCGATGAGCTGCCGGTAGCCGACGGTTTGGTCCGACGGTGCGAAGGGGTGAATGTTGGCGAACTCGGGCCACGAAATCGGCTCCATCTCGGCCGCGGCGTTGAGTTTCATGGTGCAACTGCCGAGCGGGATCATGGTCCGGTCGAGGGCCAGGTCGCGGTCGGCCAGCCGGCGGAGCCAGCGAAGCATCTCGTGCTCGGTTCGATATCGATCGAAGTTCGGGTGGGTGAGGAACCGGCTGGTGCGCCGCATCGCCGATGGGATTCGGTCGTCTGGTTGGACGGCGGGAAGCGAGGTGTGATCGCCGCCGAAAATATTGATCAGCGTGGCGACCAGGTCGTCCGTCGACGTCTCGTCGAGGGCCACCCCGACCCGGTCGGCGTCGACCAGCCGCAGGTTGATCCGCTGCTCTCGGGCCGTGGCCACCACTCGCTCGGCGTCGCCCGGAACCTCGACCGTGATCGTGTCGAAGTATGCGGCTGTCGTGGTCAGGCCGATGCCGTTCAGCGCCGTGGCCAAGGTGGCGGTCAAGCGATGAATTCTGCCGGCGATCTCGGTGAGACCGTCCGGTCCATGCCAGGCCGCATAGGCCGCGGCGACGTTTGCCAGCAGGGCCTGAGCGGTGCAGATATTCGACGTCGCCTTCTCCCGTCGTATGTGCTGTTCCCTGGTCTGAAGGGCCAGTCGGTACGCCGGAGCACCGGCTGAATCGACGGACACCCCGACCAGCCGACCCGGAAGCGACCGGGCCCGTGACGCGCTGGTAGCCATGAACCCGGCGTGAGGCCCTCCGAATCCCATCGGCACCCCGAACCGCTGCGCTGACCCGACCACCACGTCGGCTCCTAGTTCACCCGGAGGAGTGATGAGGCAGCAGGCCAGAAGGTCGGTAGATACGGCGACGAGACCATCGGCGGCGTGCACCGCATCGATGAGCGGTCCGATCTCGGCAAGGCGGCCAGATGAACCCGGTTGTGCCACTAACACCCCGAAGTACTCTTCGGGCGAGGACAGGAGGTCGTCATGGGTTCCGATGGTGATGTCGATGCCGAGCGGCTCGGCCCGGGTGGCGACCACCGCGATGGTTTGAGGATGGCAGTCGGCGTCGACGAAGAAGCCGGTTCGTTTCGAGCGACCGATGCGGCGAAGCATCGTCATGGCCTCGGCCGCTGCTGTCGCTTCGTCGAGCATCGAGGCGTTGGCCATATCGCAGCCGGTGAGTTCGGCGACCATCGTTTGGAACGTCAGCAGCATCTCCAGTCGACCCTGACTGATCTCTGGCTGGTACGGCGTGTACGACGTGTACCAGGCCGGGTTCTCGATCATGTTCCGTCGAATCACCGGTGGCGTCACGCAGGCGTTCCACCCCGTGCCCAACAGCGAGGTGTACACCTCGTTCCGATCGGCGATGGTCCGGATCTCGGCCAACGCTTCGTGCTCGGTGAGCGAGGGAGCGAGGTCGAGTTGCCGATCATGGATCGACACCGGTACCGCTCGTTCGAGTAGATCGCTGGCTGAGGCGTAGCCAAGGTCGGCCAGCATCTTGCCCCGGTCGGCATCGCTGATACCGATGTGGCGATCGGCGAATGCGTCGGTCGACGGCTGGGTGGTAGGACGGGCGGCGTTGTTCATGTCGGCTCCTGGCACGGTCGTGGCGATCAGCGGCGATAGCGGTGAGGGTGAAACGGAATGTCGGCGATGGTGCATGGCACGTCTTTACCTCGGACGTCGGCCACGAGCGCGGTACCGGTGGTGGCGTCCTCAGGTCGTACATAGGCCATGGCGACCGGCCGATCGACGCTGGGGCCGAAACCACCGCTCGACACGGTGCCAACGGTGGCGCCGTCGGAGTTGAGCAGCGCCGCGCTCGGCCGGACCGGCCGTTTGCCGTCTGGCAAGACACCGACCCGACGCCGTGATGGGCCGTCGGCTAGTTCGGCCAGGATCCGGTCGGCCCCCGGGAAGTCGGCCGTCGTTCGTCGACGTTTGGGGATAGTCCAGGCCAGATCGGCCTCGATCGGGCTGATGGTGTCATCGAGGTCGTTGCCGTAGAGGCAAAGCCCCGCTTCGAGTCGCAGGGTATCTCGGGCTCCAAGCCCCGCCGGTCGAACCCGGTCATCGGCGAGAAGTCGGCGGGCGAGGGCGTCGGCATGTTCAGCCGAAACGGCCAGTTCGACGCCGTCTTCTCCGGTGTACCCGGACCGGGTGGCCGAGATGGCCATGCCATCGATGGTGACCGAGCGGTGATCGAGGAAGACGGTATCGGTTAGCTCGCTGGCGCCTGCGTCGGCTACCACGGCAACCGCCTCCGGTCCTTGGAGTGCGAGAAGCGCCACATCGGTCCGTTCGATCACCTCTACTCCATCGAGACGGGAGCGGAGATGGTCGAGGTCGACCTGTCGTCGAGATGCGTTCACCACCAACGTCAACTCACCGGGAACGGCGGCGTTCACGACCATGAAATCATCGATCGTGCCGCCGGCGTCGGTCGTCAACAGTCCGTATCGCTGACGGTGTTCGGCCAGGGTTGTGACGCCGGCCGGGGTGACGGTCTCGAGAGCTGCGGCCGGGTCGCTACCTCGGATAGTGATCGTCGCCATGTGGGCGACGTCGAAGAGGGCAGCCGACGATCGGCACCACAGGTGTTCGGCGATCACCCCTTCATAGGAGATCGGCATGGCCCAGCCGGCGAACGGCACGAGCTTCGCGCCGAGTTCGGTGTGCAACGCATGGAGCGGCGTAGTGGCGGTGGTGTTCGGGAGTTGAGAGTCTTGCATATTGGCACCTCGGTAGCGACGCGGCTAGTCCGTTCGGTGCCCCCTCTGTCATTGGTACCTGAGAGATTTGGGCCGAATTGGCCGCTTCCCCTTCGGTGGACCGGTCCCTTCGATGGCCGAAGGGATTGGACGCTCTCCAGAGTGGTCGTGATCTTGCGATCAAGGTCGTGCGGTACCGGGTGCCTGAGAGATTCCGAGGCGGTTGCTCCTTCGGCGGACCAGCCCTTGCGGATGGGTCAACTCTCCCGCTCGACACTGCGACCGCCTAGAACGCTAGCAGGCTGTGACCGGACGTCAACCGTCGTGATTGTTCGGTCGCGCTCCGAACCAAGACGGGGTTGCCGGTCATCGAGCCCGCTGCCCCTCACCGAAAAGGTCGTCGAGGTTGGAGTCGATGGCTGGTACCGGCCAAGGTTCGGCTTCGATACGGCTCAGCCAGCTCACCGATACGAGATCGTCGACGAGTGCAGCCGAGTCGGTTCCGCTCGGTTGATTCTTTTGCTCCCCCCAGCCGGTATCTATTCGGAAGGCGTCGGGTTCGCCGTCTTTCGCCACCAGCGTGGCTTCGGTCAACGCCCACGGTGGCCGACGACCGATCTCGGTCCACCGCCAGCCGGCGATCTCCTCGGTCGGTAGGTTTGGAACGTTGAGGTTGAGCACGGCGATGTCGTCGAGCGATTCGGATTCGAGAAGACCGCGAACGACGTGAACCGCAACCTCGGCCGCCGAGTCCCACAGTTGGCGGCCGACCATGTCGTCGTAGTCGAACGTCGCCGTATCGTCGGTCGACGACCCCTCGGGTTCACCAGTCTCGGCAGCCATCGAGGGAAACTTCTGGCTCACCGCAACCCCGGGGATTCCGCTGTTCCGGCCGGTAAGGACCGCCCCGACCGTACCCGAGTGGTAGACGGCCCGACCGAGGTTGGCGCCGGGGTTGATACCGGAGACGATGACATCGGGTGTAGCCCCGAACGTACCCATTCTGGCGTAAAACACGCAAAGCCCGGGTGGGCCATTGATGCTCCAAGCCGCTTCCACCCCAGCGAATTCGTGGCCTCTGACCCGCCGAGCTTCGGTCTCGGCCAGATGGAGGGCGCCGATCGCCGCTCCGGCACCGGAGTATTCGCGGTCCGGTGCTACCACCGTCACGTCTCCAAGATCACACATCGCTCGCGACAGCCTATGAAGGCCGACCGAGTCGATCCCATCATCGTTGGTGACGAGAATGGCCGGGCGCTGCGTACTCATTCGGACTCGAGCAGTCGGAGCGATTCGCTGGCCAGGCTCTCCACCTGGAGGCGGTACAGCTCGGTATCCACCGACTCATCGACCATGACACCTTTCAAGTAGCGAGCGAGCACCCCTTCCACGATGGCCGCCAACCGCCAGTTCTGGAAGGCGCGGTAGTAGTTGATGCCGCTTACCTCAAATCCGGTCCGCTCGGCGTAGGCATCCACCAGCTCTTCCCTCGTGGTGAACCCGCCCCGCTCGGTCGGGTAATCGGTGGCGCCTCTGACGTGTTGCTCACCGGGTTGGACCCAGCTGTTGAGGACGTACCCGACGTCGGCTAGCACATCGCCGAGGGTGCACAGCTCCCAGTCGAGAACGGCGGAAACCGAGCCGTCGGCCGGGTCGCACAATAGGTTGCCCAGCCGGTAGTCACCATGGACCACACCGGTGTAACGCTGAGGTGGTTTGGCTTCGGAGAGCAGCGCGAACGCCTCGTCCATGGTTGGGAGTTCACGGGTTTTTGAACTCTCCCATTGGCTGTGCCATCGCTTGAGCTGCCGGTCGAGGTATGCCTCCTTGCGGCCGAGGTCGCCGAGCCCAATCTCGTCGGGGTCCACGGTGTGGAGATCGGCCAGAACCTCGATCGTCGAGTGTGAAACCGCACCCCGAAGCTGATGATCGGCAAACGATTCGTCGGCGATGTCGGCGTCGTGGAGTACCACACCGTCGACGTAGCTCATCACGTAGAACGGCGCGTCGTTGACCGTCGTATCTTCGCACAGCCCGAGCGCCGTCGGCACGGGCACCGATGTTTGACCAAATCCGGAAATGATGCGGTGCTCTCTTCCCATATCGTGGGCGGTCGCTAAGACTTCCCCGAGCGGTGGACGACGCAACACGAACCGTCGAGAGTCAGCGGCTACTACCTCGAAGGTCAAGTTCGAGTGGCCGCCGGTGATGAAGTTGAAGTCGAACGGGGGAACAGCACCGTCGATGTTGGCCACAAGCCATTCGGTGACCGATGTCGGCCGGATGCCTTGGGGAGATTCCGATGAGGTGCTCATATCCCGCTATTAGTAGCCGATGAGGCTGTTGACCGAAAGCCGGGCTCGATGCTCGGTCCGGGGCGAAGTACCCTGACGTATCGCTGCTCGCCTGCACAGCCTTCTGGTCGGGGTACTGGCCGTACTGGCCGTGGCCACCGGTTGCACCGGAAACGCTTCCTCCGATGAGGAGGAGACGTCGCCGACCACCGGCGAACAGGCCGACGAAGACGGGTCCGAGAATCGCCCGGAGGACCGGGTCACCGAAGGCCCGGCCGCCGGTTTGCCGAACCCCGGTATTCCGTTCGATCGCCAGGATGGTCCTGGACCGACTCTCAGCGAGGCCGAGGCTGCCGAACGGGTCTCCGAACTCGGTGGGCAGCTGGCCATCGGTAACGGTCCAGAACTGGTGATCGTCAGACCGGACGGTGGCTCGCCGCTGGTTCTCGATGGATCGGAGTCGATCGTGGCCAGCCAGCCGACCTGGTCTCGCGATGGCACCCGCCTCGCCTGGAGCTCGGTAGCTGCGGACCGTCAGGCTGTCCTGGTTCAGGACTTCAACGATGAGGGTTTACCCGATGGTGACCCGCTCGACGGCGATGCGTCCGGTCCGCCGGTCTTCTATCTTCAATGGAGCGTCGACGACGACCGGCTGGCCTACCTGCGGGATGCCCCCGAAGGTGGCGCCGTCGAGACGGGAACCCTGGAGCCTGGAGCGTCGCTGGAACCGCAGGGGCAGGCGGCGCCGCTGTTTGTGTCTTGGGCACCGGTCGCGGATCGGCTGTTGGCCCACGTCGGCGATGGGACGCTCGGTTTGCTCGACCAGACAAAAGAACCGTCGGGTCTTCGCCCGTTGACAACCGGTGGTGGTGGGTTTTCGGCGCCGGCTTGGGTCGATGAGCGGACGGCGCTCGTCGTTCTCGACGGCGGGTTGACGTTGCTCGACGTCGAGACCGGCGACCAACGTCGCGTCCTCGAGTTGCCACCGCCAGTGCAGTTCGTCCTCAGCCCTGACCGTCAGCGCGTTGCGGTCCAAACGGCCGGAGATCGGATTATCGAAGCGAGTGCTCGGACCGACCTCGTCGACAGGTCGGCACTTGTCGTGATCGATTTGGCCACCGGGGAACAGACGGTGGTGACGACCGAGCGAGCCGTGGCGTGGGAGTGGAGCCCCGACAGCGACAAGCTGGCCTGGCTCGGCCTTGGAACGGGAGCGATCCAGCCGGCTGCCCGTTGGCATTTCTGGTCGAGGTCGGGATCTCCGGTCGCGCCGAACTCGGTGGATTTTCTCATCCCACGGAAGGTTGGCCAGGCGTACCTTCCCTTCTTCGCTCAATATGCGCAGAGCGTGACCGGCTGGTCGCCAGACTCTTCGGCGTTCGCTTTCGCCGGGTCGGTACAGGAACTCGACGGTTTCGCCACCGGGGTGTGGATCCAGTTGGTCGACGAGACGGCGCCGCCGCTTCGAATCAGCCCTGGCGACTTCGTGACCTGGGGCTCCGGGCAAACTCCGCCACCTTCGGCCGGCGGCTCCTCGGCCGCATAGCGGTCAGGGTCCGCAGCTGTCTTCGGTGTTGGCAAGCCAGGGTGTGGGGCCGCCCGGTTCTCACTGGAATCAGGCGCTAGGGTCCTCGGCGTGAGGCGAACCGAATACGGCCCCGGCGGCGTATGTTTCCTGACCCAGTGCTTTCAGGGGAACCGGCCGTGGCCACTGCAACAATCGAGAAAATCAAGATGACCGATATTCCGCCGGCCGAGGCGCGGTCGCGAGAGCTCTCACCAGAGGTGCTCGGCCGGTTTCACGAGGGTGATCTCGACGCTCTCGCCGCCGTATTCGACCGCTACGCCGGTCCGGTTACCGCCGTGGTGCGCAGGGTGATCCGCAACGAGGCCCAAGCTGAAGACGCCGTGCAAGAGACCTTCATGAAGGCTTGGCGGTCGGCGGCATCGTACGATCCGCAGCGACCACTTGGGTCGTGGCTTTTCACCATCGCCCATCGAACCGCTATCGATGTCGTTCGTCGAGAGGGCCGGCCAACGAGATCCGATCACGACGAGCTAACCGAGCAGGTTGCCGTCGATCTCGCCGTCGATGGGCCGGGTTTCGAAGCAACCTGGGAGGCGTGGGAGGTGCGGGTCGCCCTCGATCAACTTCCCGAAGATGAGCGAATGGTGATGCAGCTCTCCCACTACAACGGTCTCAGCCACCCTCAGATCGCGATGCACCTCGGCATACCGACCGGTACCGTCAAGTCGCGATCGTTTCGAGCCCACCGGCGACTGGTTGGGCTTCTCGAACACATCGTTGCCGAGGTCCCAGGAGGTGAGCGATGACCGAGGATGCAGAGTGGGCCGGTTACCTCACCGGCGACTCCGACGGTCAAGATCTTCGTCCTGAGGGCCGTGAGGCGCTCGATCGGATTCGCGGCCAGCTTGGCGATGCCTCTACCTGGACGCCGGTGCCGGTCGACGCCCGGTCTCGGCTGCTGGCAGCCGCTGCGGCCGAAGCCGATTTGGTCGGCGATGCGACTGGCGATGTGACCGGCGATGCGACCGGCGGTGATGAGCGTGAGGAGACGTCGGCTGCCGGAGGGCGTGCCGCGGACAGGCCGCGGCCGATTCCGCCGAGTCATCGATCGCGGCCGACGCCGGTCGAGTCGCCCTCGACGGATGAACCACCGTCGACAGTTCCGACCGAGCGGTCGGATCACGTTCTTGGAGATGAGTCGACCACGGTCGTCGATTTCGATGACCGTCGGTCCCGCCGAACTCGGTCTCGGTTGTTCGGCACCGGCGCGGTCGTGGCTGCCGCCGCCGTGGTCGCCGTGGCCTTTTTTGCCGGCAATCGTCTGGCCGGGTCGGCCGGTTCTGGCCCCGAGGTGGCATCGACGTACCTGTTGGCGGCCACCGATCTCGATCCCGACGCCGTGGCCAGCGTCGATGTGAAGCCGACCGTTGCCGGTGTTGAGTTCGAGCTGACGGTGATGGGTCTCGACAACACCGAACCTCCGGACTACTACTCGGCATGGCTGATGAATGACGGCGGGGATACGGTGCCCCTCGGCTCTTTTCACTGGCGAGCCGGTGGCGTGCCAATCATCCTGTGGAGCGGTGTTGACAGCCCGGCATACAACCGCTTCACCATCACCGCCCAGGTGCAGGGAGATGGAGGGGTGCGTAGCGACCGGGTTGTGTTGACGGGTGCTATCCCCGATCTCACCGCCCCAACGGACACCACAAACGACGGTGGTTGAGCACCGGAACCGTTAGTCGAGCAGCAGTTCAGGATGGTCGACTAGCCATTCGGCGGCGTCTACCTCCAGCGGCTCTTCGTAGCCGACCGGAAGCCGGATCACCCCTTCGGTCGTGTGGAAGTAGATCTCCCAAGCGTGATATCCGAAGTATGCCCGCTCGTCTTCCATCATGACGTTGGCGTACGCGGTGACGGCGTTTACGTAGTAGTCGGAATTGTTATATCCCCAGAGGGCTTTCGTCATATCCTCGGGGCCTCCCCGAACGGTGAGGTAGGTGGCGGCCCCGATGATGGCGTCTTCTGGGTTCGTCGGGTCACCTTGGCAGCACTCGGCCCAGGTGGTTGGCAGGAACTGCATCGGACCAACGGCACCGGCGGTAGAGACACCCTGGATCCGACCCATCCTGGTTTCGACCAAGTTGATGGCGGCTACAAACTCCCACGGGATGCCGGTCTCGGCCTCTGCTCGTTTATAAAACTCCAGCAGTTCGTCGGCTGACTCAGGTGCGACGACGTGCCAAGCGGGCACGGTGTGATGTTCCTCCTCGGAGGCCAGAAGGGCCGCCAGGTTGCGCCGCGCCTCCCAATTGAGGGCGATGGCATCGGCAACCGATGGATCGACGTTGCGGAGGACGTCATCGAACCAGGTCTCCTCTAGGGCCAATTGCCGATAGAGGGCCTGTTGGCGGCGGCCCCAACCATCGAGGGTGTCGGACGGCAGCCCTTCCCGGCGGACTGCGGTTTCTGCCTCGGTAAGGGCTGACGCCATCTCGACCGGTGACACAGGCGGAGCCAACCGGTCAGGATCGAGGTCACTCGGGCTGAGGGTCGTACTCGATGACGGTGCGCTGTCGGGAACCGTCGAGCTGACGGGAACCGAGTTCGATCCGTCGTCGGCGCTCGACGTTTGGCTGTTGGCCGAGGTGCTTGCCGTACCGCGGTCTGCAACGCTCTGTCCGCACCCGGTGGCCATGACGATGCTGCCAGCGATGGCCAATAGGACGCCGAGCCGGCGTGTCAGTTGGTGATCTGCCAGCCGAGCCGCTGTGGTCCGATAGAGCGGGGATAGAAGACCACGGCCCACCCGGTGCTGGGTCCGGCCTGAATTTCGAGACCGTTTCCGTATGCGTCGTCCCCGCTGAACAGCCCGTCCCATCGGTACAGGGTGACTCCTGGTGGCATGGTTGCTTCGGCCATCGCTACCTGACGCTGCCCGTCCGTCATCGTGTGCAGCTCGACTTCGCTGGTCGAATCGCCGTTGTTGTGGAACATGAAATCGGCGGAGATTCTCTCGCCGGCCAGCGGTGTGATCTCGATCTGCGGCGCCGACCCGGCACCGCAATACCAGTGGACGCCTTCGGGGTACCATGTCAGAAATCCAGCCAGTGGGCGAGCGGTGTCCGTCCGTCGTACGAATTCCTCAGACTCGCTGAATGCGAGCATGAGTAGCCCTCTAGGGTATCCGGCGCTCAAGGCCGACACCCAATGATCGCGGCCGTTCTCTTCCGGCGATCGGCGAAGGACGTTGCGGTACACCAATTCGACGAATCGATCGTCGCTGAGCGAACCGTAGCGAACCGCGAACTCGTCCGAAATTGCGAGCTCCTCGGAAATGGTTGGGAGGTCTGCTTCTCCGCTCTGGTACTTTTCGACCCAGCCGGTGAATCCGTCGGCATCCGGTTCGCGATTGAAATATGCAAGATAAAGACGCCGTATTGAATCGGTAAGTTCTGGACAGCTAGATGGTGGAACTGCTGTTTCTTCGGTTGCACTAACCGGGGTGGCCGGTCCTAATGCGAGCGATGTAATTACGAACAGGAGCGATATTGCGCTCCCGAGTACGGTGCGGCGACCGGTCACCACGTCTGTTTCTACCCCCATGTTCTAGAAGAGTGTTGGTGAATGGCGTTGATTGAATGCCAATACTAGCGCTCATGGCTGACCGGTCGGGAAATTTCGATCCACTCGCCGCAGGCCGAGCGGCGCGATTGTCCAAATCGGTCTTTCTTTCATCGGTTCGTTGCGGATGACTTGCCAATTTCTCACAGCGCTAAGCAGCAGGTTTAGGACGTCCATCATTGTTCAAGAATGGGCTTTTGTTATTGGGGTCGTCAGGGGGAAATTAACGAGCTATCGTTCGATACCAGTGACTCAGGCATGGGAATTCCCTGACCAGAGGCACAAGCCATCCGCCGCCCTTCGAGAGTTCCTGGATCCACTAAGTCCAGGCCTCTATTTGGACTGTGGACGCGCTCGGCTTCATGGTCTCGACGACGCTCTTCTCCGCGAAGCGGTGAGTCGTGGGCGCAGTGTTGGTGATGACAGTTTCGTGCTGGTCATCACCGATGTTGGCCTCATCTACTGTCGACCCTCTATCGCCTTTGCGATAGCGGCACGCTGGTCGGAGCTCTCGATGTCGGTACTGGTCGGTGAAACCGATCCGGTGCTGCTTCCGGTGGTATGGCCACATCATGGTGAACTGGACTTCACCGTGAGTCGGCGCTTGGCCACCAATGTGCTCGATTCCTGGCACCGTGCGTCGGGCAGTCCCGATCGAGGCGTTGGTCAACCGGCCGATCCAGAGGTGAACGGCGACGAACCGACCACCCAAATGCCGGTGGTATCGACGCCGGCAACGCCGCCTCCAATTGCCGCCACGCCGCCGATGCCATCGGCCGGGTACCTGTCTTTTGAAGACGGGGCGATCGAAAGCTACGCCGCTGGGGCGCCGACGGAAACGAGCGTTGTCGCTCAAGCGCCCGAAGCCACCGAGGTCGGCCCACAGCTCGACATCGGCCCCTGGCTGGACGAGCTGGC
Organism: uncultured Acidimicrobiales bacterium; assembly: GCA_938021675.1. Classification (GTDB taxonomy): domain Bacteria; phylum Actinomycetota; class Acidimicrobiia; order Acidimicrobiales; family SZUA-35; genus JAHELU01. The sequence continues at coordinate 36,341 of CALIFY010000014.1, forward strand.
TCCTGGTGGTACGCCGATGCCGACGTCACCGGATGGGCGAGATTGCGTTGCCGACGACGTCGTTATCGATCTCGTCGCTCCGGCCGACCGGCGAGTCGACACTGGCCAGTCGGTGGAGAATTCGCTACGAGATGCATCGCCAACCCTTGGTTCCAGCGAGCAAACATCGACCCACCGTGAGCCTCCGCCACGAACGGAGGCGGCCGGAGCGCTCTTGGCAACCACGACGATAGAGATGACGGTTGGCCCCGCATCACCAACAGATTCGCCGCTCATCGAGCGCCCTGATTGTCCCGTTCCGACCGCCGAGGCCAGCCCCCGACAAGGGCCGGATCCGCTACGCCCTCACACCGTTTCTCCGCCCGGCCCGGTCCCCGTTTCTGAATACCAGCCATCGTCGCTGGTGGAGCGGACAGGGCTGGCTCCACCAGCCTCGCCCCCCAGACCGGACGACGAGGCTGTGGTCGCCCCGAGTCAGCCCCACGCTGATCAAGCCAGCTCGAATGTCGCCGGTGTTGGCGAGTGGGTAGTGGACTCAACCGACCCCACCGCCGAGCAACGTGGCGATGCAGCCCACGGATTCGAACCCTCTGTCCCATACCGGGATCCGGTCGAATCGACCAACGGCTCGACCGGATCTGTAATCGACGCTGGGCCGGCAAACCAGGTCGCCACCGGCTCCGGCAACACCGCCACCGGCTCCGGCAACACCGCCACCGGGTCCGGCAACACCGCCACCGGCTCCGACAACACCGCCACCGGGTCCGACAACACCGCCACCGGGTCCGGCAACACCGCCACCGGCTCCGACAACACCGACATCCGGGCTGAAGATGAGCAAGATGGCTGGTTCCCGACCGAGGTGCGTACTGGCCAAAACGGCCATCACCGGAACGGATCAACCGTCGAACCTCCCGAGGGTCCGGTTGCATGCAACGGCGCCCCCCAGGCCGAGACTCGGTCAGAACCGGCCGAAGTGCCTCCGAACGGGACTGGGCCAAACGGGACTGGGCCAAACCCGCACGAAGACGGGACGGTGCCGTTCACGGCGAACCACAACGGCGTCAATCGGCATCAAGGCCTCCCAAACTTGGCTCAGGTCGTCCAACCACCGATCGGCCCACAGTCGTCCGGTCAGCCTCCAGTCAACCTGCCAACAGTCGATTCGTCGACCGTTGACCGGTCACCGCCCGCCGAAGACCGGCAACCAACCGAGCCACCGTCGGTAGAGGAGCTTCAGTACCTGAACGTCTGGCCGACGGCCCAGGAAACTGGGAATCCGACCACGACCACGACCACCACCTCGCCGGCCGCTGGCCGCCATGATCACCTCGATCGTCCAGCCGACGAACGGGCCGTGGCCGATCGACCAGAGCCTGGACAAGGGGAACCGTACCTATTCGATCCGCCGGCGCCGAAGGAACGGTCTCCGGAACGGGCGCTGTTCAACCTTGCGGCACCCGAGCGCCAGACGCCCGACGTCCGGCGTCGGTCGACTACGGATGGATCGGCGGTGGTCGTCGACGATTCGTCTGCGCCGGACCTCGACCAAAACACCGATAGACACCAAGAGGTCGCCTTTGCCCACTGGGGGCACAACCCCACGGAGAGCGATCGGACACCGGGCCCGCTGCCGGATTGGGGTGCGACGGAGCATCCGGTCGACGGGTCACCGGTTCGGAGTAACGGCAACGAGACACAGCGCCGACCGCACTGGTACGTAGAGGAAGATCGAATCGACGACGTTCGACAGCACGTACCACCGCCAGTGCCAAAATCCCGCCGCTCGGTAACCAAACGAGATCGTTCCGATGAGATGACATCGAACGTTGATGCAGCGCACAACTCTCGCTCCATGACGAACGTTCCGCCCGTTCCCGAAATGATCGCCCCGCCGTCGACCCCACCGGCCGATTCGAGGCGCAATGGATTCGACGTCGACCGCATCGTGGCCTGGCTTGGCACCCCGGCATCTTGGGTAGTGGCGCTCGTCATGCTCTCGGTGGCCATCGTGATGTTGGCAATCAGCATCATCCTCTATCGGAATGGCGACACGGCGGAAGAAGCGCTCGCCGCGTCGGAGACGGCTACCGTCGTGAACTCGCTGGCCAGTCCGACCACGTCGGTCGCCGCCGTCGATACGGCGATACAACCGATCCCCGACGCCCCGATTAGCGACCGAAATGCGGCGCCCGCACACCGTGTGTCCAACGCCAACCGAAACTGCAATATCAACTACCTCAGCTGCGTTCCCATGGCCGAAGACGTGGACTGCCAAGGGGATGGTGATGGCCCGGTATACGTCACCGAGGTGGTGAACGTCGTCGGAGAAGATGTGTATGGGCTCGATACCGACAACGATGGACAAGGTTGCGAACCCGACCAACCGCCAACCCCCACGTCCTGAGCAACCGGTATCGCGTCGGTAACCGTTTGGACGGTGCTGTCAGCGATTGTGAACTTGCCCAACCCAATCGTCGATCTGTTCACGGCTGACCGCGGTGAGTGGCCCGTACGCTGCGGCAACCTCGTCGGCCTGCGTGGTGAGATATCCCGACGTCGCCACCTGGCCTCCTGGGGCCACCATCGACACGATGTCGGCCGCCACCTGGCGGTGGATGGGTAACAGTAGATTGACCACGATCACATCGAATCGAGACGGATTTTCGGCGGCGGTCTCGGTGGTCGACGCGGTGGAACAGTGGATGGTCACACCGCACTCCTTCGCGTTGGCCAGCGCCGTCTCGACCGCTTCGGGGTCGATGTCTCTGGCGTGGACGTCGACCGCGCCAAGGAGCGCGGCGGCGATGGCGAGTACACCAGATCCGGTCCCTACATCGAGGACCGACATGCCGGGCTCGACGATGGCCCCCAGCTGATCGAGGGCCAATCGGGTTGTTTGGTGTTTGCCGTGACCGAAGGTCGGTCCCGCAATGATGGGGAACCGAACCGTCCGACCGTCGACGGCGTGAACTTCCACCGTGGTTACCTGAGGCTTGCCGGTCTCGTCGCTTGGCCCGGACATGACGTCGACGGCCGTCGTCACGCTCACCGCGTCGAATCGGTGGCGGACGATCTCGGCGGCCCGGTCGGCCGCCTGTTCGCTGTCAAACCCGGCGACGACGGCATCGGTCGTCTCCCAAACCCCCGTTGTGCCAAGGTCCCAGAGTTGGGAATTCAGCAGGTCAAACGACGTGTCGGTCAGCCCAGAAGTCGGAAACTGGAGGAGCCATCCCACACCGAACCATTCTAGGAGCGACAATGGGTAGGTGGGTCAAGATCCAGCAACCATCACGCCGAACACGAACACGAACACGAACACGACTCGATCTTCGGAGCCGGAGAACGGATCGTTGCCGGTTCATGCCGCCATCGACCTTGGAACGAATTCGTTTCACCTGGTGGTCGCCCGTGGACTCGCCGATGGCGGGTTTGAGGTCATCACAACAGAGAAGGAGATGGTGCGTCTTGGTCAGGGGAGCGGCGAAATGCGGTTGCTTACCGATGCGGCCATGGACCGAGGTGTCGACGCGCTCCGTCGCATGGCCGCCGTCGCTGCCACCCACGAAGCGGAAATCACCGCCGTCGGCACTAGCGCCATCCGAGAGGCCAACAACCAACGGGTGTTCATAGATCGAGTTCGTAGCGAGACGGGAATCGAGATAGAGGTTATCTCGGGCTTCGAAGAGGCCCGGTTGATTCACCTCGGGGTGCTGCAAGCACTCCCGGTCTATGAGACGCCACTGTTGCTGGTCGACATCGGGGGCGGAAGCACAGAATTTCTCATCGGTCGCGGGTCGACGGTGTTGATGGCTCGCAGCCTCAAACTCGGAGCGATCCGGCTGACCGACGGGTTCTTCGGCGACGGCAAGATCACAAACAAAGCGGTTCGGGGATGCCGGGCCCACGTCAAAAACGTGTTGGCTGCCGCCTGCCGTGATTTCGAGCCGTTGACGCGAGAAGTCGCCATCGGGAGTTCGGGAACCATCACCGCTATGGCCTCGATGATCGCCGCCCAACGGGGAGAGGAATGTCGCGATATGAACGGGGTGTCGTTCACCGCCGATGAACTCGGTGATGCGGTGGAACGGCTGATTGGCTCGACCTCGCAGGATCGTCGGGGAATCGATGGCCTCGACGCAAAACGGGCCGACATCATCGTGGGTGGCTCCATCCTCCTCGAAGGAATCTTTCGAGTCTTTGACCTCGACGCGATCACCGTGTCGGGATACGCGCTCCGCGAAGGGGTCTTGTTCGACCGGTTGGCCGCCCGTGGCACGTCATCTTTTCTCTCCACCGTCGATCGGTTGACCGACCTCCGGCGGGCAAACGTCCGCCGGTTGGCCCGCCAACTCGACCCCGATGCCGAACACGCCGAGACCGCGGCCCGCCTCGCCCTTCGACTTTTCGACCAAACACGCGAACTCCACGGTCTAGACCAGCAGGCCCGAGAACTGCTGGAGATGGCGGCAATCGTCCACAACGTCGGACTCTTTATTTCCCACTCCGCTCACCACAAACACACCTACTACATCGTTCGACATTCCGAGCAGCTCACTGGATTCACCGAACACGAGCGTGAGTTGTTGGCTTTGGTGGCGCGATATCACCGGAAAGGGATCCCGAGCGACAAACATGAGACCTTCGCCCCGCTGAGAAAGAAAGACAAGCGGTTGGTGCGGATTCTAGCCGGTCTGTTGCGGGTGGCTATCGGTCTCGACCGGAGCCACCGTGGCCTCGTGGCCGACGTGAGCGTGACGGGAACCGACGACGGGCTTGTGATCACTCCGCTTGCGGCCATCGAGCCGGAGTCGGAGTCGGAGTCAATCGCAGGTCCCGACAGCACGACCGATATCGAGCTTGAGATCTATTCCGCCCAGGAACGTTCGGAGCTATTGGCCGTGGCCCTCGACGTCGATGTCGAGGTCGCTGGCACCGATAATTCGTAGCTGGCGGCGTGCCCTTTGGCGCTACCGAGGACCTACAGGCCAAAGCGTTCGAACGGAAAGTCGATCAAGGTGTCGAGCACCGCATCGGCCGCCGAGAAATCACTGGCCGCGGTCACCCGGTTCGGCACGACAACGCAGGCCATGCCGGCGGCCTTCGCCGCCGCTACCCCGTTGTAGGAGTCTTCGATGACCACGCAGGCCGACGGGTCGACCCCGAGGCGTTCGGCGGCCACGAGGAACACGTCGGGCCATGGTTTGGCGTTCGTGACGTCGTCTCGGGTGGCGAGAACCGAAAAGCGATCGATGATGTCTCGTTCGGTCAGATGCCGCTCGACCCATCGAAGCGGGGAGCTGGATGCCACCGCTACCGCTCGTCCGCGGCGGTCGGCACCGTCGAGCACGTCGAGAACGCCGAGGCGGAGGTCGGTGCCGGCAATCATGTCGGTGTGGGCCCGCCGCCGCCTGGCCCGAATCTCCTCAATGTCATCCCTGGGCCCCAGCTCGTCCTGAAGTTCGTCGCTCCAGTGCCGGTGGTCAGCCCGACCGACCTTCAACCGAAAGTCATCCAGTTTGTAGTCGAGACCATGCCGCCGGAACTCTTGGCGGACGGTGACAAACTCACTCCATTCAGTGTCGATAATGGTGCCGTCAAAATCGAAGATGATGGCCGTCGAGCGGTCGTTCATCGCGCCGCTCGGTCGGCGGCGATCTGTTCCGCCATCGTGTCGAGCGTTGCTTTCCGGAATCCCGTCATCGTGCGTTCATAGGCGCCGCGGTCGAGCGACGTCAGGAGGGTCGCCTCTTCAATCGCCGTGTCCACCACGTGTTCTGGAGCCACAACTCGGTCGAGGAAGCCGGCGTCGAGGGCTCCGGCCGGATCGGTGATCCTGGCATTGGCGATCGCTCGCTGGATATGGGTGTTGCTGAGCCGTTCGCGGGCGATCGTGTGAGCCCAGCCGGGCAGCGTCAATCCTATGGCCACCTCGTTCAGCCCGATTTTGAACGGACCATCAGCCCCGATCCGCACATCGGAACCGAGGAGCATCAAGGCGCCGCCGGCGATGGCGTGGCCGGTACAGGCGGCAACGACGGGAATTCCGCAACCGTACATGGTGCGGACCAGCTCGCCCCCGGCGGCCACCATGCCGACGATGGCCGCCATGTCGCCGGACTTGAAGACGTCGAGGTCGAACCCGGCCGAGAATCGACCGGCCCGTCCGACGATGACGGCTGCCGCCACCGACTCGTCGGCCTCAGCGGTAGTTAACGCGTCGCCAAGGGCGGCGATCATGGTCGACGACAGCGCATTGGCTTTGCCGTCGTCCATCTCGATCACCGCGATGGTTCCGTCGCCCGCCGCGCTCGTTCGTACGTATTCGGTCATGCCCAGAAGATAGCGGCCGACACGTCCGAGCCCCATTCGCCGCTGGTAGCGACCGGGGGTGTAGCCGGACCCGAAATCTTCGGTTACAGGGCCAATCGATTCTCCGATGATTCGTGTTGCAAAAGCCAGCGTTTGATGTCGAGGCCGTAGTAGTACCCGCCGAGAGACCCGTCTCCACGAAGGGCCCGGTGACAGGGGACAATCGGAGCGATCAGATTTCGGCCGCAGGCGCTGCCGACGGCCCGGACCGCTCGGGGATTGCTCGTCGAGCGGGCCAGATCGCCATAGGTTCTGGTTTCCCCGGGCGGGATGTTGCGAAGACCCTGCCACACCTCTTGCTGAAGGTCGGTTCCGGCCTGGGACACCGGCAGATCGTCGAGGGCGGCGATGTCACCGTCCAAGTACCGAACGATGGGGTCGTCGAGCAGCCCGAGATGGTCGACGGAGCGGAGCGGGTGGCGAGACGGCTCGGGAACACGGTTCCAGAGGTCGTCGGGTGGGCAGAAGCCTGCGGCGACGACCACGTCATCGGAGGCCAAGACGGACAGCGGGCCCACCGGGGTGTTGTAGCTGCAGGAGTCGATGCTGTTGTCACTCATGATGTTCGTTTCTCGTTTCGTGTATCGAGTGGTCATGTCACGCCGGATCGAGGTCGGACGTCGCCCAGAGCAGCAACGCGGCGTACGCCCGCCACGGTTGCCATCCCTCAGCGCGACAATCCAAGTCGGTGACTGTGACATCGCCGAACGACTGCCGAAGGACGAGATCTCCGCTCGGCCAACCGTCCGGGTTGCTCAGCGCTCGCATGGCGATGTATCCGGCGGTCCAGGGCCCGATGCCGGGAATTTCCAGAAGGGCCGGTATCTGTTCGTCGATCTCGGCCGCCGGACCGAGATCGATCCGGCCCTCGGCCACCGCCTCAGCAATAGCCCGAACCGTCTGCCGGCGGCGACCGGGAACACCGAGTTGTTCGAGCGGAGCGTTTGCCACTTGGGCTGCGGTCGGGAATCCGTGGTGGACGATCGGTCGATGACCCTCGGCCCCAGTTTCCGCGCCGGCCGTTTCCGCGCCGGTGGGGGATTCTTTTGGTTCGGTCCCGGTGGCCAACGTAACCAGTTTCGACAGGGTCGTGCAGGCTGCGGCGACGCTTACCTGTTGGCCGATGATCGCTCTGATCGCCACTTCGAACCGGTCGAAGGCTCCGGGTAGACGGGGTAGCGGCCGTCGATCTAGTCGGCGGGACAGTTCAGGGTCGGTGGCCAGGTGAGCCGCTATCGGTTCGAGATCGGTGTCGAGATCGGCAACGGAGCGAACGAGCCCCACCAAATCGGCCAGCCGATCGAGCCGATCGAGCGAGCATCGAATGGTCAGTCGGTCGTCGTCCTCGGTGCCCCGGAGTTCGACCTGGCCGCCTGGTACGCCTCGACGGAAACCGGTCTCGTTTGCTGATTCGAGTCCTCTGATCGCCCTGGTCGATAGAAAGCGATGAAGATCGGTCCAGCGGACCGGGCCGCGGCAGGGGAGGGTGATGGTCAGATCGGTTTTGCCGGTCGGCGCGGCGTCCGGCCGTCGTCGAAGGTCGGTTGGCGTCGCTCTGAAGGCGGACCGGAACCCGTCGTTGAATTGTCGGATGCTGTTGAAGCCCGAGGCGAACGCAATGTCGGTGATGGACAGGTTCGTTTGGTCGAGAAGAAGGCGAGCCAGCGAGAGTCGACGGGTCTGGGCGAGCTGGATTGGTCCAGTCCCCAGTTCCTGCTTGAGTTCTCTACGGAGATGCCGTTGACTCACCCCAAGTTGGGCAGCAAGGCCAACGACCCCATCTCGGTCCACAACCCCTTGTTGAATCAAACGGACTGCCCGACCGGCCAGATCGGCCCGTCGGTTCCACTCCGGGTGACCGGGAGCGAGTTCCGGTCGGCACCGTCGGCAGGGCCGAAAGCCGGCTTCGGAAGCGGCAGCGGCGTGAGCAAAGAAGCGCACGTTTGTCGATTTTGGTGTTCTAGCTGGACAAGATGGTCGACAGAAGATGCCGGTCGATGTGACGGCGGTAAAGAATCTTCCGTCGAAACGAGCGTCTCGCTTGCTGATGGCCTGGTAGCAGGCGCCGTGATCGAGATCTGGAGGCACGTAGGAGACCTTACCCCTGGTCAGAAGAATGTTCTGGCGGAAATCGGACACGGCAGTTTCGAGTAGCTGTGTTCGGGAAACGTCAAGGGGGCGGCCGAGGTCGGTAGGGTCGTTTCATATGTCGGTCGTCCGATTCCCGTCCCGTCGAGCGGCGATCGTCACCTTGGTCAGCGGGGCGCTGGCACTCGGTTGTACATCCGAGGAACCCGAGCCCCAGGTGGTGACGATTCGCCAGATCACCGAGGACCTGATCAGTGAGAACGTCGCTGATCAGGCTGGCCTTGGCCCTCTGGCACCGACCTGTCCCGATGTGACCGTCGCTGGCGTTGGCACGGAGTTCGAATGTTCGGCCACCACAGAATCTGGAGCTGTCGTATCGCTGGCGGCGCTGATCAACAACGACGGCAAGGTCGAACTTTCCACCACCAACGTCATCACCGTCGCTGCGCTGCCTAGCTTCGAGCGGGCCGCGGTCGAAGCGTTGAACGCCAACGATCCGACCCTCGGGTTGTCGGGTGACGCGATGGACTGCGGAATCGAGCCCATCGTTTTTCCCGTCGAACAGTCCGACGGGAAAACGATGGTCTGTGGCGTTGTCGATCCCGACACCAGCGAAGTCTTCGACGTGACGTTCAACATCACCGATATCGAAGAGCGACAGTTCAGCGTTCAGGTCGCAGAAGCGCCGCGTTCCTAGCGGGGGGAGCGGGTGAGATGGGAACTGCCGAAATCGGACCCACCGAGATGCTCGGCGAAGAATTCGTGGATGATCTCGAACCGTTCCACCCGATGCCGGGGCCGGCCGCTGCGGCTGAGCTCATGGTTTTCGCCGGGAAAGCGAACGAAAGTGGCGTTGCCGCCGGTTCGACGGATGGCGGCGAAGAGCTGTTCGGCCTGTTCGATGGGGCACCGCCAGTCCTCTTCTGAATGGAGGATGAGCACGGGGGCGGCGATGTTGGCCGCATAGGTTACCGGCGACTGGCGGATCACCTCATCGGGGTCGTCTTCGATGGTGGCTCCGACCACGTTCGAGGTGAACCAGTTGCCGATATCGCTCGTGCCGTACATCGTCGTCCACGATGTGACCGCCCGTTCGATCAGACCAGCACGGAATCTTGGGTATTCACCCGACCGGTGGCCGAGGACCCACGCTGCCATGAATCCGCCGTAGCTTCCGCCACCGATCCCAATTCGGTCGGCGTCGACCTCGGGCATGTCGGCCAGATGTCGGGCCAAGGCGAGAACGTCGTGGTGGTCACGGTTTCCGAGGTCGCCGGCGATCGACGTCGCCCATGCTTCGCCGTAGCCGTCTGAGCCGCGAGGGTTCCCACCGATTACCACGTACCCGCAGGCCGCCGCCATCTGGAATTCGTCGAAGAAATGGTGGCCGTACTGGAACATCGGTCCGCCGTGCACATAGATCAGGCCGGCCCGGCCATCGATCCCGGCGGCCGGCGCTGAAGCGGGCGGTCGAGTGATCCACGCTTCGACCTCGACGTCGTCGGTGGAAGGAACGCTCACCGTTTCGACTTGAGCGAGGTCGAGTTCGGCCAGCACGTCATCGTTGAGGCCGACCAGGCGGGTCGGCGTTCCATCGTCGATACGCCAGAGTTCAGCCGGCCAACTCGGCCCGGTGACCGCGGCCACCATCACCGAACCATCGGGTGACGCGTCGAGCGCCGAGACCTGACAATCGTCCTCGAAGACCACGGTGTGGGATCGGTCGACGAAATCGTAGCGATCGACGGCTACCCGCCCACGACGAACCCCCGGTGCCAGCACCCCGCCGTCGACGGCCACCAAGTTTCGACCTCGGAATATGGCCCGGCCGAGGTTTCCGTCGTGAGCTGTCAGCTGCGCTACCGACGCCGCCCCGCTATCGCCGACCCCGTCAACGGTGTGGACCCTGGCGAACCCGACCGCCGAGTTGTCGATGATGCCAGTGACCAGCAGGGTATTGTCGGGGTGCCAACCGACGGCCAACCACTCGCCCCCGGGTTCGGTCAAGCGGGTGGGTGGCCCCGTTGCCGGATCGATCGGGTAGAGCCATACGTGGTTGCTCCCGCTGAGATCGCGGTCCTGGTCGGTGGCCGCGGTGGCGGCAACGAATTGGCCGTCGGGGGATACGGCAACGGCGGAGTGATCGATCCCGACCGACCCGATGGGAACGGCGCCCACCTCGGCGTCGACATCGACCGTCCACACCTGCCGTGGCCGATCGTGGATGGCCCCCCGACCATTGAATCGATAGTCGATCTTGGTGAGTATCTTCGGACGTCGAGCCAGCTCGTCGGCATCCACACCTTCTTGGTGAGCTGGTCGTTGGGGCGCCAACACCACGAGCCGATGATCATCGACCCACTCCAACCCGCTCGGCTTGCCGTCTTCCACCGTGAGAACTTGGCGCTCCTCACCGACCGGCCACGACCGGACGATGATCTCTGTCGGTCGATCGGGACCCGAACGGACGAAGGCCAGCAGCTCACCGTTTGGCGAGAACCTAATGAGCGAGTCCGACGGACCGGTGGTCAGGGCGGTCAGGGCCGTCCCATCGAGCGCCACCGAGTAGAGATGTGACCGGTTACGGTCGATCTCGGCGTCGAGCGACAAGACGGTGAACACCACCGTCCGACGGTCGGGATGGAGCGCAACCTCACCAACCGACCGGAGCCGGTACAGGTCGGTCGGACGGATCGGCCGGCGCCGGTCAACCTCTGCGTTCTCGAAATCTGCGATCACCGCATGAACATAGCTCGCACTACCCCGCACCTGCCGGCCGAGGAGGCGACCGCTGATACTCTGGCTGGGATGTCTACCACCCCTCCAGAAGGCTGGTACCCGGACCCGGCAGGAGCGTCCGGGATGGAGCGGTATTGGGATGCCGAAACCTGGACGAACCGCACCCGGCCCGTCGGCGGAGCCGAAATCCCGACCGGGGGCGCCTCTATCCGCCGAACGGTCAGCCCTCCGGGTCCGTCCCTGCCCGATCCGGTTGTGCCCGCTCGCTCACCGGTGAGTGCCGGTGGTATGGGTGGCATTCGGACCGAGCTGCTCAGCGACGAACGTTACGCCGAGATCGGCTCGTCGGAACGGGTATCCCGGCAAAACGAACGCCTTTTAAAGGTGGTTCTTGGCGACGATGTACTGGCTAGACAAGGATCGATGGTCGCCTTCCAAGGCAAAATCGATTTCGACTACGAAGGGTCGGGCACCGCGCGGTTTCTCAAAAAGGCGGTGAGTGGCGAGGGCGTGCCGTTGATGCGTTGTTCTGGCGAAGGGGAGCTGTTTCTCGCCGATAGGGCAAACCAGGTTCACATCATCGACCTAAAAGACGGTGGGCTGACGGTCAACGGCAAAAATATCTTGGCCTTCGAACCATCGCTGAGCTGGAATGTCGAGCGGGTCAAGGGTGGCGCCATGTTGGTCGGCGGCTTATTCAAGACCCGGCTCGAGGGAGACGGTTGGGTCGCAATCACCACCGACGGTGACCCCGTGGTGCTGCAGACCGATCAGCCGACCTTCGCCGACACCGACGCTGCGGTTGCCTGGAGCTCGTCGTTGACCACCAGCATCAACAAGACATTCAAGGCGCAAGCCATTACCGGCCGAGGTTCTGGCGAGGCGGTTCAGCTGGCCTTTCAGGGCCCGGGGATCGTGATCGTTCAGCCATCCGAAGGAGAGGTTGTCCCTCCACATAGCCACTGATCGACCGACTTCGCCGACGATTGCCCACATCCGCGGCCAGATGTTTGGCTGGGGCTAGCATCGCGGAATTATGGTTTCCCGCCGCATTCGGTTGCTCGTCAGTTGCATGTTCACCATCTTGTCCATTGCCGCCTTCACGCCCTGGCAGGCCGCAGCGCAAGAGTCGACGTTCGAGGAATACTCCGCCTCCTCGGGGCTTTCAAGCGACCACGGTGATGTGTTTCGTTTGTATTGGGCCTTCTTTGATCGGGCGCCTGACGTATCCGGCGCCCGCTATTGGGCCGAGCAGTCGAACAAGTGCGTTTCGTTGCTCGCCATCACCTGGTCGTTCGCCAACTCATCGGAGTTCATCAGCCGATACGGCCGTCTGTCCGATGGGCAATTCGTCGACCTGGTGTACAAAAACGTTCTCGGGCGAGCGGCCGACGTCGATGGTAAGAACTATTGGCTGAATGAGTTGGCAGCAAAGCGGCTGAGTCAGCCTGAGGTCATGTTGTACTTCTCGTTGGGAGACGAATTCAAGCGCCGTCACCCGCTGCCAACCGATACCCGGACGGCTTCCAGCGGGTGTGTGCCGGCGACCGACCCAGTGCCGGAGTACTCGAACTGCACCGAGGTCCGCCAGGCAGGAGCGGCTCCCATCCATCGAGGCGAACCAGGGTATGGGCCCCACCTCGATGGCGACGGAGATGGCATCGCTTGCGAGTAATGGCACAGATTGCGAGTATCAGCACAGCCTGCGAGTACTAGCACAGCCTTCGCTCAACCGTCCGGGTTAGGTTGCCGGCTCGAACTCGATGTGTCGGGTGTCGAGATCCACCGAGGTCAGCCGCAGTTTTACCCGTTCAGCCAGCGTGCGGCCGTCGGCCTGCATCTTTGCCACTATGGCCGGTTCTCGGATCTGGACGATCGCCCGGTCACGATCCTGGTCAACATCGACGACTACCGCGTCGAACACCTCGCCGATGCTGTGCTCCACGACCAACGCTTCGGCCATGTCCAGCATGGCGCGCTCCAGCGAGGATTCTCGTTGGCGGGCCTGGCCCATCAGCGACGGCAACTCTTCGAGGGCTTCGAGGGCCCAGGTCGGCGGCCGGCGATCGGCGTAGACGGCCAGCAGTATCTCGTTGCCGAACCGGTCGACGAGTCGGCGAAGGGGGGCGGTGACGTGGGCGTAGACCGAGGCGATAGCTCCGTGCTCGGTGAGGTCCGGTAGGGGACCGTCGAACCCGACGTATCCGGCACCTCGTAGCGTCCGTGCCGCCTGGAGCAAAAACGCGTTGGCGGTGGCGGTGTTTGGTTCGAGGCTTCGAACGAAGTCGGCGTATGCCAACTCCTCGGGCCAGCCAAGCCCCAGAGCGTCGGCCGTTCGGCGAAGGCGGTCGATGTCGTTGCTGCGAGGGGGTGGCAGCGTGCGAAGAATGCCGACCCCGGTGTCGATCATGGTGGTGGCGGCGACGATCCCGGTCAACAAGGAGATCTGGGCGTTCCAGCCTTCGACCGGCAGCGATTCATCGAATTCGAGGGCGTAACTGTCGCCCCGAGACACGATCTCTTGAGCAGGGAGGTTGAGGCTGACCCCTCCCCGTTCGGCCTCTCGGTCTTGGCGTAGACGACCGATCTCTGCCAACAGACTCATCCGGTCGTCGGTGCCCTCGTCTACCCGACGTTGAGCTTCGGTATAGGAGATGGCCTCGTCGACCCGGACCGTAGCGCGCTCGAGGCGCCACGTCGTCGGCATGCCATCACCATCAAGGTCGATGGTCCACAGCAGCCCCGGTTTCTCGGATCCGGCGAGGAGGCTGGCCCGATCCTCGGAGATGACCGGCGGGTGGAGGGGAGTGCGGAGATCGGGGCTGTAGAGGGTTGTCCCCCGGGCCCGGGCTTCGAGGTCGACCGGACCGCCGGGAGGGAGGAAGGCGCCAACGTCGGCGATGGCGTAGAGAACGCGGTACCCGTCGTCGAGACGTTCGGCGGCGAACGCTTGGTCGAGATCGGTGGCTCCCGGCGGGTCGACGGCGACCAGCGGGATGTGCCGGGCATCGATTCTCGCTGGCTGGTCGCTTGCCCCAGTCGACGGTGTCGATTCGATGGCCGCGTTCAACACGTCATCGGAGAACTGTTCCGGTACGTCGAGTTCGGTGCGGATAGCGGTGAACGCCCGCTCGAAGGTATCAGGGGCTCGGATGACGATCCGTGGCATGGGTGGTTGGTCCTCGCAGCTGTCGTACTTGTCGGGTAGTTGGCGTACTTGTCGGGTGGTTGGCGTACTCGGTGGTCGGGGGTGTCAAACGCCGTTCGGCCGGCTGCCGTACAAACCCAGTGCCTCGGTGAGATCTTCCTTAGCCAGGTATGTCTCAGCTTCGGCCGGAAACGCTCCGGTTCGCACGTCCTTGGCGTAGCTTCGTATGGCGTCGGTTTGCTCCTCGAACGCCGCGCCGTATCGCCGAACGAAGCGCGGCTTGAAGCGGTTTTCTAGGCCGATTACGTCGTGGTACACGAGGACTTGACCATCGGTGTCCGGCCCCGCCCCGATGCCGATGATCGGAATGTCGACCGCCTCGGTGATCAGTCGCCCTGCGATGTCGGGCACGCCCTCGACGACGAGTCCGAAACACCCAGCGGACTCAAGCCGGCGGGCATCTTCAACCAAGGTGTGGACGTCCTCGGCCGTGCGGCCCTGGATTTTGAATCCTCCCATCGCCTTCGTCGACTGCGGGGTCAGCCCGAGATGTCCCATCACTGGGATCTCGGCCGCCACGATGGCCTCGACCATCGGCGTGCGTTTCTCTCCCCCCTCAAGTTTGACGGCGGTCGCGCCGGCTCGGATCAGGGTTGCGGCATTCCGAACGGTATCGATCGGCGAGAGGTGAAAGCTCATCCACGGGAGATCGCAGACGACGACCGCGGTCGGCGACGCTCGATTGACCGCAGCCATGTGGTAGGCGATGTCATCGACGGTCACCTGCAGCGTGTCGTCGTAGCCGAGCACCACCATGGCGACGGAATCGCCAACCAGGATGAGGTCAACGTCGGCCTCGGTGGCGACCCTGGCCGATGGTGCATCGTATGCGGTGACCATCACCAGGGGCACCGCACCATTTCGGACCTTGTTGGCCCGTATGTCGGGCACCGTTCGTCGATCGGCCATCCTCGCTCCTTCCGTCACCCCGTCGGCGATTGTTGGGTCTCTGTGAAGGCTTGCCCGGCTCCGCCGACGGTGCTGGCAGTGTTGTCTATCAGGCGAGTGGTGCCAAACCAGGCGGCGATAAGTAGACGGGCGTCGGCCCCGAGTACTTCCGGTACCCGAATCGAGGTTGGGTCGACGGCTGCCGCGTAGTCGAGGCGAGCCCGCGGCTCGGCCGACACCACTTCGGTCATAGCTGCGACGATCCGTTCCGGGTCTGTTTCGCCGTCGCCGTGGAGTTCCATTCCTCGGTCGAGGGCACGGCGGAGGACAACGGCGGCGGCTCGATCCTCGGTCGTTAGGAGCGAGTTACGGCTCGACATGGCCAAACCATCTGCTTCTCGAAGGGTGGGGCACCCGACCACTTCGACCGGAATGGAGAGATCGGTCACCATTCGTCGAACGATGGCGAGTTGTTGGTAATCCTTCTCGCCAAAGTACGCGTGGCATGGACCGATGATGTTGAACAACTTTGAGACCACGGTGGCTACCCCGCCGAAGTGTTCTGGTCTTGAGACGCCGTCCCACCGTTCGGAGAGATCGGAAACCGAGATGTTGGTCAACACGTTCCCCTGTGGGTACATCTCGTCGACCGTTGGCACAAAGAGATGATCGACTCCGTTGGTGGCGGCGATCGCCGTGTCGCCCTCAAGGTTCCGGGGGTAGCGGTCGAGGTCTTCGTTTGGAGCGAATTGGAGTGGGTTTACGAAAATGCTGGCGACCACGACGTCGTTTCGTTCGCTGGCGGTCCGCATCAGGGATCCGTGCCCATCGTGAAGAAATCCCATAGTGGGAACGAAGCCAACCGTTGCACCGCTGGCTCGGCATTGGTCGAGTTTGGTCCGAAGCGGCGCGATCGACGTCTCAGTGGTCACGTTGGTCAAGCTCATCTGATCACCATTGGTACCGTCGGCGCAGACCCGATCGATGTCGCAGCCTACGAGACGAATCTCGTTCTACGGTGAACCATAGGCCGCAGTCCTTGCAGATGGAACGGCCGCCCGGTCACGTGTCCGACGAAGCGCCGGAATCTGGCGATGTCCATTCTCCGAGCGCAGTAGACAGCGGTGTCCGGCCAGCGAGGCGGGCTGCTTCGTCGGCCAAGACCAGGTACGTCTGGAGTTCGGCGGGATCGATAGCTTCAACGTGGTTGGCCACGGTTTGAACGTCGCCCCGAGCAGCTGGTCCGGTGAGCGCCGCCTGGGGGCCGAGGGCCCGCACGTTGTCCAAGGTCGAGCTCATCAAATCCCAGAACGCGTCATCGGGGACTCCAGCCGCTGTCGCCAACCGGCTGACCTGAGCGGCGAGCGCGACCAGATGGTTTGCCGCCACCGATGCCGCTGCGTGATAGGTGGCCCGGCGGTCGTCGTCGACCGTTATGGCCCGGCCCCCGAGGGCGGCGACCAGCCTCCCCGCCGCCGGGTCGCCGGCAACAGCGAAGGTAGCGTTGGCCAGCAAGCGCTCGGCGCCGATCCGTAAGTTTGGCAGTGAGACAAGCGGGTGAACCGACCCAACCCTGGTGTGGGGGGAGAGGGCGTCGAGCCTGGTCGCCCCCGACAGATGAAGTATGGCAGCTGTCCCCGGGCTCAGGGCTTGAGCCACGTCAGCGATGGCATCGTCGGGTACAGCGAGCACGACGATGTCGGCCTCGGCCGAGGCGTTGGTGAAGTCTGGCCGCAGCCCGTCGACTGCGTCGTGGTCCAAGATGCCGAGCGATTCCCAGCTCGTAGCCGACAACGCGGCCTCCAGCGATCGGCCGGCACGACCGTCGCCAACGATACGAACTGTGGTCACAGAGATAGCTCTACGGTACCGCTACTCGCCACACCGTGAGCGGCTGTGGCTGGTGCCGCCGCCGGTATCGGTGAGGTGGATTCGCTCAGACCCTCAACGAGGCGAGCCGAGTTTGTCCTTCACACGCGACATCACCTGTTCGAGGACGTACAGCTCTTGTTCGTTCATCTGATCGAACAAGAGCTGTCCGAGATCGCGTTCGAAGCCGGGCCGTGCCGAGTCGAGTGCGTTCTTGCCAACCTCGGTGAGGATGGCCCACAGGCCTCGACGGTCGTCTTCGCATTCCTCGCGGGCGACGTAACTGGTCTCGGCTAGTCGGTCGATCCGGTAGGTGAGTCGGCTACGTGACACGAGAACCTCGCGGGCGAGGTCACTCATCCGGAGACGGTGACTCGGAGCCTCTGAGAGGGCGAGAAGTATCTCGTAGTCGGTCAGGGCCAGGTTCGATCGCGTTTGCAGCTCGTGGTCGAGCCGGTCGGCAAGTCGAACCTTGGCCGAGAGAAAAGTTCGCCACGCGGTGTGCTGGCGCGCGGTCAACTGTTCTTCGCTCACCCTTCGGATCCTACGGCGGACAGGGGAAAGGAATGCGGTTCGCTAGAGCGAATCAGATTCAATTCTTTAACATCACATCGGCGAGTGTGAATCATGGGAATTCGGCAGTGTCCTGCGTGGCTATTGCGACATGAATCGACAAACATGTCGGCGGGGCTTACGGGGCGGCGGTAGATTGTTAGCGGCGTTGGCAGTGAGGGCACCACGTGGCGACCCTATTGTCGATCACTGTTGAGCGTAGTGCATTTGAACAACGTCGGCACGGTCGACCGACTCGACCGTATGCTTCAAGGGCGTTCTGATTGTCTCCAGACCGCCCTTCGGCGTCCCGGTAATCCCGAAGCGTGGTGCCACCATTCTCGATACCTCGGCCCAAAACGACGCGAATCGCATCGAGAAGATCGGCTGCTCGACCTTTCCCGATCCTGGTTGCTTTGGGGTTGATCTTTGCCAGCCACAAGGCCTCGTCGGCATAGATATTGCCGACACCGGCGACCGGACGTTGCGACAACAGCTGCACCTTGATGGGTCGCCTGCTCCTTGCCAGCCGCTGCCAAAACTGCTCGCTATCGAATGTTTCGTCGAATGGCTCGGGGCCGGCGGTGTGCAGCGTGGGGATCGAAGAGTAGTCGCCGGCCGAAACGACCCGAATGCGACCGAATCTCCGGACGTCGTGATAGGTCAGCAGCCGGCGATCGTCGAGTAGCCACCAAGCCCGGAGGTAGGCATCGTCCGGATCTTCCTCGACCGATGGGTCGCGGCCACTACTCCGGATAGCTAACCGGCCCGTCATGCCGAGATGGATGATGAGTTCACGGCCGTCGTCGAGTCCAAAAATGAGAAACTTGCCGCGCCGGCCGTCTTCGGTGAACTCGACCCCAGTGGCATCCCTAGCCGGAGTGAACTTGGCCGACGGGTGCGAACCGGCCTCGACGACCCTCCGGCCGATCAGCTCGGGTCCGAGCTGTCGCCGGATCGTTTCCACTTCGGGAAGTTCAGGCATGACGCCGCCTCCGACGGCGGGCGATGTCGGTCACGGAGCTGCAACCCCGCCGGTAAGTGCTTTGGCGACCGCCCGACCAGAACCCAACGCTCCGTTGATAGAGGCGTCTCGCGTATGGTCGCCACAGATCCACACGCCGTCGTTGGTTCGCAACGCCCCGCTTCGATCGTGGCCGACGGGATGGGTTGGCTGTGCCCGGTCTATCCTGTCGACCCGCAGGGTTTCCCATTTTGTTACGACCGACCCGAACCAAGACTGGAGCTGGTCGACGACGCCGGTGACGAGTTCCTCCCCATGGGGGCCGCCGGGCCGGTGTGGGGTGGAAGCCACGATCGTGGCCGCTCCGGTTGGGGCGTAGCCGGCGCTGATTTGGCTCATCGCCACCATCGAGTTGATGGGCCCAGACCCACTGCCGTTCAATATGAGGACGGGATCGTCGATCGGCGACTCGTCCGCTCCGAACCAGATCGACGTCACCCCACGCCAACCCCTCGGCTCGATGCCGGTAAGGTCGGCCGCTTCGGTCATGCCGGTCGCCACGATGACCTCATCGGCATGAACGATCTGTCCGTCGGAGAGCCTGACGCTTCCCGGCTTGACCGAGTGGACGGGAGTGTCGAATCGCAGAGCACTCTCGGGCAGTCGACTGGCTAACTGATCCGAGATTGCCCCCATCCCGGCGGCCGGAACCACCGCGTCGCCCCCAGCCAGCATCCGAAACACGAACTCGAGTACCCGGCTTGACCCTCCGAGATCGGGGTCGAGGGTGATACCGGCGAACAACGGACCCAAAAAACGGTCGATCATCGTGTCGCTGAATCCGGCATCGGAAAGACGCTGACGCCCGGTCGACTCCGACCGCTGCCACAGGTCGGCGAGGGTGCCCCGCCCAACCTTGCGGCGGAAGGCCAGGATCTTGGCCTTGTCGATCGGTGACCCGATCGGGGCCCGGATCGTGTCGACTACCGACTTTGGTTGGCGAAACGGATCACCGACGCGATGGAAGGCATCGTCGAAGCGAACCAGGGCACCGGGTGAGAACGGGCGAAGGTCGAGAGCTTCGTAGTCGAGAAGTGCTCGGGCTTCGGGATAGCCGCTCAACAGGACTTGGAAACCGCGATCGAGGCGGTGACCGTCTACCACGTCGGTCCGGACGCGGCCGCCAGGGCCGTCCGATGCTTCCAAGACCACAACATCGTGGCCGGCCGAGGTGAGCTCCACCCCTGCGGCTAATCCGGCGAGACCTGCTCCAACTATCGCTATGTCCACCCGATGGTTGTAGCAGCCTCTGTTGAAGATCGCCCGATTAAGGCCGGGTAGAACCACTAATATTTCCGTCCACCTGTCGAAGAGGAGCTACCTCGTTCGTCGTGGTGATGAAGCGGGCGCTGGACCTACCAGCGTCGACCCAAGGGAGAAGTGATGAAGTACGCCTGTTTGATTTACTCCGACGAGAACGATCCGACAATCCACCCGGATCCAGGAAGCCCCGAGATGGCCGAAACGATGGCTGCGTATCAGGCTTTCGGAACCGAAGCCGAGGGCGCGGGCGTGATCGTCGGTGGTGAGGCGTTGGTTCCAACGTCGGCCGCTACCTCGGTCCAAGTGCGTGATGGCGAGGTGGTGACCACCGACGGCCCGTTCGCCGAAACGAAAGAGCAGCTCGGCGGGTTTTACCTGCTCGACTGTGAGACCCTCGATGAGGCGGTGTCGTGGGCGGCCAAGATCCCGGGGTCGTTCTATGGAACCGTCGAGGTTCGACCGGTCGTCGAGTTTGACTAGCCACCGACCGGTGTCCGCATCCTGACCGATGAACGTTAACCGTCGGGTCGAGCAACTGGTTCGCGATGAGTGGCCCCGTCTCGTCGCCACGTTGATGGGTGACCTCGGCGACCTGAGTCTGGCCGAGGACGCAGCCCAAGATGCGGCCGAGGTCGCCCTGCGTCGCTGGCTCGACGACGGTATTCCCGATCGGCCCGGCGCCTGGATCACTACGGTGGCCAGACGTCGGGCCGTCGATCGAATACGTCGAGAGCGGGTCGGCCGGGAGAAGGCCGCCAAACTGGCTCGCCTCGAGGCCCGCTTGGAAGGCGACGACGCGATCGGCGAAGATCATCACGCCGCCGGGGCCGAGCTGCTGCGCGACGATCAGCTTGGGTTGCTGTTCGGCTGTTGTCATCCGGCGTTGTCGATCGAGGCCCAGATGGCGCTCACCCTTCGGTCGATCGGGGGACTGACAACTCAGGAGATCGCCAAGGCGTTCCTCGTGCCCGAGTCGACGATGGCGCAACGACTGGTGCGAGCGAAGCGCAAGATAGCGGCCGCCGCAATCCCGTTCCGGATTCCGGGCGACAGTGAGCTTCTCGGTCGAGTGGGTGTCGTTCACCATGTGCTCTACCTCATTTACAACGAGGGCTACGCCGCCAGTCACGGCGACGACCTGATACGGCATGAGTTGACGACCGAAGCCATCCGGTTGTCTCGGCTCTTGGCCTCTCTCTTGCACGACGATGCGGAGACTCACGGACAGCTCGCACTGTTTCTGTTCACCGAGTCACGCCGCCAATCTCGCACCGACGCCGGCGGCGATCTGGTGCTGCTCGGCGATCAAGATCGAAGCCGTTGGGATGCCTCGCTCATCGCCGAAGGGCGAACAGCCCTCGACCGGGCAATCGCTCGCAACGCCCCTGGGCCGTTCCAGCTCGAGGCGGCGATCAACGCCCTTCACGCTGATGCCGCCGACGCTGAGGCTACCGATTGGCGACAGATCTCGATGTTGTATCGAGAACTTCGCCGGTACCGGCCGACGCCGATCGTCACCTTGAACCAAGCGGTGGCGGTAGCGATGGCCCATGGCCCGTCGGCCGGTCTGACGATGCTCGAGCGAAAGAACTTGGCCGCTGACCTCGACGGCTACGCCCTGTTCCATTCGACGCGAGCCGATCTTCTTCGGCGGCTCGGTGACGCAGCCCCCGTCGGCGAAGCCGAGGCCGCCTACCGCCGGGCCATCGAGTTGACCGAAAACGAACCGCAGCGGCGGTTTCTGCGTAAACGGCTGAAAGAGGTGTCGCCGTAGTCTCTGGGGGCCTCGGCGACTACCGGCTCTGGACCACTGAAGCCTTTGGTGCTGGCTCTTCCCCGCTCGTCGTGCTGCTCACCGGCCTGCGGTACGGTTCGACCAGCGCATCGGTTCGACCGGACCACAAGAAGATCGCCCCGCCAAACGCGGTGAATCCGGCAGCCAGCCAATAGCCGATCGGAACCGAGACAATCCCTTCGACCAGACCGTCGGTGCCGAGATCGACCTCGAAGGTCCGCTCGATGGCCCACATCGTGGCCAGTGCCGCCAGCGCCAGCGAGGCGATGGTCAGGAACGGGGGATAGGCCGGCGTACGGCGCAACAGGAACAGGCCAGGGAACAGCAACAAAATGACGGCCACCTGCCCGATCTCGATGCCGATGTTACGGCCGAGCAGCGAGAGCAGCTGGCTGGATCGGGAGACGTCTAGGTCCGAGACGAGTGAGGCGAAGCCCATGCCGTGGAATAGGCCAAAGACGAAGGACAAGCTCCACTCGCGGTTCGGGAAGACGGGCCGGAGGTTGTGCAGGGCAGCGGCCACGATGGAGAGCGCAATGATGGTTTCCACCACCTTGGAGGGCGGCGTCGGCAGCCAACCCATCCCGGCCAGGGTGAAGGTGATCGAGTGAGCGATAGTGAAGAACGTGGCGATCTTCACTACCCGCCACAAGGATGCACCGAAGCCGTCCATCGGCTGCCAGCGGCCGGCAAACACGAGCACCGACGGGAGCAACAGGGCGAGGACGAACAGGATGTGATCTGGACCGGTCTTGATGTGGTCGATTCCGAGGGTGATGCTAGATGCCAGGTTGCCCCACAACCCACGGGCCCCGAGGTCCACCCGCTGGTCGCGCTCGCCGGCGGTGTAGGTGACGAGTAGTTCCTTATCGGGAGCGAACTCGCCGGCGGCGTAACCACCGGTGATCAGTAGTAGACCATCCCGGCCGTCGATCTCGTCGAAGAACGGGTCGAACGTGACGTCGATCTCGGTGGGCGTCGCATCGGGGAGCGCGTCGTCTGCCACCCGATACTGGACCACGGCGAACGCAAGCTCGCCCGGCGCTTCCCGGAACAGGTCGACCTGGTCGAAGGTGATGGGCCAGGTCTCGCCGTCGATCCCGATTCGCAGATGCTCAGCCGCGTATGCCCGCAGCGCATCGGCGTTGTCTCGAAGCGTTTGCTCGATCTCTGGGTCTGTTCCCGATAGGTCAAGCCCCAGTACCTCGGCCACGTCGCCAACGGCGAACTCAACCCGTCCATCGACTGCGCCGTCGGCCAGGAAGAGGTAGACGTACGGCTGCTCGGTGGTGTGGGCGGCGGCAGGACCGGCCCCGAAGCTAAGCGACAACGCCGAGACGATGCCGAGGGCGACGAGAACCCGGACGAGTCGCTTTGGTCCGATCACGGGTTCGCTTCGCCTCGACGACGAGCAAACATCACGCCCGCTCCTGCGACCGCCAGCCCAACGAGCACGGCAGGGGCGATCCACGTTGTCGAGCCGCTGCCGGTATCACCATCGTTGTCGGAGGTCGACGACGCGGCGGCCGCTTCGTCCGAGGTGTCATCGGAGGTGTCATCGGAGGTGTCACTGAGGGCGTCGTTGGAGGTTTCGACAGCATCATCGTCAAGCACGCCGTCCGGCGCCTCGGCCTCGCCCGATTCCATCGCCTCTTCGACCATCTCCAGATCGATCTCGCCCTGGCCTTCGTCGAGATCACCCGATGGTTCCTCGCCTGCAGGCGTCGAGTACCAGGCCTGAAGCGGTGCGGCGAGTTCGGCGAAGGACGATGGTCGATCGCCGCTCCGTTCGGTTTCGGTGAAGAAAATCTCCCGCTCGCCGATTGCCACGGTAAACCGTGAGGCTGCGCCACCGGTGACGACACCTTGATACCGCCCTCCCTGAGCGGTGCCTTCAAGTATGGCGAGGCGGACGTAGGAGGTCTTGCTGAACTCTTCGTCGAATGTTTCGCGCATCTCGGGAACGATCTTGGTGACCGACCCGTCCGGAGCGGTGAGATCGACGACTGGAAGCTCGGCGTCATCCAAGTCGATTTCTGGCGCCAGGTTTGGAATGAGCAGGGCGACATAGAGGTCGTCGCCTTCCCGAAGGTCGAACTCGAAGCCTCTCGTATCACCCGCGTTGAGGACAGAGCCGTACAATGCCCAGGAGATGGTGCCGTCGGGCATATACGGGCCGGTGTCTGGTGTTGTCTGATCGTCGTCGAGGAAGATCGGATCGTGGGCGCTTGCCCTCCCCGCAAAGCCGAGTATGACGGCCCCCGCAGCGAACAGGGCTACCGCAGCCCTGCGTCGTGTTCTCCCGATCGATCTGTTGATCACCGAAACGTCCTTCCGTCAATGTTGCAACGTTTTTCGGCGCTGGCGGTCGATCGGATGCAGTGCTACCGAACATGCATGAATAACTCAAGTTTGAAATAGAAGTAAATTCAGTTTGGTACTTGTCGCTGAATACGACGAGCCGTGGTCTGAATTTCCTTCTTGACCCCCCGCTTCGTTCGGCCTGGATATGTTGTTCCTAAGGGGGGAAGGTGCGAGTATTTCATCGACATGCCGACGGTCGGATACAACAGCGCAACCCAGGTATGTTCGAGGTTGATCTGACTGGGTGGTTCTGTGGTGCCGTCCAGCCTGGTGATCTGGTCTTGACGGGTTGTTCCGATGTGGTATCTCGTCTGGTCCAGCTTTTTACCGGCAGCGATTTTAGTCATGCTGCCATCGTTACTGGATCGGGCACGGTGGTCGAGGCGTACGACTATGGCTTAACTCCTCAGGAGGATGACGGTGGGGCATACGAGACCCCCTTTGATGTGCTTCTGAAGAGGGGTGCGTTGGATCGGATCATGATCCGCCGCCCGGTTGATTTGGATGCCGACAGTCTGGAACGGACGGTCAGGTTTGCCCTGAACAATGCGCCACCGTTCCCCAATGTTGGTGTCATGGCTACCGTTCTTCTACTCGTCACCGCCAGACCACTCGGTCAACGGGTTCTCCGAGGGTTGCGACGGATCGGTTTCGATGGCGCTTTCGGGCGTGCTCTGATACGTGTGGTGGCCGACGGGCCTGAACACTGTCACTGCTCGGAACTGGTCGTTCGGCTGTACTCGGGTGCCGAGGTTCCTCTGGTCTGGAGAGATCCGGCCCTCGGGCCGTACATGCCACTGGTGTCAGCTGCTGTTCGACGTGGTGATGGCACGATCCGGGTTGATCGAAAGCTTCGAGGCAAGGTCGCATCCCTCAACCGTCACCTAGGGCGCAAAGCGTTCGGCGGCGATCGGGTGATGGTCGACGTCGAGGACACCCCTATCCAGGTGGTCGGCGCCATGCTGGTCGCGGTGTTGCAGACCCAGTCGATGCTAAAAAGAGCGATCCTCGCTCGGGTGCAGAGCGCCCACAACCATGAATCGGATATAGCCGACTTGATCGTCCCCGCTGACCTCGAACGGGTTGAACCATTTGAAACGATCGGATGCGTAGTTAAACGGCGAGACGGTTGGTGCCACGTTGGGCCACCGGTATGACGAACTACTCGATGCATGACGACGACCATGAGGACGCTCGGACGTCGATCCATTTTGATGGCGGTTTCGCTGTCGTCGGACCGCAGCGCAATCGGCTCAGCAGGCGTTGGCGGTGACTTCGTTGTCGGCGACCGACGTCGATGACGAAGTCGGTCGAATGCCGAGGATGCGACAGGTGGCCACCGTGAGTTCTGGGCGGTTCATCGTATAAAAGTGAAAGTGTCGGACGCCGCGTTCGGCAAGCTCACGGCATTGTTCTGCCGCCACTGTGGCCGCAACCAACCGGTGGATCTCTGGAGCGTCGTCGAGGCCGTCGAACAACTCGGGCATCCACTCTGGAATATTGGTCCCACATCGGTTGGCGAACCGGGAGATGTTTTTGAATGAGGTGATCGGCATAATTCCGGCGACGATCGGGATCGAGATGCCGGCCGCCCGGCACCGATCTTGAAATCGTAGGAAGGTGTCGTTGTCGTAGAAGAACTGGGTGATGGCCCGGTCGGCTCCGGCGTCGATCTTTTCCTTCAATCGGTCGAGATCAGCAGCAGCCGACAAGGCCTTTGGATGAACCTCGGGATATGCCGCCACCGAGATCTCCACCTCGTCGCCGACTTGTTCTCGGATGCCCGACACGAGTTCGGCCGCGGAGGCGAAACCGGTCGTTTCCGGTGCCGTGGTTCCCTGATCGGCCGGTGGGTCGCCACGAAGGGCGACGATGTGGTCGACTCCGCGATCTCGATACCGGTCGACCATGGCCAAGGTCTCATCTTTGCTGGCAGCCACAGTGGTCAGATGCCCGGCTAGCCGAAGGGTCGTCCCAGCGATGAGCCGGTCGAGCGTGTCGAGCGTGCGGTCACGGTTCGATCCCCCGGCGCCGTATGTGACCGAGGCGAAGCTCGGTCCGAGCCGGTCGAGTTCGGCGGCGCATCCGACCAGCCGGTCGGTCGCCTCCTCGGAATTTGGGGGAAAGAATTCGAACGACACCTCAAGCTCGGCTCGGAGGGGGATCGCCGGCCAGGGTCGGCGAGCCAATCGTTCGGCGGCATCGCCAAGGTCGATCTCGGCTTGGGCGGCTTCGGTTGCCCGGTCGGCGGGGATAGGCCGGGGCGGAACTCCGTGGTCGGTCATGTTAGGACACCTGCTGCGGGTTGTCGGTCTCGGTTGAATTTGGGGCCGCCGCCGCCCACACGCTGACGGTGAGGAGTCGGTCGGAATCGGCGGCGATCTGGCTGGGGGGAAGGTGGTGAATCTGGTCGGGGGTAAGGCCGGCGTCTGCGAACCAATTCAGTACCTCCCCGTCGGCGAATCCAAGCCGGCGGTGGGCGTGATCTGAACGGAGGCTCTCCAAACGATGCGGTGCGAAGTCGACGACGGTCAGAAGCCCACCAGGTCGTAGTGCGGCGGCGGAGGCGGTTATGGCTGCTCCCGGGTCGTCGAGGAAGTGTAGGACGTGGTGAAGGACTGCCGCATCAAATCGGCTCGATCCGATGTCGAGGGCGTAGACGTTTGCTTGTCGGACCGAGCAGTGGTCGAATCCGAGAGCGGTCAGGTTGCTCCTGGCGAGCCGGAGCATCCCGGCACTCAGGTCGACGCCAAGTCCTGAGTCGATCGACCGACCGAAGATTTCGAGAATGCGACCGGTGCCGGTACCAACATCGAGTAGCGATTCGATCGGTCGGCCGTCGATCCGGTGGTTGCCGACGGTCGTCAACAACGCAGCTTCCACCTCTCCGTCAGCTACGTGGAGTGAACGGATGTCATTCCAGCTGGTGGCGATTTCCTCGAAGTACCGGCCGGCAGCATCGGCCCGCTCCGCCCTGATCGCGGACAATCGCTGCCGATCGGCGGCGACCGTCGTATCTTCGGGGTCGACTATTCCGTGCACGGTCTTGAATAGCCGTCGACCTGGTTCGCGGCGGGTGGGAGAGAAAAACGCATTCGTGCCTTCGGCGTGACGGTCGAGGAGGCCGGCCTCGCACAGGAGGCGAAGGTGGCGGCTGACCCGCGGCTGTGTCTGACCGAGAACTCGGCACAATTCGGACACCGTCAGCTCCCCTTCGGCCAGGATGGCCAGAATCCGGAGTCTTGTTTGCTCGCCTGCAGCGCGGAGGGTGGCCAGCGCAGTATCGAGATTTGCTCCACCGGCCGTGGCGTGAGAGCTGTCGGCGACGGCCAATCGCTCGATTGGTTCTCTACGTTTCTCGCCAGAAGTCGTGCTAGTTGCGCCGGAGCGTGGTTCGGTGGCGGTCACGAGTCCTCTGCTCCCTAGTCAAGCTTTACGTCAAGCTGGTCAAGCTTGACGTAAATATAAAGATATCTTTATCTATAGTCAATAGCCACTAGTGGCCGAGATGAAGACCGTCGTCATCCAGCGAGAGCTTCGGGCCGTATTTCGGCGCCGATCCGGCCGACTTTGCCAGGCGGACGACCCGCCACCGGTGGCCGACATAGGGCTCGAGCAGTTCGAGCATCCGCTCGTCGGTCCCTCGGGGTTCGCCAGCGAGGAACCACGCGACGGTATTGGGGATGTGGAAGTCGCCGATCGGCACGGCATCGGGATCACCGAAGGCGACCGCCGTGGTGAGAGCTGCGGTCCATGGGCCGATGCCACGGATTCGTTGCAGTCGGGCCGCGGCCGCTTGCGGCGACTTCGCCCCAAGATTCCCAATGCGTGACAGTTCCCGTCCAGCTCGGATGAGCGTCTCGGCTCGTTTCCGTTCCACGCCGAGTGGATGGAAGTCGTAGTACCCCATCTCCGCAACCCGTTGTGGCGATGGCAACACCCAACCGGTCCGCGGCCCGGGGGCCGGGTCGCCATAGCGACGAGCCAGCAGCTGTCGAGACCGCTTGGCATGCTGGACCTGAACCTTTTGACCGAGAATCGCTCCGATGAGCGCATCCCAGGGTCGGTCGGTTCTCGCCAACTTGAACGGTTTTTGTCGCCAGAGAGTACCGACGATCCCGTCGGGACGGAATCCGGTCACGTCGTCTTGCGAACCGAGTATCCGAGGGGCCTGGTCGAGCAGCCACCCCGCGCCGGGTCCCCACGACTCAACCTCGATCCCGGTGTCGGACGTGCGGGTCAAGCTGATCGAGCCAGGACCATCAGGGGTTCTTGTCGTCCACCAGAACTCGGTCGGACCAACCAACACCGGATTCTTGGCCCCCCGGACGGTCTCCCGAACGTTCAGCGTCGCCGGAATGTCGATCGTCCGCTTCATCGCCGCGAGCCTAGCCCGACGCGGATTGAGGAATCGACGCTCCGCTAGTCGAGTAAACCGGTAACGACGAACTCTGCTCGGCGGCTCTCCGACGCGGTGCGTTCGTCGTCGCCGACCGTTGCGCCTTCTTCGCCCCGGGCGTCGATATCGACCTGGCTGCGGTCGACACCCTGCAGAAGCCAATAGTTGATAACCGCCTGGCCCCGTTGCTCGGCAACCTTGCGATTCACCTCTTCGCTGCCAACGGCATCGGTTCGACTGATGATAGAGATCGTTGCCTGCGGATTCTGACGCAGCAGTACTGCCCCAAGATCAAGGATCGGGAGGAAGGCTGGATCGACCTCCACACTGTTGAAGGGGAACAGCACCACGTCGTCTACGTAGACCGGGGCGCTCTCGCCGGGGTTGATAACCGCTGCCGGGTCGACCGTGTACCCATTGACAACGTTTTCAGGGCCGACGACGGCCGCCGCCTTTTGCTCGATCTGTTCGCCGACCTCCTCGCTTGGAACCGCACCGCTGAGGTAGACCTTGCCGCTGCGAAGCACGGCCTGTCTGCCGGAGTCATTATCGATGCTGTCCTCGGAGGCACCGGTGGCCGCCCGTTCTGAAGCGGCGGTCTCGGTGTTGGCGCCGTCGTCTGTTGCGTCGTCGGTTCTGTCGACCCCGCCACCGGTCCGAGCATCGGCGGAGGCCTCGGTCGCCCCGCCGACTGCTGCATCGTCGTCAGAGTCGGGCTCACCATCGGTGGGCAGGGTGGGTGCTGTCTCGTTGGCCTTCACCGAACCTTCTGCGTCGCCGGTGGTGTCTTCCGCTGCCGGTGGGTCCGCCACTTCTCCGGCGTTGCTGGCTTGGACCGCTTCAGCGGCCGAACCGGTGATCGTTTCGGTGTCCGTTGACCCGTCCGACTGGGTAAACAGATATCCGAGGGTTCCCATGCCGACGACGACCAGCACGCCTAGCAGTGCCAACCCGACGACCTTGGCCGAGCGCCGCTTCGATCGTGTACTCTCGCCGTCGATCGAATCGGATGCCCCGGACCTGCCGATGAGGTTGGCCGACGGGTTTTTAGGATCAACGCGGCGCTCTATCTCTTCCGACGGCATCTTTTCCGGTTGTCCTGAGGTCGCTGGCCCAGGTGAAGCCGTGCTCCTCGGCAAGGTATTCGGCAAGGTATTCGGCGGGATTGTCGCCGTCGAACCTTCGGCGTTCGTCTTCTTTTCGGTCGACGCCGCTACGGGACCGGTGACCGCCGCGTTATCGCTCGGATCGATGTCTGTTTCGGTGTGATCATGGGCGCCCCGGCGGCGCTCGAGCTGACGGCGACGCCGCGGCGAACTCGACGGTCCCTCACCGGTCTTTGCCCCTAGGCCAGGATGAATCGGTCGGCTCGGTTCCTGCTCTCTGAGCTGGTTGTTGGTCTCGGGTTCGGTTTCCTGCCCTTTGGCCGGAACCTCGTTGGCCGCGGTGTCGGCCGTTCGATTCGCCCAGCTCGGCAGCTCGTCAAAATCACTCATCTCGGCCACCACTTCCTCGTCTTATCCCCACCCCGGACAAGGGTATCGGTGGAGGTCCATGCAAAACCAACAAGCGGTGCGCAGTCGATGAAGCGTTCGTCACCGCTCTCTCGCCGGTGTCCTGTGGCCTACACGAGCGGCCAGGGCCAGCGGTGTCCGCCGGTGTCGTCGGCAGGGAACTGCCCTATCTCAAGAAGCGCCGTGGTTCGAGTCATCATGGCGTCGGTTTCGAACGGATCGAGAAGCGAGGTCAACTCGTCGGGCGGACCGGTTTCGACGAACTCGGCGAGAGCGGTACGGATCGGTTCGGGAAGTGGGTCGCCGACGTAATCCCACAGAACGGTCCGAAGCTTGAATTGCGCGTGGAACGACAGTCCGTGATCGATGCCATACACCCGGCCGTCACGACCGAGAAGACAATGGCCAGATTTTCGGTCGGTGTTATTGGCGATCACGTCGAGCGTGCACAGCCGCTCAAGGTCGGATCGACCGATACCGCTCTCACGCAGAGTGAAATAGTGCTGGTCGAAGTCGGCGTCGACGAACGCTTGAATCGACCCCTCACCAAAGGGTCCGTCGGCAAGCGCGGTCGGTGGTACGACATCCCACCCGAGGGCGTCGGATAGTCGAAACATCGCAACTTCGCGCCGGAACAGGTCGCCGGGAAAATCCCATAGCGGGCGTTCGCCCCGGCCGGGCTTGTAGATCGCAGGATGGGTGCGGTCTGCGGTGTCGGTGACCGTTACCAGCAAGGTGGCGTTTGAGCTGTCCGCCATCCTGGCTTCGACCACGATCTCACCGGTCTGGAACAGGTCGATCAACTCGTCGGCCGGAAGATCGAACGCACTCTCGGTCGACTCGTTTGGTCCGTCGGAGCCGTCGTCGTCCATCAGTTCAGACGAGGGCAGGAGTGGCCTTCCGGATCGAGTGGTTGACCGCAGAGGCGGCATGGGGGCCGGCCCTTGGTCATCAGCTCGTTTGACATGGCGACAAAGCCGGCTGCTTGGTCGGCACGGACGTGAGCCCGGATCTTGCCGCCATCGGACTCGCCGAACAGCATGGCGTCCTCTTCGTCGGCCTCATCATCGGGCTGTTGTTCTTGAATCACGATGACAACCTCGCCATCGGCTTCGTCGAGCCCGACCGCTATCTGGCCCACCGTCCACTCGGCAACGGTCGGTTCGATAAGTGGCTGGGCTTCCGGGGGAACGTCGACCGACGGGAGGTCGTCTAGGGCTCCCTTGAGATATTGGGCGAGGGCGCGAACCTGCTGCTTTTCAAGCCGCACCGTCACGGTGGCCTCCTCGTCGCCGAGCTGAAGGTAGAACACCCGTTGACCGGGTTCGCCAATGGCTCCGGCCGTGAAGTGGGTGACGTTTCTAAACTCGAAGGAATCGCTCATACCAATCCCGGAACCTCAGCTGGGAACCAGCGCTTGTAAATCATCGCCCATCGAATTCACACCGAGCACTATCGGACCCCCAAATCCGTAGGTGATGACCGAAACAGAGCATGGGCCGACCACGATCCGTTGGAACAGGTCGAGGTGGGTGCCGAGCGCATCGGCCACAACAGCCTTGATCGGATCGGCGTGTGACACCACGACGATCTTCTGACCGGGGTGCTCGCCAACAAGTTTGTGGATGGTGCCCACGATCCGTTGCTGCATTTCGGAAAACGATTCGCCGTCGGGGAACCGAAACCCGCTCGGGTAGTTCTGAACCCGTTGCCACTCCGCCAGTTTCGAAAGGTCCCCGAGTTTCCGTCCCGTCCAGCGACCGAAGTCGGCTTCGAGCAGACCTTTGTTGACCTTCACTTTCTGGCCGAGGGCGGCGGCGATGGGGGCTGCGGTCTCCCGCGTACGTTCCATAGGCGAGGCGTAGACCGCTGCAATCGATCGCTTTCCGATGGCCGCGATCCGCTCTGCCGCTCGTTCGGCCTGGGCCACGCCTTCATCGGCTAGGTGTAGGCCTTTGGCCCGGCCGGGGAGGACCTGCCCGGTCGTCGGAGTGCGGCCGTGGCGGACCAACAGCACCGTTGTCGGTTTGCTTTTGGTTGACCGGGCCATCATCGAACCCTATCGAAGGGCCGCGACCATGCGTCGGCGCCAAAGCGGTCGGCCGTCGGCAGCTTCCCCCGTGGGTCGGTTCTCGTAGTAAGAGTCAACGGTGAGGCTATCGTCACCGCCATGGGAGACAGCTTGACGCTGGTCGGAGAGGATGTCGCTTCCTGTCGGATGTGCCCTCGGCTCGTCGAGTGGCGAGAGCGGGTGGCGGCCGAGAAACGGGCCGCATTCTTGGACCAGACCTACTGGGGTCGGGGTGTGCCGGCCTTCGGCGACCCGGAGGCGGCGGTGGCGGTGATCGGACTGGCCCCGGCCGCCCACGGGGCGAACCGAACCGGACGGATGTTCACCGGCGACCGTTCCGGCGATTGGCTCTATCGGGCCCTCCACCGGGCAGGATTCGCCAACCAACCGAGCAGTGTCGATCTCCACGATGGGTTGCACTTGACCGGCGCCATCGTTACGTCGCCGGTGAAATGCGCTCCGCCGGCGAACAAGCCGACCACCGAGGAGCGCGACACCTGCCGGTCGTTCTTCGAACGAGAACTTGCGTTGGTCAACCCGAAGGTGTTCGTGGTGCTCGGAGGGTTCGCCTTCCAGGCGATGTGCCGCCATTTCGACCTACGGCCGCGACCCACCTTCGGGCACGGCGTCGAGGTGGCACTCGACTCCGGCAGCACGATCGTGTGTAGCTACCACGTCTCTCAACAGAACACCTTCACCGGTCGCCTCACCGAGGAGATGCTCGATGCAGTGTTCGCCCGTGCCCGAGACCTGGCGCTGCTCGACTAACGTCTTCGGAATGCGGCCATTGGGCATCAGAATTTGGTTAGTGGCGGTGGCGGGAAGTCTGCTGCTGGCCGCCTGCGGGGTCGATGAGCCAACCGACTTCACCGCCGACAACCGCAGCGGTTTTATGGCCGCCTGCACCCGCTCGCTCGATGACACCCAACTGGTGACCGACGTGTGCCGGTGCGTGTTCGCCGCGACCTCCGACGAGCTTTCGTTTGTCGAGTTTTCGTCCATCGACCGTCAGCTTCAAGAGAACCCCGAACAGGAGCTCCCGGAAGAAGTTCTCGACGTCATCGCCGAATGTGTCATCGAGGTTGGCGAGCTCTGAACAGGCGGTGGTTGGAGGTGGTGGAGTAGCCTCGGTGGCGATGACCGACGCCACTTCCGCTTCACCCGGCGAGACGACCGTTCCCCAAAAACCCCGTTGGACGTTCCAGTGGAAAGAGCTGTACGACGAGGTCATCACGTCCGGGTTGTGCACCGGCTGCGCGGGGTGCGTGATCGCCTGCCCGCACGACGTGATCGGCTACGAACACAAACCGGGGGCGTATACCCCATTTCACTTGGAAGAAGAGTTGGGGCTGGCCAACTGTGTGCACGGTGAAAAGGGCTGCACCTCGTGCACCAGGGCGTGCCCCCGTTTCCGGTCTTGGGAGACCGAAGCCGATGAACACCTCTTCGGACGGGTGAGAGAGCCGAGCGAAAAGTCGGGCATCTACAAAGACATCCTCCTCGTGCGGGCAACCGACGATCGGATTTACGAGAATGGCCAGGACGGTGGGTTGGTGTCGGCCATCCTGATTTGGTGCCTTGAGAACGACATCATCGATGGTGCGTTGGTGTCGATGTTGGAAGGGGGTGCCGGCGGCTGGAAAGCGATCCCCGGGGTGGCTACCAATATCGAAGAAGTTATGGCATCGGCCGGTAGCCGGTATACCTACTCGGCCAACACCATGGCGTTCGACGAGGCCCGAGACCGGGGCTTGGACAAACTGGCGCTCGTCGGGATGAGCTGCCAAACATCGATTGGCCCGGTGATGTGGCACCGAAAGGTGGGGAAGGTCTCGAAACCCATCAAACTCAACATCGGGTTGTTGTGCTCAAAGTCGTTCGATGACTCGATGTTCGACGAACTTTTCTATTACAAATATGGGCTGGCCAAAGACGACATCGTAAAGATGAATATCAAGGGGGTGTTCCAGGTATGGATGCGAAACGGCGACTACCACGAGATCAACCTTAAGGAATGCCACGCTTGGACACGAGAAGGGTGCAATCATTGCCCCGACTTTGCTGCTGAACATGCCGACATTTCCACCGGGGGCATCGGAAACGAGACGGACTGGACGTTGACTGTGGTTCGAACTGACCTGGGTCGGGCCGTCATCGATGCCATGATCACCGACGGCGTGGTCGAGACCCGACCCGGTGACGATGATCCGGCGGCTATAGCGCTCATGCACCGCCTGGCCGAGAAGAGCAGGCAGCGATGGCCGGCGTGGGCAAACGGCGAAGCGCGGGTTGGTCTGTCGCCGAAGAAGGCGTAGCGGCTGCCGGTCGTCGTCGGGCTGGGTTAGCCCTCGGCCGGCTGGCCGACGATCGCCGTGATCTCGGCAACGTCGCCGTTTTGGATGGCGTTTCCTGCTCGGCCTTTTGCCTCGAATTCTGAGGCATTCCACTCTTCGGCGAGGGCGAGGAGTTGTTCGTAGTTGTAGCCGGCGTCCCAGTATGCAGCGTAGGCGTCGAGGTCATCCTCGTTCCAGCCGTCGGGAGTCGCCGTCGGGGGTTGGCCGACGATCGCCGTGATCTCTGCCATGTCGCCGTTTTGGATGGCGTTTCCTGCGCGGCCTTTTGCTTCGAATTGTGAGGTGTTCCATTCTTCGGCGAGGGCGAGGAGTTGTTCGTGGTTGTAGCCGGCGTCCAGGTATGCGGCGTAGGCGTCGAGGTCATCCTCGTTCCAGCCGCTCATCGGGTCGATACTCGTTGGGGTCGAGGATCCGGTACCGGAGTCCTCGTTGACGGTCGGTGGTTCGTTAGGAGCGGCTGGCTCGGTTGTTATCGTCGGCTCAGACGCCAGGGTGACGCCGGCAAAGCCAACACCGACCACGGTCACCGCGGCAACGGCGCCGTAGGTCAGACGTTGCCGGCTCCGGCGACGTCTGGCATCGATGTCATAGATCTCTTCGAGGCTTGGCGGCGGTAGTTCGGTGTTGTCGGCAGGTCGTATCATCGCTGCTCTTCCTCTTCGGCCGTAAGTGCATCTCGTAGTCGTCGTCTTGCGTTGCTTAGCGTGGCCGAAGCTGAGCCGGCGCTGGTGTTCATCTGCGCCGCCACCTCGGCCTCCGACAGTTCGTCCCAGTAACGCAGTTGTACGGCGGTCCGCATCCGATCTGGAAGATCGTTGACCAATTCGACAACCGAATCGAGCCCGTGGCCTTGGATGGCGATGTCTGGCTCATCGATCTTCGTTGGCAAGCGGCCTTGTTCGATCTTGGCGATAGCCCGTTTCTCGATTTGTCTTCGTCGCCACGCTCGTCGGGAGAGATTGATAGCGGTACGAAAAACCCAGCCCTCGGGCGACTCCATCCGACCAACACGGCGCCACTTGGCATACGCCCGGGCAAAGGCCTCGGCCGCGAGCTCGCGACCGAGTACCGGGTCGCCGACCTGCTGGGCGATGCGCCTTGATAGTGGCTCGGCAACATCGGCGTACCAGCTCTCGAATGAGAGTTCGCCATCCGAAGGGGTCATCGGTTCGAGATGATTTACGGTAGAGCTCGTTTGAGTTCCTCCAAGCCGGCAAGGATCTGTCCAGGGTTGTCGGCGCCGGGCAGGATCCGGATCTCGACGGTGTCCTTAGTTCGAGCGCCCTTCCTGAGGTTGACGAGGTTCAGATCGCAATACTTGGTCAGCGGAATGGTGCGCAGCCACATCAGCACCTCAGGCCAGGACCGATCGGTGAAACCCGGTTGACGGACACCATCGACCAACTCTGGGGGTAACGGCGATAACCGACGGCAAGCCTGGTTAGTGCCGAGCGTAGACCACAGCGCATCACGTTCAGAGAATAACTCGATCAATCGGGCCAGAGCCGGCGCGGTTCGAAACGGCTCCGCGTCGAGATGGATATGAACCGCAGCCTCGGCTGGGATCGTGAATCCAAGATCTCTGGCCGGGCCGAGCAAGGCTTCGAGTGCGTCCTCGAAGCTGCCGGTCAGCGGCGGGGTGACGATCTCGCAGACCCGCTCTCGTTCGCCACCTTGGGGAGCAATCATTGCGATGGTGTCGCCACCTCGATCGTCGAGGCGGAATCGGTTCCCGTCAAGAGCTTCCACCGCCGAGCCGAACGCAGCCGCCATTGGTCCTAGCATCGACTCGGCGGATGCGGTCGGGTCACAGATTTGTTGTGCCAACCGAAGGAGGCGGGGTTCATCACTCAGGATCCGAAACCACCCCGGCTCCGGCATTTTGTGGATGTCGAGATCGGTGTTGATCGTGACGTCATCGACGAGCCGACAACGCATCGCACCGTTGGCCTCGTCAACTTCAAACCCACGGGTGAGGTGATGAAAAACTGGACGGCCTTCCACCAACGATGGTTCGGCATCGTGGTGGAAGACCGTCCTGATCGACCCTCCACACTGTTCGGCGAACTCTTCGGCCAGCGTGTGCCGGCTGGCACCGGACGGTGCGAGAAGTTCGACCTCGAACCCCAGCCGGTCCCAATGGCCGGTACGGGCTGGGTGGTCCGACCATGTGACGGTGTCGGACTGGCGTGGAGTGTCAGATGTTGCCATGTGGGTGTGGGATATGGGTCAGCCGTTGGCCGGTTGGCCGACGATTGCGGTGATTTCGGTGATTTCTGTGGTGTCGCCGTCTTGGATGGCGTTTCCTGCTCGGCCTTTTGCTTCGAATTCTGAGGTGTTCCATTCTTCGGCGAGGGTGAGGAGTTGTTCGTAGTTGTAGCCGGCGTCCCAGTACGCGGTGTATGCGTCGAGGTCGTCTTCGTTCCAGCCGTCGGGGGTGTCGGGTGGTGGGGGTTGGTCCGGTCCTGCTGGTTGGCCGACGATTGCGGTGATTGCGTTGATTTCTGTGGTGTTGCCGTCTTGGATGGCGATGCCCGCTCGAGCCTTCGCCTCGAAGTTCGACGTGTTCCATTCGATGGCAAGAGCCTCAAGCTGTTCGAAGCTATAGCCGGCCATCCAAAAGGCCGCGTAGGCATCGAGCGTGGCCTGATCGATATCCATGCCCTCCACGTTGATGAGAGGGGCCGGGTTCTTGGCGGTTGGCGTGTCGTCGGGAGTTTGGGCCAGTGCCAGACCGGAAACCGCACCGGCGACGGGAAAGGCCAGTGCTGAGGCAGCGGCGAACTTCAGCTTTTTGGAATTGAGCATTGGCAGCGGTCCTTCTGTAGGGAACACCTAAAGAAGCCTCAGATGCATCGGTTCCCTTAGCCGCGGCCGGATTATTCTGATGGTTGTCGCTACTCGTTGGCCGTGGCGACGATCGGGGAGGTGGCGGCGGTAATGACCGAGCCGGTCTCCGAGGCGAACGCGGTGGTGACGCCGATCGGGGTGCCATCTACTCGTTCACCGAGATGGTTCGTTACCTGGCAGGTGCCATCGTCGTTGATAACCAGAACGGTTCCGCAGTAGTCGGGCATGTCCTCAACCGATTCTCCAAGCACGATGAGGCCCATCTCGTTGTTCTGAACCGATTCGTGGGAGAAGCCGGCTCGCTCGAAGTGCAAGAGGCCGTCGGCCAGAGCGACGCAGTACCCGGTGCTGTCCGTCGGGAACAGCGACGGCGGAAGTACCGATGTCCACTTCCAATCCTCGACGAGGTTCTTTGATGTGACGATGGAGAATTCGAGATCGCCGAGCACCGAGAGAGCTGCGAGAGATAGCACCGCCGAGCGAGCGGTAGCCAACGCTGCCGAACGGCTGCCGACAATTCCGAGCGGACCATACAGCAAGTTGGCGGTCACCGGAACCCAGGGCAAGAAGCTCATGTTCTCGATCGGTTCGTACAGCTCTTCTGGTATCTGCTCAGGCTCGTCGAACCGGGGCTCCCAGGGAATGGTGCAGTAGGCGACAGCGAAACGGCCGAACAACGGGTGGTCGACGCCCCGTTCCCACAAGCCTGGTTCGAGTCGGCCGAGCCTGGTCCGTAGTTCCTCGGGATTGGGGTGGAGTAGGCGGTGGCGGTCGGCGGTGGCGTTTCTGGTCTGACGGATCGATTGGAGAAACGCCCAGGCCTGGGCGTTCAATTCTAGGTCGCTTGTTTCGCTGGTCTGCCGGGAGAACAATGAGCTGAGGAACGAGTCGCGGCCGGACCCGGTCGTCTGTTGGTCTTCGATGAAACTCGGGACTTCGATCGCCGGTGTCGGTTGACGGGCCGCTTCGATGGTGGCGACGATCGAAGCGGCTGTGGCCGGTGGGCGGGGAGGGCGCACGGTGAAGCAGGCGCTCCCGACGTGGAGCACAGACTCACCGATCGGCATGGCTTCGGTCACCGGCGCTTGATCGACGAGTGCGTCGACCGAACCAGGAACCACCATGACGGTGTCAACGTCTTGGACCGCCAACGAAAATCCAATGTCCCGGTCGGACTCGCGGAATTGGAACAACCCGGAGTGAAGTGGCATGACGGTTCCAGATGTCAACCCTGCAACCTGCCGCATCTCGAGCAGCACGTCGGCAGGGGCGCCATCGGTGGTCGCCGCATCGTCGCCGTTTTGAAACGGCGGTGCAGTCGGGTCGAGAGAGAAGTCATCCATCTCGGGATTGGGTGCGATTGCTGGATCGTTCATCCAACGGACAATTCTACGCGGTTCTCGAAGCTGATCCTGACCCAGGAGGAACAAGGAGGGTCGTCGGGGGTGCGCATGGTGTCTAGTCGACCACGAATCGAAACCGGACGGTAATCCTACGGTTGGTGATGACCCGTTCCAGGTGTCGACCCGAGGGGGTCTATGGCCGGCTTGTCGCCAAGATCGAAGCCCTTCTCGGTCGTGTCGCGTCATACCTAAGTTCGCCATCGGTTGGCAGCCGGCGCCCCGTCTCGCCGGGCCCGGAAAGCTGCAGCCCCGGCTCATGGCCACGATCTCGAGGGAACCGATCGTGCAGTTAGGGAGGGATGACTCCTGGCAAGGTTTGATGTTTGAGGCCAACCGGTGGTGGGAATACTTCATTAGTACGTTCCTGCGAGTCGCCGGTCACGGTAGATGACGGCCACTGCTTGAGTGGTAAGTGCGAGTCGCTAGCGAAAAACGAGAACCTGGTAGTTGGAGCCTCAAAGTGACTCTGGCCGTGGATAACGGGCTTCCATCGCAACAGCCGGTTGAACCGTGAAGGCCAACCCAAAAGACCCGGCCCGTCGGTTTTTGGTACTGGCTCTGTCGAGAAACTCTGGCTGTTGCCCAGATGCTGCCAAGAGCCGAGACGACCCCGAGCAGGAAGTGTAGATGTCGAGCCCCAAAAGTCTTATAGCGCCGGACGTTGATACGGCTGACCAGATGCAAGCCGTACCTGCCCCATCGTCAACGGAAACCTCCACTGGTGATGATACGTCGGGCGACGAAGTGAACGGTGGTAGCGGTCTTCTGGCCCAGGCCTATTCGCGCCGGATACTTGGGCCCGTTGTGC
The DNA here is from genome assembly GCA_938021675.1 of uncultured Acidimicrobiales bacterium. Lineage (GTDB taxonomy): Bacteria > Actinomycetota > Acidimicrobiia > Acidimicrobiales > SZUA-35 > JAHELU01. The sequence goes on from CALIFY010000014.1 coordinate 75,902, forward strand.
TTTCAATGGCGGTACTGATGTATGTGATCTTCTTTTCGAGGAGGTCTATTGCCACCCACGACTCGCTGTCCGCCGGCGCCTATGATATGGGCATCTTTGACCAGGGAATCTGGCTGCTCTCTCGGTTTCAGTCTCCGTTTTCAACGATTATCGGCCGCCAACTCTTCGGCGATCACGCCTCGTTCAGTTTGGCTTTTCTAGCGCCGGGGTATTGGCTCTTCCCCGGGTCGGAGTTTTTGCTCGTCGCTCAGACCGTTGGATTGGCGTCAGCGGTGGTCCCGCTGTATCTCACCGCTCGTCGAGAATTGGGTGACTCTCTGGCATCGGTGGCAATACCGATCGCCTACCTACTTCACCCTTCGGTCAACGGGGCCAATATGGAGAACTTCCACCCTGATTCTTTTCTCGCACCGATGATCGCAATGGCTATCTACGCCGCGAAACAGGAACGGTGGCGGATTTTTGTCGTCTCGGTAGTGCTCGCCCTCTTGACCAAAGAAGATACTGCGTTCGTGATCGCCCCGCTCGGAGCCTGGGTGTTCGCCACCAAAGACCGCAGAATTGGTCTACTGACGGTCTTCGGATCGTTGGCCTACATGGCGATTGCTCTTCTTGTCTTTATGCCGGCGTTCGGTGTTCCCCCGGACCGCAACGCGTGGAGGCTGCCGTTCGGCGGCATCGGCGGAATAGTGCGGACCAGCTTCACTGAACCGACGGTCATGGTCCAGCACCTGTTGTCGGGGCAGCGGCCTAGCTATCTCCTGCAGATGTCGCTACCGTTCGGCTGGCTGTTCAAGTCGCCTCTGGCTTTGGCCAGCTCGATCGTCGTGTTGATCAACTTGGTGAGCGTCTTCAGGTTTCAACACGAGATTTCACGACACTACAGTATTGCTGCCATTCCCGCCCTCGCCTTCGCAGCCATCGAAACCATACGGCGTCTGGAGGGGCGCGTTAAGCGGCTTCTCGCCACGGGGTTTCTGCTCGCCCTTTCGATGTACAGCTCATATTTCTGGGCCCAGACGCCCTGGAACCCAGACTACTCCCACGACTGGGAAGAGTTGACCTCGGCCCCTCGGGTACTGGCGGCCCGCGACGTCGTGAATCGTGTGCCAGACGACGCTGCGATCTCCGGGAACGCATCCATTGTCTCGTTCCTCGCTCACCGACCCGAGGTCTACGTCTTTCCGAACCCTTTCCTAGGTCAGGCGTACGGAGACGACGCCTTCATATCCGGACCGGGGGACCCTGACCGAGCGGACAGGATCGACTACATCCTGATCGAGCGAGACCAGGACTACCCTTACACCCATCCAGATGGCACGGTGATGTACGGCCGAGAGGAAATTCTGCCATCTTTCGAACTTATCTACGAAGACGAGTTCTGGGAGCTTTACCTCAGGAATCCATCGGTGCCCGTGCCCCAACTAGATCGAATTCCCTTTGAACAACGCTACGTCGATGACTGGATCGGCTAACAAACACAAGTTCGATAGTTCGTCGGTCTCAACCGGTCCAGGTGAATCGTCGGTTGGTGGCGGCGAGATTGGTGGCGGCTACTATCTGCCCGACAAGCTCCAGCCGGTCCACCCTCTGACGAGGGAACGACCCGTCGTCGATCGGAGCAAGCAGCGCCGATTGCTGGCCGGCCTCTAGGTCAAGTCCGTTGCGGGCGGTCGAGGTCGTTTCGGAGACGGGCGCATGGTGTTCGTGCATCACAGCCGATGAGGTGGTCGTTGACTACCCCCATCGCTTGCATGGCCGCATAGGCCGTGGTCGGACCGACGAACCGGAAGCCCAGTCGTTTCAGTTCCTTGCTCAGAGCGGTCGATTCCGGAGTGGCGGCGGGCACCTCGGCCATCCGCTCGGGACCTGGCGGTTCCGGTGGCTCGAACGACCAGAGTATTCCGGCCAGCGTGTGCCCGTCGTCCCAAAGGGAACGAAGGCACCGGGCGTTTGAAATGGTCGCCTCGATCTTGCCTCGATGGCGGATGATGCGGGCGTCGTCGAGCAGCTGCTCGACGTTCGCTTCGTCGTATTCGGCCACCGTGGTGGCATCGAAGTCGGCGAACACCTCACGAAACGCCGGGCGTTTGCGGAGGATGGTCAACCACGACAAGCCCGACTGAAAACCCTCAAGGCACATTTTTTCGAACAGGGTCCGTTCATCGGTGGTCGGACGGCCCCACTCGTCGTCGTGATAACTCTGATAGTCAGGGGTCGACGCACCCCAACGGCAACGGACGACGCCGTCGGTGCCCGTCTCCAGATCATCGTTCATAGCCACGGTCGTTCGCCGTTCCTTAGATGTGCCGTCAACTCAGATGGTCGGTAGCTGATCTGGCATGAGGGCGGTGCCGCTCTGCCGTTGATCGTCGATCAGGTCGCGATCACACGCCCAGCACAGAAACTCGGCCCGCGTGGACATGATCGACAGCTGGGTGCCTCGAGATTTCTCGACTATGGCAACCGGCGCTTCATACAGGTCGCCGGCTCCGCATCGAGGGCAACGGCGTTCCGGGTCGCGCTGCCAGGAGGTTCCGCACGCCTGGCAATCGACGGTGATCAGATCGCCGTCTCGTCGGCCCCGAAGATCGTCGGATTCTCGGCAGCCAGGACAGGAGAGATCGTCGCTGCTACTCACCCCACCCATCGTAGCGACGTCGCGCCACCTCGTCCCGTTGGATAGCACCACCCGTCGGCCGTGCGGTGCCAGCACCGTACCGAGTTGAATCACACAGCATTTAGTGACACAGCATTTAGTTACACCGCATTTAGTTGCACAGCATTTGGTGACACCGCATTTTGTTAGACCGCATCGCATCGTCTCCGGTCGTGGTTTCTGCTACTAACCTCGGTTCACCCGCCGCATCGTCTCTGCGAGAAGTACGTCTATCCGTGCGAGCCTCAAGAGACAGGAGACTGTTCTGATGACCGCCGCAACACCTCATGGAGTCCCGATACCTGAACCGGCACCGAACGTTCCCCTCGGGCCCCGAGAGGAAGAGCCGAGACGGTCCGTCCGGTGGGTTCGGCGCCCGGCGGCGATCGCCTTTCTCGTGGCGATCGCCATCGTGGTGATCCTGCTGTCTCTTGTGGCGTGGGGCCTCAAACGCTTCGGCGATATTCCAACCGTCGGTGTCGCCGGGTTAGATCCGGTGCCATCGGAGGGAGCGTCGAACTGGCTGTTGGTCGGTACCGACGATCGCACCGGGATCGATCCGTCAGAACCAGACGCCGGGTACTTCCTCGGTGAGCCGTTGGAGGGGCGACGAACCGACACCATCGTGCTGGCCCGGATCGATCCCGAAGCCGGAACGATCGATCTGTTGTCAATTCCCCGGGATCTATGGGTACCGATCGCCGGTAGCGGGCAATCGGGCCGAATCAACGGGGCATTCAACGTCGCTTCGCCCGGCGGCGACGGCGGGTTGTCGGCCAGTAACGGCGGATCGCGGCTGGTGGCCACCATCGAATCGGCCCTCGACGTACCGATCCATCACTACGTCGAGGTGAACTTCGTTGGGTTTCGCCAGCTTGTCGACACCCTCGGCGGCGTTCCGATGGAGTTCGAGTATCCGGCCCGCGATGCCGGTTCGGGACTGGACGTCGGGACGTCGGGATGCAAGATACTCGACGGGAATACCGCGCTGGCTTTGGCGCGGAGTCGGAATTTCGAATGGTTCGACGGGGCCGGGTGGCAATCCGACCCGACCGGTGACGTTGGTCGGACCGCTCGGCAACGGGAGCTGTTGGCCAAGTTGGCCGGTGAAACCGGTCGACGGATTGGTCTGAGCAACCCACTCCTCGCTGACAACATGGCGGTGGCGGCGTCGAACGCCATCACGCTTGACGAACGAACAAGTGTCTTCCAGCTGTTCGACGCGGCCCGAACAGCCCGGTCGGGGATCGACCAGATCGAGGGGTACGCCCTTCCGGTCGTCGATCATCAGACCGAAAGTGGGGCGCAGGTTCTCCTGTTGAGCGAGACGGCGGCCATCCCGGTGCTCGGTGCCTTCCGGAGCCAGGACCGAGAGCCCATTCCCTTTGACGCCCCGCCGACCTTGCCCGAACGAGAGGCAGGCGATGCCGCACCGCCCGGCCCGGAACCGGCTGGACCGAAAGCTGAAAACGACGAGGCCGACGATAGGGAAGAACGGGCAGCATCGGGCGAGGGGAACGACCGCTCCAACGAGCTTGAGTCGTGCTAGCCGCTACCGGTCGAAGAGCGAAGCGAGAAGATCTTCAGCGACCTCGGCCGCTGTGCCATCATCAGGCGTATACCGGCGTTCCGGTTCCATCGGTGGCTCATAGGGGTCGTCGATCCCCGTCATTCCGGTAATCTCGCCGGCTCGAGCCCGCCTATAGAGGTCTTTGGGATCGCGTCGCTCGCATTCGGCAAGTGGCGTATCGACAAAGACCTCTATGAACGGCAATCCGGCCTCGGCGTGGAGCGACCGGGCGAACTGTCGAGCTGACACATACGGACTGATCAACGGCACGATCGACAGGTGACCGGCATCGGTGAACAACCGAGCGACATGGGCCACCCGACGAATGTTCTCGAAGCGGTCGTCTTCGGAGAACCCGAGGTCTCCGTTCAACCCTTGACGTAGATTGTCGCCGTCGAGCAAATAGGCCGGCCAATCGGCGGTGATGGCCTGTTTTTCCAGCTCGACCGCGATCGACGACTTTCCAGATCCGGACAGACCGGTCAACCACACCGTGACGCCGCCTCGTCCCCCCGTCGTCTCCCATCGAAGCTGGCGGTCGACGGAACTGGGATGCCAGGTGGTGTTGGCCGTACGCATCGCCCGGCCGGCCTACGACGTCTCTCGGATCATCCCGGCACCGACGGTGACGTTTGTCGTCTCGTCGACCAAGATGAAGCTACCGGTGGTGCGGTTCCGCCGGTAGGTATCGGCGAAGAGCGGTTTCGTGGTGCGAAGCCGTACCCGACCGATCTCGTTTAGCCCAAGAGCTGTCGCATCCGAATCTCGGTTCGAGGTGTTGATATCGAGTCGATAACGGAAGTCCTTCACGAGCGCCCGGGCCCAATTGGTGGTGTGTTTGATGGCCAGCTTCGTCCCGGGAGTCAGGGGAGTAGTATCTGCCATCCAGCAGACCATGGCCTCAAGGTCTTGGGTAATCGCCGGCTGGTTATTGATCCGGCAGATCATGTCGCCCCGGCTCACGTCGAGCTCGTCTTCGAGTAGCACGGTGACCGCCATCGGAGAGTATGCCTCGTCGAGCTCAGAGCCGTCTGGGCCGAGCACGGATCGGATCCTCGTGGTGAACCCCGATGGGAGCACGGCGACTTCGTCGCCTGGTTTGAGTACTCCACCGGCCACCGAGCCGCCGTAGCCACGGAAGTCTGGATGTTCCGAACTCTTGGGGCGAACCACATATTGGACCGGGAACCGGACATCGACCATGTTGCGGTCCGACGCGATGTGTACCTCTTCGAGGTGATGGAGCAGAGTGGCACCCCGGTACCAGTCCATATTGGCTGACCGTTCGACCACGTTGTCGCCGTGGAGGGCCGACATCGGAATGAACGTGAGGTCGGGCACGTCGAGCCGGGCCGCGAACGAGGAGTACTCCGCTCGAATGTTTTCGAACACTTCCTGGTCGTAGTCGACAAGGTCCATTTTGTTGATGGCCAGGACCAGGTGAGGAATCCGCAGAAGGGTTGCGATGAATGAGTGGCGTCGCGACTGCTCGACGATTCCCTTCCTGGCATCGATGAGGATGATGGCCAGGTCGGCGGTCGAGGCGCCGGTCACCATGTTCCGGGTGTATTGGATGTGGCCCGGCGTGTCGGCGATGATGAACTTACGACGGGGTGTGGTGAAGTATCGGTGGGCGACGTCGATGGTGATGCCCTGCTCCCGTTCGGCCCGGAGACCGTCGGTCAGCAGCGCCAAATCGGTGTATTCGTCGCCGCGGCTGGCGCTCGTTTTCTCGATCGATTCGAGCTGATCCTCGAAAATCGACTTGGAGTCATACAGCAGACGGCCGATCAGCGTGCTCTTGCCGTCGTCGACCGAGCCAGCGGTGGCCAGGCGTAGTAGGTCCATCAGCTCATCACCTCGCGCTCGTAGGAGTTTGCAACCACATGTGGGCGTCTCATTAGAAGTAGCCCTCCTTCTTCCGGTCCTCCATAGCGGCTTCGGCTGTGCGGTCGTCGGCCCGGGTGGCACCACGTTCGGTGATTCGGGTGACCGCGACCTCGTCGATGACCTGTTCGAAGTTGGTGGCCGGAGATTCGACGGCACCGGTACACGTGGCATCACCGATAGTACGGAAGCGGACGAGGCGGTTTTCGATCGTCTCGTTTTCCATCGGTTGCAGGAACTCGGTCACGCCGAGCCACATCCCGTCGCGCTCGAATACCTCACGGTTGTGAGCGAAGTAGACGTCTGGAACTTCGATCTCTTCGTCGCGGAGGTAATGCCACACGTCGAGCTCGGTCCAGTTTGAAATGGGGAACACTCGCATGTGTTCGCCCGGCTTGTATCGGCCGTTGTACAGGTTCCACAGTTCGGGCCGCTGGCCCTTTGGATCCCACTGGCCGAACTCGTCGCGGAAGCTGTACACCCGCTCTTTCGCCCTGGCCTTCTCTTCGTCGCGGCGGGCGCCACCGAACAGCGCGTCGAAGCGGTGTTCGGCGATGGCGTCGAGTAGTACGCCGGTCTGAAGCCGGTTCCGGGAGGCGCGGGGCCCGGTCTCTTCGACCGCCTTGCCGGCGTCGATGGCCTCTTGGACCGAGGCGACGACCAGGCGGAGCCCGTATTGGGCGACGACCTTGTCTCGGAATGCGATGACCTCGGGGAAGTTATGGCCGGTATCGACGTGCATCACCGGGAAGGGCAGAGGCGCCGGAGCGAACGCTTTGAGCGCCAACTGGAGCACGACGATCGAGTCTTTGCCGCCCGAAAACAGCAGTGCCGGTCGTTCAAATTCGGCCGCCACTTCGCGGATGATGTGTACGGCCTCCGATTCAAGGTAGGCCAGATGAGAGAGCTTAGTTTTCATGAGTGATGATTCACCGTGGAGAGGCGGCGGGTGGACCGATCCAGGATACCGAGGTCTGGCCGGCTTGTCGGCAATGAGCCTTACCCAGGCTTAGGGGCGGTTTGACTGCTCAAGGGCGGTTTGGTCGCTTCCGATACCTCATGTGTATGCATGTGTTGTTTGTTTGCTCATCTGGTGGGCATCTTGCCCAGCTCTTACGGCTGAAGCCGTGGTGGGAGGACCGCGAACGGGCGTGGGTGACGTTTGACCTACCGGACGCCCGCTCCAAGTTGGCCGGTGAACACCTCATCCCTGCTCACTTCCCGACGACCCGTCATATCGGAAACCTGATCCGAAACACGTTTCTGGCAGCCAGGGTGCTCTGGTCCCACCGGCCCGACGTTGTGGTGTCCAACGGCGCAGGCGTGGCCATTCCGTTCTTCGTCTTTGCCCGGCTTCTCAGAATTCCGACCGTATACCTTGAGGTCTACGACCGTGTCGACTCGACGACCATGACCGGTCGGGTGTGCCGGCCGCTGTCGTCGTTGTTTCTCGTCCAATGGCCAGAACAACAAGCGTTGTACTCCGGCAGTGACCTGGTCGGACCAATCTACTGATGAGGCGAAACCAACGAGACGACTGGTCACCTGAGGTACCGCAAGTAGTTGTATCGGTCGGGACCGACATCCACCGATTCGATCGTCTGATGACTTGGGTGGATCGTTGGGCCGCGGACCGATCGGAGACCTCGATACAAGTCCAGCGGGGTACGTCGTACGCCCCTCGTCGCCTGGAATCGGTCGAACTATTGCCCCACGCGGACCTGTTGCGATTGTTCACCTCGGCCGCTGCGGTGGTTTGCCACGGAGGGCCGTCGACGGTGATGGACGCCAGACAGTCTGGCCGTCTCCCCATCGTCGTGGCCAGGGATCCAGCGTTTGGTGAGCACGTCGACGATCATCAGCTTCGCTTTGCCAACCATTTAGACCGCCACGGACTGGCCAGAGTGGTCGACTCCGAGGAAGAGCTCTGTCGGTCCATCGACGAGGCGCTGGCCGATCCGGTGGCCTTCGCTGTTTCGGTCGGAGCCGATACCGCGGTCGGGGTGGTCGAATTCGCCAAGGCCGTCGATGACCTCCTCGGCAACTCGGAGGTTTGATATGACCGAACATCTCGACGATCGCTCGGTGACCGTGATCATCGCCACCCGAGACCGACCTGAACTCCTCGTTCGAGCCATCGATGCCGTCGCCGCGCAACGGCACGATGATCGGGTCGAGGTGGTCGTCGTGTTTGACCAGACCGAAGCCGACGAGAGTTTGGAGCGGGTGGCCGGCCCATCTGTCGTGGTTACCAGCAACGTTCGCAGCCCTGGCCTGGCCGGGGCGCGCAACAGTGGTATCGATTTGGCCCGTCACCGGTGGATCGCCTTCTGCGACGATGACGACGAGTGGTTGCCAGGAAAGCTCCAAGCCCAGTTTGACGCGCTGGCTGAGATGCCAACAGCTCGGGCCGCCTGCACCGGCATTCTCGTTCGATACGACGGGACCGACACAGCCCGGATCCCCGATCGTGAATTGCTGACCTTCGAAGGGTTCCTCCGCGACCGGATGACCGAAGTTCATCCGTCGAGTTGGTTGGTCGACTCCGACACGCTGAGGGACGGGATCGGCCTTGTCGACGAGGAGTTGCCGGGCGGGTACGCCGAGGACTACGACCTCTTTCTACGAACCGCCCGGGTCACACCGATAGCGGTTGCCCCGCAACCTTTGGTTCGGGTCTGGTGGCACGGAGGGTCGTACTTCTTTGAACGTTGGCAACTGATCGATGAAGCCCTTGAGTACCTCGTCGACAAGTACCCCGAGTTTCGGGATGAGCCGGCGGGGTTTGCCCGGATCCGAGGTCAGCAGGCAGTGGCTCGAGCGGCCGTCGGAAATCGGCGCCATGCCATGCGGGCCGTTCTTGCTGCCGCCCGTCGAAACCCGGTCGAAAAACGCCTCCCGCTGGCGTTGGCCGTCGCCGCGGGATTCGACGCGGAGTCGGCCTTACGAGGCGCTCACCGCTTCGGCCGAGGAATCTAATTCGGCCGGAGTCAGTCCGCACGGGAACCCCACCCGCCATGACGTAGACGGTGATGTTCGAACGGCCACGGTGGGCTGCTGGCCATGCCGCCGCAGACGACGACCAGTCCAGCAACCTCACCCGCCCTTCGACCATTCTTGGAGTTGAACGTTCAGTCCCGAATCGCCTCTCCCGAGGCCGGATCAAAGAAGTGGAAACGGCCCGTGTCGACCGCTATCTCCAACTCGTCACCGATTTTGATGCCGGAGCGTGGGCTGAACCGGCCGGTGTAGATGGCGCTGTCTCCGTGTCGGGTCGCCTCGACCGCGTCTTCGCCCTCGAATTCGGCGTCCATAATGGCGAACGGTTCGGCATCGACCGGGAAGTGAGCGATCACTTCCGAGCCGAGCGACTCGACCAGGGTGATCTCACTCTTCAACCGACGGTCGGGTGGGGTGTCTGGCAGAATCGCCGCGTCTTCTGTGTCCTCGGGTCGGATACCGACGACGATGTCTTGGCCGAGTTTTGACTGAAGTGATTGGCGGGCCGCCCACAGCTCAGGAGCGATCGATAGCTGTTGACTCCCCACCTTGACCGTCGGCTCATCGGCAGAGTCCCCGAGGGTGGCGTTCATCAGATTCATGGATGGAGAGCCGATAAAGCCAGCCACGAACACGTTGTCGGGGCTGTCATATAGGTTTGACGGCGAATCGACCTGTTGGAGCACACCTCGCTTGAGTACCGCGACCCGATCGCCCATCGTCATGGCCTCGACCTGGTCGTGGGTTACGTAGATGGTTGTGACGCCGAGATTGCGTTGGAGCGATGCGATCTCCGCTCGCATCTGAACCCGGAGCTTGGCGTCCAAGTTGGACAGGGGTTCGTCCATAAGAAAGGCCGCCGGTTGACGGACGATGGCTCGGCCCATCGCTACCCGCTGCCGCTGGCCTCCAGAGAGCTGCCCTGGCTTGCGGTCGAGGTACTCGGTGAGATCGAGGGTGGCGGCCGCTTTGTCTACCCGGGTCTTGATCTCGGTTTTCGGCACCTTGGCCAGTTTGAGCGCGAAGCCAATATTGTCGGCCACCGACATGTGGGGGTACAAGGCATAGTTCTGGAACACCATGGCGATGTCCCGGTCCTTGGGGTGGACATCGTTGACCACCCGCTCGCCGATCCGCAACTCACCCCCACTGATCTCTTCAAGGCCAGCAACCATGCGGAGGGCGGTGGACTTACCGCACCCCGATGGTCCGACCAGCACAAGGAACTCTCCGTCTCCGATGTCGAGGTTGAGGTCGTGGATGGCGTGATAACCGTTCGGATAGACCTTCTCGAGATTGTCGAGCACTACGTCTGCCATTGGAAAATTCCTATCCTTTCACCGAGCCGGCCAGGAGGCCGCGAACAAAGAAGCGTTGTAAGAGGAAGAACACCACGAGCGGAACGAACGCCTGGACAAAGGCGCCGGCCGAAAGTAAGTGTTCTCGAAGGCCGAACTCTCCGGCCAGCGATGCGATCTTGATCGTCGCCGGGTGAGCAGCACCGTTCGAGCCGGTCATGGTGAGGGCGATCAGGTAGTCGTTCCACGTCCACAGGAATTGAAAGATTGCAAACGCTGCCAACACCGGAACCGATAGCGGCAAGACCAGTCGCCAAAAGATGGTGAAGTGGTCGGCCCCGTCGATCCTGGCCGACTCAAACAAGTCGGAGGGGAGTTGGCTGATGTAGTTGTGCAGCAAGAAGATGGCGAACGGCATGGCAAATGCGGTGTGGGTAATCCACACCGCGGTCGTCGTGCCGGCCAACCCGAGATCAGGGATGATCGTCACCGTCTTGTCGAGCCAGGGGATCGTGAGGTGGGCGCCGTTGGAGTAGGCCTGGAGGAGCGGGATAAGCGCTACCTGGTTCGGGATTGCCAACAACGACACCGTGGCGATAAACACCTGCTGCCGGTACTTGAAATCGATCCAAGCGAATGCGTATGCGGCGAAGGCGGCGATAGCGATCGGGATGATCGTAGCCGGAATGGCGATGGCGAAGCTGTTGACGAGACCTTCTTTGAGTCCGCCGGTCGCCTCCGCGCTGAGCACATCCTGATAGTTGGCGAGGCCGAGGCCTTCCTCATCTGCCGGGAACCGCCACCACCCGCTGGCCCGTTGGGCATCTCGGGGGCGGAACGAATTCACAAACAGGCTGAAGGTTGGCAGCGTCCAGACCATAACGATGATCCACAGCAGCCAGGTCGGGATGGACGACAGCAGCCGGTATACCCGGGCTGTGCCTCCGTCTTCTCCGACCACGGAGGCTGCGGCTTGGGTCCCACCGGAATCGACCGGGTCGACGGTGGTTGAAGCTGTGCTTGTAGCCGCCATGGTCAGACCTCTCGCTGCATGGTTCGGATGTTGTACGTCATGACCGGGACGACGGCTACGAAGAGCACGATGGCCAACGCCGAGCCAAGACCGAAGTTGAGTTCGGTGAATGCTCGCTGCCACATCTCGTTGGCCACTACCTGGGTATCGAAGTTGCCGTTGGTCATCACCTTCACAATGTCGAACACCTTCATGACGAGAACGATCAACGTTGTGACCACCACTCCCACCGTTGGGGCGATGGAGGGGAGGGTGATCCTCCAAAAGATCTGGCTGTCGTTTGCGCCGTCCATCTTGGCCGCCTCCACGAACTCGGCGGGAACGGCCTTGATAGCAGCGGAGAAAATGACCATGGCGAAACCGGTCTGAATCCAGATCAGTACCAGCATGAGCCACAGGTTGTTGAACGGCTGAGAGTCCTGGAGGAACAGGATCGTCGTGCCTTCGAGCACGCCGTTTTCAGCTTCCACCCCGGTGCCGCCAAGCCCACCGCCGACGGTGAATCGATAGAGAGCCCACAGAAACGGAGCGATGAGAACGACCGAGCCCCCGAAGGCGCCACGGGCACCGGTCCGCCAGAACAGAACCGCCAACACCGCAAGGGCACCCAGAATGGCGACGAGTATGGCGATGCCAACCACCTGACCGGTTCCGCCTTGGCTGACTCGACCGAGTTCTACCCAAAGCGAATTCATTACCCCGGTCTGTTCCTTTGAAGGATCTCGGGCGATGTACATGAAACGCCAGATAATGCCGGCCCCAACGAAGGAGATGGCAAGCGGCATGAACACGAACGATTTGGCGATGTTCTCGTGGTTGGCCCGGTCGGCCAGCACCGCCACGGCCAGGCCGAGCACCGTCGCCAGCAAGGTGACGGTGAAGACCCACCAGAGGTTGTTGAACAACGTGCCGCGGAGGGTGGAGAACAACGCCATGGCGAACAGAAACAGTCCGGCTCCAGCCAAGATGCTCGGGGTGCCGGCCATGTCGACCCTGGCCTGCGGGGCTGCTTCGCCGATCCGTGTGCCGATTGGGACGATGAGGGTCACCAGCCCGGCGATGGCGAGGCCGATGATGGCCAACCAGTTCCCCCCTGACGCCCCGTCGCTTTGCTGACCGAGCACGTATTCGAGGATGGCCAGCAGAATGAGCGTGCTGCCGATGCCGGTTCGAATGGCTTTCCCGCCGCCGAAGCTGTTGCCGGTCGTTCGGCCGAGGTACAAACCGATGCCGAGTGCAAGCACCACAAGCACGATGGCGGTTCCGGTCAACACGCTGCCGAACATATTGAGTCGGTTGGTGTAGTCGAAGCTTTTGGGATCGGTGAAGATCGACTGGTAGTTCTCAAGCCCAACGAAGGTTTCGCTTCGCTCGTCGAACACCGACAGATATATGGTGCGGAGCAGCGGGATGATGAGACCGGCCCCGATGAACGCCAGCGCAGGGGCGAGGAAGATCGGCCCCCGAGCCCGGCGTTCCAGATCGGAGCGGCCCACAGCGTCGAGCCACGGTTTCGCCCCGTAGCGGAGGCCGGCAAGGGCGCCGGCGATGCCGGTCGCGGTCAGGGTTTCTACCTCGGGGCCGCCCCCGAGCGTGGGCAAGCCAAAGGTGGCGAGCAACCAGCCGATGAGGGCGCCGGTGGTGGCTCCGACAACAGGGGTGCGCCGTCTCACAAGGCCCAGGCCGGCGCCGGCCGCGGCGCCGATCAATGGAGCAGCGACCAGCGGTAGCGTCTCCAAACGAGGTTGGTGGATGTTCTTGAGTAGGCCACCGATGACGAGGCCGATGGCGGCGCCGCCGACGGTGGCCACGATGGCTCGAACCCGATCGTCGGGGAATTTGCTGATGGCGAATCCCAGAGCACCACACAGTAAGGCGCCGATGGTGGCGGTCCACATAACCCGGATCGAGGTGTCGACCGGAATGCGCTCAAGAAACAATGCGCCCCACACCAACCCGATCCCGGCACCGATGCCGGCCCCCATGGTCCGGCCACGCTTGCGGTCGTCACGCATGGCCCCGAGACCTTGCCCGGTGGCGAGACCGAGCCCAGCGCCGGCCACAACGCCGGCCACCATCATCGTCGTTTCGTTCGTGTTGATCCAGCTGTGAAGATTGGTGGCTACCGATTCGCGGGGACCGAGAATCTGCAGTAGGCGGTTCCCGTCCAGCACGCCGAACAGTACGAAACCGATCGCTGCGCCGGCAGCTGTGGAGAATTGGGACCAGTTCTTGCCCGAGCGGTCGAACAACATGTTGGCTGCAACGAACACCGCGGCGCTGCCGCCGACTGCGAGCGCGACCGCCCACAGCGTGTCGGCGATCTTGTCCATCTCGGGGCTAGCTAAGGCCCGGCCGACGCGGTCGAAGGCCTGAAGCCAGTCGACGGCGCCGATACCGGCTAGTACACCACCGGCCGGTGGCAGCCACCGCCGTATCTGTTGTGGGGTGTCGGAGGAGCCGAGAAAGGCGAATGTTGCCAGGGTCGCCACGGCGATCGCCGCGAACTGGGCCAGCTTCGTTGGCGCCCACGCCGCGGTACTGGCTACTGCCAGCAGTACCGCCGAGAATGCGGCGAGACCGAGCGATACCGCGGAACGGTTGTTGACGAGGAGCGATGCGACCTTCCCGACGACAACCCCAACGATGATCGCCACCACCAAATTGACCAGGAACGGCAACGCCCCTCGATCGAGAAGAGTGACCGTCGTGGCGATACCGGCCGCAGCGCCGGTTACCGGCGGAATGGTCGATGCCTGACCGAACGTGGTCTGGACTTTCTGGAGTATCTGATTGACGGCGAGTCCAATGACCGCGGCCGTCGCCAGAAGAATTCCCCAGCTGATGATGTCTCGGAGTAGCTCCACCCCTATCCCTTCGAGCGCTCTGTGGTTTCTAGCTTTGTAGAGATGGCCCGTTTGGTCGGCCTCTCCGGTTGCCAGGTAGCAACATTGGTATGCGGCGGCTAAAAGGCCGGAAGGGGCGCCGACTTGGTCGACGCCCCTTCCGAAATGGTTCTTAGCGCATGTCGCTATGCGCCGGGCGACGAACCGGTCAGCCTTCTGGCCAACTTTCTTCGATCGCCGTCGCCGCTTCGTCGACGCTCTTGTCGCCGTTCACCGCCGCGGTTCCTTCGGTCCAGAAGGTTCCGGCGCCGACATCGGCTGGCATCTGGTCAGACGCATCAAACCGTGCGACGTCGGAGTTTGCCATGATGTCGAGGAACGAGGTTTCCAGGGGCTGATACAGCGACGGGTCGGCACCGTTTGCTACCGATAGGAAGCCGGAGAGTCCGCCGTCTTTACGGGCGGTCTGAGCTTCCTGGCGGGCATCGGCGTACTCCGGTGAGCTGAAGTACTCCATGACCGCCCACACCTCGGGAGCGTCGCGGAAGGCGCCGGCCTGCGTGCCAGCAACCAGTACCGGTTGTCCTTCGTTTGATGGGAAGTAGAAGACGTCGATTGCGCCCTCACTGCCGTCGGCAAAAGCCGTGCCTTCTGGGATGAAGGCGGCGAAGAAGCTTGCCTGACGGTGCATGAGGCAGTCGCCGTCGACCAAGGGTTGGCCGTTGTCACCGAACGGGGTGGCAGCGATTGAACCGCCGGCCGCGAAGACCGCTCCCGGGGTGTTCCACAGGTCGATTACGGCCTGCATCTGGGTGACTACAGCCTCATCGTTGAATGGAATCTCGTGGTTGACCCACTGGTCGTAGGTGTCGGCTCCGGCGAAGCGGAGCACCATGTCTTCGGTCCAGTCGGTGAAGGTCCAACCTGTTGCGGGACCGGATTCGATTCCGACGCACAACGGGGTGTTGCCGTCTGTGACGGCGGTTCCGACCAGCTCGGCGAACTCATCGAACGTCGACGGAACTTCGTAGCCGAGTTCCTCGAACCGAGATGGCTGGTACCACACCAAGGACTTCAGGTCGGCCTTGTTTGGCACGCCGTATTGGGTGCCGTCGACGACGCCGAAGTTGTTCCAATCTTCTGGCCAGTTCTCGTTTGAGGTGGCGACCAGGTCGTCCGGCAAGGGGAGAATGAACTCTTCGCGGGCGAACTCGGCCAGCTTGCCTGGCTGGGGGAAGATGAAGATGTCTGGCGGATTGCCGCCCGACGCCTGTGCATTGATTTGATCGGCAGCGTCGCGGGCGCCGGTGTATTGGATGTCTATGCCGGTCTCCTCGGCGAAGACATCGAGGGCGTCTTGCATGGCCCCGGCCTCTTCGTCGGAACTCTCCGGGCCAAAGACGCTGACGGTGGTGCCGGCCAGATCGCCGTCGGCCATGGCGTCTTCGTCGCCCTCGTCCTCCGGTGCCTCGTCCTCCTCGTCACCGTCGCCGTCGCCGTCGACGGCATCATCTGCATCGTCAGCCGCGTCCTCCACGGCATCGGTGCCGGCATCGACCGCGTCGTCAGCCTCGTCACCTGAGCACGCGGCTGCGACGAGCGACAGCCCGAACAGCAACGCCAGGAGTGTTTTCCATCGCGAAGTACGCATCTGAAACCTTTCTGATATTCCTTGCCCCGGAGGGCGGTTCTCCCCAGAGTCGGCGCCGTGAGGGCCCGACTCCCTTCGGGCGATTTACCCGAAGACGCTCGGTTGGCGAAGCTGCAAGATCATTCTGCAAACGCTTACACGAGCGATCATCGTACTCTAGCCAAATCCCTGGTAATGGCAAGGAGTTCGACACGACATAGCGGTGACGTTGTTGTGACGGAGGTCGCAGTCCCGTCACAACACTGTCATGCCAGTGCTGCGGGGTTGTGCCGCTCGTCGGCTCTATGAGTGGTGTTTGCTTGTCCGTCAACACCCTTCCCTCGGCGCCATCAAGCCGCTACAGTCCCAGTTCAACAAGGCTGCAACCGCTTACAATTCTTGCGGAGCACGCCAGCCTTATGCCGTGATACTGGAGTGAACCACCGTTGAAAGAGAGACACGTGACCGAAAACTTCGACGACCACCCAGACGCCGTCGACGTGCGCTGGTGGCATGACGCCGTGGGCTACGAGGTCTACATTCGCTCCTTCGCCGATGGCGATGGCGATGGGATCGGCGACCTGCACGGACTGGTGGAGCGCCTCGACCACATCGCCGATCTTGGAGCAACTCTGGTTTGGGTCACACCGATCTACCCGTCACCGATGGCCGACTTCGGATATGACGTCGCAGACTACTGCGGTGTCAATCCGATCTACGGCGATCTGGATGTCTTTGATCGCCTGGTTGCCGAAGCCCATGACCGCGGGCTCAAAGTGGTGGTCGACATCGTCCCAAATCACACATCGGATCAGCATCCCTGGTTCGTAGACGCCCGATCGGGACCGGACAGCGACTATCGCGATTACTACATCTGGCGCGATCCGGCGCCGGACGGAGGCCCACCGAACAACTGGGTCAGTTACTTCGGCGGCCCTGCTTGGACGTTCGATCCGGCCTCGAACCAGTACTACCTCCACCTGTTCCTCCCCGAACAACCCGATCTCGATTGGGCCAACCCGGCGGTGGCAGACGCCTTCGACGACGTGCTTCGGTTCTGGCTCGACCGCGGCATCGACGGCTTCAGGATCGACGTTGCCCAAGCGATGGGCAAAGACGGCCAGCTTCGCTCAAACCCGCAGATCGGGCCGTGGGACGACACCGCTCCTCGATGGCAACAATGGGACGCCTTCGATCATCGTCACGACATCCTCCAACCGTCGACGCTCGACATCTTCCGGCGATGGAACAAGGTGGTCGAACCGTACGACGCATTACTGCTCGGCGAAACGTACGTGTTCGACGCCGGAGACCTCGCTCGACTCTTGCCGGGCGAAGGACTCCACGTCGGATTCTGGTTTGAGTTGATGCACGTTGGGTGGTCGGCACAAGACGTACGTAACGCCATCGCCGCCCCGCTTGAACGGGTCGCCGACCGCCGATCGATCGGGTGGGCCCTGGCCAGCCACGACGAGCAGCGTCCGCCCACTCGCTTCGCCCCGGCCGCCGATGACACCCAGACCGGAGAAGGGTCTCGGGATGGGGCTGACCTTGGCCGGCGGCGAGCGTTGGCGTTGACGACCCTCCTTTTCGGACTGCCAGGTTTGCCTGTCCTCTACCAGGGAGAGGAGCTCGGCCTTGTCGATGGTGAGGTGTCAGATGAGCGTCGGGCCGACCCGGTTGGGGCCGACGTTACGCTGTCCCGAGATGGGTGTCGTACGCCGATGCCGTGGGATCGGGGGCCCGGCCATGGGTTTTCTACCGCGACCGACACGTGGTTGCCCATGGGCGGCCGTACCGACGACGACTCCGCGGCAGCCCAACGGGACGACCCCACATCGTCTTTTTCGGCGTACCGGGCGCTGGTGAAGGCCCGCCGAGAGACGCCCGAATTGCTCGAACCCGACCTATCGTGGCTCGACCGAGACGGTGAGACCTGGCCACACGTCGTAGCCTACGAACGTGGATCCGTCGTTGTCGCCGCCAATATCGGCTCCGAGCCGATCGAACTCACCGGGATCGACGGAACGATAGTGTTCTCGACTGCGGGCCGGTCGGGAGAGTTCGTTGATCCAACTCTGGAGCCAGCCGACGCCGTGATCGTGAGGAGATGAATGCAGTGACCTCGGTGGGGAGATCGGTGACAATCCAGGACGTGGCAAACGACTCCGGGGTGTCGGTGGCCACCGTCAGCCGGGCGTTGCGCGGCCTCCCGAACGTCGCGCCGTCGACCCGCGAACGTGTTCAGGAGTCGGCCGAGCGGCTTGATTATCATCCAGACCCGGCGGCCGCCCGGCTAGCGTCGGGACGATCCCGTACCGTCGCGATGGCCGTGCCCAGCCTCGATTCTTGGTACTTCACGCAGGTCATGGCCGGGGTCGAAGCGGTGCTGACCGCAGCGGGATACGACCTGTTAGTGTTCGCGATCGATAGTGACTCAGCGCGGCGGCGGATGACCCAAGGCCCGTTGGTAAAGCGGGCCGATGGGTTGATCATCGTGAACATCAAGTTGTCGGCCGACGAGTCGGCCGCACTGGCATCAGCCGGCGTCAAGGTCGTGTCTGTAGGGGCCGCCTCCGATAGCTTCTCTTCGGTACGGGTCGACGATGAGCGGGTTGCCGAATTGGCCGTAGAGCATCTGATGTCGCTCGGACATCGCCGCATCGGGCTGGCCGGACATGGCGATGATCCAATGAAGTTCGACGTGCCGCTCGACCGACGGTCGGGGTACCGGAACGTGCTTGAGCGGGCTGGTCTTACCGTCGACGAAGAGCTGGAACGGGGTGCCGGGTTCTCGGTCGCCGGCGGGTCTGAGGCCGCGGCCCATCTTCTCGACCTCGACGACCCTCCGACGGCGATTTTCGCCATGTCGGACGAGACGGCTTTTGGCGTGATGCGGGCGGTATGGGATCGGGGATTGCGAGTGCCCGAGGACGTCTCAGTAGTGGGTGTCGACGACCACGAGTTTTCGGCGGTCGTCGGTCTCACAACGATCCGCCAAGATGTGACCGAACACGGATCGGTGGCGGCACGGCTTTTGCTCGACCGATTCGTCGACCCAGCGATCGAAGCGACAAAGTACGCTGTGCCGATCGCGTTGATCGAACGGAAGACGACGAGCGCGCCAGCAGTGATTCGGCACTGACGCCGAGACACGAAGAACAACAAGGGGGAACGCAGCCATGCCGGAGAGTTCGTTGGTCGACC
Source organism: uncultured Acidimicrobiales bacterium (assembly GCA_938021675.1). Taxonomy (GTDB): domain Bacteria; phylum Actinomycetota; class Acidimicrobiia; order Acidimicrobiales; family SZUA-35; genus JAHELU01. Next base: position 95,032 of record CALIFY010000014.1, read on the forward strand.
CGTCGCCTCGAACCATCGGGTCGTTACAAGTTGGCCCATTGGCCTTTGGGTTGTGGCGATTCACCAACCCAGACATCACGCAGGCGACGGCGTTACTCGAAGCCGCCCTCGACGCCGGATGCAACCTGATCGACACCGCCGATGTGTACGGATTCGATTGGGGCGGGACGGGGTTTGGAACCGTCGAAGACATCCTCGGTCAGGTATTGGCGGCATCGCCAGGACTCCGCGATCGGATGGTGCTGACCACCAAGGGCGGAATCCGACCGCCGGTGCCATACGACTCCAGCCCTCGTTATCTCCGCAGTGCGTTGGAGGATTCACTCCGCCGTATGGGGGTCGATCGCGTCGAGCTGTACCAAATACATCGACCGGACCTGTTCGGGCACCCGGCTGAGACCGCCGACACCTTGCTGTCCATGATCGACGATGGTCTGGTGGCTGCCGTCGGGGTCTCGAATTACACGCCGGCTCAGACCGGCGCCCTTGCGGCTCACCTGGATGGAAAACTGGCGACGACGCAGCCCGAGTTCTCAGTCGCTCAACTCGATCCGTTGCGCGACGGCACCCTCGATCTCTGTCTGGAGACCGGCACGGTGCCGCTCGCTTGGAGCCCGCTCGGTGGGGGCCGTATTCCCAGTGGCGATGACCTGCCGACGGGTCTTGTCGAGACACTCGATCGGCTTGCCGAACGAGAAGGCGTCGATCGCTCAGCGATCGCCTTGGCTTTCGTGCTGTGCCATCCCGCACGGCCGGTGGCCATCCTCGGCACTCAGAACCCAGACCGGATCGCCTCATCGATGACCGCGCTCGGTGTGCGTCTCGACCGCAACGATGTCTACGACTTGATCGAGGCGTCGGAGGAGACGCCACTCCCATGACCGAAACGACGCCACCGGAGATCGCCTGGTTCTCCGCCCTCTGCGACGATGACTATGAGTTTCTCGGGGTCCCCAACCCGGAGTTGGTATCGTCGTGGCCCCATTGCCGCGACATCGTCACCACCGCCGACAACCTGGGGTTCGACAATGTCCTCCTGCCATCGGGCTACGAACTGGGCATCGACGCGGTGGCCTTCGCCTCGGCGGTGGCCACCGTCACCGAACGGATACACCTGTTGCTGGCGGTTCGGATGGGTGAACTCTGGCCGCCCCAATTGGCTCGACAGTTAGCAACCGTCGATCAGATGGCCGGCGGCCGTTTGACCATCAACATCATTTCCAGCGACCTGCCCGGGCAGAAGTTGGACTCCGAACCTCGCTATCAGCGGACCCTGGAATACATGGAAGTGCTCCGCCTCCTGCTCGATCGCCAGGCGGTCGACTATCACGGAGAGTTCGTGGAACTGACGCTCGATCCACCTCGTATCGGAGCGGTCGACGGGCGGTGTCCTCCCTTTTACTTCGGTGGATTTTCCGACGCGGCCAAGGAGACGGCGGCCGCCGCGGCCGACGTGTTCCTCACCTGGCCGGACACGGTTGCATCGGTCGGGGCCACCGTGACCGATATGCGACAGCGAGCCGACCGCCACGATCGCCGGTTGGCTTATGGTCTCCGGTCGCACGTGATCGTTCGGGAGACCGAGGCCGAGGCGGTGGAGGCGGCCCGCCGCCTGATCTCACGTCTCGATCCCGACACCGGCGCGTCGATCCGCCAAAAGTCGTTAGACGCCACCTCGGTCGGCGTGTCCCGCCAAGCCGAACTCCGTGACGCTGCCGATGACGATGGTTTCGCCGAACCGAACCTGTGGACCGGCATCGGCCGGGCCAGAAGCGGGGCCGGAGCGGCCATCGTGGGCGACCCGGACCAAGTGGTTGCCAAACTTGAGGCGTACCGGGAGATTGGCATCGACGCCTTCATCCTGTCGGGGTATCCCCATAGGGCCGAGGCGGAGCTGGTGGCTGAACACGTCCTTCCCCGACTGTCCCACCGGCCGTTCAAGCCGGACTTCTCCCGGCGCCGTCAGCCGGAGATGCCGTCATGAGTGCCGACCCGGCCGGCGGGACGGCGCCCGAGGTTATCGAAAGTGACCTCCGCTACGGAATTATCGGCGCTGGGATGATGGGGGTCGAGCACATCGTCAATCTCAACGCGCTCGACGGTGCTCGGGTGGTGGCCGCCGCCGATCCTCATGAGCCATCGAGGGTTGCCGCCACCGAAGCAGCCGACAACTCTATCGACCTGTATGAGCGGTACCAGGACCTGCTCGACGCAGGAAACTGTGACGCGCTCGTGGTGGCCACCCCGAACCACACTCACGTCGATGTACTGGCCGATGTCTTGACCACCGAGCTTCCGGTTTTGATCGAAAAGCCGATGTGTACCACCGTCGAGGACTGCAGGAAAGTGGTCTCCATGGCTGCCGATCGGTCGGCCCCGGTGTGGGTTGGGCTTGAATACCGGTACATGGCTCCGGTCGCTCGCCTCATCCAACAGGTTCGGTCCGGGGTCGTCGGTCCGGTCAGGATGGTGGCGATCCGAGAGCACCGGTTCCCGTTCCTTCAAAAGGTAGACGACTGGAATCGCCTGAGCCGACAGACCGGCGGCACGTTGGTCGAGAAGTGCTGTCATTTTTTCGATCTGATGAACCTGCTTGTCGGCGAGCGTCCGCGTCGAGTGTTCGCTTCTGGCGGCCAGGATGTGAATCACCTCGATGAGGTGTATGGCGGTGAGCGGTCCGACATTCTCGACAACGCGTTCGTCATCGTCGATTACGAGGGCGGGGCGCGGGCGTCGCTCGATCTGTGCATGTTCGCCGAGGCGACGAGGAACCAGGAGGAGGTGTCGGTCGTCGGTGATGCCGGCAAGATCGAGGCCCTTCTTCCCCAGAACGAGGTACGGGTCGGTCGTCGGGGCGAGCACACCATCGGGTCGGTCGATGTCGAATCGGTGCGTCCGGGGGATCTCGATCACGTCGGTCACATCGGCCAGCATCACGGCTCGTCGTTCGTGGAGCATCAACGGTTCTTGGCCGCCATCCGAGCCGGGGTTCCGCCTGAGGTGACGGTCCACGATGGTCTGATTTCGGTCGCTCTCGGCGTCGCCGCCCATCGCAGCATCGAGACGGGTGGTCCGGTCGACATGAGCGACGTGTTGTAGCGGCCGTCCTCGGCTGGTCTGGCTCTGCGCGACGGCGGCCGGACGTTCTCACAACAGACTGACGGTAAATAGCCGGCAAACGTTCGTTGTCGGCGATAGTCGCCGGTTATGAGCGCTCCTAGTGTGTGGATCATGGATCCTGGTGTCGGCGTTCTTTTCCTCTGTGTCCACAATGCGGGTCGGTCTCAGATGGCTGCTGGATTCCTGAGAACACGTAGTAGCGACCGGGTTCGGGTGTTGTCGGCCGGGTCTGATCCCGGTGAGACGATCAATCCGGTAGCGGTGGAAGCTATGGCTGAGGTGGGGATTGATATTTCCGGGAACACGCCCCAGCGGTGGACCGAAGAGATGCTTGATGAGGTCGACGTCGTGGTCACGATGGGTTGCGGAGATACCTGTCCGGTGGTGCCCGGAACGCGTTACCTCGATTGGGAATTGACCGACCCGGCCGGCCGGGGACTCGAACTGGTGCGTGCCGTGCGGGACGAGATCGAGGAACGGGTCACCAAGTTGGTCGCAGAGTTGGCTGTACATCCGGAGGATGTGGTGTGACGGCCAACCGCTTGGAGTCCCGGCTCGCTGCGGAGTTTGTCGGAACCGCTTTCTTATTGGCCACCGTCGTCGGGTCGGGAATCATGGCTGAACGGTTGAGTGACGATGTCGGTCTCCAGCTATTGGAAAACGCGTTCGCAACAGCCGCTGTCTTGACCGCGCTTATTCTGGCCTTTGCTCCCATTTCCGGGGCCCACTTCAATCCTGCGGTAACCCTGGTCGATCGAGCGCTCGGTGGAATCGGCACCACGGATGCCGTGGCCTATGTTCTGGCCCAAGTCTCTGGCGCGTCGATCGGTGTGATGGCGGCAAACGCCATGTTTGACCTTCCGTTGGTACATGTCTCGGAGAAGTCTCGGTCGACCGGGCCCGAAGTGTTTGCCGAGGGTATCGCAACGCTTGGTCTGCTGATCATCATCTTCTCGATGGTTCGGGCCGGGAAGGGTGATGGGGTCGCCTACGCCGTTGGCGGTTACATCGCCGGGGCCTACTGGTTCACCTCGTCGACTAGTTTCGCCAATCCGGCGGTCACCGTGGCCCGGACACTATCCGACACGTTCGCCGGAATCGCCCCCGGCTCAGTCCCCGGGTTCCTGATCGCTCAGTTGGTAGCGGCCGTGGCCGCCATCGGATTGATTCGGGTACTCCGCCCCGAGCCGGTTGACGAGGCCGATTTGGTGTCGCCGACCGACTAGCGATTCGGGTGGTCAGGCCGCTTGGTCGTCGTTTTTGTCGACGGCCCGCTCAGCGGCGAGAGTCCGGTCACTGAGGACCCGGTGGGTCCGATACGAAACATGTTGCTATATCGACGTTCTTCTGTTCTACTGGTCTCTTCGCTATTGGATGAGAATGATTCCTATTATCAAATCCATCGGAAGGTTTTATGGTGACACAAGACACGTGCAAGTCGAATCAGAACCACCCCGGTCACAGCGAAAAGGCACCCCTCGCACAGACACGATCGTCCGTACTCGCAGACATGAAGGCCATCGACGAACTCGCCCTTTTTGGCATGCTCGATCTAGTCGGACGCTGGATGCAGCCCGGCTCGGCCCGATGGACAACGGCCGATCTTGTCGAGAGATTGGGGGTAGCACCACGACATCATTGGCTCATCGAACGATGGCTGACCGAACTCGCCGTCTACGGGTTGATCGACGGCGACAAGGTCGGCTGGAACTGCAGCTACCGTCCGTCGCGGAAGCAGTTGCGAACCATCCGAACCGACATGGCCCAGGCTGCGTCCCGGCTTGGATATGGGCCACTTTTTGTCCAGACCCTCCTGGAATCCCTCCGACGGTCAACCGAATTATTTCGAGACGAAATTACCATCCAATCTCTGTTCTTTCCCGACGGAACAATCGAGTTCGCCAAAGCAATCTACGAAACGAACGCCATTAGCCGTTACCTCAACACGGCGGCCGCCGAGGCGATTGCCGCTCTGGAAAATAGGCCGATTCGAGTCCTCGAGCTTGGAGCCGGCATCGGGGGGACAACTGCTGCCGTAGCCGAGAGTGATGCCGCTATAGACCACTACGCGTATACCGACTTGTCGTCCTGGTTCCTTGAACTGGGCCAGCAACGATTCGCCGAACAGCTTCCGATTTCCACTCACCTACTCAATATCGACGAGGATTTCAGCCATCAACTTTCCGGGACAGGCAGACCCGACCAATACGATGTCGTACTGGCGGCAAATGTGGCCCACAACGCTCCAGATATAGGCGCCTTGCTTTACCGAATTCGAGATGTATTGCGCCCCGGTGGGTACCTGATGCTGATCGAAATGGTGGAAGAACGTCCCCAGGCATTAATCTCGATGTCTTACGCGATCTCACTACCGGCAAGTTATGCGGATCCGGCAATCCTCGACTCGGGTTCTGGGCTTCGACGATACGACGAACGTCGAGGTAGCGACCGAACCTTGCTGGCAGAATCCGAGTGGCAGGCCCACCTCGCGGCCGCGAATTTTGACGTGCGGACACTGCTTCCCGAACCGGCACACCCCCTCCATCCAACGTCTCAGAGACTGTTTACTGCCCAGATGGCTTCTTGAGCTAAGGGCATTGGATGATGCACGACACGATTTGGCTGCAGTAGTGATTCAACGGTGGAGGCGATGGGCCCCACGCGGCCGCCGAGACTTTCGCACCTACGGTTCGCCACCGCCCCGGCCCGGGTCAGGTCCTTCAGAGATTCGTGTACGCCTAACGTTTCGTTGCCGGGTCGTTTCTGCTCGCCGCCAGCCGGTCGATGAGGATCGACCAGACGTCCGGGTCGATCCCCATGCCGGTGTGACTGCTCGACACCTCGAGGTTTTCCGCCCCGGGCGTTATCTCGTCGATCGAATCGCGCCAGTCGACGACGCCATCGCGTTTGCTGTGGATGGCGGTGACGGGAACTTCTATCGGCCGGGTGTTTCTGACCTCGATCTCGGCTTCGATGTGGGCGGTGGTGGCGGGGTCGAAGAGCTTGTTCGGCACGGTGCCTCGCGGACCCCAGAGAGGGGTTCCGAAGGTGACGACTCGGGTCACCAGATCCGGTCGGTCGCGAGCCACTTCTCTGGCCACCACGCCGCCGAGGCTCCAGCCGACGAGGGCAAGTGGGCCGTCGTGTTCGGCCCTCTCTTCGATCCGGGTGGTGGCGTCGGCCATGAGCCGTTCCACATCGCCGTCGTTCGTGCCGAGGCCCCAGCCGGTTGCGGCGTAGCCCTTGGACCGAAGGAACACCCGAAGAGGAAGCAGTACTTTGTCGTCGGTGCCGAACCCCGGCATGAGCATGACCGGTTCACCCCGACCCCGGGGTGCTTTGAGTAACGACGGGGTCCGCAGCGACAGGCGAACGGCTTCCCGGGCGGTGCGAACCTCACCCAGGAGCATGCTGATCGGTAGCGAACGCAAGGTGCCGAGCTTCATGGTCTGCTGCGTCGGGTGGGGAGAGGGAGCATCTTGGCCAGCTCTCGGTTCTCGACCGGGTCGAGTACTCCATGCTGGACGCAGGCCGGAACCAACCCGTCGTCGTCCGGGTGGCCCATCGTGTATGCGCAGGCTTCCAGCCGTTCTTGGGCTTCGAGGGTGGCCGGATCGGTGGCTCGTGTCCCGGCCTGGATGTGGCCCCAGGCGGTGGCGGTGTCTGCGGCATCGATGAATTGATGCATCACAAAGGTCACCGGTTTTGCCCGCCACCATGGCTTGATCGGTCCGCCGGCCCGGGTCACGAATCGTCGTCCCCATCCGACCATCTCGGTCAGTACTTTCGGGTGGGAGGCGATAGAGCGGACGTAACGAACGGCCGACAACGCTTTTGACCGGAGGATGAAGTTGCCGGGGAAGGCGGTCATCCACGCCGCCACCATGGCGTGGTCGCGGGGGTCGGTGTCGTCGAGCAGCGGCGTGTATGCACCGTCGAGGAACGCACCCCACGTGACTCGGTTGCAGCGGGTGTCGCCGAACTGCATGGCGCCGTATGGGAGTGTTGTGCCGGCCCCGGCCTCGACTTGCGACCAGACACCGGTTGAGGTGAGTTCCCGATAGCCGTCGCGCCACCGGTGTTCGTTTCCGATGTATGCCGCCGGTTGGAACGAGAACATCCGCCACCCTTGATCGTGGCAACTGCGGATCACGTCAGCCACCTGGTCGATGTTGGCCGGGGTCACCGTCATGTTGTGGGCCAGGTAGGACGTGATGCCGTATTCTCGGCGCAACCGGTGGAACAGGTCGCAGAACCGGGCCCGTTCCTCGTGAAGCTCGTGCTCGCGAACTGGCTTCTTGTTGTTTCGTCTCCCGGCCATTGTGGTGTCGATGTGGGCGGCGAACGATAGGTGAGGAAACCGAGGCTGATCGGTCTCAGGGTCGACGGCGACCGCCCGCAGATAGTCGTAGTCGAAGTCGCCGTGAGTAAAGCTCATCGGGATTCGACCATGGCTTCGCATGATGGCGATCGACGCTGCGTGGTCTTCTGGTTCGAGCAGGCTCACCTCGCCGCCGATCAGTTGGGCGTAGTTTCCGAAGCCGCGCTGCTCACGAAGAAACGAGAACTGTTTGTCGACTTCGCTTCGGGTGTGGGGCCCGTCGACCCGGACCTTGTTGGCGTCTTCGCTGTGATAGCAGGGGGTGCACGAGAAGTTGCATTTGGGGAAGACGCCGTGGGTCGCTTCGCACCCGGTCGATTTTTGACCGATCAGTTGGCCGGGAACCCGTGCCGATTCTGGAAGCGAGTTCCACCGTGTGGCTAACGCTGATTGTGTTTCCGGGTCGACCTTTCGCGTCGCCACTTCCAGCTTCCGGAGCGTGTCTAGGGGAGAGATTGGCATGAGGCCTCCGTCGTTGGAAACGAATCGTGAGTGCGCGATATTCCGCCGAGGAGGATTGATCGCTGTCTCAGCGGTCGGCCAGTCGGTGGGCGAATCGGTGCCCGGACCACGTCTCGTCGATGGCGGCAACCTTTATGTCGACGATGCCGGCCGCCAATCCGAGTTCGCGGACGTCTGTACCGGTGATGTCGGTGGAGACGCCACTGGCCTTCTTGGGCCATGCCAGCCAGAGTCCACCGTCGGGGTAGATGGCCCGGGCCAAGGCGGGAAGCCGGCGCTGCAGCTGACGTCGTTCTAGGAAGAAGGCGACGACGAGGTCGGCGTTTCCACGAAGCGAGGTGCGAAAAGTGACGTTTTCTGGAAGCGGATCGAGGAGTGATCGGAAGTTGTCCGGTTCGCTCAGCACCGCCACGGTCGAACCGGACTTTATGCCGATCTTTCGAGCTAGTGGTGTGCCTGAGTAGCCGGCGGTCGGGGCCATGGGGCCACGCTAGTTGATCGCGAGCCTGCCACCTTCGCTGCGCTCAAACTGACGTGTGTTCAAACGTTTGCGCCGCGGCTTTGTGGGCGGCCGATTTGGCAGCCGTGTCAGCCGCGTCATCGGTTCTGGGTGATCGCGTTACGAGACGAGGTTGGCTAATTGTGTGAGGGAAGTGATCTCGTGGGTTGCCGTCGGTTCTGATGGCGTCGGGATGCCGAGGCGATTGAACCAGCAGGTGTCGATTCCGTAGTTGTTGCCACCAGCTATGTCGGAACTGAGGCTGTCGCCGATCATGACCGCCGATGGTTTTGGTGGTTGACCAAGCTGCTCGAATGTCAGGTCGAAAATGGCCGAGCTCGGTTTCGCGGTACCGACCTCGCCGGAAATGAGAATCGCGTCAAAGTAGTGCTCGATCCCCAGCCGATCGATTCTTGCTCGTTGGACGGACCCAATTCCATTAGAGACAAGCGCGAGCGACGCCGTCGATGTTACGTCGTCCAACATCTTGGTTGCGCCGGGAAACAAGTCGCCGTTTGTGCTCAGACCACGGACAAAGGTTTCCCCCATGGTTTCCGGGTCGGCGTCGATTCGGATTTCCGCGACGAGCTGGGCGAACCTAGCGACACGGACATCATCCGGTTGGATCCGTCCGGCTTCGACATCGGCCCACAATGCCTCGTTGATTCGTGTGAACCGGTCGAAGTGGCCGGCCGGGTCGTCTACTCCGGCCTCTCGCATCGTCAGTTCGTAGGCCGCGGCCTGGGAAGCGCTGGAGTCAAGCAGCGTGTGGTCAAGATCGAAAAGTAGGAATTCGTAGCTCATGAGGAAGGAGTTGCAGGCTAGCGCTCGCCGCTAGACCTCTGATCAGGTCAGCCGAACGTGGCCGGCGGGAAACGGCACGCAGACCAATGCCAACTCGCTACGCTGGTGCCTTGAAGCCCCCGTAGCTCAGTGGATAGAGCATCGGTTTCCGGAACCGTGAGCGTGAGTTCGATTCTCGCCGGGGGTACGCAGGAAGAACACTGTTTGAGCCGCTAATCTAGTGGCTCCGGCTTCCCGGACAGTCCCGTCGGTTCCCCTGAATTCCGGCTGATCTCGTCCTGTCGCGGGTGTTACGCGGGTGCAGAAGGTCCGCCGCTGGTCAGGAGCTACGTTCAGCGAAGATTCGTGGTCATCGCTGAGCGGCCGTTCTCTAAGTAGACGGGAAGGCCAGTTTTTCTCGATTCGAGGGCGTGCCGAATTCGATTGGCGAGGCGTGGAACGGTGAGTTCGTCGAGTTCTGCGATGTTGTGGAACCGGCAGTCGACAATTTCTTGACCGTCGACTTTCACGTTGTTCTGCATGTCGTCGGTCGTGAGGGTTCCGCCATCGAAGACGAAGAGCATTTTTGCGCCGCCTTCGCCTTCGGTGCTTTCTCGCCACCAGTCGGTCACGAGGAGGTCGCCGAGTTCGGTTTCCATCGTGAGTTCTTCTCGAACCTCTCGGAGTGCAGCCTCGGCTGGCGTTTCGCCTGGCTCGACGTACCCGCCGGGAATGTCGAGGTAGTCCTTGTACGAGGGGTACACCATGAGCACGTCGCCCTGGTGGTTCGTGAAGAGGACGCCGGCGGCAACTCGGGGCCGGACGAATGGTGGGGCGGCGGCTTCGGTCACGTGGCCGACCCTAGCGTGCCGACAACTGGCTGGCCGATCACTGGGTAGCTGC
>CALIFY010000015.1 GCA_938021675.1 uncultured Acidimicrobiales bacterium
CTTCTGGTCGGGCCCGGCATGCAGTATCCGAACCTCCAGTCGGCACTCGATGATGTCGGTCCGGGGCAGACGGTAGCTTTGGCCACAGAGGGCGCGCACCCCGGTTTGGTGTTGACGACCACTGCCGGTACCGACACCGCACCGATCACCATTACGGCGGTCCCCGGTGCCTTCCTCGAATGTCCGAGTCCGGACGAAAACGACGTTCTCCGCTGCTTCGAGCTCAACCATTCGCACTACCGGATCGACAACTTCGCCATCACCGGCGGGTTCTCAAACCTGTATGTAGTTGGATCGAGTCCGGGCCAGTACGTAACCGACGTCGAGATCACGAACTCAACGTTCCGAGGGTCGCCCACCGGGGGCACTGGCGAATGCATTCGCATCAAATATCACGCCTCCGACATCGAGGTCGCCAACAATGACATCGCCGACTGCGGCTTAGGAAAGTGCTGCGATGATTCAAAGAACGGCGAAGGCGTCTATATCGGGACCGCACCGGAACAAACGGAGAAGAACCCCAGCTCCGAGTCGGACAGAACACACGACATCTGGGTGCACCACAATACGATCCGTAGCCTCAACGAGTGCGTTGAGGGCAAAGAAGGCACCTACGATCTGCTGGTCGAGTACAACTCGTGTAGCGGGCAGAGCGACCCTGACAGCGCGGCATTCGGTAGTCGCGGCGGACAGGTCGGCGAAGGAAACGTGTTCCGGTTCAATCTGATCGAAGGAGCGGTCGGAGCGTGTGTACGCTTCGGCGGCGACGAGAGCCCAGACGGCACCGGCAACTCCTTCTACGGCAACATCTGCAACGACATCGGCGGCGACACTGGCGTCAACCAACAGGTTGAGCCGCAGGGTCTGGTGTGTAACAACACCTTCTCAGGCGTGACACCCGACCTCGGGCTGTCCCGAACGTCCGGCGTAGACCCAACGGCAAGCTGCCCGTCGGGAACAACGGAGCAACTCGATGGCATAGGGGCTGGTCGACCGAACGTATAGACGACCGTCGCCCGTATATGTCAACGGTCTAAGCAGACCAGCGGCCCCTTCTTCTTGGATCCCCGCGTCGCAGTGCGACACGGGGCCGAGAGGAGGGGCCGCTTCAGTTCCCGACCGATCGGCATCGACATCGACATCGACATCGACATCGACATCGACATCGACAGGTTTATGCACCACTAGTTGGTCGTAGTGGGAACCAGGAGGTTGATCGCCGACGTCCAATAACCATGCGACATGCTGCACCCACAACCACATCGTCTGCCAAACCACCACCTCAAGATGCCGACCGGGGCCGACCTTGGAAGTGGTACGCGACAACGGTCGTCGTCGTGGCTGCTCTGTTGGCTGGCGGTGCGGCCGCCTTCACCAGAACGCTCACCAACGATGCCCCCACCGACGCGGCGTCGGCGGCAAACGCACCCAACAGCGACGCACCTCCGCCCCATTCGGAGGATCCGCCGGGGTCTCCATCCGACACATCGATGGTGACCAGGCCACCATTGTCGATCGCCGGCACCGCAGGTACGCAAGGAACTGCAGTCGCAACATCGTCGACCACCGCTGAGCTACCTTCCGACCCCATCACCATCACCATCACCTCGACCACCGACACAACAACCGAGCAGCCGACGCCGCCGTCCTCAAAGGTCGAACCGTCGGGACCGCGCCAGGTGGTGAGCGGAACGGTGACCGAAGTCTTTACCGACTGCGCGTCGTGGCTGGTTCTCAACGACGAAGGTGCGGTTGAGGACGGCGGACCCATTAGCTGCGACGGCGGCTCATACATCATGGTAGGCACCATCCGGATCAAAACATCAGCCGGGTACGTGGCCCCCGGTTCCCCCTACTACGACAAGCACATCGCAGACCTACTCCCGGGCACCACCGTCAGCGTGGTGACGATGGAAGACCCAAACGGACCTCACACCCTCAACTGCGAAGACTGCGGTATCTCCGTAGCCATCCACGGCTAGCACCACCCCATCGGGCCGACGTATTCACGGCCCGATGGGCCACCGCCACCGATGTTGAGGCACCCTAGTAGGCGTGAGTTCCGCCACTGCGTTCGACGTATTAGTGATCGGTGCCGGCCCCGCCGGAGCGGCAGCCGCTATCGCCGCCGCCCGAGGTGGGGCGACGGTCAAAGTGTTCGACAAAGCGCCCTATGGCCGTGACAAGGTCTGCGGTGATGGCCTCACCCCCCGAGCGGTCGGCGCCCTCAACGAACTCAAGATCGACCTCGACCTCGGCGGGGAGCACGGAGCCCACCGGATAGATGGTCTCCGCATGATCGCCGGCAAGAAAGTCCGCGAACTGCCGTGGCCGACCACCACTCGATTCCCACCAAACGGAGCGGTATGGCCACGCCGTCGGCTCGACGCAGCCCTTATCGACGCCGCCACCGACGCCGGGGCCGAGGTGACCTGGGAGACCGAAGCACTTCCGGTTCTCGAAGGTGACCGGGTGACCGGTGTAAAGGCGAACGGCGAAACCTACACCGCCGGCCTGGTGGTGGTGGCGACCGGCGCGCCGGGCCAGGTGGCCAGAATGCTAGGGGCAGAACGAATAGAAGGGGAACCGTTCGGACTGGCGATTCGCACCTACGCCGAATCCCCTCGTCATCTCGATCGTCACCTCGAAGCGTGCCTCACGCTGCGCGACGAGCAAGGAACGGCCGTCCCCGGGTATGGCTGGATGTTCCCGGCCGGCGATGGAACGGTCAACATCGGTGTCGGCGCCTTGTCGACGATGAAGAACTTCAAGAAACTCAACCTGAACACGCTGCTCGACGCCTATCGGTCAATCGTCGAGCCCAGTTGGCAGATCGGCCCCAACCTGGAGCGGCCTCGAGCGTGGCGGCTTCCGATGAGTACCCGCAAGCGCCATGGACCAGGTTGGGTGGCCATCGGCGATGCCGCCGGCTTGGTCAACCCGATGAACGGGGAGGGTATCGATTACGGTTTGGAGTCAGGAATGTTGGCAGCGGAGCTCTTCTTGGCCGATCCGACATCGGCGCCGGCGAAGTACGACGGGCTGATCGGCGAGCGTTTCGATAGCTTTCTACGGACCGGCCGACGGTTTTCGTTCCTGATCGGACATCCGCTCATATTGCGATCCGGTTTGCGTCTTGCGGTCGGCACCGACGCCATCGCTACTATCACCCTAGGAGTGATGGGAAATCTCGTCGACTCCGAAACACCCGGCGCCGCCGGACGTGTGCTGTCGACCGCCGACAAGGCGCTCGCCATCGCCGACCCCGTGCTTCGTCGAACCCGTGCCCACCCATAGCCGTTCGGTCCCGATCGATCAGCTAGCATTACCTCTCTCACGCCGGTCACGACCTTGAGCCACAACATCTACGAGCTGTTCGCTACTAAATTTGCCGACGCCCTCACCGCTCCATTCCTTTCGGTGCCCGGGGGGCTTACGTATACCTATGGGCAGGTCGACCGTCGCAGTGCCTGCATGGCAACCGTGTTGGCCATGGCCGGAGCGAAACCGGGAGATCGGATCGTCGTCCAAGTCGACAAGTCGGCCGACGCCGTCGCCCTCTACTTCGCCTGCCTTCGCGGCGGTTTCGTGTACGTACCGATCAACACCGCATACACCCCGGAAGAGGTTGGCTTCTTCCTCGGCGACGCCGATCCAGCAGTCTTCGTGTACAAACCAGGTCGAGCGTCAAAGTTGCAGCCCGTTGCTGACCTAACCGGGGTCCCGACGACGTTCACGTTGTCGTCAAAAGGGACCGGCTCACTGGCCAAGGCAGCGGGCGAGATTAGCCCGGTGCCTGCGGTAGTGCACCGCGATACCGACGACGTGGCCTGCATGGTGTACACCTCAGGCACCACCGGGCGAGCCAAGGGGGCCATGCTGACCCATCGGGCCATCGCCACCAACGCCCGTGCCCTCCACGCCATTTGGCGGTTCCGGCCGGGCGACGTCCTGCTTCACATCCTGCCTATCTTTCACATTCATGGACTGTTCGTGGCCCTCCACTGCGCAGTCCTGAACGCCTCGGAAGTGCTGTTCTGCCCACGGTTCGAGACCGATGAGGTCCGTGAGTTACTTCGTCAGTCTTCGGTCATGATGGGCGTGCCGACCCACTACTCACGTTTGCTGGCCGACCCAGACTTCGGACCGAGCGATTGCCAGACGATCCGCATGTTCACCTGCGGTTCGGCGCCGCTTCCCAACACCGTGTTCAACGAATTCACCGCACGCACCGGCCACACCATCTGCGAACGCTACGGCATGACCGAGTCGGGCATCATCGCCTCCAACCCTCCGGAAGGCGACCGGATAGCCGGCACCGTCGGATACGCGGTGCCCGATATCGAGCTCCGTGTCGTCGACGACAAAGACGAGCCGGTCCCGGTCGACGACATCGGCAATCTTCAGGTCAGGGGCCCCCATGTGTTCCCCGGGTATTGGCAACAAGATGACAAGAACGCCGAGTCGTTTACCGCCGACGGGTTTTTCCGGACCGGAGACGTCGGTTCGGTCGCCGCCGACGGTCGGTTGACGCTGGCCGGCCGGACCAGCGACATGATCATTTCCGGTGGGTACAACGTCTACCCGAAGGAAGTCGAGATCTTGCTCGACGAGTTACCAGGGGTAAGTGAATCGGCCGTGGTAGGTCTTCCTCACCCCGATCTTGGCGAGGCGATCACCGCCTTCGTGGTGGCTGAGCCGCACGTGACAGACGATGACCTGGCCCAAGCCCTCGACCAGTCGCTGGCCGCCTTCAAACAACCGAAGCACTACGTTTTCGTCACCGCGCTACCTCGAAACGCCATGGGCAAGGTGCAAAAGACCCAGTTCCGAGTGACACACGCCGATCTGTTCACCGCCGACAGCATCTAGATCAAGGCGGGCGGCTCAGTGCCAGCGCGACGAAACCCAAATTGGCGGACTGAACCGAGCTGCTAACCTCTAAATCAGTGGTCTCCCGACGGTGGCGGCACGGCCAACAGCCTTCTCTTGACGCCTTGAGCGATGCCGAGTTGATCGTTGCCTCGCGCAACGATGCCGACGCCTTTCATCACCTGTACCGACGCCACGCCGATGATCTCTTGGCCTTCTTCTACCGCCGTACCGGCAACGCTCAGGTGGCGGCCGACCTGATGGCAGAGACCTTTGCGGTCGCCTTCGCCAAACGGACCCGGTTTTCGATGCGACCCGAAGGTAGCGGAGTCGGTTGGTTGTTTGGTATCGCCCGCCGGGAGGCCGCCTCCTACTATCGACGACGGTCGGTCGAACTGCGGGCAGTCGAGAAACTCGGCATGCGGGTGCCGAACTTGAGCGACTCCGACATCGAACGTATCGAGGCCATGGTCGATGCCGAGAGCACAGTGGCCAAACTCGAACCGGCGATGGGAAAACTGTCAGAGCGCGAGCGCGAGGCGCTCCATCTTCGCTACGACAAAGAGATGGCATACGACGAGCTGGCCAAGGAGACCGGGGCAACCACCGGCGCGGCGCGAGTTCGGGCACACCGAGGACTGCAGAAGCTGGCCGGGATGATCGGGCAGAGCCGGTGAACTTCGTCGACGCGTTCGGGGAGGATCTGCGGTTGAACGCCCACCGGTCGATCCGGCGCCGTCGGATCCGGCGACGGGCCGTTGCTGGCGGGGCTGCGGCCTTCACACTTTTGGTCCTAGGTGCGGTATCTCTTTCGCAACTTTCCGATCGATCGGTCGAGGTTGACACCGTCGACCGACCGGACGTTCTAGGCCCCGTCGATCCCGATCCCCAACCCGACCCTACGGTCGC
The DNA here is from genome assembly GCA_938021675.1 of uncultured Acidimicrobiales bacterium. Classification (GTDB taxonomy): domain Bacteria; phylum Actinomycetota; class Acidimicrobiia; order Acidimicrobiales; family SZUA-35; genus JAHELU01. The sequence continues at coordinate 5,782 of CALIFY010000015.1, forward strand.
TCCCCCGCTCGACGACGACACGATCGGCTCAACCGTACCGAACTCCGCGCCAGGCCAGGATCCGCCAACCGACGGCTCGACCGGCCAGACCACTACTCCGGCCGAGACGTCGACCCTTGGATCAGCCGACGAGAGCACCATCTCGACGAGCGTCGGATCATCCACAGCGACGACAACCGAGCAAAACCCCGAGTCGGATCCAGATCCCAATCCTGATCCCGTTACGGAGACCACAGCAAGCTCGCCAGGCACGTGCCCATCGACCGTGCCGAGCGATGCAACTCGCTACGCAGGCCAAGCGCTGGTCGATACCGGATGGCTTCGGGCAACCGGCATCGATCAACAGCCGAGCAACGTCACGTTACGCAGCGGCCGGATTGGGATCGACGGCGGGATTGACCAGTTCCTGATCGACTTCGATCCAGATTCAGGCACCCAAGGCGAATCGGAGCAACTCACCATCGAGTTCGACCAACCGATCTGCCTGCTGAGGTTCAGTGTCAGAGATCAACAATTCAATCGGGTGTCCGCCGGCGTCGGTGATGTCGGCATATGGGTGAGTCTCGATGCTGAGGGCAAGCTCAGCGGGAGCGATCAGATTGCCCAATCGATGGTGGCACCTGGTTCGTCGGTAGCCGATGGAGAACTAAAAATCTACGATACCGGGCTTACAACGCCGACCAGTCAGATCTGGATCAACGCTAAAGCCCTTGGCAACGCCAACGGCGATGCGGTCGGAAGCGCAGGCGACGGTGACGGCTCCAGTTTCTCGATCGAGTGGATCGAGGTAGTCGAACCAGAATAATCCGTAACGTCGGGCACCCCTGGCGCAGTGTTACGAGCATGGAACGAGCAATCGCTTCACTCCATACGATTTCTGGACCCGAGAAAGGGTCTATACGTGCCCGTCTCCATGAGCCAGGGCAGGCAATCGTGGTGCAGGGGTGGGCCGGTACCGGCAAGTCGACTGTGTTAGACGCAATGTCGCAGGATGTGCTCGACGCCGGCGGTTTGGTGATCGCCGTGCCGCCCGGTTTCGACTTTGCGGTGCGTCGATCGACCTCCGACGGTGACAGCTTGACGGCAACGATTAGATGCGTCGGGGGCCAGACCGGTCTCATCGCCGAACACGTGCTCCGTCACGGGATCGACCGCCCTGTCCTATTAACCATCGACGATGTCAACGAACTAGGCGACGAACAATGTCGGCACCTTCGGTCCCTGATTCGCGGCGTCGGTACCGAGCTGACGGTTGCCGTTTCGATCCGGGCCCAGCTCGGCTGCTCTGGTGAAGCGGGCCGACTCATCGACGATCTACAACAAGTGATGCGGGCCCATGTGGTCAACCTCGGGCCTTGGTCGGCCGAAACGGTCGTGGCGTGGTCTGAGACAGAACTCGACTCTTCGATCGGTCTCTCCTCGGCTCGCACTATCGTCGAGTGGACCGCCGGCCTACCAGGTTGGACCACGTTCGTGACCCGAGCACTGCTCGATGCCGGTTTGCTTCGACCGGTGGCGGGTCATCTCGAACTCGGAGCCGACCTGCATCGAGCGGCCGAGTCGGTCGGACCCGCCGTTCGCCGTTACCTCGATCCGGCGTCGGAGCAGCGATGGATGGTAGCGGAACTTCTGCTGCGAACCGGGCCGATACCTATCGGCCATCTTGAACGGCTGAGCCAGACGACCCGACGCAGCGACGGTGATTCCTTGCGGGAAGCGGCGGGGCACCTGCTCGACGAGGCAATTCTTTCCGCCGGTCCTGGCCAGACTATCTCGTTCACCAATCCGATTATCGAGGCGGTCGTCCAGCTTGAGGGCAGTCCGAACCGCGCCGCAGACCAACAACTGGTCGAGACGATCACGGCCGATGCCGGCCACCGCACAGACCGATACTTGGCTCGCGCCCTGTGCCGGGTCGCAAACTCAACTCCTGTCGGGGTCGATGCGGGCGAGCTCTTGATCGCTGCAGAGCAGATCGCCCCGTTCGATCCCATCCTGGCCAGGAAGACGGTTGGGGTCGTGCTCAGCCAAGGCGGAACCGCCATCGCCGGCGCTCGCCGTCTGTTGGCCCAGCTACTGGCGATCGATTCCGACCAGCGAGCAACGGTTGGTAGAGGCGATGAGTCGCTTCAGGTATCGGGCCGGAACGATGGCACGCTGGCGACCCACGCCTCGGCAAAACCCGCCGTTGCGGGGGTTATGTCCGGTCGACCAGGCCGATGCGTTCCGAACCTCGATGCAACCGTGGTGTCCTACTATCACAACCGACCGTCGGCTTCGCCGTTGGAGGGGGTCCAGCTCGATTTCGACCTCGCCTCTCATCTGCTTAGCACCGGCCGTCCCCTCGATGCGGGCCGGCTACTGGACTCGTTAGCGGTTGAACCTCCAGCCGGTACCTTGGCGGTTCGTTTGAGGCGACTGCGAAATCTGCATTCGGTTATGACCGGTGGGGTGTGTGATGAGGAAGCCACCGAGGAGTTCGCCCGTCACCGGGATCCGGTCTTGTTTTGCACGTCAGCATTGCTCAGCCTCCGAAGGTCTCGATCGGCTCGTCTTGAGGTCCCCGACCCGGGACCGGCGGCGTCTGGGCGCTGGCGGAGAATGATCGATTGGCTGGAGTCGACCCGCACCGGCACGCCGGACGTGTTGGCGTCATCGAAGGGAGGTATTCCGGCCACCGGTTCGGTGTCGATCGAGCAGTTCAGATCGTTCGTTGACCAATCGTTCGTCGACGGGGCGATCCTCGTCGTCGGATCGTTGGAAGGAGTGCCTGACCCAAAGACGAGGGAGACGTTCCAACGGTTGCTGCTCACATCGTGGGCCGCCGACCTTCCACCACAGCGCACCGGTGCCGCCGATCTGCTACTCGACCCCTATGACGAACGTATCGCCCGCCTGGTAGCCGAAGGGCTCACGAACGCCGAGGTGGCGGCCCGTCTCGACGTGGCCCTCTACACGATCAGCAATCGGCTAAAAGTTATCTACCGCAGGCTTGGCGTGCACAACCGCACCGCTCTACGCGGCGCCATCTACGGCGCCGCGTAGAGCGGTTTCGGTACGTAGATCAGGCCGGCACAACAACGAATGTGTCGGTGATCTTCAGCCGACCACCGATGTATTCCCAACGCTGGAACCAGCACCAAGCCTGATCTGTTAGGTAAGGAATGCCCGACTTGTAGAACCCAAGCGAGTTCCCACGGGCGGTGTTGTAGTTAAGGCAGGCAGCAATCGCCTCCGCCTCACTAACAACCGAAGGCGCAGCCGAGGACGGCGCAGCTCCTGCCATCAGTCCACCCAACACGAGCGACAACGAAACAACTATCTTTGCAAATGGTTTCATACTCTTCCCTTTATTGGAGATAAGAACAATCAAATAAAGTACTACACACAAATAGTTTGAGGCACAATTGAAATTGATGATTTAGCCAAGACGTTCGCCTATTCCTCGATGCAACTGTCACCGCCGCATGGGTCTCCAAGCAATACATCCGAACAAAAGTTCGCAGAAGGGTCAGCAGGAAGGAACTTAGGCAGGCGTTGCCGTCGTAGCAGGCAATAACAGGTCTCAGATCCTGAAATAGTCGCTAATAGATCCCGGTGGGATTCCGACTGCATCGAAGATCTGACCCAGTACCATCCGGCCAGAGATACACCGCCCAGGACCAGTCGTCTACCGTGCCTTGCAACAAGGCGAGGTTGACCCGGTTCGGCGGACTTTTAGCTATTTGGCGATGCCGGTACCGTTTCGATTGATCATAGCTTCGAACTCGATGGGCGAGTTGCAGTTGATAGTCGAGTGCAGTCGGTGCTGGGTTACCAGGTTGGCTCTCGATTCCATGGAGGGATCCCGGTCTGTTGCGGACCTCCTTTATTGTGGGAAATCAGAGTCGGGGATGTCGATTTCCGTGACCGACCCTGGGCTGTCGTTGCTGGGGCTTGATGGAGGAAACCCGAGTCGAGCAGCGATCTGGTCGGCCTCAACTCCGTCCACCCCGTATTGCTCGAGCAAACGGGCCAAGTCATCAGCGGTGTCGGCGCCGTCGATGGCGTTCTTGAAGTCGGTAAGGATCTGACGCTCTCTCTTGCTGAGGCGGGACGTCACCGCATCCTCGAATTGCCAGGCCTGGACGGGCGTGTCGTCGCGGTGTCGCCAAGTGACGGGCGAGAAGCTGGGCGGAAGAGCGCGTACGAGGTCAACGAGCGCAGCTGCCTTGTCGGCGACGGGGAAGTCGCGAGTCAGTACGTTCCAGGCAGACCACCACCGATTGTGGAACTCCGTCTCTAGACGGTAGTTCGGCCCGCCGTCCGGCGCGGCGCCGGCAGTTCTGGACGGCCCAATACGGAAGGTGAGACCTCCTCCCTGCACGGCCGAGCGGAGCCAGTCGTCGGAGATCTGGTCGAGGGTCAGTGGGTTGTTGGGGTCGTCATAGATCACCCAGTACTCTGCGCCTACTATCCCCGGGTCAACTTCAAGGTTGATGATCTTGGCCAAATCGGTTGGTTTTGGTGGCCCGACGATATGGCCGGGAACGCTCTCCACGGTCACATACTGACCGCTGGCGCTGGGTCGCATGATGGCGATCTGAGCCTTGGCCCCGATGGGGTTCGGGACGAGGTAGCCAATACGGATGATCGTTGGTTGTTTGAACTGCTGAAAGTCCTGAGGACTCAGGATCATCGGTCGCAACGGCTCCCCCGGCTGGGCGGCTGTGGTGTCGAGTTGCTCGTGGGGGAATTCGAACGTCGCAGAACTGTCCGGTGAGTTCTCCGACGAACGGACGTCGAGGAGCCGCTCAAAGACCGACCTCGGTTCCGCCTGGGGTGGTGTCACCACCACATTGTCCGGGTTGAACAGGGTTTCCGGCCAGGTTTGCTGGCTAGTGCGAGCAATGACGTGCGGCTTGCCGTCCGGACCCGACGCGGTTGTCGGCGGGGCGACATCGTCGCTGCCTACCGCCAGCCCTTGGAAAAACTCCGAGGTTCTAGAACCAGACGGTATGGCGGAGAACGTCAAATCACCCGACAACGGCAACGGAGACCCTGCCTCTGGATTCCACGACCACGTAGGAACCAGCGCACCCGGAACACCGGCGCTCTCGTCGGCCGAACTAGCGGGATCAACAGGGTCGCTACCGCCCGATTGGCCGGTGGAGCCATTTTCGCGAACCGGAACCCTGAACTCGACGGTCGTATTCGGATCGGCCGCACCCGCCGCGCCGGTCACGATCGGATCGCCCGCCACTTCAATCCCCAAACCCCTGAAGGTTCGATTGAGATACCGTATTACTAACCGTTTCGCCGCATCTGGGCCTTTCTCGACCAGGCTTGCCCGAATCTGTTTGTTTGTCACATTCTCGAGAACAACTTGTTGGAGATTCCCCTCGGCCCCAGAGCGCTGCACAAGTTGGGTGAGGAGTGCCTGCCCGTCTTCATCAACCGTCGGATCGGTCCGCTGATTGGCCTTTGATCGAACCGTCCCGCTCGACTCAACACCGGAGATCGTCAAAACGCCGCTGTTCCCATCGAAGTTGCCGGCCACGAAGCCACCCCTCTTGAATGTCACGTTGACCGTTCGAAAGTTGCCCGGGAAGTCCTCGATAACAACGTCGCGGATCGGACTCACGTCCGACGGCCCGTCAGCAGATTGGCGCAGCTCGCCGCCTCCTGGATCCGACACTGTTTGTTCCAACTCGGTCTGCGAGGCTGTCGCAGCGTTCATTGGCGCGGGACTCAACACAGAATCTGCAGGCTGGGACGACTGGCCAGTCGAGCTTGAGTTCGCTTGGCCGCCTTGCGCGTAGACTTCTGCCGCCGCCTGATCGAAGTTGTCGACCGGCGCTCCGCCATCAAGTAGCGCCTGGCCTTCTTTAGTGAGCGCTGGGTCCTTGCCTTGAACGTTTCCGTTGGAAATGGCTCGGTCCAACTCGGACTGGATTCGGTTCATCAGCGCGTCTTGGTTGGCAATTGTCGGCGGTTGACCGGCTTCCACCAGAAGTTGGTTGACCTCCGGGCCGGTCAAACCTCTCCGAGCCCGTTCTAGAAGCGACGTTGGCAGAGGCACGCTCGATACACCGAGGCTAACCGCCTGGGTCGGCGAGGCAAACGGGACAGGCGGGGGTTCCGGCAATGGTAGAGGCGACGGCTTGGCCAGTGCAGCTTGAATATCGTCGCCTATTCTCTTCGATTCCTCTGGTGGTATCGGCACGGTAGGAGTCGACGAAGTGAGACGGCGAGCGAACCAGCCGGCCCCCCCAGGGGCATCCCCAGGGGGGAGGCCCGTCGCTTCGAGCCGTTGAACCCGCTCAGCCTCGGGAAGTCTCGTCAAGTCATCAACCGACGTGCCCGGCACGATATTGCCCGTCGAAGGCCCGGGTCGCTGGCCAGCGACGATAGGTGAGCCATTCGGACTCCCCGGACGACCCAACGCCCCGGGAGCTAGAGGACCCGGCGCTAGAGGACCCCGCCCGTCCGATGGCGCGACACCAGAGAGATCCTCATCAACAATGTTCGCCGACTTCAACTTCTGATCAACCCGAGTTTCGTCCAACTGGAGGTAAATCGAGTTTCCATCCTCGGTCGTACCGATCAAGAGCTCATCCGGCGCAGTCTCAGTCGACACACCAGGCCGACCAACCCGCCTAATTAAAGAAATGCCGATGTAGGGCAACAACGGGATCAGCGCACCTTTGCCACCAGCCGTCAGCCTCTTTTTCGCCTCTTCGATTTTCGATTTGTTACCTGACAGGTACAGATCGATACCAGCCAAGACATCACTTGTCGGGCCAGCCTCTGCTATGCCGAGCTGCACTACATCGTTGAGAATAGCCAGCGTGCGCACCGTAGCACCCGTCTGAGACAGTAGACCGTATCCGGCAAAGCCAAGGCCCAAATTCAGGGCATCTCCGGTAGAAATTGATGTGTCACCGCTGTAACCCGCAACCCACCCCAGCGGCGAGGGGTAGTCGGCAACCCAAATCAGCTCGTCGTTACTGAGCTTCAAGTCGAAGGTAAGATTCGAGGTCGCTTCTGAGAGCGTGATAGCGGACTCAATAGAGAAGATCTGATTCGCAATCAACGCCAACTCGACCGGACCAAGAGCAGAGTTGTTCTGCTGGATCTTGAGGAGATCAATTTGCGACTCGGCATCCTCACGATTCCTGAACGTCAAGCCTCGGTAGCGCCATTCATAAGGATTGTCCGGATTGAAGTAAACCTCAAAAGTCCGATCCATTATTGACGAATCCAGGACTGCAACCAAGTCATCAAATGCACGACTCAGCTCGGTCGCAATGGTCCGGTCTCCATTGATGTCCTGCAGGTACTGCTGCCGAATGCGCGCGACCTCTACAAGCTCGCGATACTTCTGAAGATTGACCAACGCCTGTTTCTGGCTGATAGCCGCTCGCAACCGAACCGGAGGCGGCGCCACCGCACCAGCGTTGGCCGTCAACCGAATATCGGCCGCCGTTTCCCCAGTTGAGCCGATACCGCTAGCCCGGTCGGTTGTGGTGGGGTCGGCGAACGCGAACAAGCTTGTCTCGTATGCGACTTTCCCCCGAAAATCGGTGAATGCGATCAGGCCGTTCTCCAACACCACGCCTGTTCTGCCTGACGAGGTGTAAACCTTGTCACCAAGGAACACTTCGTCGACACCGATCGTCTTAATCTTCGCCTCTGGAACGTTGAACGCACGCTGGTTGGCGTCAGCCAGGTAGAACCGGTCGAGCACACCTCGCTGTTCCGATTCTGGTGGGTTGAATGTCTCTTGGATTTGTTTGACGAGATCGCCGGCCCTTTTGACATCGTCGAGGTTGTAGGATTCGCCAGCCCGGTTTTGTTCGGTCAGTTTCACGCCGACTGCGGCGAGATCAGCGATCAGCGCGTACCCCTCAGCCTCAGCCAGGCGAGCTATCCCCGATATCGCGCCGAGCGACCCGGTGAGGATTCCAGGAATCTCACCACTGTCGATCGCGGTGAGAACACCGGACGCGATCTGAGATGCCTGGATGATCTCGTCCACGTCGGTTCTATCGCCGATAAACGTAACCGCTTCAGCTAGCGCTCTCAACGGTTCACCCCCGGCGACAGCTTGACCGATCTTGCCGGCCTTATCGATAAGACCAGCGACGTCTTTCTGGCCTTCAAAGAACGCTGCCGCCTTACCAAAAGCATTCACTGCTCCCAACGGGTCTCCGGCAGCGATCGCCTCACCAAAATCGACCGCAGACGGCACCACGTTGCCAATTAGGTTGTCGAGGAGCGGGTTGATCGCGTTCCCAGCCTGATCGAGCGCCCCCGTGACTCCCGCAGCTCCGGCGATGGCCGCAAGCCCGTTCGTTATCGCCGCCCCGATATCACCGTCGGCAAAAGCATCAAGCGCCGAAATTCCCGATTTGATCCAAACCGATGCGTCGAGTCCAGACGCTAAGGAAGTCGCAAAGGCGAACGCAACATCAAGAACGTCACCAC
>CALIFY010000016.1 GCA_938021675.1 uncultured Acidimicrobiales bacterium
GAGGGAACAACCGACCAATCGTGCTGGTCGGTACCGGCGTCGACGCTGGTGATCGTCTGCTCGACCTTTGGGCCGGTAGAGCCGGGGTTTACGAGATAGATAGCGTCTGGGCCACCGGGGCCGTATCCGGCGAAACGCTTCTCGAGCGCCGATGCCCAAATCCGGTCGTTTGACTGGTCGGCGTCGCCAAATGTCTGGATCGCCAGACCGAAGGTCGAACCGATCGCCGTCGAGTCGGCGATGGGAACCTCGGGTGTGCCGCCACCGACACCGGTGGGAGGAGGCACGCCATCGCCGCTGGCCAGGTATTCGGTTTGAACGAGTACGTCGCCACCGCCGGTTTGGTCTCCCTCGACGTAGCAGTTGGTGGCAACGTCGGGGTTGTTCTGACAGTAGTGAGCGGGGTTGACGACGCCGAAGTCGACGTTCTCGTCACCGTTGGCTGCGGTTTGGACGTCGCTGCGGTTGTCGACACCGAGCGGTCCCGGGCTGAGGTATGCCTTTGACGCCGGGAGGGCGAACTGGATCGTGAACGGTCCGGTCATTCCCGTTACGTCGATGCTGTAGGTTCCGTCGAACGCCGAGGAGGTCGAGGTCTGCGCCCCATTGAGATCGGTTGCGGTAACGGTGATACCGCCCTCACCTACCTCACCCGTCTTGTCGCCATCGAAGGTTTCATCGCGAAATACAAGACCTGAAACGGCGCCGGGCGCGGCATCAGCCGGTCGCACCGTCGCTGTCGTCAAGGTTGTTGCAATCAGAACCATCGCTGGGACGACCAAAAATAGGCGCCGCCAACTACCGCTCAGTCCTAGCGCCATGTATAGCTCCCTCGCAGCGCGAATCCCGTTCGGTCTTCCTCTTCGGCACGTCGCCTGGAGAGTTAAGGCTTCGAAGAAATCGTCGCCAGCAAGCCTCGGCCCGACGCCAACCCTGAGGCTGCCCTCGGGGTCCAAGGGCAAGACCAGGGTTCTTCCTGATTCACGAGACGGCTTGACGACTTCATCGTGGACCGCACGTCGCATGCAGACCTTGCCGAGGGGTTCGCCGAGCGTGGGTTCACCGTGGCTGCACCGACCCACCCCGACGTCGGTGGATTGGAATCCGGAGACGGCGCGCTCGACCCGCTCCTGTTACGGCCACGCCACGTATCGTTGACCGTCGACGCGGCCATCGAAGAGGCCAACAAAAAGACCAACGAACCGTTCAACACGATAACCGTGATCGGCCACTCGATCGGCGGTTATACCGCGCTTCGAATCGCCGGGGCCGAGGTGAACACCGATGGTCTCCCCGCACATTGCGATGCGAACCCCAGTGACGAGATCTTGTGCTCCCCGACCGCTCGAACCCGTTTCGAGACCGTCGTCGATGCCGACGCCGGTAGCGGCGACCCTCGGGTCGACCAGGTCGTACTCCTTGCCCCCGGGTACGGCCCGCTGTTCTCCCCGGAAGCGCTGGGCGAGGTGGCCGTTCCCGTGCTGATCGTCGGAGCGGAAGACGACGTCGAGCTACCGGGAAATCAAGCAGAGAAGTTGGTCGACGACCTACCGGCCGACACTCGGTTTCAAACGGTGGCCGGTGGTCACTTCATATTCGTTCGGACCTGCACCGCCGAAGAGGCCGGCGTCCTCACCGATATCTGTGCCGAGACGCCCGGGGTCGACCGTTCAGAGGTTCACGATCGACTGGTGGCCGACGTCGACGAGTTCGCAAGCTCCTGATCATGAATCGGCTGGGGTCGAGCGCTAGCGATCTACGATCCAGGCCAGCAACTCTTCATAGGAGTCGGTTGCTTTAAGGTCGGGATTTTCCGAGCGGACGTTGGACGGCGCTCGGAAGAGGCAGCCGTCGGCGGCAGCTCGCAACATGGTGAGATCGTTGTACGAATCTCCGACCGCCCACACCGTGTAGCCAAGTTCGATCATCGAATTGACCGTGAGCCGCTTGGCATCCTTCCGACGGACCTCGACGCCCCGGATCATGTCGTCGACAACGTCGAGCCGGTGGCACAGTACAAGGGGTTGGCCGAGCTTGGCGAACAGTGGGGCCGCCAACTGCTCGTAGGTGTCGGACAGGACGACGACCGGGTGGCGGCGCCGCACCTCATCGAGAAATTTCACCGCTCCGGGCAACGGTTCGAGCCCCTCGACGACCGCTTGGATGGTCGACAGTGTGATGCCGTGGCGGGTGAGCGCTTCGAGACGGCCTTGCATCAGCTCGTCGTAGTCAGCTACATCGCGGGTCGTGCGGCGAAAGTCGTCAAGCCCGGTGGCTTCGGCCAGGGCAATCCAGATCTCGGGGGCGAGCACGCCCTCCATGTCGAATGCGATCAGGGTCTGGCTCGCTGGAGCTGAAGGTGTGGAATTCATGTCGTCTTTCGTCGGGTTGGATACAGCTGCCGAATCACCCCACCCTACGTGGCCTGTCGGGTTGATACTGCCCTGGAAACAGCAACCAGACAAAAGCCGATCGCAAAGGGGGAAACCAAAAAGGGGGAAACAACGTGACCGATCGGACGAAACGACTCGACTACGCCGACGATCGTTGTGAAATACTGATCTTATGGAACCGACTTACGATGTCGTGTGGCCCCGATCCCCACGAGGGATTCAACACCGTCGGGCCGCCGACCGGCTCGACCGACTCGATGGTCGCCGAGTGGCGTTCCTGTGGGACTATCTCTTTCGCGGCGACGAACTGTTTCCACTGCTCGACAAGGCATTGACCGAGCGATTTCCCGACGTGGAGATCATCGGTTACGAGGAGTTCGGCAACCTACATAGCGCCGACGAGAAAGAGAAGATCACACAGCTGCCCGATGAGTTAAGAACCAGACACATCGATGCCGTCGTCTCCGGCATGGGGTGTTGAGGTAGCTGTACGCCCGCCGTGCTGCGGGCAGCGATCGCCGCTGAGCGGTGCGGCATCCCTTCGGTGTCCATAGTGTGCGAAGGCTTCGAACGCCAGGCCGCAGCGACGGGCCGGGGCCATGGCTTCGACGATTTGGCGTTGGCGGTAACCACCGGCCATGTTGACGCCCAATCGGCCGACGACATGATGACCAACTTCCTCAACCACACCGTCGATCAGGTCATCCGCGGCCTGACCGAGTCCACCCCAGCGGCCGACGCCGACCACCAAGACCCCTCAGCCACCGACACGGTCGCCACCGGGACTATCGATGAGATCAACCGCCGGTTTGTCGACGAAGGCTGGAGCGAGGGTTTGCCGATCCTGCCCCCAACAAGCGATCGAGTGGAAGCGTTTCTTTCGGTTACCGGCCACGACCCGTGGAAAACGCTCGGCGTCGCAACTTCATCGGGGCGAGACCTGACGGTCTGGTCGATCGCCGTCAACGCGGTGATGGCCGGTTGCGAACCGACCCATTTGCCCATACTCATCGCGGTGGCCGAAATTCTCGCCGACGCCGAGTATGGGGCCGAACACTCCGGCAACACCACCGGAGCCGACGCCCTCATGATACTCAACGGGCCGACCGCCGCCGGGCTCGGCTTCAACGCCGGCCAGGGCGCGATGCGCGATGGCACTCACGCCAATACCAGTGTGGGACGATGGCTTCGCCTCTATCTCCGAAACGTCTACGACTTCACTGCCGACGAACACGATAAAGCGACGTTCGGTAATACCTTCCGGGTGGTGTTGACCGAAGACCAGGCAACCCTGTCCGAACTCGGGTGGCCGCCGGTGAGTGCCGACTTCGGATTTGGCATCGACGATGACGTAGTGACGATGGCCCGGTACAACAGCGGAGCCATAATTGGCAGTGTCTATGGTTCGACACCAGCCGAGATCGTGCCATACCTCAGCGACGGCCTAACCCGAATCACCGGTTGGGACCTCACCCACGTCTATGGATTGGGCCACGGACAATACCGGCCACTCCTGGTACTGTCCCCCATCCTCGCCCGGACGTTCGCCACCGCAGGCTGGGCCAAGAACGACCTCCGCGCCGACCTTTTTCGACACGCCAGAATCTCCGCCCACCGGTTCGAACGACTAATCGGAGAGTGGACCAACCTGACAGCTGGTCGACCAACCCTCGTCGACCTCGTCGCCGAGGGGCACCTGCCGGCCGTGTTCGCCGAGTCGGCAGATCCCGAGCGCTTGGTTCCTATAGTGACAGCACCGGAGCAATTCATCATCGCCGTGGCCGGGGATCCGAACCGAACAAACGCCTACGTGCTCAGCAACGACGGTCCCCATGGCGATTACACCGCAAGACGGATCGACCACACAAGGTCGAAGGACCTCTCTTGTGGGCTCGGTGACCATCACAACTAAATACCGGGGAGCGACTGGCCGATTGACCGGAGGTCGATCTCACGAGATCGGTTGACCAAACGGCCGTCCGCGCCCAGAAAGGAAAGACATGAAGTGTCCTCTCTGTATCGACCAGCGGCTTACCGTCACCCGACGAGCTGGAATCGAGGTCGACGTTTGTCCCACTTGTAACGGCGTATGGCTCGACCGTGGTGAACTCGAAAAGTTGGTTGGGATGCACGCAGCCCCGGCACCAGCGTCGGTTGGCAGCAACGCCTGGGATCAACCCCAAGATGACATCGGCTCTCGCCGCGCTCCATCGCCCCCCGGCCACCGCCCCGACGACGACCGAGACCGGTATCGGTACCGAGATGACGACGACGACGACGACCGAGACCGGTATCGATACCGAGACCGAGATGACGACCGGTACCGGTCGAAGAGCAGGGGTAAGCGGCGCAAATCCAAGAAGCGCCGATTTACCGACGCATTGGAGGACGCCTTCGAGGAAATCTTCGACCTATGACTCTTCGTGTACATAAATAAGGTGGCTAACGTCATGAAGCGTGAGCGATCCGATACATACCGAAAACGGAAAACCGACCGAGTCGGTGTGGGACTACCCCCGACCGCCAAAGCTCGAACGGGTGCAATGGAGAATCCGTGTTATCCACCGAGACCACGCGGTGGTCGATGCCCCGGAGGCTCACCGGGTGCTGGAGACGAGCCAGCCTCCGGCCTACTACGTAGATCCGATCTATGTAGATACCGGTGTGCTGCGCCCATCGAGTTCGACCAGCCGGTGCGAATGGAAAGGCACCGCAACCTACGTCGACCTCGACATCGACGGGGCCTTGGTGTCGAACGCCGCCTGGCGATACGACGAACCGAACCATCGTTTCGCCGCCATTACCGGCCACTACGCGTTCTACGCCCAAGCGGTCGATCGATGTTTGGTGGACGACGAGGTAGTTGCGGCGAACGAAGGCCGGTTCTACGGCGGGTGGATCACCACAAACGTCACCGGCCCATTCAAGGGAGGCCCGGGTTCACTGCACTGGTAAAAGACTTCCATCTGTCACGAAATAGCGGCGAAACTACGTATCTCCGGGCTTCGACAAGCGTCTGGTAACTATGGGCACAACGGTAACGGCGGGAACCTCCTGGCCGGAAGACGTACAGGCAGCGGTGAGGCAGATCGAAGATCTGCCACGAGAGACCGTGCAGGACATGATCGACGCGCTGAAAGCGTATGGAAACGCGCTCGAAGGTCTCGACGAACACGTCGCATTGTTCAACCACAGAGCCAGCAATCCGGTTTCGGCGTTCAACAGCCTCTACCTGAAGATCACCGAAGGGGTCCGCGATGGCCTGGCCGCCGGGACCTTCCGCGACCCGGCGTACATGGCTCGACTCGATATCGAGTTCGCCACCCTGTACATCGAAGCGCTGCAAAGTTGGGTGACTACGGGAACAGCACCGCCCGAATGGGGGACGTTGTTCAAGCTGCACGCGAGCGGTCAAGTACATACACGGCTCGAAGGTGCAGTGCTCGGCGTCAACGCCCACATAAACCACGACCTAAGCATCGCCCTGGTTCGAACGATCAATGCCCTCGGAGATGGCAATGACGAAGCGCGGCGAGCAGACTTCCTCACGATCAACAACATCTTTCAAGACAAGATCGGGGAGATCTGGAACGCATTGATCAATGACCTCCGTAACAAATTCGACCGAGCTATCTGGAACGCGGTGAACCGGGTGCTCGGCAACCTCGACGAACGAATCATGCTGTGGGCCATCACCTGGTGCCGCCAACTGGCGTGGGAAGAATTCGAAGGTCAGATGAGGATCAGCGGACCGAAGACCGTTGTCGGAACCGCGGAAGATCGAGAGCCAAAACCACAACGCTCAACGGTTCCGATCCGCCGATGGGTCGCCAGAAAAACGGCATGGCTGGCGGTGCGACTCAACGCCCCGGCGCTGTTTCTTGGCCAGCTTTCACGTTCGTTCGGCCGGTTCGTCCAGTCCCTCGTGCCAGGGATTCAACGACCCAATGGTTGAGTTGCCACCGAGAAGGTCCGCCCCAGGCATTCTCGGTGTCGCGGTCAAGCGGCGGGTTGAACCTTCCGAGCGAGCTGTGGATTTCCTCACCCCTCACCCGGAAGGTTCGCTCCCCGTTCGAGGCCAACGGGGTCACGAAGTGACGCGACCCCCCGCAACATCGTTGTTCTTGGTCAGTACGACAGCACACACCGATCGCGGACGTAGTACTTCTTATCGGAACCGTTATAGAGGAAACAGTCTGTCGTTGGGTTTTGTCCGAAGTGGTCCGAACCGTACGTTGGAGCGTTGTTGCATGCGAACTGATCAGGAAGTTGGCTGCATTGTCCTTTCCAAGAAAAAAGATTCTCACCTTCATAGTCAGCGAACTGATTGCAGAAACCATTGACGGTTCCGTTGTCTGAGAAGTAGTCCTCAACAAATTCAGCAGCGAAGAGGATCGCCAGTCGTTCATCTCCGTTCACTGATTGGCAGAACACTCGTTGGTCGTCGGATTCAGCAGCGTTTGCCGGTATGGAGAAGGCCGCCACCCCTCCGACGCAGAGGATTAACACCGCTGCCAGCACCCGAACTTCTCGACAAAGACGTCTCGACACACCACTTCTCCTGTTTCCATGAAGGGGTCAGCTACTCGAACAGACCAATCCTCAAACAGGAAATCCGGCGCCGCTCGATCAAACCCTGGCCAAAGCTTGACGGTGACCAATACCAGCCACAGTTAAACCACAGGTTCGAACTTTTTGGGAGTTGTGCACGACTATGCAGATCCGAGGTGACGACGGAACATCGAATGGACCCGCTCCCAGTGAAGTTCAGAGGCCCGGCGGTCGTATCGGGCGCTGTGGGGTGGCGCGTAGCCGTGGACGGCATCGTCGAACCAGTCCACGGTGTACGTGACACCTGCGGTGTCGAGCGCCGCTCGCATCGTGTCGTATTCGGCGACCGGGGCGGTCGGATCGTCGGCGCACCACCCGAGGTAAACTTCGGCCGCCACCTTGTCCAATCCGAGGTGTGGTGAGTCATCACCGTCACGGACCAGCCAGGCGCCATGTATCGACGCCACGGCGGCCACCCGATCGGGCCACGCTCTGGCCAACGAGATGGCCAGTCCTCCGCTCATACAGAACCCGACGGCGCCGATCTTTCCATCGGCGGCAGCGGGATCGTCGGCTGCGACAGCCAGCATCGCTTCGGCATCGGACAAGATGTTGGTCGGGTTGACCGTGCCCATCAATTCCTGACGGGAGTGCATGTCCTCGTCGCTCGTACCGAACTCCCGAAACTCTGATCCCCGATAGAACAAGAACGGCAACATCACGTAATACCCGGCGGTCGCCAAACGAGACGCCATCTCGTGCAACGCCGGCCGGATACTGGGGGCATCCATCAGGTAGAGGACCACCGGGTGGGGACCCTCGTGTGTCGGATGGTAGATGAAAGTCTTCATCTCGCCCTCCGGCGTCGTTATGTCGAGCTCACGTTCGATCATTCAGATCTCCTCTCGGTGAGATGAGTCTGTCACGACGATGGCGATGGTGTGGCCTGCTCGGTTGAAGAATTCTCCTTTGAGAAATCAAACGGTGGCTCGGGGTGGTGACAGGCAATCAGATGCCCGACGTTCGGGTCGGTCAGCGGAGGTTCCTGCTCGGCGCACAGGTCGGTGGCCTTCCAGCATCGAGTCCGAAAACGACACCCCGATGGAGGATCGGCCGGACTCGGTACATCACCCTCAAGCCTGATGCGCTCCGGGCGAGTGCTCTGATCGGCCGAAGGAACCGGCACCGCCGACAACAACGCCTTGGTATACGGATGGCCGGTCCGCTGGTATACGCCGCTCTCGTCACCAAGCTCCACGATCTTGCCGAGGTACATGACAGCAACCCGGTCACAGATGTGACGAACCACCGACAGATCGTGGGCAATAAAGAGGTACGCCAATCCGAGCTCGGCCTGTAGGTCGCGAAGCAGGTTAACCACCTGGGCCTGGACCGACACGTCGAGCGCCGATACCGGCTCGTCGGCGATGATCAGCTTCGGCTCAACCGCCAACGCTCTGGCGATCCCGATGCGTTGCCGCTGGCCACCGGAAAACTGGTGGGGATAGCGGTTGATGTGGTTCGGGTTCAACCCGACCATCTCCAGCAGCTCCTGAGCCCGCTGCCTGTGCCGGTCCGGCGGCACGATGTCGTCGTGGATCTGCCACGGCTCGGACACGATCTTGGCCACCGTCATCCGAGGATTCAATGACGCGTACGGATCTTGGAAGATGACCTGCATGTCTCGGCGAACGGCCCGCATGTCTGCCGAGCCAAGTCCAACCAGGTTGCGGCCTTGAAACCACACCCCGCCCGACGTCGCCCGCTCCAGACCAAGGATGGTGCGAGCGGTGGTCGACTTTCCGCAGCCCGACTCGCCGACCAACCCAAGCGTTTCGCCCCGCTGGAGTTCGAAACTAACCCCATCGCAAGCTTTGACCGTCCCGATAGAACGCTTGAATACGACCCCTCGAGAAATGGGGAAGTGTTTCACCAGGTCGTCTACCCGAAGGAGCGGCTCGTCGACGCCGGACCCACCTCCGGTTCCGGCATGGGTATCAGTCATGCCCCACCACCTCCTCCCATTGGAAACAAGAAGAGGACCGAGTGGCATCGGCGCTCACCGGTGCACCGATCTGAACCGGCTCCGGAATCTCATCGCGACAACGCTCGACGACATAGGGGCAACGGGTTCGAAAGGCGCAACCGGAGGGGATTCGCAACAGGTCTGGCGGGTTGCCGTGAATCGGTTGCAGCCGATCGACGTGAACATCGCTTCGGGGGATCGAGTGCATGAGACCTTCGGTGTACGGGTGGGCCGGTCGACTGAATACGTCATGCATCGTGCCTTGCTCCACGCCCCGCCCGGCGTACATCACCACGAGTCGGTCCGCTACATCAGCCACCACTCCGAGGTCATGGGTGATGAGGATGAGGCCCATCCCGGTGTCTTCCTGGAGTTCTTTTAGGAGATCCATCACCTGGGCTTGGACGGTGACGTCAAGAGCGGTGGTCGGCTCATCGGCGATGAGTACGTCGGGGTCGAGGGACAGGGCCATGGCGATCATGATTCGCTGCCGCATACCGCCTGAGAACTCGTGCGGGTGAGCCCCGACCCGGCGAGCGGCATCGGGGATCTTGACTCGCTCCATGGCCTTGATCGCTTCAGCTTTCGCCGCCCGTCGTGACATGCCTCGGTGCGTTCGGTACATCTCCGAAATCTGCCACCCCACCGAAAAGACCGGGTTGAGCGATGACAGGGCGTCCTGAAAGATCATGGCGATCTTTTCGCCACGCACGGCTCGGCGTTGGGCGGCGTCCATGGTCAGCAGGTCCTGCCCCCCGAACATGATCGACCCGTTGGTGATAAATCCGGGCGGGCTGTCGATCAGCCCCATCACCGCCTGAGCACTCACGCTCTTACCACTGCCGCTCTCTCCGAGAATGGCCAGCGTCTCACCTCGCCCCACCGAGTAGCTCAGGCCGTTTACCGCCTTGACCACCCCATCCTCGATTCGGAACTCGACGTGAAGGTCATCGACGGCCAACAGTGGCTCGTTCGCCGATTCGTTGTCGGTGGCGGCTTCTGCCGACGATGCGTCCATTAGCGCTGCCTCGGGTCGAAGGCGTCCCGGAGAAGGTCACCGAGAAGTATGAATGAGAACACCGCCATGCTGAGGATCATCCCGGGGAACAGCAGCAGGTAGGAGTGGGTCTGAATGCGGCCTCGGGAATCAGAGATGATCAGCCCCCACGACACCGCCGGTTTGCGTAGACCGACACCGATGAAGGTGAGGGCGGCCTCGGCGGCGATGACCACGCCAAAGGTAATAGCCGTATACACGACGAGAGGGGTCAAGGCGTTCGGCAAGATGTGTCGGGTGATGATCCGTCGATGGCTCGCCCCCAGCGCTCGGGCCGCGTCGATGTAATCGGCGTTGCGGACGGCCACCACGGCGGAACGAACGAGACGCAACTTCGTCGTCCAGCCGAACACGATCAACACCAGACACAGCGTGCCGATAGTTCGCTGCTCGAACAGCTGCAACATGACGATGCCCCCCAACACGGTGGGGATGGCGAACCACACGTCGGTAATTCGAGAAATGACCGCATCGACCAAGCCACCGAAGTAGCCGGCAACCGATCCGAGCACGATGGCGATCGATGCGGTCGACAACGTCACCACAAATGCCACCACGATCGAGACCCGGGCGCCGTGGACGACCCGAGCATATTGATCGCGGCCCTGCAGGTCGGTGCCAAACCAGTGCTCAGCACTTGGGCTCTGGAGATTGTTTCGCTGATCACCGAGCTGGGGGTCGATCGAGGTGAACAGCCCGGGCACGATGGCGGCCACGATCAGCAGGAAAATTATCGACACGCACAGCCAGAACAGGGGCCGTCGACGCAACTGTCGCCAGGCGTCGGCCGAGAGCGATCCGTATCGGAGTTGGTCTTCGTCCTCATCGTCGGCTGCCGGTTCAAGCGGTTGAAGGGTGGTGGGTGCGTCGGTCATTGACAGATCTCAGTCATAGCGAATCCGGGGGTCGAGCACGGCGTAGAGGATGTCGACCAGCAGCGTCATGCCCATGTACACGATGATGATGAAGGTGGTGAGGCCGACCACGGTCGTACCCTCTTGGCGGATAACGCCATCGAATACGGCGCCGCCAACGCCAGGGATGTTGAAGACCGACTCGGTGATGATGGCTCCACCGAGCAGGGCGCCTAAGTCGATCCCGAGGTATGTCACGACGGGGATCAACGAGTTGCGAAGGGTATGAACTCCAACGACCCGTCGACTGCTCAGTCCCTTTGAGACTGCGGTGCGGACGTAATCGGCCTTCAGATTGTCGATCAGGCTGCTTCTGGTGAGGCGGGCCACGTAGGCCAGCGACACCGATCCGAGCACCAATCCGGGCAGGATGTAGGAGACCCAGCCTTGTTTGATGCCGGCCACCGGCACGATGCCTAATCGTAGCCCGAACGTGATCTGGGCTAGGAAGCCGAGCACAAAAATAGGTATCGAGATTACGGTTAAGGTTGAGATGAGCACGAGGCTGTCAAAGAACCCTCGCTGCCGAATACCGGCCAACATGCCGGCAGCTACCCCGATAATCACTTCGAACAAGAAGGCGACCAAGGCCAAGCGAGCGGTGATCGGTACCCGTTGTTTGATCGTGTCGCTCACTGGACGACCCCGGAAATCGGCGCCAAAGTCGCCCTTGGCCAACCCACCGACGTACTTTGCGTACTGAACGGGGAGCGGGTCGTTGAGGTTGTACTCCTCGCGCAACGCTTCACGTACCGATTCGGACTGCGATCGCTCGCCGGCCAACGCTCGGATGGGATCGCCGGGGAGCGCGAACACCATGGCGAATATCAGGAAGGTCGCCCCGATGAACACCGGGATCAGCTGCAGAACACGTCTGATGATGTATCGGCCCACGTATTGGCTCCTCAGTCACTGACTTCAGCGACCGGGCACGGTCGCCGGGATCGGACAACCCGCCGACGGAACGATGAAGCTCGCTCCGTCGGCGGGTGCATTCGATCGTTAGCCGTCGCCCTCCTCGTCACCCTCGCCCGGAGGATTCAATTCCTCATAGCCGACGATGTTGGAGTAGAAGCCATTGTTTGACTGGGCATTCTCTGGGTCGGCGCCGAAGCTCCACGCATTGATGAACGAGCTGGCGGTCACCGGCTCACCGTCGTGGAAGGTCCAGCCGTCCTTGATGGTGATGGTCCAGGTCTTGCCGCCGTCGGTGGTTTCGATCGACTCGGCCACTTCGTTGACCGGCTCGGTCGTCTGCGGATCAAAGTCGACTAGCCCCTTGAACAGCGTCTTCAGAACCGTGATGCCCTCGGACTCTCCCGAGTCGGTCGGGATCAAGTGCTCCGGCTCACCGATCGCTGTCGCCACGTCGCCACCGGCGATCTGGGTGTAGTTCGGATCACCGAACGCATCGACGAAGTAGTCCTCGACCGTGTCGTTCCAGGCGTACAGGTTCTTGCTGAAGTAGATGGGCATGATGCCGGCATCAGCGCACAACAAATCTTCGGCCTCTTGATACGACGGGACACCATCTTCGACCGATCCACCGGCGCCTACCGCTTCGCGCCCGGCAGCGATGGCAGCGTCAAAGTCTGGATTGTCGTAGAAGGTGCTGTTTGACCCCACCGGAGGGGCGCTGTAGCTGGCGAACAGCGGTTCGAGGAAGTTGAGCGGTGAGGGGTAGTCCATACCCCAGCCAAGGCGGAACACGCCGGTGGCTTCCTGGTTGTCGAGCAGCGGCAAGTACTCGCTGAACTCCAGGTTCTGGAACTCGATGTTTTCGATGCCCAGAACGTCGCGCCACTGGCCGGTTACCGCCTCAGCGATCTGCTCGTGGCTCTCCGAGGTGTTGAACCAGACGACCAGCGGCTCGTCACCGAGCGCTTCGAGTCCGCCGAACTTCTCGAATTCGGCCTTGGCCGCCTCGGCGTCGAAGTTCCAGCTGTCACAGACTTCCTCACGGTAGCCGGCCAACGCTGGTGGAATGACCGATGAGGCCGGGGTCCGGGTGCCGTCGAGGATGGCGTCGATCAGGAGTTGGCGATCGAGGGCCATCGACAGCGCCCGCCGCAACTCGAGCGGGTACTGCTCCTCGAGGTAGGTCGGGAACCCGTAGTAGTAGAAGCCGGTGTTCTCCGACTCACCGAACCGTTCACCGAACTCCTCGCGTGCGGCGACGGTCTGCTCGGCGGGCACCAACCGTACAAAGTCGTTGACACCGGCCTGGAGATCCAGGTAGCCGGTGGTGGTCGAGTCTTCGTAGATGTTGAAGGTCAGGCTGGAGACGTCGGCCGGATCCGAACCGGCATAGTCGGCATACGGGGTGACCCGAATCGAGATGTCGTGGTCCCACGCTCCATCCATCTGGAACGGACCGTTGCCGACCGGCGCCTCCTCGAAGGCGGTCGGATCGTCCAACGCCACCGACGGCAGCGGGTAGTACGCCGCATAGCTCAACCGGAGCGCGAATTCCGGATCCGGCTCGGTCAGCTCGACGGTGAAGGTCGTGTCGTCGACCTCGGTGAGTCCGGACAACGCGCCCGTGGATGCGCCTTCTTCGGGCTCTTCTTCTGGTTCCTCGGATTCGTCTTCGCCGCTTGGCGCCTCCGGCGCCTCGGTCGAATCCGTGCTGTCTTCAGCTTCGGTGGTGTCGGCGTCGTCTCCCGTGCACGCCGCTCCCAGCAGCGAAAGCGAAACGAGGACCGCCAACCAGCGGCCGATTCGAAACGTTGTCACTCTTGTCCTCCCCATGATCGTCATCTGCGTGTCGACGCCCATCCGCCCTTGTGGCGTCAGGGGGAGTATGGCAGAAAAATGGGCGCAGTATGCAAGCGACTATGGAAGGCTTTGTTACGTCTTGATTCTGCCCGCTTCACCAACAGAGACCTAGGTGGATTTTCCCGGATTGATAAATAGGAATCGACGAGTTCGATTCGCGGGCTCGAAATTCCCTCAGCACCCCACGCCCAATACGTGGGTATGCGGCATCGTTACCCGGCGTCGAGGTCCAGCGAAAAGATGCCCGTTGCAAGCCGTCGACCTTCGGGGCGGACGATGACGATGCCGGCCACCATGCCCTCAACCGTCACCAAAAAACGACCGTGCTCGTCGACGGGGACCTGACGCTTTGGTCGATTCGGCTGGACGATGACTACGTCAACATCGCCAGCACTACCGTCGGCAACTTCAACACCGACAGTGGGATCGTCGATCACACGGTCACCCATAGTGTTGTCGGAGATCATGCCGTCGAGCGTGGTCGCTCCACCTTCGTCTTCGGTGATCGAGATCTCGACCGATAGTTCCTCGTCGCCAAACGTGAGATCCCGCGCCGTCACCGCAGCAGCACCCCGCATCACCCCCACCGGTTCAGCGGCCGAGTCGTACAACAACTGCATCGCCTCAAGCTCGTGATCCCAGGTCAGCGCCCGCATCGCCGCGTCGCGCAGCCTGACCGGTGGCGGGTCGGTGATACGGACCGCCTCGTGCACCCGGTCGAGCAACTCGTCGTCTTTCCATCCATCAACCACCGACATTCGCCACCCTTCGTAGTTCGTCGAGACATCGTCGTCGAGTCTCCCCTATCGACCCAATGGCCATTCCCAACGTCTCTGCCACTTCGGCATACGGCACGTCAGACCACAACAACGACAACAGTTCACGGCATCGGGGCCGCAACGTGTCGTACCCCTCGCGGAGCCGTCGTTGAAGATCGGAGGCGACCACAGAATCGGCCGGTCCGGCGTCAACCTCGGGCAACCCCCGCTCGGCCATATCCCCGGCCGCCTCAGGCGAATCCCGGATCCGCCGTTTCGAAACCGTCTGGGCGTATCGGCGGGTAGTGGTGGCCAACCACCCAGGTAATCGACGGGGATCCTCGATCGAACGACCCTTGTCTTTAAGAAGGTACCAAACGGTTTGAGCGACGTCCTCGGCGTCCTCTCGACCAAGGCCCTGACTTCGCGCCCAGTGCCAGATCGTGTCACCAAACTCATCGACGAGTCGCGCCCAAGCCTCAGCATCACCATCGAGCGCAGCTTGGAGACTCCACGGGTCCACCGGATCGTGCATCGCTCCGGCATCGTAGCCCGCGCCTACCACCAACGGGTAGCATTTTAGCGTCATACCGACCAGACGATTCTGACCGACCCTTTACTACATCGGATTCAAGATTCGACCGGACCGCAATCGCCGCCGAAACACAGCATCGATGCGGCCAGAGCTTGATCCACCACCGAGCCGCCGACCGCCTCACTACGAACCGCGGCGAGGGCAGCACTGGGTGACCTTCCCGGTAGTTGCCGGTAGAACGAGGCGCTGAAACCACTCGCTCCATGGTCGGGAATCGCAAGACAAGGTGCGACGACGGCGGCCGCCCCGGCCGCGACGAAAGACGGGGCAAAACCCAAAATCTCGCTTCCAGCAAACCCCGTGCCCCGCCCGAGATCGCAGCCGGCCAAGACCACCAGCGAAGGAACCGAGATCCCATCAAATTCATACAGTGCAACCCTGCCAGGACCCAACTCAAGCGAAGAAAATCGAGGGCTATCAGGCCGAAAATGACCATGTGCGGCGATATGCACAATGCTCACTTCGGCCAATAACGACCTAACCGCCTCCGGTGTTGCCGTCGCCCCACCCAACACCGAACCGGAGCCAAAGACCTGTTGAACCGCTGTGATATCGTCGCCGCTGTGGATCAGGCCAGAGCCGGCAACAACACCGGCATCGGCGACGATCACGTCAGCATCGCCGTTCATCCAGACCGTCGCGCTGGGGGCCACCGTGATCGGGGTTGACTCGTCTCCAAGCAACAGAGACCAAGGAAGCGGCACCAGGCTAGGGGGTGGGACCAACACCAGTTCTTCTATTTCGCGTTCATCACTGACTTCTGAATCATGAGATGACGATCCGAGCAATCGTCTACCGAGCAGCCGAGCATCGTGGCGAACCACCTTCCAGCGGCGTTCCAGACTTGCCGACGACAGGCCCGGCCGCAGAAGTCGACCGACGCGAGCCCGAAATGCCTCGGCCATGGCCTCCAGATCGGCCAGTCGACCGCACGACCACGTGTCGGAAGTCCCGGCGTGAAGTCGCACGGCCTGCAGCGTGTCGCCGACAGGGATCCACTCCACCAACGTCCGCCGGCCCAACCGGCGATGAAGCGCCTCGATGGACATCGGCAGCGCGGTGTTTGGTTGTTCGACGTTGTCGACCCCGTCCAGTGACACCGGATTGGATTGAAGCGCAGACCGCCGGATTTCCTGTTCGAGCCGATGAACTTCAGCCAGGGCGGCCGAGTCCACTTCGACTGCGGAGCCCACTGCACCGGAAAGGGCCCGCAACTGTTCGGAACGACCAGCTAGCTCTGGATCGGTTGGCGGGACGACTCGCGGCAGGTCGAAACTGAGTGCCCGCCATCGCTCGTCTGCAACCAACAATGCGACGGGGTCTCCTCCCGATGCTTCCCTCACCGCTTCCCGACGAAATCTCAGCGACAACCGAGCTGCGCCGGCTCGAAGCTCGGGATCCGAGAGCCGCTGTTGATGCTCGACGATGAGCGCGTTGGCTTCGGCCAAGGCCTCGCCGAGTGGATGCTCGCTGGCTCGTGCCGACAAGATGGCGGCGTAGGCCCGCTCCAAGCGGACCGTGATCGACTCGTCGCCACCAGAGTCTCCCGCCGATACCAGCCACTCTTCAGCCCCGGCCTGTCCCCGCCCGACGAGGCCGCCACCAATGAGGTTTCGAATACGGAGCGCCTCGCCGGTCCAACCGGCGGCTGCCAATTCGGCAACCGCCTGTCTCGCTTCGTCCAAGACCGATGGCGGGAGTGATTGTGACTGGTCGAGCGCCTCGAGACCGACCGCCCACGCTCGGTGAACCCAAATCGTTCGACCAGCCCGATCGAAGTGTTCAGCAGCCGAACGGCTGGCCTCGATCGCTGTCTCGGCATCGCCAGCATCGAGCGCGCAAACCGCCAACCGGTACTTCGATTCAGCGAGCTTGTCCCAGTTGCCTCCGCCGGTTATGCCGTTCAGAGCGGCGCGGGCGTATCGAACCGAATCGTCGGTCAGCCCGGCAATCCGGTACGCCTCGGCCAGCTCGGCGTACAGAGTCGACAGGTTCCGAGCCGGTTTACGAATGGCGCGGTACTCACCCTCGGCCTCACTGAACCATTCGATGGCCTCGGCAAGGTGTCCCCGGCGGGCCGCCAGCGACCCGAGATTCTGCAGACAACCGACGACCACCAATCGCTCGCCATGGGTACGACCGAGCAGAATGGCGCGCCGGAACAGCGTCTCGGCCTCGGTGTAGTTCTCTAGAAGGAACTCACACCCCGCGAGATTGCCAACCGCTCGGGCGGCGGCATCACCATCACCGACCGAGGTCTCCAAGGGTTCGATCGATAGACGAAGTGCTGAGGCCGCGGCTCGAAGGCGGCCGGCGCTCAAGTCGAGCAGGCCGAGCTGCGATCGAGCCAAGGCGACAAGAACCTCATCACCGGATTCGACAATGGCCCACAGTTTCTCGGTGGCCTCACCGTAACGACCGGCAGCCATGAGCGCCGCGCTCATGCTGACCTCGATACGCATCGCCACCCTCGGCTCGACAGCGACCTCAAGCGCAGCCCGAAACTCGTCGAGCGCCTCATCGTTGCGGGCCAGTTCGTAGAAGGATCGACCCCGAGCCCACCTCGCCCGGCTATGAGCCTCGGCGCCACTCTCGGCGTCGTTCAAGACGCCCGTCGCCATCGCAATCGCCTCCTCCGGGTCGGACTTGGCAAGACGGACTGCGAGGTCGCTGATCTCGGTGGTCAAAAAGTGTTTCCTTCGCTAGCCCGCGGCCCATCCGCCGATCGGAGCGGTGTGGTGAGAAGCTCCAGTCAACCTGATCGACGTGGCCGCCGCATCGCAGTTTCCAGACCATCGAGTTCGATCTGCGAACCGAGTAGAAGGGTGTCGACCCTATTGCCTACTTTCTGACGCAGCAATATACCTATAAAGCACATGGAACATATCGGCAGAACACCTGCGGACTTCTGTACTCATGATGCACTGAGCATCACTTCCAAGAAGATATCTTGAGGAACAAAACACCGCAATAATGCCGACGTACATACAACCATGTGTTGCCAGGTGACAGGTTAGCTAATTCCATTTTCGGGAGCTACCATATGCATCCCATCACAGGAGAAACTCATGAGCCAGCACAAAGAGGCTGGCTGGTATCTGGACGAACCAGGCCGGGAACGCTGGTGGGACGGCACCCGTTGGACCGCCCAAAGCCGCCACGCCGAACCGCCCACCGTCTCCCCACGTAACGACCTCATCGACACGACGGTCTTTCATCCAATCCCGGCAATCCATCCAAAGTCACCGGCAGAATCACCGGCAGACGTACCGGATCGGGATCAGTTTCATACTCCCACGATCCGTCGCCCGGCCCTCGCCCGGGGCGGCCTAGCCGCCGGCGCCGCCCTGACGATGGCAACCGCAGCCGGGCTGACACTGACCGCCGTCTGTATCGCCGTGCTGGCCACGGGAATCGGGCGTAGCCAGCAGGGCGGTACCGGTGACGTTGACACCGTCACAACCAAGACTGCAGTCGCCGGACCGAATGCCAGAGATACAACGGTCGAACGTCATCACAACCAGGTACCCGATGCGACGTCGAAAAGAGATTCAAAGACTCGGATCACCGGAAGCACACTCGAGGTTCTCGGCAGTTCGGCGCCAGAGGGCCCAGCAACGTCGACACCAAAAACCTGGACGAAGTCGCAAACTACGCTCGGCTCGGTCGCCGAAGCCCAAGACACACTCGGCAGCCGAGCACTCACCGACCCAACATTCACCGGCTCAACGATCGGTTTGAGCCTTCAAGATCCCTCGGCCGGCAGGTAAGGGCGACTACACCCTCGATTCACGAGTTCACCCCCTCACACGCGGGACGGTGCGGCCGACCCGTATCGAGATGACGCAGACGCTTGGGCCGCCCAACCGAACTGGATCGACCTACCGACAGCGACCACCGTGCCTGGCCTTGTCGACTGCCGAAATGTGGATCGACAAACAGCAGCCAGCTACTCCTCCTATGCTGGCCCAGTGAACAACGCGTCCCGCTGGCCCTCATCGTGGTACCGATCGCTGGTCATGGCTACCATCGCGGCACTCGTTGCAGTCGCCTGCTCGTCCACCGGGTCAACCGAGAACGCGACCGAAGACGGCGACCAAGGTTCATCGGAGCAAACAGACGCAGCGACAGCCGACGATCGAACAGACGACGATCGAACAGACGACGACGCGGCGGACCAAACACCCGAGCCCGACACCCCGGTGCCGACGGTAGTCGAGGTTACCGGATCCATCGTTTCGAGCGAGACAGGTGACCCGCTGGCCGAAGCCCGCGTCACCGTCGGGAACGAAACGATAGTGACCGGCGCCGACGGGTCGTTCACCGTCGCTGGCGACCCGGACACCCCACTCGAAGTCACGCGACCGGTGTGGTCATCGGCGACTATCGACGACTGGTCAAACGAAACCGAATCGCTGACTATCGAACTCGAACCGGTGGTTGCCCGAGCGCTTCGAGTCTCCCGCTACACCGCCATGGATCCCGAAGCGTTCGAAGAGCTTCTGACCCTGGCCGATAAGACCACGGTCAACACGCTGGTATTCGACACGAAAGACGAGACCGATCTCGTCCTCTACGACACCGACGTGGCGTTCGCCGACGAGATAAACGCTGTCGACGCGGTATACGACCCGAAAGAGTTGTTGGCCAAGGCCCGCGAGCACGACCTTTACACGGTCACACGGATCGTCACCTTCGAAGACACCACCTGGGCCGACGCTAAGCCAGAAGCCAAGCTCGCTGGCCATTGGGTCGATGCAGCCGACCGAGCGAACTGGGATTACCCACTCGACCTGGCGCTTGAAGCCTGCCAACTCGGTTTCGACGAAATTCAATTCGACTACGTCCGTTTCCCGGCAGGCCAAACCGCCGAGGTAGCGAGAAGCCGCATACCGGAGACCTCCGATGAGCGAGCCGCCACGATCGGTACCTTCCTGTCCGAGGCCAAAGAGCGGCTCCATGCCGAGGGCTGCGGCGTGTCGGCGGCAATATTCGGCATCGTCATGTCGAGCTTGACCGACGAGGGCATCGGTCAAACCCCCGAAGTCGCCTCCGCCGCCGTCGATGCCATCTCCCCGATGCTCTATCCGAGCCACTACGGGCCCGGCTGGCTTGGATTCAACGACCCGAACGACCATCCTGGTCCAGTCATTGCCCACGCTCTCGACACCGGTGCCCCCAAGGTTGCAGACAATACGCTGGTCCGACCATGGATCCAGGGTTTCGGGTACTCGGCGGAGAGAGTCCAAGCCCAGATCTCGGAGGCCGAGGCGAGGGGAGCAGGATGGATTATTTGGAACGCATCGGGGAACTACCAGCTCGACTGGCTGCCACCCTCCTAGCGATTGTCGTCCTTGGGGCGGCATGCGTGTCTGGCGATCAGACGGCGGCCACCTTCGACGACGACGCAGGTGATCTGCCGACAACAGCCCCCTCGCCCGATTCGACAGCCGCAGATGAAGAGGCTTCATCGGAGCCCGACGATTCGCCGACCACCTCCACCTCCAGAGCCACGGAAACAACCGAACCGTTACCACCGCTACAGGGGTTGGACAGCGAACTGATCGCCGACGGATTCGACCAACCGATCCTCGTCGCCAGCGCCCCGGGAACCGACCTGCTCTACGTGGTCGAGCGAGAGGGGATCATCAAGACCGTCGATGACGGAACGGTAGCCGAGACGCCGTTTCTCGACCTCAGCGACCGGTTGCTTTCGAACAGCATCGAACAGGGGTTGCTCGGACTGGCGTTTCATCCGTCCTACGCGGACAGCGGTCGTTTTTTCGCCTACTGGACCGACCCCGAGGGTGACAGCGTGTTGGCTGAGTTCAACGCTTCAAACCCAACCGAAGCCGACCCCGATTCCATGAACATCGTGCTTCAGGTCGATCAGCCTGCTGAACGACACAACGCCGGATCGATGCAGTTCGGCCCCGACGGCTTGTTGTATCTCGCGCTGGGGGACGGTGGTAGCGGCGGGGCAACGGCCCAAGACACCTCAAACCCGCTCGGCTCGATCGTGCGAATCGATGTCGACAGATCGACTACCGACCGATCATTCGCCATCCCCGAAGGGAATCCGTTCGACGATGAGATCTGGGTGTACGGCCTTCGCAACCCGTGGCGATTCTCGATCGACCCGTTGGATGAACTCATCTACATCGGCGATGTCGGCCAAGACGGCTTTGAAGAGATCAACGTCATCGGCCTCGACGAGGCGGGCACCAACTTCGGGTGGTTCGAGATGGAGGGCGATCGCTGCTTTCGTCCGGGGTGTGACGAGAGCGGCAAGACCCCACCAGTACTGCAATATTCTCACGACGAGGGTTGCTCGGTTACCGGCGGATGGGTGTATCGAGGTGCTGCCATTCCGGAGTTCGATGGCCACTATTTCTTCGGTGATTGGTGTGTCGGGTTCGTTCGCAGCATGAAGCTCGTCGACGATCAGGTCACCGAGCAGCGCGACTGGACGTCCGACCTCGACCTCGGTCAGGTCACAAGTTTCGGACCAGACGGTGACGGAGAACTCCACGTCAGCAACTGGGACGGCGAAATCCATAAAATTGTGCCCATCCGCTAAGAAACGTTTACTACGCTGAAGCGGCCAACTAGAGTCTTGGCAGGGGAACGCAGGGCGGAGGACAGTTGGCCGAGGGTCCAGCAGGCGACGGCATTCCTAAACTTCTTGACTCATCCGCTGGGCCAGCGGATGAAACGCCGACGCCACGGGCGCTGTGGTACGAGGTCGGCCCAGTCGTCGCCGGAGCGATCGCTGGCGTGTTCCTATTGGTCGCGGTTACCGCCGTCATCGTTTTGGCCGGTCCCGACGGTGGCAGTTCCATACCGACTGGAGAAGGCGAGACCGCAGGAGCGGCCGGCCCGGCAGACACGGCAACCAACGACGTCGACCAGCTCGAAACGGTGGGAGAGACCGGCGACGACCGACAGCAACCGTCAACTCGGGCAACGTCGCTCAAGGCCAGAGAAGCACCGGCCGATGAGGACAGCTCATCTGCCCCCAACCTTCCCTCTACCACAGTCACACCAACGCCGAGCACCTCTCGATGCGACGTAGACCTGACGAGCTCCGCACTCGCCGACGCCATCGAGTGCGCCACCGGTGACGTGGTCCTGTCCGATTCGGATGGCCCATGGCACAACGACATCGCCGCAGTGTTTCTCAGCGACGGTGTCACCGGTGAGCTGTCCTACGAGGCATCGTCGGAGGACACCGACCAACGAAC
>CALIFY010000017.1 GCA_938021675.1 uncultured Acidimicrobiales bacterium
TGTGTCGAAAACGGCGGGCGGGGGGTGCACGTATTCAACTCCAGTAACGTCACCGCCAGACATAACACTCTCGTCGGCAACAACCGAAGCGTTGGCCTGGTGGGAGGTGGGGCCGAGATGGTTGCCGCCCGAGGCACGAACATCGTCTTCTACAACAACCTCGTGCTCAACAGCTCAGGGATTCCTTCCCACTCTCGTTCCGATGCCGACGATGCCGTGTTCGAAAACAACTACGTGGCGAGCGATGTGCCGGACGGTCCGGGCAACAAGGAACTTCCGGCGGGAAGCTCGGTCGTCGTATCCCGTTCGGGGTCGGCGGAAATGGAAGACTTCCGTCCTCTGGTCAACAGTCCGATCGTGGGAACGGCCAAAACCGATCAGCAACCCGACGTCGATGCGTTGGGGATGGACCGACCGGCTCGGGGTTCCATCGGAGCACTCGAACCATTCAACGTCTCGGCGGCCGACGATGCCGTAACCGTTGATGTTGGACAGGATTCGGGCTGATAAGTGGTTCCGAGAGAGGCGACACCGCAATACAGTGTTGCTTCGACTACAAGTGCGCCTCTGTAACCGGCCGGCGTCGATCGTGCAGGTTGGCGGGCAGCGAGTCTGCCGGGTCGGTGGCACGCTGATGGAGGGACATGACCAAGTCAACTCGTAGCGTCATCGTCGCGGTTCCCGGGCTTTGTGGCGGTGTCGACGAAGCGGCAGGCTACATGTTTTCAGGTCACGGCTTTCCCAACGAGTGGCGGGTGCGGCTCGTGGTGACCAAAGGTCGCCGCAGTTGGGCCGCCCCGTTTGTCTTCGGTCTCTCGTTGGCCCGGTTGCTGGCCTGGCGGGTGACCGGCCACGCCGACCTACTTCACGTCAACCTCTCGTCGAAAGGCAGCACGATCCGTAAACTCGGGCTGACTACGCTGGCCCGGATCGTGAGGATGCCGTACGTCATCCAACTCCATGGCGGCGGTTTCGCCGATTTTCACGCCAGAGCGCCGTATCTCCTCCGGCTGGCCATCGGTTCCCTGTTCGCCAACGCCGCTCATGTGTACGTTCTCGGCAAACCGTTCGCCGATCTCGCGGTCCACACCCTCGGAGCGGCCACCGACGATGTGACCGTGCTACGAAACGCGGTTCCAGCCTTGGCCGCGGCGAGTCCTTCACCGCTCGATCCTCCGAACATCTTGTTTACCGGCCGTCTTGGCCGTGCCAAGGGCACGTACGACCTACTCGACGCGTTGGCGACCCTCCGGGAGTACGAATGGTCGGCAACACTGGCCGGCGATGGCGACGTCGACGGGGTCCGAGCCAAGGTCGAGGCGCTTGGCCTCTCGGACAAGGTGACGGTCAAGGGCTGGCAATCCCGGTCGAACGTAGAACAGCTCTTGGCCAACGCCTCGGTATTCGTGCTTCCCTCGTACGTCGAGGCGTTGTCGGTGGCGTTGCTGGAGGCGATGGCAGCCCAGGTCTGTTGCGTGGCAACCGCGGTTGGCGCCCAAGGCGAACTCGTGTCCCATAATCACAATGGGCTGCTGTTCGACCCCGGCGACATAGACGGCCTAGCCGATGCCCTTCGTATCGCCTTGACCGACCCTGACCTGCGAGTTCGGCTGGGAAAGAATGCCGGCGATACCGTGGCCGCCGAGTGTTCGATCGACGTCGTCCGTTCGAACCTACTCGCCACATACGAGAACGTCTTGGCCACACGATGACTACCGTTTCCTCCCTGGTCAACTCGGCCGCTACCACCGCCAAGCGATCTCGGTGGTACTCATACGCATTGGGCCACAACCCGTTGATCCAGCGATGGATGAACCATCACGCCGACCACTACCGATCGGCAACTGCCGAGCAGCGGGCCGAGCAGCGTGCGGAGTTACTCCAACGGACTCTTGATTGGGCGGCACGAACACCGTACGGGATCGAACTTGGCCGAAAGGCTGGCGACGACATCGCCCAGTGGCCGATCCTGGAAAAGTCACGGTTGAAGGCCGCGCCATCCCAATTCCACCGTCCCGGCCGAAGGCCAGCGGTCTCGGCGACGACCGGCGGTACCACCGGCTCCCCGTTGGCTCTGCGACGATCGTTGATCAGCCTGAACGCTGAACGGTACTTCCTGGATTCACTGCTTCGCCCCTATGGGGTGTCGTTCACCGGGAGCCGAATGGCTGTGCTCCGGGGCGATTCTGTGAAGGATCCGTCCATAACCGAACCTCCATTCGGTCGATATGACCACAGCGGCCGGCACCTCGTACTGTCATCGCAGCACCTTCAAGCCACGACCATCGAGTGGTTCCGGGACGAACTCTTCAAGTTCAGTCCATCGTTTCTGTGGGCCCATCCCGCCACCCTCTCTTCATTGGTTCGACTCATCGATCGAGCGGGCCTCGAACTATCGATCCCGTTGATCGTCACCTCGTCGGAAATGCTGTCGCCGAAGGAAGCGGAGATGGCAGCGGGGCTGCTGGATGCCAAGATGGTCGACTACTACGGCCAGGCGGAGCGGGTGTCGTTGGCGGCAAATCATGACGGCACCGGATATCGTTTCGTGCCGCTGTACGGCACGGTCGAGCTTCAGCCGGCGGGCGAGGCGGCCGACGGGTTGGCCGTTGCCGAGGTCGTCGCCACCGGCCATTGGAACTCGACGATGCCGCTCGTTCGATATCTTGTCGGCGACACTATCGCCTATCGATCGTCGGGTTCTCCCCATCAGCTTGAGCGGATCGCAACCGGTGAGGAACCCTTCGAACGTGTGCAAGGGCGGACCGGCGATTTTCTGGTGTCCCCGTCCGGCGGTGTGCTGGTCGGCATCAGCCACCTTGCACGGGGATTGACCGGTGTGGTCCGGATGCAGGTACGGCAAGAATCACCGACCGACGTTCGAATCCTGGTAATCGCCGACGGGGAGTTCACCGCTGACGACCGCGCTGCCCTCGATGAAAATTGCAAAAGCAGGCTGCCGTCATCGATGACGGTCTCGATCGAACAGGTTGACGAGTTGCCTCGTACCGCGGCGGGGAAGACCCCATTTGTGGTTCGAGCTGATGGGCTAGAACCGACGGCGTAGCGCCCGTGTCGCCAGCGCCGGTCGTCTGGGGAGCGGTCGGGCGCTACGGCTCTGGTTGTCGGGTCCGATTCTTCGGCTCGACCAGAGATACCGAATCGCCAAACGGTCTCGACTCGGGAAACGACAGTGAATCGGTGAGGTTCAGTGAATCGGTGAAGTTCAGGGTGTCGGTAAGGTTCAGGGTGTCGGTGGCCGACATCGATCGCTCCGCCCGTTTTGCTGCCCGTTCCTTGTCGAGTCGAACGACACCGGCATGCTTTGCGTCCTCTACACCGACCCTGGCTTGAACGATGGCGATCACAAACAGGGTAATCCCGAACCGCTGGGTGAAGATTCCGGATTCGGTGATCGAGGTCATCGTTATGGTCGTGAGGTACACCAACGGGAACAACCCGAGTGGACCGCGCACCCACCGCACGTGGTTTGTCGCTCGCACCAGCCCCCGCACGAAGAACACCATGTAGATGATGGTCATCGGTATTCCAACGTGAAGGGCCGACTCCAACAACGCATTGTGGGCATGTTTTGGCCCCCAATCGAACTGGGGATAGGCGGTGATGGAGTGCGAGTCGCTCAGCGGCCCGCCGAAAAACCCGTCGTAGCCATAGCCAAGCCACGGCTTCTCGCCGATTGCGTCCAATACCGACGACCACAGAGGGGTTCGACCGGTGAAGGTCGCGTCCTTGCCGAACTGACCGGCTATTTCCCCAAGGTTCGCCGTGGCGATTAACACGGCCACAACGCTGCTCGTGATCAGGGTGATCGTCACCGCTCCGGCCAGCGTCTTCTTTGCCCGGAAGACGAGGAACACCACGAAACTGGCCGCCGATACGATTCCAGCCCCCAGCGAGGTCTTGCTCTCGGATCCGACGAGCAGAATCAGCGCCAGAATGGCCAGCAGATAGAACGGCACCCTGAACCGCCGGAAGGTTCGTGCCGCCATCAGGAAAAGAATGATTCCCAGCAACCCATGGGTGCCCAACGCATTCTTCTGCGTGGCCAGGCCATCCCAGCCGGAGACGCCACGACCCAGCGAACCCATGGCCAGAACCCACACCATGTCGAGCACGATCCCAATGGTGAAGGCAATCGTCGTCAAACGAAGGATCTCAACCGGCGGGAACCGGACGAGCAAAATGATGGCCAAACCGACCAATGCCGCAATGTTGACCACCGAGGCGATCGAATCGTTCATACGGCTGGACCAGACAGGCGACAGCCCGACGACAAACAAGTACACGGCCAGTAGCGGCTCGGCCGTTAAAGTTCGCACCACGGCATCGCCGTTTCCAACCAAGCCGAGGGTCAGCACCATGATGATGGCGAGGCTGCCATAAGACAGTAGGAAATCGCTTTCCGGCCCAGATGAGGCTCCGGTATTCTCCGTGAACCACCTGGCTGGCGTCCCGAACTGGTTGATCAGGATGACACCGACGATCAGTGTCCGTTCGGCTAGACCTGGTCGCGGTGGGTCCACCACCGGCCGACCGGTGACGATCGGTTCGGACACGAGCGTCATAGACTTTTCAGCTTACTGGTGGATCGTGGCTTAGGGTACCGACCCGACCTTTGCCCGCGGCGCGCTGGGTACTACCGGGTCCCGATGCCGTTACGAGCCTCAATACACGGCACTCATGGGTTGGGCTCGGGTGAGCAACACTTGCGTCGACAGCTCTGGTTGGACCCCGATGTCGTCCAACGCGGCCTGAAGCCGGTCGACCGAGCGTGAGACGGTTGCTGGATTACCGGCCCGGA
Source organism: uncultured Acidimicrobiales bacterium (assembly GCA_938021675.1). GTDB lineage: Bacteria > Actinomycetota > Acidimicrobiia > Acidimicrobiales > SZUA-35 > JAHELU01. Next base: position 4,823 of record CALIFY010000017.1, read on the forward strand.
GCGAGGCGGCCAGGCTCAGCCGCAATGCCCGCTCATCGTATGGCTGTTCGATCAAGGCGGCCGCCGCCAGGTCAGCGGCATCACCGACACGATCTTCGGCCAAACGTTGTTCCCCCAGGGTTATGGCGGCATCGACAAAGCGCAAGCACAGGGTCTCAACGCATGTACTGAGGTCGGCGGTCGACCAGAGTTCCTCGCTCGGTCGTCCCTGCCACGCCTCGACCGCCCGCTGGAGCGCGTCGACATAGCGTCCGTGCGCTCCAATATCTCGAGCCACCGACGCTTCGTTCAAGTACCGTTCGAACCTCCACAGATCGACATCGAGCATGGCCGATTCGAACAGCTGAACTCGGTCTCCATCGGTACGAAGGTGGTAGCCGGGCTCACCCCGCCTCCTCTCCGGTTCGAGCACCCGGCGAACGTAGGTCAATGTCACCCGAAGGTTTTGTTGGGCTTTGACCAGATCCAGATCGGGCCACAACAGCTCGATCAGCCGATCGCGCGACAACGACCGATGGACGATCAACGCGGCCACCAACTCTCTCACCCTGCGGCGTCGAAGCTCACCCGATTCATTCCACTGGTCCGGCTGGTTCGGCTGGTTCGACCGCCAGCGAACCGCAAAGGATCCGAGCACTCGAATCTGGAGCTCGTCGTTCGGAGCAACCGACAACCCCTCCAACAGTCGCTTTGCGCCGGTAACGAGTCGGCCGTCCCCACCATCGACCATCTGGTGATCGACCAGACCTCGAATCCGATCGATCACCGTCTGACCGACGAAGTCGGCCAGCCATTGAGCAAGCGCTACTCCATAGGGGTCGTCGTCGTTGGTCAAGCGAACCGCTAGCTCTATCGACCATGGGAGCGGGAAGTTGCAAAAGACTTGTTCGGGCGTGATGTCGCCAATGTCCGACACTCGTTTCCCGGCCCGTGTGTCGACGAGGGCCCGAGCGACTCGGCGCGATCGTTGGTGGACCGGACCAAGCTCGACGCCGTCCCAGGTCCGCCGAACCGTCTGGTTGAGTACATAGTGGATAGCCAGGAAGCGTCGGAGGTGGCGTTCGCCTAACCGGTCGGACAACGGGAATCGATGGAGAAACCGATCCAGGAGTTCCGCCGCTCGCCTCTCCTCACCGGTGACTATCGCTCGGCTGGCCGCAACCGTGGTCAGCAACGCAGCCTCGCGAGAGTTCTCAGCCAACGCCGGATCGAGCATCGATGTCTCCGGCTCGACATGACCACCGCAGGCTCGGACGATCGCTCCGATGCTGTGTTCTCGGAAGATGTCCCGAGAACCGGAACGGGCCGTTCCCATCGACTCGGCCTCGATGCCGACATACCCGGTGGCATCGCCGGCAAACCAGCGGGCAATGGCCAACCCGGCCGACCATTCCCCATGGCCCGGCCGCTGTTCGAGTCGGCTGACGAGGGACATGATCTCGTCAGCCCGACCGGCCATGATCGAGCAGTGCATGAGTAGCCGATGGACAGCGACGACCATCGGACCGGGCACTGCCGAGAGATCGACCTTGTCCAGCTCGTCGAGCGCGAGTTCGGGGTCGCCTGACAGCTCGGCTACCACCGCCGCAGCGCTGTGTTGGAGGAATCCGACGACCGGCTCCGACCGCAGGTGAGAGATCGATTGGGCCCGTTCGACCAACGTCCAGAGACGGGCAAGATCAGCTCGTGATTCGGCAGCGACTACGGCCAATCCCAGTGCAGCCACCGCCCACTCCGTTTTGCCGGCATCGACCAACGACGAGAACGCGGCATCGGTCCATCCATCGACGTCGACGTCGGTGTAGTCCCGGCCCCACGCCACCGCTGCCTGGACCAGAAGCATCTCCGGTTCGTCGGCGTACCCCTGGGGAATGGCGTCAAGCCACGATTGGGCGACGTCGAGGGGTGTGGTGCTGAGGCTTCGGGAAACCAAGGCGGCTCCAGCCCGAGCCAACAGCGCCCACTCGTTCGCTCGTATGGCCAGATCGCCGGCGGCGGCTAGACGATCGCCCCGCAGCAGCGACTCGATGGCCGCTCGCTGCGCCCAGACGGCTTGCTCCGATGGGACGACGCGTCGTACCGCATCGGTCCACAGATCGTGTGCTCGATACCGATCATCGTCCAACCGGTCGATCAATGGGACGGTTCGAGCCAGCTGGGCAAGGTCGGCGGCACGACCGGTGACCGCCTCGATATCGTCGGCCGACGCCACCCCAAGGCTTGTCAACGCCAACAGGTCTAGGCGACCACCGTCATCGAGCCCGGCCAGCACCTCCTCGGCAAGAAAGTCCAACGGTGAGCTAGACCCGGCGGCCATGGCCAGGCGCACCAGCGCCGGCCACCCGCCAAGTGCGGTGGCCGGCGGGGCGGCGCAACCGAGAAACTCGGCCACGGTCTCAACCTCTTGTGGGGTGAACGCCAGATCTTCCTCGTTCAGTTCTTGAACGTCACCACCGGCTCGGCGCCGAGCGAGAGACAGGCGAGGAAGCGACCGGCCGGCGAGAACCACATGACCGTTCATCGGAAGCTCCCGCAGGAGCTGGTCGAGGACCTGAGATGACGAGGTGTCATCACCGAGTTCATGCACATCGTCGAAGATGAGGCAGACGTCGAGCGGGGCAGCGTCGGCAAGGGCGGCGACGATATCACCGACCCGATCTGATCCTGAGCTTGGGGTTCGGCCGGCGTTGAGGGCGTCGAGAATGGCGGCGGTGAAGTAGCGGGGATCGCGGTCGGACGGTGTGCATGCGACCCAGTGGTCCACGCCCGCTGGCCGACACTCGTTGACCCTGACCGCCTGTGCCAGCAAGGTGGTCTTGCCGAACCCAGCAGAGGCGACAACCGTCGAAACCGGACGTTGCCATCGGGTTGACAGCGACGCTATGAGGCGGTGCCGCACCAGTTCGCCGTCAACCGGACGGGGCATCGCTCCTCGACTGCTGGGATCAACCTGCGGCGCTAGATACGAATGTGCCATACACCTAGCAAAGAGTTGACGCTCGACCCAAAGATACCGACTATGCCGAAGGCCACAGACACCACCGCAGGCCACAGACACCACCGTGGGCCCACATGCCTACGGCGACGGCATGTCGAGGCCGGTAGGTTGGCAACCGTGACCGCCACTCCCGAAGACCATGCTCTTGCGGCCCGTATCGCCACCGAGACCGGCCGCATTCTCATCGATCTCCGCCAGCGAATGGAAGCCGACGGCGCCGATGCGTCGACGCTCAAAGACGCCGGAGATCTTGCCGCCCATCGTTTCATCGTCGAAACCCTTGCCACCGAACGGCCCGATGACGCCGTGCTGTCCGAGGAAGGAACGGACGGCAAAGAACGATTGACCGCAACCCGGACCTGGATCGTGGACCCCCTCGACGGCACTCGCGAGTACTCCGAGCCGCCTCGAATCGATTGGGCGGTCCACATCGCCTTGGTCTCAGACGGGGTGCCAATAGCCGGAGCGGTAGCACTGCCGGCCGAGTCGCTCACCCTGTCGACGGACGCAGCCCCAACACCACCGACCTCCGACGGGCCAACTCCGCGGGTCATCGTCAGCCGGACCCGGAGACCACCCGAAGCCCAACGTCTGGCCCGCCAACTGGAAGCCGAATATATCGAGATGGGTTCCGCCGGCGCCAAGGCTATGGCCGTCGTCCGTGGACAAGCCGATATTTACGCTCATTCCGGCGGCCAATACGAGTGGGACTCCTGTGCCCCAGCAGCGGTCGCGGCCGCGGCCGGGCTTCACTGTTCCCGTCTCGACGGCTCAGCCCTCGTCTACAACAACGATGACCCTTACCTCCCCGATCTGCTTATCTGTCGGCCCGAGTGGGCGGAACGCTCGCTGGCCATCCTCAACAACTAACGACGTGTAGCGTCGCCAACACCGGGCACCACCCGACCATTCATCGGAGCGTTCGTTGCGGCAAACTGAGAAACGATCATGACCACCACCTCGGACTCTCACCAACCATCTCCCACCGGTGAACCACCCGCTGACGACCTCCATCTCGGCTCGTTCACCACCGACGCACCGTGGAGCATGGCAACACGATCTCCGAGCTGGGCCCGGGTGGTCGACGTGCTGCGGACCGAACAGGTTCGCCAGCTGCCCTGGCTCACAACCCCACCGAGACTGCCGCCTATCGGCCGAGCACTGACAGTGATCGCCATCGTCGGCCGCGCTGTCGGTCTGTGGTATCTCCTCGAACGACGGCGGGAAAATTCTCGCGCTCGGCTTTCCCGAAGGTTGCGGCTAGCTGCAGAACGTCTCGGTCCGACATACATCAAGTTGGCCCAGATCATTAGCGCCGGCGAGGGGGTATTCCCCACCGAACTCGTCGAGGAATGCAAGAAATGCCGCGATCAGGTGCCGGCCGTGCCGTTCGAGGAGGTCGAAGAGGCGATCGAACGAGAACTTGGCGCATCAATTCCCGACGTCTTCGGTCACCTCGACCGCTCAGCCCTCGCCGCAGCCTCGATCGCGCAAGTCCATGCCGCCGAACTTGTCACCGGTGAACGAGTGGTCGTCAAGGTGCAACGTCCAGGCATCGACGTCCTCGTTCGGAAGGATCTCCGAGTTCTGAGTTGGCTTGCTCCGTTTCTCGTCGGTCGGATACCGGTGGCGGCGCTCGCCAATCCGCCGGCTCTTGTCGAGCTATTTGCCGAGACCATCGTCGAGGAACTCGACTTCCGCCTCGAAGCGGCCAACATGCTCGATGTGGCCGATGTCTTCGTGAAACTAGACCAACGAGGGTTCGTTGTACCCCGCCCGCACCCCGACCATGTGACTCGGCGGGTGTTGGTGATGGAACGGCTCGACGGATTCAAGTTCAACGATGTTTCGGGAATGCTCGATGCCGGAGTGGACACTCACGCCGTAGTGAAGACCGGCATGATCGGATTCCTTGAAGGCGCGTTTCTTCATGGCGTTTTCCATGGTGACCTCCATGGTGGCAACCTGTTCATCCGACCCGACGGCCGTACGGCATTGATGGACTTCGGCATCACTGGCCGTCTGACCGAAGAGGAGCGGATGGCGTTTCTCCGGATGATGACGTCAGCCATGACAAACGACGTCCGAGGCCAGATCGCCGCCTTTCGTGACCTCGGCGCCCTCCCGGGCGACACCGACATCGACGCCATCGTGACCGATCTTCGCCTCGACGGCCCACCCCTCGACCCGACGTCGCTGTCGCCAGAAGAGTTGGTATCCGAACTTCAGCGAGTGATCAAGGCACTACTCGGCTACGGCGCCCGGTTACCTAAGCCGCTGATGCTCTACATCAAGAATTTGATTTTCATCGACGGTGCCATCGCTACGTTGGCCCCAGAGCTCGACATGTTCGCCACCGTCACCGATGTTGCCACCCACTTCGCCACTACCCACGGGCAGACCATCGCGGCCCAGCTCGGCATGAAGCAACAGGAAATCGAACTCGATCTCGACGGTGTCAAGGCGGGATTCGGCGTCGACCCAGCGACCACCGACCGGCTCTCCTATGCCGATCTGCGTAGACGCCGAGCGCTAATCCAGAAACGACTGAGCGGTCGCTCGGTCGAGTAGGAAAACGTCCGATCCGTCACGGACCGATGATCGATAAGTCGAGCTAGAGTCATGGCCGTGCGTCTCGTCATCGCCGACTGCACGGTCGACTACGTAGGCCGTCTCACCGCTCACCTCCCTCGGGCTACTCGCCTCATCATGGTCAAGGCAGACGGCTGCGTTGCCGTACACGCCGACGGTGGCGCGTACAAGCCGATGAATTGGATGACGGCCCCCAACGTGTTGACCGATGGTGACGATGCGTGGACGGTCACAAACCCCAAAGGCGAGACCCTAACCATCACCCTCCACGAAGTCATCAGCGACGTCAACCATCCCTTCGGAGACGAACCCTCGCTGCAGAAAGATGGGGTCGAAGCCCATCTTCAAGAGTTGTTGGCGGTCGAGCCAGAACAGCTAGAAGATGGCATGCGACTGGTGCGCCGGGAATACCCAACCGAGATTGGTCCAGTCGACCTCCTCTGTCGCGACGCGACGGGGACGGTGGTGGCGGTCGAGGTGAAGCGGCGAGGCGAAATAGACGGCGTCGAACAGCTAACCCGGTACCTGGACTTTCTGAACCGCCAGCCAGACCTCTCACCGGTTCGCGGCATGTTCGTCGCCCAAGAGATCAAGCTTCAAGCCAAAACGCTGGCCAGCGACCGGCGGATCGACTGGGTTGAAGTTGACTATGACGAACTCCGCGGTATCGAACGGCCCCAACAAAAGCTCTTCTAACCGCCGGCCGGTACGGCGAATTCAACTCCCCCGTTGTTGAATACGACTCGGCCATCCTCTCCACACGTCTGGAAGATGGCCCGCCCAACGCCGTCGTCCCACACCCTGATCGTCAGTTTCTCGCCGGGTAACACCGGCGAGCTAAACCGACCTTCCATGGCTTGGAATCGCTCCGGCTCGGAGTCGCAAAGGGTATGGAGTAAGGCTCGACCGGTGAACCCATAGGTGCATAGGCCGTGCAGGATCGGCTTCGGGAAGCCCCCAGCATCTGAAAACTGCTTATCGGAGTGGAGCGGATTGCGGTCACCGCACAACCTGTAGAGCAGGGCCTGATCGGGCCGGGTCTGACAGGTAACCGAGTGGTCGGGCTCGCGGTCGGGGGCGACGTTCGGTTTCTCTTTCGGGCCAGGATCTCCGCCGAACCCTCCTTCGCCAATAATGAACACCGATGAGGTGGTGCCAAATAGTGGCTGCCCATCGTCGACCAACACCGCCTCGGCCTTCATGGCGATTATCGCCCCTTTCCCTTTGTCGTAGATGCCGACGATTTCGTCGACTATCTCGACCTCTCCCCGCGTAGGAATCTCCCGGTAGAGCCGGATGCCCTGCTCGCCGTGTAAGAGCATCCGGTTGTCCCATGTACCGGCCTCGGCGAGGGCCGAGCGACCTCCGGTGGCGTTAAATCCAGCGATGACCGCGAATGTCGGGAAGACCAGCTGATCGACCCCGGCAGTGTTCTCGGTGGTGAACTCCAGTTCGTAGCCAACCGGGTCCGACACGCCGGCACCGATGCCGAGCGCGTAGAGCAGACAGTCGTCTGGCACCCATGAGGCACGGCGGGGAGACCCGACCACCCCTACTGCATCAGGATGTATAGCCATGGCAAGTTCCTCTCAACTCCGTTCTGCAGTCAATCATGACACCGCTCGGGCCCGAACCCAGATTCCGACAAGCCGACGAACGATCAGTACGGGGTCGGCCGTCCCGGCCCTGTAACCGGGGCACCATCCATATCGCTGTTGGGTTGAGCGTCGACCATCAAGCGCTGAACGAGCGGCCCGATCTCCGTCGGGTCGCCGACCGGTTCGACCGTTGGGCCTCGCTGCCACATGTTGGCGATGCCGAGCACCTGGCCACTGGCTTCGAAGACCCGGCCGGTCACCGGAGCCGATTCGGCACTGGCCAGCCAGGTGCAGATCGGGGCGACCCATCGAGGATGCATCATCGCCTTGCTCTCCTCGTCCATCGCCCCCATCCCAAGATTCTCGGTCATACGGGTCAACGCTCCTGGGGCGATGGCGTTCACGGTCACGCCATACCGGTGGAGTTCTTGGGCGGCGATGACGGTGAAGGCAGCAATGCCCGCCTTGGCTGCTCCGTAGTTGGTTTGGCCGGGGTTGCCGTAGATGCCGGACACCGAGCTTGTATTGATGATGCGGGCGTCGTTCGGCTCACCCGATTTGGCTCGCTCCCGCCAGTACGCGGCGGCCCAACGGGCCGGGGCGAAGGTGCCTTTGAGGTGCACCTCGATCACCGCGTCCCATTCGGGTTCGGTCATATTGGTGAGCATGCGATCTCGGAGGATGCCTGCGTTGTTGACCACGACGTCCAGGCCGCCGAAGGTCTCGACGGCCATGTTGATCAGCCGCTGGGCTCCCTCCCAGTCCGAAACGTCGTCGCCATTGGCGATCGCCTGACCGCCCATCTCGGTGATCAGGCGTACAACGTCGTCTGCGGGCGAGCGCCCACCACCCGAGCCATCAACCTCGCCACCGAGGTCGTTGACGACGACCTTTGCACCATGTTCGGCCAGCATGATGGCGTGCTCACGGCCGATTCCCCGACCGGCTCCGGTAACGACGGCCACCCGGTCGGCACACATTCGGTTCATCGGTCAACGCCCCCATTCCCGCGGCGCCGGTTGGCGCCGTGTTGGTTCGGCCTCCGATCATGTCACATCGCCACCGAAGGCCGAAATGCAGAAGGCCGATTGCCGTCGGCCTGGTTTGCTCCGCCATTCGGAGTCGTTCCTGCCACGAGCCCCCGACCGAGATCGCCGCCGCTGCGAAATTTCCAAAGAGGTACGGCGTGGACCCCTGACCACTCGACGAGAACATACAAGAAATTCAACCTTTTATTACCTAAAAACGGAGTCTTTACATTCCACATTCACGATGATAGCGTGACTCATATAGTCAATAATGCGATCGCATATCGCGACACTCATTGGATGAATCCGATTGCAGTATTGAGAATCTTCCTTGTGAACATTTATTGTGAATCTTTTCTTAATTCCGGAGGGAAGTTTATGTCTTTCAGAGTCACCAAAGACATCGAACACACAGGGACCACCGACACCACCAAGGCCTTATCGGCATCCCGGTCCTGAAATTTTCGGGCTCCTGAAGCTGCCAACGAACCCCGAAAGCAGCTTCATTTCAGGCAATAGGTCGGGTGTTCGCCTTCCGGCCCGCGACCTGGTCGCCCCCAGCTCGACCAATGCTCGTTCGACCGAAGTCAGCTGAATTGGCATGAAAGGTTCGATCAACTTTTTGTAAACATGCACGAAAAAAATATTGGAACGGAGAGTCAACCCATGAAGATCCACCCTAATACGGTTCCGTACTATCGACCCAATTTGAACCCGTCACCGATTATGGCCGCCAATTACCTAGGCAAATTGGCCGATGATGTTCGTCGCCAGACGATCACGATGATCCACCAGGCGGGATCCGGCCACGTCGCATCTTCACTATCCTGCGTGGACGTCCTCACCGCGTTGCGGTTCTCCCTGATGAGATGGGAGGACAGCTCCCGGAGAGACACGTTCGTGCTGTCCAAGGGACATGCCGCTCCGGCCTGGTACTCGACCCTGATGATTGCCGGCGATATACCGGACACGACGCCGACGCTCCGGCAAATCGACTCGCCACTCCAGGGCCATCCCGACCGCCAAAGGCTCGAGTTCGTGGATGCCAGCACGGGAGCACTCGGTCAAGGATTGGCCATGGCGCTCGGGGCGGCGCTCGCCTGCCGGATGGATCAATCGGGTCGCCGAGTCTGGTGCCTGCTCGGAGACGGCGAGTGTCAGGAAGGCGAAGTCTGGGAGTCGCTCATGTTCGCATCGGCCCAAGCGCTCGGGACCACCACGGTGTTCGTCGACCACAACCGGTCGCAGAGCGACGGACGTCTCGAAGACGTCATGCCCATCGGCGACCTCGCAGCCAAGTTCCAGGCCTTTGGATGGAACGTCCAGACCATCGACGGTCACGACATGCGACAGATTCTCCGGGCATCGCACAATGCAACGCAAATCCAAGATCGGCCGTCGGTCATCGTGGCCGAGACGAAGAAGGGCTTCCTCCGAGACGGCCACATCGCCCTCAACGGTGCACACGGCGCCACCTTCGATGATGACAGTGCCAGCCAATCGCTGGCCGTGCTCGGTGGTGGGCGATGAAGGCGACCCGAGACTGGTTCGGCAGCGAGCTGGTGAAGATCGGCGACACCTTCGACAATGTGGTGGTGGTCAACTGCGACCTGGGCGCGGCCACCAGGACACTGCAGTTCAGAGACGCCTACCCGAACCGGTTCTTCGAGGGCGGCATCGCCGAGGCCAATGCGATCGGGGTGGCAGCCGGGCTGGCTCTTGAGGGGTACCGGCCATTCGTCGCCAGCTTCGGACACTTCCTCACCGGCAAGTTCCTCGAAATTTTCCAGTCGGTGGGACTGAACGACGCTCCGGTGGTACTCGTAGGCAGTCACGCCGGTCTCGCGATCGGAAAGGACGGCCCGACCCAGATGGGTCTGCGAGACCTGGCCTTGATCCGGACGCTACCCAATGTGGCCATTTATCAACCGGCCGATGGGGTGGAGACAAACCGGATGATGGAGCACATCGCGGCCGGTTCTCAGCCGGTATACCTGCGCCTTTGCCGCCAGCCGACACCGGAAGTCCATACCCCCGACTACGTCTTCCGGCCCCATCATCCCGACGTCATCGTCAGGGGCCGGGAGACCCTGGTGCTGACCATGGGAGGTTCCGTGCACTCCACGATCGAATCGCTCGGCGGAATGGTCAACGGCGAGTCCCGTCCGACGATAGCCAACATCTCCAGCCTGCCCGTCCTGGCCGCACCATTCCTCGAGCTGCTGGACGGTCACGACAAAGTGGTCGTGATCGAGGATCACTATCAAGTGGGCGGACTGACCGACGAGATTTCCCGCCTTCTGGTCGACAACCGGGCCAACGTCGAATTCCGAGCCGTGGCCGTCACCGACTACGGACAGGCTGGATCTCCTGATGACCTCTACGCCCGTTACGGCCTCGATGCCCGATCGATCGCATCGACCTTGCGGGCTGTCGTCGCCGCCTAACACCCGAAAGGTCAGAAGATGAACACACTCCAGCAACTCCTACCACATGGTCGCTCCCTCGTCGAAGGCCTGGGCGACTCGGCCAGATACGACCTGGTCGAGGTCGTCCTCGAACCCGACGCCACGCTGCACCTCCCGGGGGGTGAGCGCCTCTACTCGGTCGTCGTCATCGACGGCGAAGTCCTGGTCGACGAAGTGCCGGGAGACCGTCTTCGCAGCTTCTCCCGGTGGGATGGATTCCACACCTGCCAGGGCACGACGCTCACCGCGGCCGATGACGGAACCACGGCCATTCTCATCGCGTGCGAGGTTTCACCCTCGGGCACCCCGCGCGTCGAAGGCCTCCTCGAATTGGATCGGTACACGGTCGACAAGCCGTGGGGCCACGAGGTTTGGTTGACCCAGAACATCCCCGACAGCCCGTACGCGCTCAAGCAGATCCACATGAAACAGGGCTTCCAGTCGTCGCTGCAATCCCACGACAACAAGACCGAGACGAACTATCTCGTCGTCGGGCAGGCGAAGGTGCTGAACGGCATGCCGGCGCCGGCCAACAGCGACGCCACCATTGCCGTCGACGAAATTCCATCACAGGTACACGATCCGGGGTCGGCGTGGACCAGCGTGCCCCGGATCCTCCACCGCGTCATCGCCATGGCCGACTACACAGCGATCGAGATCAGTACCCCCGAACTCGACGATGTCGTGCGTTGGAGTGACGACAGCGGCCGGGGAAGCGGAAGGCTCGACGAAGAGCATCGCAGCGCCCGGCTGCATCGCACGACCGAACTGCTCGAGCTCTACACCAACGAGCAGGAGGCGGTCCGCCGTCAGGTCAAGCCCGAGGTTGTCCACGAACTCCTCGAACAGATCGTGGACACCTACAGCAAGGGCGGCACGGTGTACGCCGCGGCCAACGGTGGCAACGCCGGCACGCTCGATCACTTCCTCTGCGACTTCAGACATCACCCGTTCGCCTCCGACGACAAGCGGTCGACCGGCCTCGAAGGCCTCCCTCCGTTGCGGTTTTGCAACCTGGCCGGATCGGCCTCGGAGCTGACGGGACTGGCGAACGACCGAGGATTCGAGAACGTCTTCGCCTGCGCCATCGAGCGGGTGATAACGGCCGACGATCTCCTCATGGTGTTCAGCGGTAGTGGGAACTCGCCCAATATCGTGGCCGCCGTCGATGTGGCCAAGAAGGCCGGGGCCACCGTCTTCTCGATGTCGAAGGGGTCGGGGGGCACATGCGCCGAGCTGGCCGACTTGGCGCTCGTCGTCGAGGGTAGCTCCGAGTTCCCGGGCCAGACGGGGGGCAACGACAACAACTTCCACTTCGAAGACGTGGCCCTCAGCTTGAACCACATCCTCGTCGGGCTGCTACGGGATCGTCTTGGTGAGCAGAAAACCGAGGGTGGGCGGACCGTTGCCTAGCTGTTCCCGGACCTGAGATGGGCGACGCAGGATCACTAACGGTTGACGGGGCCGAAACCGGCCGACCGGTCGAGACGATGAGGAGCGAGAGATTTCTCGTTGCGGTCTGTATGACCGGCTTCTCGCTCGTGGGTTTACTGTCGGCGTTGATCGGACCAAGCCTTCTGATTTTCAGCGAATCGATTGGTCGTCCAGTCGGTGACCTCGCTGTGGTCGTGTCACTCGATGCGTTCGGGTCGGTCTGCGGCTCATTGCTCGCCGGTGTCTACGCCCGATTCGGATCGGTCCGATCCCAGGGTTTTCTGGGGTGCCTCGGGATCGTTGCCGCGGTGTTGGTCGTGCCCCGTATGAACGGCTTCGAGACGCTGAGTGTGGCTGCGTTCGGGCTCGGACTGTCCAAGACGTTCCTGATCGTCACGGTCAACACGTTGTTGATAAAGGGCCGGGGTCGGTCGGCGGGAAAGCTCATCAGCTCCGCCGACATCACCCTCGGAGCAGGTTCGCTCCTGATGCCGATCATCATCGCCAGGGTACTGACCGTCGGGCTCGGGCTTCATGTCTCCTACCTCGTCCCGTGCTTCATCGCCGCCGCGCTCGGCCTGGCCTTCATCCTCTTTTTCCCCTCCGCCCGACTGGACGATTGGAACAACGACGTCGAAGACAAGCCGTCCACCCCGGTCTCCGGGAACGGGACCGATCGACACGGTTCGGTCGCCATCACAGGAGCAGTGGCGGCAACACTGTTCTTCTATGTCGGTTTGGAGGCCAGTCTGTCGGCCTTCCTCCCCTCCTTCGTGGCAACCCGCGACCTCGTTTCCTCCGCCGCGACGGCCGGAATGTTCACCTCGCTGTTCTGGGCCTCGATCACACTCGGCCGGCTGCTCTGGATCCCGGCGTTCTCGCGGCTATCACCTACCACAATCCTGAAATGGGCGGCGTGCGTCGCCGCCACCGGCTTCGTGATCGGAGCCACCGGTCGGTCGAGCACAGAGCTGACCGGCCTGGCCGTAGTCCTCATCGGCTTGGCGTCGGCGCCGGTGTTCCCCACCATGTTCATGATTCTGAACGCCCGCACCTCGATGGACGGCTGGGTCAGCGGCACAGCGCTGTCGGCCGCCAGCATCGGAGCAATGTTCTTCCCGTATCTGACAGGGTCCTTTTTACTGTAGTTGGAGATCGAGCCATGAGTATTCACGAACAGGACCTCGGCGACGGCGACGATCGATTCGAAGCACTGGCGGAGATGCTCGGCGTCGATCGGGCCCGGTACATGACCGAAGCGGCCGAACGACTGGCGGCGACGCTGAACGGTGCGCCTCTGTGGCACATCAACTCGACCGGCAGAGGCGGCGGGGTGGCCGAACTCCTGAGCCGGGTCCTTCCCCTCTATAGAGGGCTCGGGGTCGATGCACGGTGGGGAGTGATCGATGCGCCCACGGAGTTCTTCGCCTTCACGAAGGCGTTGGGTTTGGCGGCCTATGGTGACGATGCGCTGACCGGTGTACTCAACGAGCACAATCGGCGGACCTACCGTACCGTCGGTGACGAACTCGGCCGACAATTCGTGCAGCGGGCGGGCTCGAACGCAGCAGTCATCCTGCACGACCACCAAACCGCAAGCATGGCTCCCTGCCTTCGACGCCTCGGCACCGGTCCGCTCCTGTGGCGATGCCACGTCGGCGTGGACGCCCCCAACGAAGCGGCGGCCGTCGCTTGGGATGTACTCGATCCGGTGCTGGAACACGTCGACGCCCGGATCTTCTCCATTCCCCTTCACATACCTCCGCCGGGCCCCGGACCGGGCGACGTGGTCATCCCTCCGGTCATCGAACCCACCGCGCCCAAACATCGTCGGTTGACGACCGAAGAGTTCGCCCGTCTCCGAGGCCGACTGACCGGCGACCGGGCCGGGGACCGACGACACAACGTCTGGTCCACGCCTGGATTCGAGTGGCGACCACCCATCGCCGTCCAGGTGTCACGGTGGGACCGGCTGAAGGACATGCACGGATTGCTCGACGACTTCGCCCGATCGTGCCCGTCCGGTTCGCTCGTCCTGGCCGGCCCCGACCCGTCGTCAATCGGTGATGACCCGGATCAACCGAAGTTGTTTGATCGCGCGTTGAAACGCTGGAGTGCTCTCGATGACGTCGACCGGCGACGTATCGCCTTGCTCAAACTGCCGATGGCCGACGAGAACGACAACGCCTTGCTGGTAAACGCGCTGCAACGTCTGGCGGACGTGTTGGTCCAACGGAGCCTGGCCGAGGGATTCGGCCTGACGGTGACCGAGGCAATGTGGAAACGTAAACCGGTGGTGGCCAGCTCCGTCGGTGGGCTCCGGGCACAGATTGAGCCCGATCGGTCCGGGCTACTGGTCGAGCCCGGCGAACCGTTCGGCCCGGCGATCGGACGACTATTCGACGACCCGGCGCTGCGGAACCGATTGGGGGAAGCGGCCAGAGCCCGGGTAGAGGACCACTACCTGCCCGATACCGATATCAGGCGGACCCTGGCCGTCCTCGAGACGGTGACGACCGGCAAACCGATAACTGCGAGGAGTTGACATGAGACCTTCGGAAGATCCCGTCGATCACTACCGGCAACAGGGATATGTGACGATGAGCAACGGCCTACCATCCGACGAATTCGAGGACCTCCAGGCGTACTTCGAGCAGCGGTTCGCCTCCCTCGGAGAAGGTGAACGCCCTGAGGACATGGATGTGCCGCACTTCGACGATCCGACCGTCTTCCGTTGGATCCTCAACGACGAACTCCTCGATACCGTCGAGCGCTTCATCGGCCCCGACATCGCGGTGTTCTCCTCCCATTTCTTCTGCAAACCGGCCCACGACGGCAAGCCCGTACCCTGGCACCAAGACGCGTACTTCTGGCAACGCCAAATCTCTCCGGCCACCAAGGCCCTGACGGTTTGGCTGGCCATCGACCCCTCCGACCGGGCGAACGGCTGTATGAAGGTCATCCCGGCCACTCACCGCCAGGGCATCCTCGGCCACGGCGCCCTCGACGACGAACGATTCGTGTTCGACGAGCGACTCGACACCACCTACTCGACATCGTCACCGACGCTGGTCGAACTGTCGCCAAACGAGATGTCGGTGCACAGCGCGGCCCTCGTCCACAGCAGCGAGCCGAACACCAGCGACCGCCGTCGATGCGGTTTCACGATGCGTTACATGAGCACGTCGGTCCGGTTCAAACATGAAGAAGCCGGCTCCTACCATCAGGTGTACTTGGCCAGGGGGCGGGATCGAGCCGGAAATCGCTACGGTGACCCGACCCGGCGGTACCCGGAACTGCTGGCCGCACGTTCGACATTGACGAAGGGCTGATCATGGAATACGTACCCCTCGGCCGCACCGGCCTCAAGGTCTCACGATTGTGTCTGGGATGCATGAGCTTCGGCCTTCCGGAGCGAGGCGCCGATTCGTGGACCTTGGACGAGGAGGGCTCCGGTGAACTCGTCCGAGCCGCTCTGGATGAGGGGATCAACTTCTTTGACACCGCCAACGTCTACTCGGACGGCACCAGCGAGGAGATCCTGGGCCGACTGGTCCGGAGGCTGACCGACCGGGAACAACTCGTGATCGCATCGAAGGTCTTCGGGCCGATGAGTGCTGGACCGAATGCTCAGGGCCTGTCCCGCAAGACGATCATCACCGAGGTCGAGGCCAGCCTCAGGCGGCTGGAGATGGACTACCTCGACGTGCTCTACATCCACCGGTGGGACCCGTCGACACCGGTCGAGGAAACGATCGACGCCATCGACTCGCTCATCTCCTCGGGCAAAGTCCGGTACGCCGGCGCGTCGTCGATGTTCGCCTGGCAGTTCTGCAAGCTGTTGTTCTCCGCCGACCTCCAGGGTGCCCGGCGGTTCGTGGTCATGCAGAACCACTACAACCTGTTGCACCGGGAGGAGGAGCGGGAGATGATGCAGCTCTGCGCCGACCAGGAGATCGCCGTCGTGCCGTGGAGTCCGTTGGCTCGGGGTCGCCTGGCCCGCGACCCTTCGCTCGACGACACCGACCGGACATCGGACGACTCGTTCGGCGACAGTCTGTACGGCATGAACGATGAAGCCGAGGCGACAATCAGGCATCGTGTGGCGGAGGTCGCTGCTTCTCATGAGGTCCCCATGGCAGCCGTCTCGCTGGCGTGGCTGCTGGCCAAGGGTGTCGTGGCCCCCATCGTGGGGGCGACGAAGGTCGACCAGGTCCTGGAACAGGTCCAAGCGCTCGATGTGCGGCTGTCCCCCGACGAGATCGCCTCTCTCGAAGCCCCGTACCAACCCTGCCGGCCGGTGGGTTTCGAGTAGATGACTCGATGGCAGGTCGAGGTTGCGGCGATGCTCGTCGATCTCGACGGCACCCTTGTCGACTCCGCTGCCTCGATCGAGCGTTCGTGGCGGCGATGGGCGGGGCAACACAGCAAGACATACGAGTCGCTGGTCGGCCGCCTCCCCGGCCGTACCGCGGCCGAGATGATCGACATGTTCCTCGACAACACCGATCGAGCAACCGTGCAGAGCGAGGAACAGAAGCTGCTTGACTGGCAATCCGAGGACAGCAACGACGTCACCGCCATCGCTGGAGCCGACCGGTTCCTTTCGTCGATTCCGGACGACCGGGTCGCCATCGTGACCGCCTGCGATCGCCGACTGGCCACGGCGAGACTCCGAGCCGCCGGACTGAGGGTTCCCTCGCTCATCATCGGCTGTCACGAGGTGGAACGGGGCAAGCCTGAACCCGACGGTTTTCTCCTCGCCGCCGATCTGTTGGGTTTCGACGCCCGACGGTGCCTCGTGGTGGAGGACTCGCCGGCCGGGGTGGCCTCAGGTCAACAGGCCGGTAGCCCGGTGTTGAAGATCGGACCTGAAGCCATCCGATCCGATCTCTCGGCCGACGACTTCTCCGGTGTGAGCATCGAGATCGACAAACGCTCCGAACTCCCCATTCGTGTCACCGCCGCCTTTTAGGCGGCCACCGTCCACTCCACTTCACCCGTCACGGCGTCCAACTCGTGTCGACCTCGTTGCGACCGTCGGGATGACCGAACTGTCTATGGTCTTCATGACAGAATGGTGCGCCGGTACGCGAAGACGGCGAGGGCAGACAGTTGGCCGACTCGAGCAACCAAGAAGCAGACAACACCGCGCCTGAGACGCGACCAATCGAGGGCACCATCAAACACGCATCCGACGCCATGGATGAACCTTCAGGTGAGGGAGTCGAGACCTTGGACACCTCCGGCCAACCGCCCAAGGCGCAAACCGAGGATGAGACTCCCGGGTCGGCGGAACCGCTCGACAACTCGGCCGAGCCGGTCTTAAAACCTACAGATCCGGCCACGGAAGACCCCACCGAACCGGAACCGGCGGACAGCACCGAGCCGGCCGCCGAAAACACCACCGAACCAGCACCAGAGCCAGAAGACGGCACCGATCCGGCCGCCGAAAACACCACCGAACCAGCACCAGAAGACAGTACCGATCCGGCGAAGGCGCCAAGTTACAACGAAGCTCGCAGTGCCGTCGACGAGCTGCTGGCCGAGCTCCTCGTCGACGAACCGGCGGGCGAGTCGACCTCGGAGAAACCCGAGGCAGTCAAGACAACAGAGCTTCCGCGGCAGGCGACGGGTGCGGAGTCCGAGCCGGACAGTGGTTTGAATGACATCACGCGCCCTCACCCGGCGCCGCCTCCGCCTCCGAGCGGCCCGGAACCCGCCCCACCACCAGCCACGGACGACAAGACCGAAACCGATGGACAACCAGGGCCTCGGATCGGCACGGATGCGACGGCGACGGACACACGGCCCGACGCTCAACCTTCAGGTTCGGACCCGACCGCCAAGACCGACACCACAGAACCAACAACCACCAACCAACCACCACCCCCCGACCCGAACACCACAAAACCAACAACCACCGACCAACCCGCAACTCCGGGCCCGACCACCAAGACCGACACCACAAAACAAACAACCACCGATCAACCCGCAACTCCGAAGACGCCTTCACCCCCGGGGTCGGATACCGCACAACCGGAGGCCAAGGCGATCGAGGCCAAGCCGGACAGGCGGCCGGTGCCTCGAGCGCTCGTTGTACTGCTCGGCACCGTGGTCATTGCGATCGCCCTGTTGGTCATCGCCTCCACCATCGACACCGCCCGGCACGCCGGCCAGGCCATGCGAAACGTCTACATCGGCGCAACCGATGTCAGCGGCCTCGATCGCGGCCAGATCGACGCCATCCTCGACCAGCGAACCGACGAACTCAGCTCCCTGCCCCTCGTCGTCACCGTCGGCGAGTCAGAGATCACAACCGACCCGCTGGCCCTCGGCGTTCGTCTGGACAACGACTACATGGCGGACCAGGCCCTGTCGGCTCACCGGGAAGGCCTGCTCGTCGCTCGACCGTTCACCTGGTTTGCCGGTCTGTTCAACCGGCAAACCGTGCAGAATCGATACGCAGTGGATGGCGACGCGGCCACCGAGGCAGCCAGCGAACTGATCGTTTCCGAGCTCAACCCGGCGGTTGAACCCGAGATGCTGCTCCGGGGCGAGGAGTTGGTCGTCACCCCCGGCGCCGCTGGAATTACGATCGACGGGAACGAGTTGATCGACCTTCTACCCGCAGCCGTCGAATCGGGTGATCCGTACCGGTTGGAGCTTGAGGAGATCCAGGCCGAACCGATACTCGATACCGATGCTGTCCAGGCCGTGGCCGATGAGATCAACGACCAAACCAAACAATCGGTAGCCGTCCAGGTGTTGGACAAAGAAGTCGAGATCGAACCGGCTCTCATGAGATCGTGGGCGACGTTGATCGAGGAACCCGGCGAAAACGGGGACGACGGGTCCGATTCCGAACGGCAACTGGGCTGGACGATCGAAGACGAAGATGTACTGGAAGACCTCAAGCCGTTGTTCCCCAGCCTCGGCGAGGAAGATCAGCAGGCCAAGTTCCGAATCGTCAACGCCGAGCCGCTTATCGTCCCCGCCTCCGAGACCGTGATCTGCTGCGCCGAAGGCGTCGCCGAGGACGTACTCGATGTCCTGGGTCAACCGGTCACCGCGACCCCGGACGAGGATGATGAGGGCGAAGAGTCGACCGACGAAGAAGTTGAGCTTCGGACCGTACGACTACAGCCGATCGTGACCGACAAGGATGAGGGCGTAGCGGAGCTGGAGTCGCTCGGAATCATCGAGGAAGTGAGCAGCTTCACCACCGAACATGCGTGCTGCGAAGGTCGTGTTACCAATATTCAACGCTTCGCCGACCTGACCCAAGGCGTCATCATCCGGCCCGGTGAGGAATTCTCGCTGAACGGTCATGTCGGCGAGCGGACGAGAGCGAAAGGGTTCGTAGCCGCCGGAGCGATCGCCCAAGGAAACTTCGAAGATCAGGTCGGCGGCGGAATCAGCCAGTACGCCACGACGTTCTTCAATGCCAGCTTCTTCGCCGGTATCGAATTCATCGAGTATCAGTCACACTCGATCTACATCTCTCGCTACCCGCGGGGCCGTGAAGCGACGATCTCCTGGCGCAAGCCGGACCTTCGGGTCAAGAACGACACCGATTACGGCATTCTGGTTTGGAACGACTACACCCCCACCTCGATAACGGTGACGTTCTACTCGACCAAAC
This sequence comes from uncultured Acidimicrobiales bacterium, assembly GCA_938021675.1. GTDB lineage: Bacteria > Actinomycetota > Acidimicrobiia > Acidimicrobiales > SZUA-35 > JAHELU01. Next base: position 24,586 of record CALIFY010000017.1, read on the forward strand.
ACCGCGAGGTTGTGGCCCTCGACCGTCGGCGATCTTCGGACCGTCAATGCCGCATCGATATCACGCCCCGGCTCATCACGTTCGAGGACGGCTCCGAGAACGAGGACTCTGTTTTCGCGGCATATCGGCCCGATGAGGGCCTCGACTGCAACGGCAACCCGACAACTCCACCGGACGAACCAGAGGGCTGAAGTAGACGTTCTAGCTCATCGTCCATGGTCTCGACCTAACAGACCACCGGTGGTAGCGAATACCCTCACCTTGTGAATCCGGATCTACCTAGGCGAGTGACGACCGATCTGGTCATTGTCGGCGGCGGCCCGGCCGGATCGGCGGCCGCCATCGAGGCCAGCCGAGCAGGCCTCGAAACCGTAGTGATCGACAAGTCGACCTTCCCCCGCGACAAATGCTGCGGCGATGGTCTCACCACTAGCGCCCTGCGACACCTCGACGACCTCGGCTTCGATCCGGCTGCGGTGCCCAGCTGGCGGTCGATCGTCGACGTTCGGGTCCGCAGCCCCCGTGGTCGAGAGGTCGTATTCCCACTCCCCCGCCTCGACGGCCGACCCGCCGGCGGTTTGTTCGCCGCCGTCGCCCGACGGTCCGAACTCGACATCGCCATGCTCGAAATGGCTCGCCAGGCGGGCACCACGGTGTTCGAAGGGTACGAACTGACGACGCTCTCGCAGTCGAGCCATGGTGTAGCCATCGAGGCGGCTGGGAGACAGGGCCTCCTGTCCATCGAGGCCCGGTACATCATCGGGGCCGACGGCATGTGGTCGACCACTCGCAAACTGGCCGGCATCGACACCACCGGCTATCGGGGCGATTGGCACGGTTTCCGCCAGTATTTCGACGGGGTGACCGGCGCCGCGGCCCGGGAGCTACTCATCTGGTTCGAGCCCGACCTGCTTCCGGGCTACGTGTGGGCGTTCCCGGTTGACGAGAACTCGGCGAACGTGGGGTTCGGTATCGTGCGACGAGCGGGCATCAGCGTGCAGTTCATGAAAGAGCGGTGGCTCGACGTGCTGCAACGACCTCACATTCGGGACGCCCTCGGATCGACCGCGACGCCGGAAGCGCCTCATAGAGCGTGGCCGATCCCCGCCCGACTTGGCGACATACCGTCCGTGGTCGGTCGCACCATCCTCGTCGGCGATGCTGCGGGAGCAACCGACCCCATGACCGGCGAGGGCATCGGCCAGGCCATCGAAACCGGCCGGTTGGCCGCGACCGCCATCGCCGATGCCGGTTTCGACCGGCCGACCGAAGCTGGTCGGCACTACCGGTCCGAGTTGGAGCGGTCAATGGTACGAGACCACCGATTGGCCGGCCGTCTGTCGTCGGTCCTTTCAAAGCCGCGTGGTGCCGATACCGCGATCGCCGTCGCCGGCGCCTCCGATTGGACAAGGCGCAACTTCGCTCGCTGGTTGTTCGAGGACTATCCTCGGGCTGCCCTTTTCACACCGCACCGCTGGCGCCGGCGACTATTCACCAGCCGAGGCGCCTTCACCGACCACGCCGAGGCAGACGCCGCCTAGCGTTCAGGTCGCAACGGTGACCACGATCAAACCCGGCGAGGGTGGATCCCGAGAGGATCGTCAAGCCTGCGCCACCCAGACGACTATTTCCACTACTTTCGTGGGTCTTGATCGGCTTTTACCAACGGGCTACGACGGCTATTGCGCTTCTATTCGTCGCTGGAACGGTGCTGATAGCCATTTCCAATGATCGTCAATCCAGCACTATTGATGAACAACCAAGCGATGAACAAGCGACAATAAACCCGATGGGCGTCGACTCACCGACAGCGGGGTCTTTGCCTGCGGCGACCCCGACCGACGAGCGTCCGACTAGACCGGTGACCATCGCCTTTGGCGGAGACATCCACTTCGAGGGGTTCCTGGCCGAACGCTTGGCCGACGACCAACCCACGATGCTCGACCCGATTGCCGATCTGATGGCCGACGCCGACCTTGCGATCGCCAACCTTGAGACGGCGGTGACCGATCGCGGGCAACCGTCGGACAAAGCGTTCAACTTCCGGGCCGATCCCAAGGCGTTTGAGGCGTTACGCCGAGCCGGTATCGACGTCGTTTCGGTGGCCAACAATCACGGGATGGACTACGGACCGGTCGGATTACAAGACACTCTCACTGCCGCAGCCGACGCCGATTTCCCACTCGTCGGCGGCGGCGGCGACGCCGATGCGGCCTACACTCCGTGGACCACGGCCATCGACGGCACAACGATCGCCGTCATCGGCGCAACCCAGGTCCTCGACAGCAACCTGCAGGCCCAATGGACGGCCACCGAAGGCCAACCGGGGTTGGCATCGGCCAAAGACGTCGACCGGCTGGTCGCCACGGTCGCGGGAGCGACCGTCGATCACGACATCGTCATCGCCTTCCTGCATTGGGGTGTCGAAGGAGAGACCTGCCCGACAGCAGACCAAACTTCCTTGGCCGACGAGCTGATAGCGGCCGGCGCCAAGATCGTCGTCGGCGCCCATGCCCACCGCGTTCAGGGGGGAGGCGTCAAAGACGGTGCGGTCGTCCACTATGGCCTCGGCAACTTTGTGTTCTACCGCCTCGATGGGACGGGCACCGAATCCGGCGTATTGACGATAACCGTCATCGGCGATCAGATACTCGGCTACGAATGGACACCGGCCCGTCTCGTGTCCGGCGTGGCCACCAAGACCGATGATCCCGGCGAGGCCGACGCATGGGAGGACCGGCGTTTCTGCACCGACCTGACCGCAACGATTCCGTAGCGCGCCAAGCGGTCTTCGGTTGATCCGGTCGGCGCACCTGCCCATCGCGTTCAGGCCGGAGGCGTCAGCCGGTTGTTGTTGATAGAGGTGGGGGTGCGAGAACGACGACCAGATCGCCTGGCTCAACCGAGCCGACCATCGGCCCGCCGAGACGTTCGACAACTCCGTCGATCGGCGCCGAAATCACCGACTCCATCTTCATGGCCTCGATCACCGCCACCGGTTGGTTGGCGGCAACTCGGTCTCCGGGCGACACCTGAACGGTGACAATTCCGGTGAACGGCGCGGCGACATGGCCGGGGTTGGTCGGATCGGCCTGCTCGGTTCCAGCGATGGTCGCGACGTCGGCCGATCGATCGATGACATCGAGCGGTCGTAACTGCCCGTTGAGCCGGAATACGACCCGCCGGACGCCTTTGTCGTCCGCTTCGCCGACGGCGTCAAGCCCGACGAGCAGCCGCACGCCGCGTTCCAGTTCGATCGGGGCGTCGTATTCGCCGACGTGGATCCCGTACAGGAACATTCGGGTCGGCAAAAGCGAGAGATCACCGTATGCCTGTCGGTGTTCCAAATACTCGGCCGACGGTCGTGGAAACAACAGCCGGGACAAGGTGGCTCGAACCGTGGTCGGGTCATCGCTTTCGAGCGCCGTGCGGTCGTCGGGCGTCAGCTCGACCGGACCCCGCGCCGGTCTCCGACCCTGCAGTGCCTCGGTCCGGAACGGCTCCGGGAATCCACCGGCCGGTTCGCCAAGCTCGCCGTGCAGGAACCCGATGACGCTGTCCGGAAGGTCGGCCGACGCTGGGTCGGCGGCCAATTCGTCGACGCTGGTTCCGGTCGCCGCCAGCTGGAGCGCCAGGTCGCCGACCACTTTCGACGTCGGCGTGACCTTGACGATCCGTCCCAGCATTCGATCGGATGCGGCATAGAGACGCTCGATGAGTTCGAACTTTTCACCGAGGCCGACAGCGATCGCTTGTTGGCGAAGGTTTGACAGCTGGCCACCGGGAATCTCATGGTGATACACGCTGCCGGTCGGGCTGCGAAGCCCGGCCTCAAACGGCCGGTAGAGCCGACGGACCGCTTCCCAATACGGTTCCATGGCACTTATCGCCGAGAGGTCGAGACCGGTGTCTCGCTCCGAGTGAGCGAATGCCGCCACGATGGCCGGCAATGACGGCTGTGAGGTCATGCCGGAAAGTGGCGCTGCCGCGCCATCGACCGCGTCGACTCCAGCCTCAGCTGCCGCCAGGTAGGTAGCTAGCTGACCGCCTGCGGTGTCGTGGGTGTGGAGATGAACCGGAGCGTCGAACCGATCGCGCAAGGCGGTGACGAGCGTCGCTGCCGCTGGTGCCCGAAGAAGGCCTGCCATGTCTTTGACACACAGCACGTGGGCGCCGCTCTCCACCAATTCTTCGGCGATGCGCAGGTAGTAGTCGAGGGTGTAAATCGTTTCGGCTGGGTTCGAGAGGTCGCCTGAATAGCAGAGCGTTCCTTCGACGAGGCCATCGACATCGAGAGCGGCTTCTATGGCCGGCCTCATCTGGTCAATGTTGTTCAGGGCATCGAATACCCGAAAAACATCGACGCCGGTACGGCGGGCTTCGGACACGAATCGCTGCGCCACCCGGTCGGGGTACGCGGTGTATCCGACCGTGTTGCGCCCTCGAAGCAGCATCTGGAGGCACACGCCGGGAGCCGCTTCGCGCAGCCGTTCAAGCCGCTCCCACGGGTCCTCGTGTAGGAAACGAAGCGCAACATCGTAGGTCGCCCCACCCCAACACTCGAGGCTTAGCAGTTCCGGGTTGCCGGCGGCGACGAAACCAGCGCCGGCCACAAGGTCGGCGGTCCTGACCCTGGTAGCGAGTATCGACTGGTGGGCATCCCGCATCGTCGTGTCGGTAACGAGGAGCGCCGATTGCTCTCTCATCCAGCTGGCGAACCCGGCTGGTCCAAGCTCGTCAAGACGTTGTTTCGTGCCGACCATCGGCCCAGACGGCGCTTCCGGCAGCTTCGCTCTCGGATCTTCGATGCTGGGGGCATCGCCGTTCGGGCGGTTGACCGTCACCTCGCCCAACCAGCGAAGAAGCTTGGTGGCTCGATCCGAACTGACGACGCCCTCGGCCAGCTCTGGCCGTTCATCGACAAACGAGGTCGTGACACCGCCTGCTTCGAACTGCGGATCGTGGAGCAGGGCCTGTAGGAAACCGATGTTGGTCATTGGCCCTCTGACCCGGAACTCGGCAAGGGATCGCCGGGCCCTGGCCAGCGCAATCTCAAACGTCGCCCCTCGACACGTGAGCTTTGTCAGCATCGAGTCGAAGTATGGGGTGACTTCCGCTCCCTGGTACCCACCGCCTCCATCGAGGCGGACCCCGGCGCCACCGGGATCACGATAGGCAAGAATACGACCGGTATCGGGCCGGAATCCGTTTGACGGATCCTCGGTGGTGATCCGGCATTGGAGCGCCGCTCCCCGTTGTTCGATGCCGGCCTGCTCCATGCCCAGTTCGCTCAGCGTTCGACCTGACGCCACCTGTAGTTGGGTGCGGACGATGTCGATATCGGTCGTTTCCTCGGTGATCGTGTGTTCGACCTGGATCCGAGGGTTCATCTCGATGAATACGAACCGACTGTCGTTGTCGCTCCCGACCCCCGGGTTGGTTCCGACCAGGAACTCGACGGTACCGGCGTTGACGTAGCCGATATGTCGGCCGAAGCTGACCGCCGACTCACAGATCCGATCGCGGAGTTCAACGTCGAGCTTTGGGGCGGGGGCGATCTCGACCACTTTTTGATGTCGCCGTTGAACCGAGCAGTCTCTCTCGTAGAGATGGAGGACGTCCGTCCCGTCGGCCAACAGCTGAACTTCGATGTGTCTGGCGTCGATAACCGCCTGTTCCAGAAACACGGTCGGGTCACCGAACGCCGACGCGGCCTCTCGACGTGCGGCGTCGACCGCTGCGGGCAGGTCGGCTTCAGTGTCGACCCGACGCAACCCTCGACCGCCGCCGCCCGAGGCGGCCTTGACGAATATGGGGAACCCGATAGCTTCAGCGGCGTCGACCGCGGTGTCGGCGTGAACTTCGACCGACTGGCTCAACACCGGGACGCCTGCCGCTTCGGCCGCCTGCCGTGCCGACATCTTGTTTCCGCAAAGCCGAAGCACCGATGACGGTGGCCCGACGAAGGTCAGGCCGTTCCGTTCGCATGCCTCGGCCAGTTCCGGGTTCTCAGACATGAACCCGTAGCCGGGATGGATGGCGTCGGCGTCGGCATCGAGGGCGGCCTCGATTACCGTTTCGACATCGAGGTAGGGTTTCAGCGGATGACCGGGGGCTCCCAGCTGGTAGGCCTCGTCTGCCTTCATCCGGTGAAGTGATTGACGGTCCTCCCACGTGTAGACCGCAACGGTCTCGATGTCGAGTTCGTTAGCAGCCCGGAAAATGCGGATGGCGATCTCTCCCCGGTTTGCAACGAGAAGCTTGGTGATCGGATCTGGCATCAGTGCGACCTCGGGGTAGGAGACGAACGGAGTCAGGGTAGTTGGCCGCCGTGGTGGTTCAAGTTCTAACACAGTGGCAATTACGTTCTTACGTACCCTCCCCTGTCGGCTGCGAAACCGTTGTCGCTAAGGGTTCCCCGTCGGTATCCGGTCACTTCGTTGAGGCGACCTGCTTCTACGCTCGCTACTCACGTGGCAGCCTTCGGGTCGACACCACCCATCGAAGCAACTCGCCACGACAGAAGTTCGAGCCGCGTCAGATCTTATGGGGTTTTCGGGGAAGCGGACTTTATGAAATAGTGACCGGCATTAGTATCGAAATAGAACTCAAAACAATGAGTCTCGTTTCCCGAACTATCCACCCCAATACGGTCGCCATCTTTCCGACATCGCAACGCGTATCCTGTGCCGTAGCCGCCAGTCGATGGCGGCTCGTCCTCCCAACGTACCCTTACGTGACTAGTCTCTCCGAAGACATCTTTGAGGCGTTCACCGACCTTTTCTTGATCGAAATCACTCTCTATATTGTCAAATCTCCCATAGTGCTGAGGTGAATCCTCACTATGGTGAGCGACGATATCTTCGTAGCCAGATTCATAAAGGTAATGAATACTTCCCCCTGACGTCAGAATCGGAAGGTCGTTGCCGGCGGCCTGGGCAACGGCCGTACCGGCAATCAAACTTGCACCAAGCAACACACCTGTGGCTATCCAATGCGACACTCTCATGAGCACATCTCCTACATCGACCTTCTTACACCGACCTGATTTGTACGTACCAAACACTACGCACAGCAAAATAGTTACCCAAGTCGCACGTGTACCAAACATCGGGTTGGCCAAACATGCCCCGTGACACCGGTAGGGCGACCTGACCAGGTCGACGAGTAGCCAACATCGAGGCCTGGAAAAATCCGGACTAGATTCACCAGGGTGAGCGAATTCGTCTCCGGTCGGTCGGAACAACCCCCCGCAGACTACATCGAACAGACAACCCGCCTGTACAACTCGCTCGGCTACGACCGGTACCGGTGGGCCGAACGGAGCAGCCCGCCGCCGTTCACGCCGTTGACCAAGCCGTTACCGGAGTGCCGAATCACCCTCGTCGGCTCAGGGGGAGTCTACCGGCGTGGGCAGGTGGCGTTTCACACCAAAGACGACACGTCGATTCGGGTACTCCCATCTGAGACCGCTTCCGCCGAACTGCGGACGGCTCACTTCGCCTATGACCAAACCGACGCCAGGGCGGACCCCAACTGCGTTTTTCCACTCGATCGACTGCATGAGCTAGCGGCGCGTGGCGAGATCGGTGGCGTGACGAGCGAAGCCTACGGATTCATGGGCGGGATATACTCCGTTCGCAGACTTGAGACCGAGACCGCACCAACCCTCGTTGAACGGTGCGCCGCCCAAAAACCCGACGTGGTGCTTCTCATCCCCGTTTGACCGGTATGCCACCAGTCGGTCGGTCTGATCGCACGCCATCTCGAAGCGGCCGGACTACCGACCATCGGGTTCACGTCGGCCCGGACGATAACGGCGGCAGCCAATCCACCGCGTTCGGTATTCGTGGACGGGCCGCTTGGCCACACCACCGGGGCTCCCCACGATCCCGAGGGGCAACGACAGCTGTTGCTCGACGGCCTACGGGCTGGTCATGCCATCGATGAACCGGGAACGATCGTCGACCTCCCATACCGGTGGCACGACGACGAGTGGCGAGCCGATCCTCTGTCGTGGAGTAGGACCCGACAAGACACCGGTCAGACCGGAGTCCCCGCCGGCGACACCCGCACCAGCAGATCGCCCCAACCCCAGTATCAGTCCGACGACGACCGGACGGCGGCGGCCTCGGTCAGCTGGGACGACCAGTGCAAGGTCTGTCTCGGCTTGGACCGGCCCGGAGGCTAGGTCAAAACCCAGCTGTCACGATGCCACAGCGAGCACGGGCGCGGCGTGATGAACAACGATTCGCCACCGCTCGCCGTCGTGCTCGAAAATGTTGAGCGCGGCCGCAGCCCCAGTCTGGCCGTCGGCGATCATGTTTTCGGTTACGGTCACCCAGGCCACTGCGCCCCGACGGGTCACCGTCTCCTCGCTGGTGATGATCTGCGGGTTTCCGCCAGAGGTTAGGATCGCTTCCCAAGATGCCGAGATCTGTGCCCACCCGGTCAACGGGGCACGGCCAGGGTGCGCACAAACAGCGTCTTCGGTCTGAACCCACATGCCGAACATGGCGGTGAGGTCGGCCTCCTCCAACGCCCGGTAGAACCGTGCGTTGGCATCTCGTACCGCAAAATCGCCAAGGTCGGTCGTCGATTCACTGGTCACGGTTTGACACTATCGGGCCCGTATCAGAGACCGTGGAAGTTGCGGGGCGGGACACGACCCGAGCCCTACACTACGAACCTTGGCTAGCAAGGTGCGCGACATTATCCGCCGATTCGATAGGGCCGCCGACGATCTGTTCGACCCGGTACGCGGATCACCTACGATCGACCGGCTGTTCTACATCGCAAGCGAGGCAGCCGACTATTCACGAGCATGGCATACCATCGGCCTCACGATGGCCGTCCTCGATCCATCAAAGAGAGCCCACGCGCTCCGTCTCGCTGTCTCGCTGGGGCTTGAATCGGCCATCGTCAACGGCGGACTTAAGAACATCTTCGTCCGAGAACGACCAGAACTGCTCGCCGATCGGAAATTCGAGGTTCGACGACCAGCAACCAAAAGCTTCCCCAGCGGCCATGCCAGCTCGGCCTGCCTAGCGGCTGTCCTGCTGGGAGAGGCGGTGCCGACGTTGCGTCCCGTTTGGTGGGGCATGGCCGCGGTCGTCTCGGCGAGCCGTGTCCACAACCGGATGCATCATGGATCTGACGTTGCCGCCGGCGCCATCATAGGTAGTGCGCTGGGAGTCGCCGCCCGCCGAATCGCCCCGCTCGACTGACGCGAGCGGGGCCGATCGAACCACAAATATGCCGCTCAATCGGGAGACAGAGCGAGCGGGAAACGATGATCTGTAGTCGACGTGTCCGTTAGCCGGTGGGCGCCGCCGCCGTGGTTGCCGCCGTTTCGCTGGCGGTTGCCGGTTCGCTGAGAAGGGATCGGACATCGAGCAAAAGATCGGCTACTTCGGTCGCTGACACGAGCTGCCGTTCGGTCAGCCCACCGAGACCCTTGTCGATGAGGGCGAGTGCCTCTTCGATGGTAGTGATATCGGTAACGTCGAGTTCTTCCAGCTCAGTCACAGGATGTACTCCCTCCGCTTTGGCGATGCAGGGACGCATCACCTCAAATAATGAGAACGTTGGTTGGCGGACGAACATTCCAGCCGCCTTGGCGAATCCCCGTCACTGTAACGCAACATTGCCCAAAGGGTGATCCACCTTCGTGACCGTGGCAGACCAGGGCGAAAACTGCGAGAAAACCGAGACCGCTGCAACACGGTCCTTCGCCGGTGAACGCCGAATAGTCCCAGCGCCTACGGACACGCCGCCGAGACGGCTGGAATCATCAGCGGCCACGAAATTGCGGCTCCCGTCCGTCGAGGAAGGCCCGTACCGCCTCTCGGGTGTCGTCGGTGGCAACGTTGACCGTTTGAGCCATGCCTTCGGCCTCCAGGGCGGAGGCGAAATCTGCCGAGGCGTTGAGGGTCAGCAACCGTTTGGTCATAGCCAGCGCCAGTGGTGGCCCAGCGGCGAGCCGGTCGGCCCAGGCGGCGACGGTGTCGTCGAGTTCATCGTGATCCACGACCTTGTTCACGATCCCGAACCGTTCGGCCTCGGCAGCGGAGATGATGTCGGCAAAGAAGGCGAGCTCCTTTGCTTTGTGGAGCCCGATGAGGCGGGGCAGGATCCACGTCCCACCGAAATCGACCGATAGCCCGCGCCGAGCGAAAATTTCGGAGAACCTAGCTTGATCGCTCGCCACGATCAGATCGCAGGCCAGCGCCATGTTCATGCCAGCTCCAGCGGCAACGCCGTTGACCTTGGCGATCACCGGAACCATGATCGAATACAGCGATTGAACGGTCCGATGGATGAGGTTCATGGCCTGAAGCTGATGACGCTCCCCGGTGCCATCGGAGAGATCGGCGCCACTGCAAAATCCATCACCGGCACCGGTCATCACCACACATCGAACCGTGGGGTCGAGCGCGAGCTCGTCCCACGTGGCCCGCAATTCGTCCCACATCACACCGTTGGCGGCGTTCTTTTTCTCCGGTCTGTTCATCGTTACGGTGATCACGCCGTTTTTCGCCGCGGTGATGATGAGCGTCTCCAGGTCCTTTGATTCCACGGCACCAGCCAACCACAGCAGGTCTCTTTCGACCAAAGATTCGGTTAGTTCGCTGGTCCATCCACAGCGTGGGCGCGGTTCTGTTGCGAAATGACGGCCGGGATCAGAACGTCGGGCGTGGTCGTTTCCGGCGAACCGACCAGGTACACCAGGTACCACCGAGGTCCGACGTGAAAGACGGCGCCCAGCGAAACCACCGATTCGTCTCCGTCTTCGAACTCCTGACGAAACCCCCGGACCCCCGGTAGGCCCTCGATGTCGAAAAACGACCCCCCGTATCCTCCGATCGTGATCAGCCCATCTTCGAGGTAATACTCGGCCTGTCCCGAATCTTTGAAGTGATAGACCGAGACCACGGCAATGTCGTTGCCAACGCTGCGAAAGGCGCGTGTCCATCCTCCGCGGAAGCCGCGGGTCTCCAGCAATGCCACCTCTTCCAGCGGATCTGGCTGCAACTCCGACGCTGCGGTGAGATCGAGGAACCGGTCGGCGGCTGGCTCGTCGACCGAACGGAAACCGGAGATCGACGGCACGATTACGTCGGCCAACGCGTCTGGTTCGGCCGACCGGTCACCTAGTTGAGGGGCGGTGTCTGTCAACCCATCCGGTTGTTGGTCGGACCTCACCACCGCATCGAGCGACATCGGATCGGCGATGGACTCTCGTTGCGTTGTTCCTCTGCGGTCGGTTGCGGTTCGCACGACGTCCTCCAATGCTGCGGGTTCGATGAGCGGTTCGGCGGGTTGTCGTCCCGCGGCCTCCCGATGCGTCGCTTGTTCATTCGCTTGTGTTGCTGCTCGTGTGGAGGCCGCTCCTACGGCGACGGATTCGGCGGACCGGTCGGGGCCGGCGGCGCTGCATCCGGCGAGTCCGGCGGCGAGCGTGATGCCCGCTATCGAGAGGAGTCCAGCCCTCGCCGGTATGCCGTGCCGGCGCAGCCGAGCGAAGTGATCGGCATGATTCCGGGGCGCGACGAGAGAGGCGACCACAATGACCGCCAACCGGACCAAGCTGAACGTGGCGCCAGCCGATACCGCGGCTAGGGGCCCGAGCATCGCTCCGCCACCGATCGCCGCCCACCACATCCATGTCGACAGCATGGTCAGCGGCCCAACGCCCAATCTGGAACCGTACAGAACGGCAACGATCGACGGGTCGAGGAGACGGCCCCATTCCTGTGGGACCTGCCGTTCGAGTCGGGGCGGATTCGGTCCACCGGTAACGAGGACCATTCCGTCGAGGACGACGGCTGCTATCAATCCGATGATGACCACCGAAGAGGCCGACCCGGTTGTCCCGATGCCGACGCTGGTGGCAATGGCCAGTACCACCGACCATCCAAGCCACACGACGATGGCGGCGAGCCCGCCGCTGACGGTGCCGGCACAGACCAGCCAACAGACGACCAATACACGATGACGCCCCCTGACCGAGGGCACGACGGTCTCAGCGACCGACAGACCTCACGGCGACCAGAGGGTATGGATGGCCGCAAGGCAGGCGACACCGAGGGAGAGAATCAGGGCGGGATTCATGTCCACAGGTTCTCGGCTTAACGCCGGAGAGCCTGACCGTGGGTCGTCCAATAGGCCGGCGTCGGTTCGCTGCCCCAATCCAGGGCACCGTCGATCCTGGCCTTCCCGATCGGTCGTTCAGCCAACGGCTGGCGTTTCACCGGCAATCCTTGGCCGGCGACCCCTTGCAGTTGATCGACTCGGAACCCATTGGCTGCGCTCTGGAGACGCCAGTACTCATCGGTCGACAACTGGCCTGGGCCGTCTACGTGAAATATTTCGGTGAGACGCCCGTAGCGCACGGCGTGGTCCTGTAGCCACTGCTCGATCGGTCCGAGCCGCCCGAGGGGGTGGAGCACGAGCGGAACAGCAAGGTTGGCGAGACCGATTGCGTCGGAACTCCCGTGGGGTGCGATGGCGACCCGTTGCGGGTCGACGGTTGGGATGGCGGCGGCCCAGTCTGCGAGCTCGATCGATACCCCGACGACGTCGGTCTTCACGGTGCGATCATGGACCAAACCCTGGTCGACCGGTTCCGGGCCGATGTAGACCGTTGGCCAGCCGATGGCAGCCGCGGTACCGGCACCGACGACGAGCGGATAGCCACCCAGAGCGGCGAAAACTGCCGCCGCCGGGGCAGCTTCAGCCGAGAGGCCGACCTGTTCGACGGTCACCGTCCGATTGATGTCGGATACCTCGACGATCCGATCGGCGACAGCTCGACTGACCGTGGCGTGCCCAACCGACGACGACACCGTGTCGAGGGCAAATCCTGCGCTGGACAGGGTGGCGAGGCCGGGGACCGGGCCGACCACAAGAATCTCCTCGACACCGAGCGAACCGAGCAGTTGACGATCGGCTGGTGAGGGACCACCGGGACCGATTCCCAACAACGGGCCACCGACGACACTGGCCAGTGGGGCCCCGATGTACTGCATCCATCGATCGCTGTCGGCAGCTACCACCGCTCGCCGTACCGCACTGGTGGCCAGCGCCGATTTGGCGATCGCACCGTGGCCATAGCCGACGCCCGACCGCCACGGCACCGCCGTCAGATCGACGGCGAGTACACGCGGGTCGGTCCCGCAGCTCTCGACGATGCAACGGACATTAGTGCCGCTTGGGCAGTAGCCGTGGACGTTCGGGTAGTCGACGGTGCAACAGTCACAGATCTTCTTGAGTCCGCCGTTGGCGCAACACCCGTCGCTGGCGTACCAACACCATCCCCACACATCGCCGGGGCCGCCACAATCGAAGGTGCTGCACTTTGGGGTCACGCCACTTTGCCCGCAGACCCGTGCCTCGGCCTTGCGGACGATGAGGCTGGCGATCGTGGGACCAGCGGCCACAACCACCGCCAGCTGACCGAGCCGGTGGAGGAAGGAACGGCGGGTGGTGTTGGCCGCCGTCCACCGCCCAATTCGCTCGACCGATCGATCGATCGCTGACTCTACCCGGGGGTCAGCGGTCATGGCAGCACCACCGTCTGAGTCTCGGGTTCGGTTCGAGCATCGACCGTTTGGTTTCCGATGGTTTTGGCCGCGTTGTGGGCCACTGCCACCGGCGGACCGGCGAGGACCTCGGCCAGCATCTCTTCGGCTTGGTCGAGCGAGTTGGCGACACCTCGGCTGCGGACTACCCCCTCGGCGTCGACGGCGACCAGGTACGGGGTGGATCGGACCTTGAAACGGTTGAAGGTCTCGGCCTCGGTTTCGTGGTCGATGACCCGCAGGTCGACACCTCGGTATGAGCGGGCCAGCCGGGAAAGGCCTGGCTTCAGGGCCTGACAGATCTCACAGTTCGGCGATGTGAAGGCCAGGATGGTCACGGAGCGGTCGTCGTAGGAAACCCCATCGACGATCGGTGCCGACGTGTCCAGCTCTGGCCCTTCGCCAGCGAAGTGGACGCCCATAGGGGCGACTCGGGTATGAAGCACGCCAATCTGACGAAGCAGGGCGATCACGGCGAACCCTTGGAGTGCCACCACCCCCCAAAGCAGCCCATACGAAACGATCCATGCGTTTCCGTTCATAGCCTCATCTCCTCTCCTGCCAGTTCGACCGACCACACACGACCCACTGTCCGCCGGAGTTCGAGTAGTTGCGCCCCCAACGCGATCAACGTCGCACCGCCGACCAGCACAAGTACCGAGACGAGGTCGGGGGTGACGAGCGTTGGCGTGGCGGCGGCGAACGCCGCCATACACAGCAGGGCAACGTTGCGTCCGAGGGTCGGCCAGCCGACGGGTCGACGGGACAGCGACCCGAGACAACCGCACGATACGGATCGGTTGTTGCCAACCGCCTCGGCGATGAGGGTGGTGAAGGCCAGCAACAACACCAACGCCATCACCGCGCCAAAACGGGGGCGGATGAGCAACAGGGCGGCGACGCCGAATTCGATCGGCGGAAGCACTGTGGCGATGACTCGGGGGATGGGAAGGCCGAACTCGGCGACGTCGGCTGTGGCCGGCCGCTGCACCTTGGCCGCGGCGGCGACGACAAAGACGACGGCGAGGCCGATGGCGGCGGTCGATGCCAGTGCCGGTAACACCGGTAGCATCGTCATGGCCGGTTCGGTGGGGGCGTCTTGTAGCGCTGCCATCATGGCCACACCGCATCGAGGTAGGTCTCAAACGCCTCGTCTGAAGACCAGAGGCGAGCCCTCAGGTGGCGCTCACCATGGCGTTGGATTTCGGAAGCGGCGGCAGTGCGTTCTCCTGGTGAGGGCCTTCGACCGAGCATGTCGGCGAAATAGGTGTCGGCCCGACGACCGAGTGCCTCACCGCTCTGATATATCGAGCCGACCACGTTGGCTCTGGCAACGCCAGCCTGCAACCGGCCACTCCAGTACTGTTGACCGGACGCATCGGGAAGGCGACCCAGCAGGTCGCGATAGACCGCGCGAAGCCAGGCCTGATCGCTCCCACCGGCGTTTCGGTGGTATTCGTCGCTGGCGACGAGCAGCACCCGAAGATCGAGCACTCCCCGACCGGTCAGGTGGTTGGTCCAGAACTCCTCGCCTGCTCGGTCGGCGGACCGACCAAGCAGATCGGTATAGGCGCGGCGTACCTCCCGTCGAGAGCCTTCCCGTCCGAACAGAAAGCCGTAGGCGACACCTTGACGGGAACGTCGGCCACCGGCAGTGATTCTGTCCAGGTGGTACTCGAGGCCGGAATCATCGGCCGACCGGCCGAGGAGCTCGCGATAACTGTCGACCAACCAAGCCTCGTTCGCCGAGCCCGGTCTGCCACCTCCGGTAGCCGAGGCCGGTGTAGCGACCAAGCTGGCTGTGAGCAGTAGGGCGACCAGCAACAGAGAGCAACGGAACGGCCGTTGCTTTGTTGAGGTGCTGGGGGCGGGTCTTTCGTCGAACGCGATGTGGCGGAACATCACCTCTTCGTTCGGCTGCACGCACCGGTCGTTGAGGCCTTTCGGCCCACAAAATGGATCGATTGGCCCAAAACAGAAAGACCGCCCGGCTCACGCCCGGCGGTCTCTCGGCTTTTGGTCGTCTCTATCGTTTGGGGTCAGGGTCGATCCCAAACGGTGAGGACTAGACCCGGCGTGACGCCAAATCGGGCGTGACCGCCACGACGTCACCTGCGGGGTGGCTACTCCTCGACCTTGTCAACGACGTCGGTTACGGCATCCTTGGCCTTTTCGGCTCCGGTATCGACCGCGTCACCGAGTTTTCCGCCGGTTGCATCGTCGACCTTGCCGGCGGTGGCGTCGATGGCGTCGTTGGCTTTGTCCGTCACGAGGTCCTTTTTGCCGCCGATCAGGCCCTTCAGCGTGTCCATGATACCCATAGGTAGAATCTCCCTCTCTCAGGTGGAAGCAGGTATTGTGCCCGAATTCACCGGAATCGGTGCGTTCTCGACTCGATCATGTAACTCTTGGCCCCATCGCCAACGAATCTGGCGGGCCCCACACGTACCACAGGATCAGTACCGAACTGAAAGGAACGCTCCATTCATGGAACGACCGGCAGGCAAGTTGTTCATCGGCGAGCGCATCGAACCCGATTCGGGTGATCGAACTGGAGACTCGGTGCTGCTCGATAGCGCCGACTTCACGACCCACGGGGTCATCGTTGGCATGACGGGCTCGGGAAAGACCGGCCTCGGAGTGGTGTTGCTTGAAGAGGCATTGCTGAGCGGCGTCCCGGTATTGGCCATCGACCCAAAGGGGGACCTCGGCAACCTGTGCCTGACCTTCCCAGATTTAGCGCCGACCGACTTTGAACCATGGATGGACGAGGGCGCAGCGAGGATCGAATCGACCACCGTCACCGACCTTGCATCCGCCACCGCCGAGAACTGGCGGAACGGGCTTGATTCGTGGGGGTTGGCCTCAGCTGATGTCGGCCAACTGCAGGAGGCGGCCAAACCGATCATCTATACACCGGGGAGTAACGCCGGTGTGCCTCTCGACGTCCTAGGCCGGCTCACAGCCCCTGCGACCGACGACCCGTCGGCCCGCCAGGATGAGGTCGACTCGACGGTCAGCGGGCTCCTCGGCCTCATCGGGGTGGAGAGCGACCCTCTGTCTGGCCGGGAGCACATTCTGCTGGCCAATCTGATCACGCGGGCGTGGGATGCCGGACGAGACCTCGACCTCCCCACCCTCCTCGGGCAAATGATCGATCCGCCGATGCGGAAACTCGGAGTGCTCGACCTCGACGCCTTCTTCCCGGCCAAGGATCGTCAGGCTCTTGTCATGAAGCTCAATGGGCTGCTGGCGTCACCGAGTTTCGCCTCCTGGGCCGAAGGGGCACCGTTGGACATCGAACAGATGTTGTGGGACGACGCCGGAAGTGCCAGGGCGGCCATCGTGTCACTCGGGCATCTCGAGGAGACAGAGCGGCAGTTCGCCGTCACCCTCGTGCTGTCCAAGCTGATCAGCTGGATGCGAACCCAACAAGGCACGGGTGAGCTCCGCGTCCTCGTCTACCTCGACGAAGTGATGGGCTTCGCTCCCCCAACCGGCAATCCACCGACGAAAAAACCGATTCTGACCCTACTCAAGCAGGCCAGAGCTTTTGGCGTAGGCCTCGTGTTGTCGACCCAAAACCCGGTCGACCTCGATTACAAAGCGATTAGCAACGCAGGGACGTGGCTAATCGGCCGTCTTCAAACCGAACAAGATAAGAAACGGCTCGTCGATGGGCTTCGCTCGGCGGATGGTTCGATCGACATCGGCACCATCAACGAGATGATCAGTGGACTTGGCAAACGGCAGTTCCTGCTCCGGACCACCCGATCAGCGGAGCTACCACTCTTCACCACCAGATGGGCCATGAGTTATCTGGCTGGGCCATTGACCCGCGACCAAATCTCGACGCTGATGGCCGGGAAGGCTCCGCTGCCACCCGACGCAGGCGGCGCAGGCGTCGCAGACCAGGGCACAAACCAGGGCGTGCCGTCGGCACCGGCTACCGCGCCGACAGCGGTCACCTCGACACTGGCCGACGACGAGTCAGCCGTCGCCCCACCCCTGCCCGATTCGGTCCCTGTTCGCTACGTCGCAGGTGCCGCACCGTGGCTGGCCGAAGTCGGCGCCGCGGCGGAGGGCAACCGGCTGCAACCGGCACTTGCTGCCCGGGTCAACCTGCTGTTCGACGAGGCCAAAGCAAAGCTCCGTCACACCGAAGAGTGGGAGGCCATCGTCCCGTTAACCGGCGATGCGATCGACATCGACGCGGCCATCTCGGTCGATTTCGACGATCGTGACTTCTCCACCGAAGTGCCCGAGGGCGCGGTCTATGTCCTTCCGGGATTCGAGCTGACCGCCAGCGCGGTCCGCAAAGCGGGCACGGAGTTGAAGAATTCGTTGGCCACCAACAAAACACTGGCACTGTTCCACAACGCCGAACTGAAGCTGTGGTCGCGTCCCGGAGAGAGCAAAGAGGAGTTCGCGGTCCGATGCGAAGCCGCAGCCGATGATGGTGCCGATGAGACCGGGGCCAAGATCCGGGCCAAGTTGGAGAAAAAGCGGTCATCGGTCGAAGCGGCGCTGGCCAAGGCGGAGGATCGGGTCGCAGAACTTGAGGTCAACACGCAAGGTCGGAAGCAACAGCAGCTGATCGATATCGGCACGTCGGTGCTCGGCGGCCTCCTCGGCGGACGTAGTCGCACCCGGGGCCTCGCCTCGGCCGCGAGGCGGATGTCGTCGAGCGGGCGTCAGAAGGCGTCGAGCGAGGCACGATTGACGACGGCGGAAAATCGGGTTGCCGACAAAATCGACGAGCTTGACGAGCTGGAACAAGAACTGCAGGAGGCGGTCATCGAAATCGACGACGAGTGGTCGGCAAAGGCCGAAGCGGTCGAGGAGACCGAAGTGTCACTAGAGAAGACCGACATCTCCGTCGATGACCTCATGGTGGTCTGGCTTCCGACGCAGCGCTGAATTTGGCTCACCGATCTTGGCGGCGTGCAGGCATGAGCGTCGGTCTCCCAAAACGACCTTGAGCCGGCTGGGTTTGCCCGGATGTCACGGACGAACCCAGCCGGCCCAGGTCGGTTCCCGCCGAACTGAAGATCATTGTCGACCTGTGAGCAGAGTAATAGTCTGACCCACAGCCCGGTGGGACCCTACAGCAGAAACTTGTAGCGGCGTGATGTACTAGTAGATGATCACCCCGCGAACGTTCTTACCGTCACGCATGTCGTCGTAGCCTTGGTTGACCTCGTCGAGCGAGTATTCCTTGGTCACGAGTTCGTCGAGCTTGAGCTGGCCGTTCTGATACATCGACAGCATCCATGGAATGTCGCGGGTCGGGCTCGACTCCCCGAACAGCGAACCTTGAATTCGCTTCTGGAACAATGTGAGTTCGAATGCGGGGACCGTCACCTTGCTCGTCTCCGCGTTGCCCAGACCGGTGACGACAACGGTTCCGGCCTTGCGGGTGGCGGCAAATGCTTGGGCGGTGTGTTCCTCCTCAAGCACGCCGACGGTCACGATGACCGAGTCGGCCCCCTGACCGTTTGTCACCGATTGGGCGAACTCCGTCGCCGCCTCCATATTGTCAAAGGCGTGGGTGGCCCCGACCTGCTGAGCTACTTCGGTTTTGAAGCCGACAGGGTCGACAGCGATAACGTGGGCCGCTCCAGCGTGAGCCGCACCCTGGACCGCGTTCATCCCGATGCCACCGCAACCCATGACGATGACGGTCTGCCCCGGCTTGACCTCGGCCGAGTTGACCGCCGACCCCCACCCGGTACCGACGCCACAACCGACGAGGCAGGCCCGCTCGAGTGGAATGTCCTTTTCGACTTTCACCGCCGAGGCGGTATCGATGACCGTGTAGTCACTGAACGTCGAGATCGTGCACATCTGCGCCGCATCGTCGCCATCGACCGTCGCTCGGAACGAACCGTCCTGACGCGACCCGGCCAGAAGGATGGCACCCATGTCGCACAGATTCTGCTGGCCAGACGCGCACCAACGGCACTTCCCGCATCCCGGCAGGAACGACATCACCACGTGGTCGCCGACCTCCCACCCGTCGGTGTTCGGGCCGACGGTCTCAACGACCCCCGCGCCCTCGTGTCCACCGATGAACGGGGTGGCGACAGGGATATCACCGGTGCAACAGTGATCGTCGGAATGGCACATTCCCGAGGCAACCATCCGAACCCCAAGCTCACCCTGTTGCGGCTCCTCCCACTCGATGTCGACGACTTCCCATTTCCCCGGCACCTGCTTCAGGACCGCACCGCGACTCTTCATTTCGTTCCCCCTTGTGACCTTGCTCCCCCATACGGGCGTGGACCAAGTTCTATCATCGACCGGCCCGTCGATCCATATGAGCGACGGGCGGTTCCGATCGGCGTGTCATCAGTTAGGAACGAGCAAACGGATGGCGAGTCAATGATTCCAGGACTCGGCGATGTCTCACCTTGCCGAATCCTCCGAGCCCTGGCAGAGATCGTGGACCGACTGCCGGGATCCCGCAATCGGGTCCGGCCCACCCGGGGTCCTCACTCCCACCTACCCCAACGCTGATGAGTGCCGACGCCAAGGTGGACCTAAACACGGGATCAGCGCAAACCTGCCTACGGTCTTCCGGCTCGCCTTTGGCCAGTTTGGTTTTCGTCAGTTTGGTCTAACCGATCTAGCCCTTCTCCAGCTGCTCCAGAACCAGTTCCGTCTGGAGGGTTATTGGCTAGCAATGAAAGTCGCTCCATTGCCCTAACCAGAACCGGATCGTCTTTGTCTTCGGGCAACACGAGTCCGAGACAATGGGCATGCATCTTTTCTATCTCGCCCAACACCCACTCCTCGTCAACACCATGGAGTTCTCCGACATCGATAAGGTCCATCCCTTCGCGCCGAAGATCAGCAATAACCTCCGGATCAATCCCCAAATACACATTTCTAGAGGACCGGTAAATTTCTACACCTTCTGGCCCCATATCAATGTAATCACAGTCGACGAGACTAAGATCCCCTCCGTCTTTCAACTCATAGATTGGTTCGACAGCAACAGCGCCACCAGCACCAGCCTCTATTTCATCAACGTCACTTTCTGTTTCGTCGGCCGACAATAGGTTTGTCACTCCAAAGAAAGCGACAAAAATACTGCCAACCACGGCGACCCCACCGATGAGGAGTCGCTTAGGTAGTTTGCGGTTGTCGGAGACAGGAGCATTTTCCATCTTTGTTCCTTTGACTACATACCAATGTTCAGGTAAGTATCACACCGACACATTATGGTTAGACTAACGATAGAAAAGGAAAAATTACGAAGAGAACTTCTTGTGCGGATTCCGATTTGTGGCACTTCAGGCTCAGGTTCTGGATCAGACTCCCCTGCCGCGAACTCTCCGAATCGAAGTACAGGCCCCGAAGATCAGACCCGCTTCCCGATCAGGCCGGAGCGACCGCTCGGATGGCTTGAAGCGGATCGAGTCCAGCGAAACCCATGACCGAGAGAACCGGGGTGGTAACACCAGCGGCCACGTACCGCTGAATATGCTCTCTGCAAGCCTCCGGCGAACCATGGACGATCAACTCGTCGATCACATCGTCGTCGATCGCCGCAAGCGCCCCCTTCCGGTCGCCGGCCGCCCACGCATCCCACATTGGTTGCAACCGATCACCACGCCCAAGCCAACGATGAAAGGCGGCATACACACCAACGTTGAGGTACGCGGCAATAGCAAATCTGGCCTCCTGGCGAACGGCGTCGGAATCATCACTCGGGCACACAAAGATCCGGGCCACGATCTCCGGACTCGAATCCGACCGAGCATCGACCGCTGCCGCCGTGACGATAGGGGCGACGGTCCGAACGTCGTCTGCCGACAACCAATTGAGGATGGCGCCATCGCCTTCACGACCAGCCAATCTGAGCATCCCCTCTCGAAGGGCAGCGACCAGTACCGGAGGGCGTTGGTCGGGCACGATTCCCAATCGGAACCCGGAGACTTCGAAAGTGTCGTACGTTTTGGTGACCTTTTCTCCCGTCATCGCGGCGTTCAAGAAGCGAAGGACGTCACGGGTGCGACGGTACGGCTCGATAAACCCGATGTCGTTCCACCGTTCGACGATGACATCTGACGATGACCCGATTCCCAAGGCGAATCGCCCGGGCGCGGCGTCGGCGAGCGCTGCGGCACTTTGGGCCAGGAGAGCCGGGCCCCGTGTAAAGGCCGGGATGATGGCGGTCCCAAGCCGCAGCTCGGGGGCCCACGCCGCGGCGAGCGCCAATGGCGTGAAGCCATCTGCACCAGCAGCCTCGGACGACCACACGTCGGTGTACCCGAGGCCGACCAGCTCTCGGTAGAGGTCGCGATGCTGCGAGAGGCGATGCCCTTCGACCGGTACCGTCACGCCGTATCTCATCATCGTTTGTCTCCGTTCGGCAGGCCATCGGTGCATGGCGCGACCTGGAACATAGTTGCCCGGAGGCCAGGCTCGTCAAACGATGGATCACGGCAGACCGACGCCATACCACCCGAAACCCCCCTATTTGGTGGGTTTGGACAGGATGTCACACCTGGTCGGGATACTGGAGTCATGGCCAACGCCCAACTCACACTCATCGAAACCGCCCCCAAATGGAAACTCGATCCCCACACGGTCGAGGTCGGTCGGGCCGGCATCGCAAAGGCCAGAGCAGCCCTTACCGCTGCCGGGCCAACCTGCGGCACCGGCCCGGTCGAGTCCGAGTTCGTATTCGACCTGTTCACCCAACAGGCGGCCTAAGGCCCTCATGACCCATTTCGTCCCTCGATCTCAACCACAACCTTCTGGGCGGGTCATTGACGTGCCACGATGCTCGTCGGTTTCCGGGTCAGCGTCATCGCTGGTGGTCTGTTGCGCTGAGAGACTCTTTGAGTACAGCTCGGGAAGCAGGTAGCCAAGCCGAAGCAGCCCCACGCCGATTCCAAGAAATAGACCGACCCGCCAAAGCACATCGACTTCGGCCAGATCGATGGTGAGAAGTTTTCCAACGACTACGACGAGGGTCCCAAGACCGAGTGATCGAGTGAGCCAGTTCTCCGTCCGGACCCCGAACACGATTGCCCCACACGACATGATCGCCCACACCACCGAGATTGCCGCTTGCCCTTGGGGGAGAAATACGAACACCGAAGCGAACCACCCCAACGTGCCAAGCCAGAAGACTACAAAGAGGCTTCGACCAATCTGCGTAGCGCGCGCGGGTACCAGGCTGCGCGGTTGGCCACACCAGAGCGCCACAGAGACCGCGCCGTACGCCGCCACCACCGAGAGCGTGGCGAGATGGTCGATCGGGGTGACGTTGTCGACGAGGGCGACGAGGGCGACGAGGGCGACGAACATTTTGACCGCTCCAGCAATACCGGCGGCTACCAGTCCGGCTACGCCGACGGCGCTCACCGACGGACCGAGCAGCCGGCCCATCGCCAACGAAGTGAGCGAAAGAACCGTCAACAGCGCCAACGCTCCCGAATCAGCCACGAATGGCGCAACCAAGGACGTTATGAAGCCAAGGCCGGCGACCCAGGCCATCCCCGTCACGAGGTCCGAGAGCCCGACGGTAAGCGGCTGCGTTACCGATCGCTCCGAACCGGCTCGATTTCCCGCTCCCGACCGGTTCGGACCGAGTGAGAAGTCCCGTCCATCGGTCTCTACCAGCCAAGCAACTATCGCGAGAGCCACCACGACGACCAGGTGGGCACCGGTGGTACCAGTATCGATCGACTCGTTAGCGGCGGCCGCGAAGAGACCCTCGACCAGCAACAGGAACGCAGATCCAGCAAGGAGAATCGCCTGGATACGAAGCACCAGGTCACCGGCAAACCACCGGGCAACGAGGAGCCCGGCAACGGCCTGGACCGCAAGCGCTACAGGGAGCAACGGCCCACCGAGCGCAACCACCGAAGATGCGCTCAACACAACCGCTACCCCGAGCACATGAGACCAAGCAAGCGGGCCGGATACCACTCGGACCACCGCAGCCGCCACGATGGCGACCGTGAACGCGGCGGCTACTCCTACCCCGAGGAAACCTGCGATTCGATCATCGTCGATCCCGGCATACAAACCACCCGTCCACCACAGCCAAAGAGGAATCGACGCCACAGCGCGGTGATCGATGGCCAAGACCGACGCCGCACCCCGCAGGCTGACTCCGGAAGATGCACCCCTGTCGATCAGCGGGGCAGCCCACAACATGGCGGCCACGACAATGGCGAGGATAACCCCGAGCACTACCTCGGTCGTCGACAGCGCGTCGATCCGCAGCGGGGCGAGGACGAGTACGGCCAACGCTACGGCCCAAGTAACCGCCAGTCGGATGACCGTCCACCCGTACCGGCGCCCGATCAATAGCGCCGTGACCGCCATGACAAGAAGCCATCCGGCAACGAGACCAAACGAAGCGTCTGACCACACCGCCATCCATGTTGCGGCAGCGAACGCTGCAGCGAATACGGTTCCGCCGACCGTGGCCATGTCTTGACGGATCGCGATGACCAAGGAACCGGCCATCGCGGCCGACACCACTGCCAGTGCCACCGTCAACGGCACCAGCCCCAGCCAAGCGCTCGTCGCTCCGGCACAAACAATCAGCACGGCGGCACCGCCGCTCGCGAGAGCCGTCGACCACGACCGTCTACTGGACGCCAATTTGATCGAACCGGCAAAGAGGCTGACGCCGATGAGTGCACCGCCGAGGAGTTGGAGCTCCGGTCCGACCCACCCTTCGCTCACGGCGGTGCTGACCAGGAAAAGTGCGGCCAGCACTACCAAGCCGACTCCCGCCCACCGAAGAAGGACTTCAGCGGTCAACTCGATCGGTTGTGGCCCGGTTCGGGCCGAACGACGCGGAGGGCGAGGAACCGCCGATGCTTGCGGTCCGCCGGATCTGAACGAGTCAGCGATCGGCGGGGGTGGCAGGGCCACGGCGTCGACCGAGGGCGGAGGCGGAGGCGGAGATGGCGGCGGCCCTTGGGGCCTTGCAACCACTGCGGCGCCGAGTCCCGGTGGCCTCGTCGTCACCGAGAGGGCCGGTGTCGGGGGCTGGGGCTGGGGTAGCGTCCGGACAGTTAGCAGCGCATCTAAGCGAGCATCGATCGTGGCCAACCGAGCGATCAGGTCGGCCTCCAGCCGATCGACGCGGGCGGCCAGATCTGCGTGTTGGTCAACCGATGGATTCATAACTCCAACCGTGCGCTACGCCGGCCCCAAAGCACCTCGGGGAATTCCCCCAAATCGGTGTAGGCGGCAACCCAAACACCGAAGGGCGGGCCAACTTGCGTTCGAACATTTGTTCGCATACACTGACGGCACTTGAGGTGATGACGTTCACTTACAAGCTCGGCGGCTTCGGCTTCCCAAACGTTCCAAAATCGCGATGTTCGGCGCTTAGCGACGACATCCAGGGTTGAGCACCCGTCTGCCGATGTCTGATTTGCCCTGTGTCGATTCTCCGTGTGTCGATTCTCCCTGTGTCAGTTTTCCCTGTGTCAATTTTCCCTGTGTCAGTTTTCCCTGTGTCAATGTGAGCTGCTTTGACGAGGGTGAGTTGCGTTCGCTGTTGCGTTCGGTTCGCTTGGCTCAACGCCGGCTTGACGGGCTGGTGGTCGCTATCGGCACTCGAGCAGACGCGTTAGCGGCCGAAGGGCGGTCTGCTCCCGCGTCGGAGGTGTTGCTGGGCGACGGGCCGGTTCGAGGGGCAACCGCCCGCCGGGAAGCAGCCAGAATGCAAGCGGTGTCGGCGATACCCGGTTTGGCCGACGCGATGGCCGCTGGGCGGGTCGGCGTTGATCATGTCGATTCGATCCTCCGGCAAACGAAGTCACTCACCGAAGACGAACGAAACGCTCTCGACCACAGCCACGTCCTAGCCGAGGCGTCACGGCTACCAGCCGATACCTTCGATTCAGCGCTCAAGGGTGCGATCGAGCAGGTGAGCCCAGATGCCCGCCTCCGCGACCATCGAGCAAAGCGCACCGCTAGTGGGTTTCGGCATTGGTTCGATCACCGCTCGGGAATGGGCCACTTTAGTGGCCAGCTGGATCCTGAACGCTATGAAGCCTTCACCACCGCCATTGAGCAACACGCCACCTCGCTAGCTTCCAGGAGTGACGAAGAAACGCCTCGATCTGCCTCCCTCGCGGCGCAAGCCCTCGTAGAGCTCGTCTGTTCGAGCGGTGAACGGAGGTGGCACCTGCCCCATCTCGTTGTCGTGACCGACCATGAGACGCTTCGTTCCGGATGGCATAACGCGTCGATCGCTCAAACCAGCAACGGTCACGACCTCCCGCCCGAATCGATCTCCCGGTTGGCATGTGAGGCCACGATCCGACGCGTCACCGTTGGCGACGATAAACCGCTCGGAACCGGTCGGCGATACCGAACCGCAACCGAAGCGCAGTGGGACGCTATCCGAACCCTCCACTCCAGTTGCGCCTGGCCGGGTTGTGACCGACCTCTTTCCTGGTGTCAGATGCATCACATTCTCGAATGGGAACGAGGCGGTCAAGGCGACATCGACAACCTGGTGCCCCTCTGCAATCAACATCACCACGCCGTCCACGAAGGAAATTGGACGATTGCGTTACGATCACAACGACAGCTCGACATCTGGCGGCCCGATGGTCGCTTCCAGACCAGCTCCGATCCACCCACACGAAAACCACCCATCCGACCGATTCCACCGGATTCTCCGCTCCCACCGCCCACCGATACTCGCCATTCGGCGACTTCGGTGGTGTAGTCGTGACCGTCGACCTCTTTCATCGCTTCGATGGGTATGGTCAGCTCGGTAGTGGCCGGCGCGTTCTCGGCCGCCTCGTCGGAGGCTCCATCGCCTCCCAAAACAGCACGGCGGTACGTGTGTCGGAGCACAGCGGCAACATGACCGTCCTGTTTTTTGGTGGGGTGCCGTGTTTGGCTGGCTACAGCAACCATCTGCGAGAAACCGTTTCAAGGCGTCGACAACCACTTGCAGCGCCGCGATCGTGTCTCCCAATCGGAGGTATTCTCTCCCGTGGCGGCGGTTCCTTATGACCGCTATCGTCGCATCGGTTCTTGTCGGGTGCAGCCCCGGTCGGTCAACCGGCGACGGCGACCCGGGATCCGGTGAAGCAACCGTCATCGACGTGATCGACGGCGACACCATCGAGGTGAGCATCGGCGGTAAGGCAGAGCGGGTCCGACTACTCGGAATCGACGCCCCAGAATCAGTGCATCCCACCGTGCCGGTGCAATGCTTCGGGCCGGAAGCCTCTGCCGAGCTGAAGGCACTGCTCCCGGCGGGTACCGAGGTCCGCGTAGAGCGAGATGTCGAAAGTCGGGACCGTTACGAGCGACTCTTGCTGTACGTCTATCGAGCGGATGACGGCCTGTTCGTCAATCAATGGCTGGTGTCAACCGGCCTGGCCGATGTCGTCGTCTATGAACCGAACAGCGCTCTGGCCGGCGCGCTGTCAACGGCTAAACGAGCAGCGCGATCCAGACCGGTCGGCCTTTGGCAACACTGCGACGGACCGGACCAACCGCTCCAATGAGAACCCTTCCCAAGCCCGACAAACCGTCGAAGCGAGGATTCAGACACGCTTCGGACCAGGATGGTCACATGGGGCACGGCCCACCACCAACCGATCTGCCGATCGAGTCAGTTATCGATCAGGTCCGCACCGCATTAGCCAGCCATGGCCTCGGCGTACTCACCGCCGAACCTGGCGCCGGAAAGACAACGATCGTTCCGCTCCGTTTGCTGGCCGAACCATGGCTCGACGGGCAACGAATACTCCTCCTCGAACCCCGGAGGGTGGCAGCACGAGCAGTGGCTCGACGTATGGCCAACCTGCTGGGCGAACCGGTTGGGCAGACCATCGGGTGGCGGACGCGAGACGACCACCGGGTTAGCGCAGCAACCCGCATCGAGGTCGTGACCGAGGGCATACTGACCCGCCGTCTCCAACGCGACCCCAGCCTGCCCGGAGTCGGAGCGATTCTCTTTGACGAGTTCCATGAGCGGAGCGTCCACGCCGACCTCGGCCTCGCCCTTACCCTCGACGCCCGGGACACCATCCGCGAAGACCTTCGTCTCCTCGTCATGTCAGCCACGATCGACGCGCCCGCGGTCGCCACCCTTATCGGCGGCGCCGACCAACCGGCCCCGACGATCGACTGCGAGGGGCGATCCCATCCAATTGAAGTTCACTGGCAGCCAAGACAGCGCCGCGACCGACTGGAAGCCGCCGTCGTTCGGGCCGTCGGCACAGCACTCGAACATCCGGGCGACGTACTGGTCTTTCTCCCCGGCGTCGGCGAAATCAAGCGAACCGTCGACGCGCTCCACCACAACGTCGACGTTCCCATCAGGCCGTTATACGGCGCGCTCAGCGCCGAAGAACAGGATGAAGCACTTCGCAAAACCGAAGGCCAACGCCGGGTCGTCGTCGCCACCGACGTGGCCGAGACATCACTCACCGTGGACGGGATCGGCACCGTCGTCGACGCTGGTCTCGCTCGCCGACCTCGATACGACCCCGCTACCGGGTTAACCCGCCTCGTTACCATCAGCAACTCAAAGGCGTCAGCCGAGCAGCGAGCCGGCCGAGCCGGCCGGCTCGGCCCTGGCGTAGCGATACGGCTGTGGTCGAAAATCGAACACGCGGCGCGGCCTCGCCATGACCAGCCCGAAATTTTGGGGATCGATATGGCACCCCTGCTCCTCGAATCTCTCGCCTGGGGCGTTCCCGACCCGACAACCCTTCGCTTGCTCGACCCACCATCTGCCACCGCAATCGACGAGGGTCGCGACGTGCTCGCCATGCTCGGCGCCCTCGACGCCGATGGCAACCTCACCAGTCTCGGTCGCGAAATGCTCGCCCTCCCCCTCCACCCTCGATTGGCGGCAATGGTCACCGGCGCCGGCGATGGTCCACTCGGATGGCCAGCCGCCGTGCTTGCGGCGTTGCTCGACGAACGAGACGTCATCGGCGGCAGGACAAGCGAGCGCCCGGTAGACCTTTGGACCAGGGTTCAGCTTGTTGTCGATCGAGAGCTGCGGGTAAGCAACGCCGATGGGTCGGCGATACAGACCGTCCGCCGCCGGGCTCATCAGCTACTAAAGCGAACCGGCGCACGGGAAACGACAATCCACCTCGGAGACCTTGGCCGGACCTTGGCCCTCGCGTACCCCGACCGGCTGGCACAGAAGCGGCGGGGCCAGGGAGGCAGGTTTCGTCTTCGCAATGGGATGGGCGGCGAGATCGACCGAACCGACCCGATGGCCCACGAGGAAATGCTCGTCGTAGCCGAGCTGTCTGGGCCGAAACGAAATGTCCGGGTCGTCAAGGCCGCAGCGATAGATCGGCTCGACGTGGAGCTCGGTTTCGCCGCCGACGTAGCCGAACGCACGTTCTTCGGCTGGGACGAGCGAGCCAACGATCTTTCGATGCGCGTCGAGCGCCGCCTCGGCGCATTGGATTTCGGCACAAACGAGATACCCATCAGTTCATCACCTGATGTGACCGCGGCGCTGATCGACCGAATTGTCGCAACCGGGCTCGACCTCCTCACCTGGACCTCGGCGGCCAGAAACCTTCAGGCGAGGGTGGCCCTAATCCAAAACCACCGCCCGGACACGATGGCTATCGGCGACGACGCCATCGATGATGCCAGCCTGCTGGAGGCGGCCACCGAAGTATTCGGCCCATGGCTCGATAGTGCGACCGGCCGAGCCGATGTCGAAGCGCTCGATGTCGAGCTGCTACTCCGTACCCGCCTCGGATGGGAACGCCGCCAAATTGTGGACCGTCTGGCGCCAACCGAGCTTTCCCTTCCGAAGGGTCGACCCGCAGCAATAGATTACACGGCTGAATCGCCTCGGATCTCCGTCCGGGCCCAGCGGTTGTATGGTATAACCACCACACCGAGCATAATCGAAGGCAGTGTGCCGCTTACCGTCGAGCTGCTTTCGCCGGCTGATCGGCCAATTCAGGTCACGGCCGACCTCGCGGCGTTTTGGTCGGGTTCGTGGTCCGAGGTTCGCAAAGAGATGGCTGGCCGGTACCCCAAGCACCAATGGCCGGACGATCCAGCCGGTGCTACTCCTCGCTGAACCTGTCTTACGCCAGCATCCCGACGGAGGAACGCTACCGTCAACGTGGTGACCGCGCTGCTCGACAACCTAGGGCGACCACCGACCGACCGTCTTGTCATTATCGTCTGCGACGGCCTTGGATCATCAAACGCCGCCAACCTAGGCACCGAAGACGCACTCCGTTCCGGTGTCGCTACATCGGCACGACTCCAGGTTCCCTGCCCCTGGTCTCGAGGAGCGGCAGCCAGCCATCGGGGCGACGACATCGGCTTATCTCTCACCGTCAACGCCGACTTCGAGACCTTCCGGTGGGGTCCGATCACCTGGGCTCCCTCGCTACTCGACGGCGATGGGGGTTTTCCGCGAACACCGGTCGACCTTGGCGAACACGCAGACGTCGATGAGCTCCGCCGAGAATGTCGAGCGCAAGTCGAGCGGGCCGTCCTCTGGGGGTTCGACCCAACCCATCTCGGTTCGTATCTCGACGCCCTCTCACTGCGACCTGAACTGTTCGACGTATTCCTCGATCTGGCATGTGAGTTCAAGTTGCCGGTAAGTCTGCCCGACGCATCGGTCGACCTCGGCTTTCCAGCGCGCGAACTAGCAGCCGAAGAGGGGATCCTGGTGCCGGATTATGTGGTAGCGGCCCCCTCCCACCGCGAGTCACGATCGGTTATCGACGAAGCTCTCCGACAACTTCAGCCCGGCGTGACCGAAATCCGAGTCCGCCCGGCAACCGACACACCCGAGATTCGGGCGGTGACCAAACACTGGATGGCCAACGTGAGCGATGCTCACCTCATAACCGACGATTGGGCCTTTCGGGCCGCCCTCGACCGATCAGATGCAGAGCTGATCGGTTTTCGCGACCTTCGGGAAGCTCAACGAAGTACCCGATAACGGCGAAGTACCCGGTCAACCAGTCGTAGCCAAGGCGACTTCCGAACGAAACGCATCGGACTCAAAGAGTTCGATGAGCGCCAGCAGAGCCCCGACAGAACCCACAGGCTTGATATCGCCTCGCATATAGGCCCGAGCCAGCGACTCCGAACCATCGACGATAGATGCCAGCTGGTCGACCGTCGTCGGCACCGTCACCTCGACCGCGTCGTCGTCACCGCCACCGACCACCCGTCCAGCCTCGATGGTCAACACAGCACGCCTTTTCTTCCCAATGGTGACCGCGACAACCCCAGATCGTCCTCCAGCGGACGGCGCGGCGACAGACGCCTGGGCCAAGACGTCTATCCATTCGGCGGTCAACGCTTCAGTCATTTCGGTGACCCGGCTTCGTCAACCCCGGCAAAGAGATCGTCTTCGAGAGGCAACCCATCCGCCGATCCATCGACCGGCCCACCCACAAGTGACCGGGCGAGGATGTAGTCCTCATAGGGATACGCTTCGGCTGCAGCGTCGTCGGGCAGCCCAAACCAGAACTTCTCCTCGGGGTCTACCTGTGTGGCATGGGCAAGTAACGCCTCGCGGCGGACCCCGTAGTACGCGCCAATATCGATCTTGGTCGTGATCCGGTGATCGGAGGACGGTCGGGAGAACCACTCGTCGCTATAAGGCGATTCGAGGCCTAGTTCGATGAACTTCTCGTGATGAGCGGTCAACCGGGCCCTACTCCAGACCGAATAGTACATTTTCTGCGGTTGCCACACCGGCCCGGCCTCGGGATACCAGTCCGGATCAGCGGCTCGGTCGAACGCCAGAACGGTGACGTCGTGGACCCGCAGATGGTCTGGATGGCGATACCCCTGCTGGTCGTCGGAATAGGTGAGCAACACATGAGGCTGAAGACGACGAATACTAGATACCAGACGGCCGACGGCCTCATCGAGATCGGCTTTGGCGAAACAATCCGGCTGCTCGTTGGCCTCCGACCCCTCCATCCCCGAATCTCGGTACCCGAGCCATACCAGCTCATGGAAGCCGATCGCTTTCACCGACCGCTCAAGCTCATCGGCTCGAACCTGGGGAAGGTTGGCGCGAATCTCGGGCCGTTCCATGGCCTTGTTGAGAATATCGCCCTCTTCCCCACCGGTGGCGCAAACCAGGTACGCCTTGTGGCCTTCGGCCACGCAGCGAGCCACGGTGGGCGCCCCCTTCGATGCCTCGTCGTCCGGGTGGGCATGAACGCTGAGCAGGCGGGCCATGTCGTCAAAACTATCGGTGCTGCACTGGAACCGACCAAGGCTCGCCGTCGTTAGTAGTGTCAAGGCACCAGAACCGCTGGGAATTGAAGGAAAGGGTAAACGAAATGAGTTCGTCAGCCATATGGGCCGCCATCTGGCTCGCGGCAGCGGCCGCCTTTGGCATCGGTGAGATCTTGATCGCCGGTTCCTTTTTTCTGCTGCCGTTCGCAGCTGGTGCGCTGGCCGCTGCGTTAGTGAGCCTGATCGCTCCGGTCGTCGTCGGTTGGGTTGTCTTCTTGGTGGTCTCGGTCGGCTCGTTCGTCGCCATGCGCCCATTGGCGAAGAGACTGGAAGTCAACTCTCCCGCTACAGCCGGTATCGGGGCAAACCGCTTGAGCGGCGCCGCCGGAGTAGTCATGGCGCCAATCTCATCGGCACCGGGAGATGCCGGCCTCGTCAAGGTCGGAACCGAGGAATGGCGGGCCGACACCCGCCCCGGAGTTGCCCTCCCTGCTGGGACCAGGGTTCGAGTGGTCGAGGTGCAAGGAACTCGGCTCCTCGTCGAACCGTTTGGTGTCGGCGAGGGCCCCGGAGACGACACGATGTAACCGGCGACGTTCACCGGGATCTGAACGAAGGAAGTCCCAATCAATTTGGGGCTGGAGGGTAAGGGAGCCGTCGGTGCAAGCCGATGGACAATAACGGAAGTAGGAGGTAGCAATGCAGGCATTTTTTGGTGCTGTCATCGTCATCCTTCTCACATTCATCGTCGTCTACGCGGCGATGGGCGTGAGGATCGTGCGGCCCTATCAACGGGGGGTGGTCGAGCAACTCGGCCGGTACAAGGAAACGGTCGATCCAGGCCTTCGCATAATCAAGCCGCTACTGGAACGGATTCGAACCGTCGACATGCGAGAGCAGGTCATCGACGTTCCACCTCAGGAAGTCATCACCTCAGACAACGTGGCGGTTTCGGTCGACGCCGTCATCTACTACGAGCCGACAGATCCGCAACGGTTGCTATACAACGTCAACAACTTCATCCTGGCCATCACCAAGTTGGCGCAAACCAACCTGCGTAACGTCGTCGGCGAAATGAGCCTCGATGAGGCGTTCACCTCCAGGGAACGGGTCAACGCTGCGCTACGCCAAATTCTCGACGACGCCACCGACAAATGGGGTGTCAGAGTCGTCAGGGTCGAGATCCAACGGATCGATCCGCCGCAGGACGTCATGCATGCCATGCACGAGCAGATGAAAGCTGAACGGACTCGCCGTGCGGTAGTAACCCAAGCCGAAGGAACCCGCGAAGCTGCGGTCACCCGAGCTGAAGGCGAAAAACAAGCCGCCATTCTTTCCGCCGAAGGTGTACGACAACGCGACATCCTTACCGCAGAAGGTGAAGCGCAGGGCGTCCGGACCCGAGCCGAAGCGGAAAAGTTCCGCCAAGAAGTCGTGGCGATCGGCGAAGCCGAAGCGATCCGCAACGTCTATAGCGCCATCACAACCTCTGGCACCGACGACCGGGTCATCGCCATCAAATACCTCGAAGCCCTAGAAAACATGGCAGATGGTCGAGCGACCAAGATTTTCCTACCGGTGGAGACCGGCGCAACCCTCGGGACCCTGGGGGGCATCGCCGAAATGTTAAAGGACGGCGAGTTCCCGGCCGCCGAACCTCGGGAACCAAGCGGTTCCAAAATGACGAAGGCCCAGATCGAGGCCGAAGCAGCAGCGTCTCGGGTCCGACGAGCGGTCGAACAGTCCGAGGCCGAACTTAGCGCCGTGGCAGCAGACGAACTCCCAACAACCCCCGAACTGCCACCAGCCGGATTTACACCCCCACCACCGAAGCGGTAGCGGGTGGCGCACAGCAGTCGCCCACGCCGTCCGGCAACGATGCCGGTGCCGGGCGCGCACCCCGGCAAGCCACAAACTCTCCGGGGTGAGTTGTAGAAACAACACCCGTCGACCTGCGTCGGCGGGTGTTGGTCATATCGGGACTCACGTTGACGACAACGGTTCGAGAACCAGGTCGTCCTCGTCGTTACCTTCGATTAGGCGCCACCCCAGAAGCTCGGCCAACGGGCCACGACCCTCTTCCGGACCGCTGGCCAACACCCGGTCGTCGACCCGAAGTTCGACATCACGTCGGGGGCGGTAGAGGTACCGCCCATTTCGTTCGATGGCCAACACGTTGAATCCCGGTTCGATCGGAAGGTCGAGGTCGCCGAGGGACCGGCCGACGGCCTCCGCACCCTCACCGACCGGCATACGGACCACGATGTCATCGGTATCGCCGAGAGCGACATGGAGCACGGGATGAAGATCGCTCGACTTCTCGATCAGCCAGACCATCTGTTGCGCTTGATCGCCGAGGTCCTCGGCCGCCGCCCCGAGATGCAACAGGCCGCGAAGCGGCTTCGGGTCGATGTCATCGCTAGCGGCCCGCAAAACCCATAGCTCAAGTCGAATTTTCATCTCGTCGAGGCGATCCTCAAGGTGGCGGACCTCGGCGGCCAGACTCCGGTCGCGGAACACCAGCGACGAATAGGCCAACCCGACCGCCACCTCCGACAGATTCTTCATCTCCACGATCGTGTCGACCGCCCGGTCGAGGTCGGTCAACACCGCCGCTTCCTCCAACCGAGGTGGATCGTAGGACGGCGCTCCGGCCAGTTCCCGAAGCCGGGTGATCCCGTCCGGCGAGCCTCGCAGAAACATCACATCGCCCGGATTGAGGATCTCATCCCCACCGGGGTCGACGAGCCACCGCCGCCCACGACGAACCGCCAGCACCCGCATACCGGTCACCACCGGCAACTCGAATGATCCGAGCGGGCGGTTGGCAAAATGAGAACCATCGGCCACCTCAACCCGATGAGATACCTCCTCGGCCACCATCAAGTCGATGACCAGCTGGCGGGGAATACCGAGTCGACGGGTCACGATTCGGGTGATGTCGACCGCATCGTTACCGATGCTCTCCACTGCGCTGATGACCTGAAGAACAGCCGACATGGCCTCGGCCTCACGAGGGTTACGAACAGCGATGATGCTGAGAGCCCGCATGCGATGTACCAAGTCGCTGATCTGCTGCTCCAACGCCTCGACCTCATCGGCCATGTCCGGATCGTCGAAAAACAGGGCAGCGTAGGCCAGATCGACCATCAACTCGCTGGTGTCCTTCGCCTCGGCCAACATCTCCCGCAGATTGCGCGATTCCATCAGGTGGTAGCGCTCCTTTCGTCGAGCACGATCATGCCACGCCCCACAGCACCAGTGCACCGATCAGGGTCGCAGCCCCAATCACATCAAGGCTGGCGCTGACGAGTGGGATGCCGTGGTTGTCCGGATCGAGACCGAAACGGACGACGGCGAACGTCCCGTAGTACGCCACGATGGCGACGAATGCAGTGGCCAACAGCCCCCCGGTCAGCGCTACCGCGACGAGAAGTAGAAGGCCGGGAGAGGTACGACCGGCCGCCACCCCGACCGTGCCGGCCAACGAGGCGAGAAACACGAATATCGGGAGCGCCAACACGAACGTGATGCGAATGTCAGCCCGTGAATCGCCTCTCGGGATACGGCTGGCCTCGACAAGACCGAGGTGGACCTTGGTCGAGAGTCGGTTCGACAGGATGCCACCGAGAGCTCCGGCGGTGGACAGGTAGCCGGGGAGGAGGACGATCAACACCGAAAAGGTGAGGAACCGGTCGATCGAGCGCTCCAGTACGATACCGGCCAGCAGGCTTAAGGTGCCGGCGAACAGCAGGATCGGCATCGCCTCCAACAGGATCCGGCGGGCGGTGGCCAGCGACGATCGGATGGTCCAACCACCGACGAACAACGCCACGGCGGCAAACGCGATGGCGAGCGAGTGGGTCAGCCAGCCACGCCCGATCAATCCGGTTACGACGACGATGGCCGGCAAGGTCACGAAATCGCCGGAGGCCGAAACCAACGGCGCCATGACATTGTCGAGGTCCCACCCGAACCGGGCCGATGCCACCGCCAACCCGAGGGTAATGGCCAGCACCACCACCGAGGCCAGCAACCCGCCGAGGACCGACACCACCACGAAGTCGGATATCCCGATCACATCGAGTGTGTCGTCGGTGAGGAGAAGCGCCACCAGTTCGGCGATAATGGCCAACCCGAGCGCGGCGACGGTGGCACTGGCCATGGCGCCAATGACGTTTTGACCGAGCAGGGAATCATGGCGCCATCCCCAGGTCAGCGTTCCGGCTCGCATGGCCGTTGACAGGCGACTTCCGAGCGGGCCAAAGACGTTGCCCCGCAAGCCGATGGCGGCGGGAATGAAGAGCAGCAACCCGGGGTGATCGCGCAGCGTGTCGGAGAAAAAGGCCAGCGTGAACCCGGTGATCAAACTGGTGGTGGCCGACAACGCCAAGGCTCCGAGACTCTGGCTGGCGTCACCGATTGCCGGGCCGAGAAGACCGCCGAGTGGCCGCCACGCCAACCGAGGAACCACCCGCCGACGACGGCCGTTGCCGGCGCGACCTGCCTCTACCTGTTCCTGGTCCTCATCCTCGGTCGGCGGACGGACCAGCAGCGACCGCAACACCATGGCCAGTCGACGGACTCGTTGGGCCCCGGGTATGGCACGGCGTCGACCACCGCCACGCTTTTGGTCGGACCCACGGGACACGGCTCAACGATAGAGGGTCGGGCCCACCACTCCGTGGGAGGGTCGGAACGCCGGACATGGAGATCACCGGTCGCCAGCGATACCCTGCCGAACATGATCGGCTGGCAGCGGGCACGGACGGCATCGGCTGGTCGGCGACCGGCGGTACTCCTGATCATCCTCGCCGTGTTGTCCGCTGGCTGCGCCGCCGATGGCCGTGATCTGGCCGAGCCCCTGGCCTGGCAAACCACCACGTCCCGACCACCGCCGACCACCGTGGCCCCCGATCGTGAGGTCAGCGACTCGGGGCTTGAACTATCGAGTCCAGACTTTTCTCCTGGGGCGGAAATCCCACTCAACGCCACCTGCGACGGCGACAACATATTCCCAACGCTTGAGTGGACGGGAGCAGCCGATACCGCGGTCGAACTGGCGGTGTCGTTGTCAGATCAGACCGATCCAGCCAATCCAGATTTGTTGTGGCTCATGGCTGGTATCGATCCAAGTCTTACCGGCCTCGATGCCGGGGTGCTCCCGGTCGGAGCGGTGGAGACGCTCAACGGGTTCGGAAATCCGGGCTACGGGAATCCATGCCTCATGTCTCTTACCGCTGACGAGCCGGGTATTGGACGCGATCTACAGTTCCGCATCTACGTATTGGACCAACCGTCCGGTGTGTTCCCAGGCGCCGAAGGCGATGCGTCGTGGGCCACGATCAAGGCGATGTCGACCGACTCGGCATCGATCTTGGCCCGTCTAACGGCCGAAGCCTAGGTACTCCTCCCCGGCGAGCCAGGCTATGAGCAGGCCGATGTCGAGATCGAATCCGGTTGGGTCCGACTCCGGGAGGATCCTGAGAATTTCAGAAGTATCGACCGCTGAGACGGAACGAGGCGCCGGTGCTGGACACATACACCGTGGAAAGGCCGCCGGAGCGCGGCAGGTGGGATTCGCCCAAACAGTGGGCTGTTAAGGAGCTATCCGTATGCGGGAAATACGTCGTACTCCCTTTTTCAGGCTGGGTATACCTCTGATCGCGGTGGTGCTTGCGCTGCTCATTCCGGCCGGATTGGCGTTAGCCAACAGCGAGAGCGGTTCGAGCACGGCCTGTGAAGCCGGCGGTCAGACGCTGAGTGACGCTCGAGCGGCCTACGCCGAATCATGTCGGCAACCGCGATTGGACTGCGACCCAATCGATGGCCAGTGGCTCTGCTCAAGCCAACGAATCGGCGACAACATGCCGAGGGGTGTCTCGTCGACGACGCCGGAGGGCACCGACGCGACGACCGCTCCCACCGTCACTCCGTCAACGACGCCGTCAGAGACGACGACCACCGCCGGATCGACGACGACAACCGAGGGAACGACCACGACGGCGCCGACCTCCGAACCGGACCCGGCACCACCGGCACCACCGGATCCTGGAGGCAGCGATGCTCCGACACCAAACACCGAGAACGGTTTCCCCGCGGGGCACCCCGGGTCTTCTGAACTGTTGGTGACAAACAAGGAGAAGGACACCCGGTCGATCCCGCCCGACATCGCAACGTTTCGAACGGACTGCCACTACTCACACATGAACTTCGATGACGCCATCGTGTTCCCCGGCATGCCTGGCCTGGCCCACCTCCACGTCTACTTTGGCAACACCACGGTCGACGCCTTCACCAACCCGGACACACTGGTCGATACCGGTGCATCGACCTGCGCCGGGGGGCGAGCGAACCGCAGCGCCTATTGGGTGCCGGCCGTGATCGACACAAACGACGGCAACCGGGTCCTGGAACCGGAGGGTTCGACCATCTATTACAAGTCGGGTTGGTCCGGCGGCAAGCCGGAGCAGGTGGTCGCGCCGCCGAACGGCCTGCGGGTCGTGGCCGGAAACCAGACCTCCTCTGAACCGACCGGCCTTAAGTACTGGCAACGAAACTACAACTGGGCGTGTGGCGCGAAGGGTCAGGTGGAACAGAGCCGTTTCCAAGACCACATCCCAACCGACTGCCGGCCCGGTGAGCTGCTGATGGTGCGAGTCGACTTTCCGAACTGTTGGGACGGTGAGAACCTCGACTCGCCGGACCACCAGAGCCACATGGCATACACGACCGGCTCTCCCCAGAACCGCCAGGACTGCCCCGCCTCTCACCCGGTCGCCATTCCCAAGATGTCGGTCAACGCCTACTTCAAGCTCACGTCGACCAACACCAGCGGCCTACGGCTCAGCTCCGACAACTACACCGGTGGACCCGGCGGGTTCTCGGCCCACGCCGACTGGATCGTGGCCTGGGATCAAGCGATGTTCAGACGGGTGCTCGATGGATGCTTCCAACCGGCAGACGACTGCGGCCACAACAACTTCAACGACGGGCAGGGTCTGGAGAACCAGCGCAAATAGGCAACAAGGCCCTCCTGGAAACAGCAACGCAGACAGGTTCGGGGTGGCACCAGACCACAGCCTGACACCACCCCGAACCATCTTTCTGTCACTTTTTCTCCTGGTTCTTTAGTCTGCAAATAACCATAAACCCGGCTCGTTCCAGCCGGTTGCTTTCGGTATGACGACTGCCCATATCAGATACCTCGCGCAAAAGTGACCCAAGCCACCAGGGCATCGCTTGCTTAGCGAAAATCGCGGGAGGTCGGTGCGCCCGCTACGGAAAGCGGCTCCAATCGCTCAGCGACTACGTTCACTACCGTCTCTTGGCGCTCGACTCGACCTCGAATCAACAGAGCAGGCGAGTTTCGAGCGGCGTGACGAAAGCGGGTCCAACACCCGACCGACACCACCACGTTGATCAATCCGGTTTCGTCTTCCAACCCGAGAAACGTCGTGCCCGAAGCGGTAGCAGGCCGTTGTCGGTGGGTCACCACCCCGCCGACCATCACTTTGTCGCCGTGGTGAGTCTTCGATAGATCGCAAGCCGCCACCACCCCCAGGCGGTTCATCTCGGCGCGAAGGAAGCGGGTCGGATGACCATCGGCTGCCACTCCGGTGGCCCACAGGTCGGCCATCGCCTCCTCTTGCTCGCTCATCCCCGGCAACTGCGGGGCGACGACGCCGGTCACGATCCCCTCCAGCTGATCACCGGTTACCTCGGCGACGGCACCGGCTTCCCATAGCGCCCGTCGCCGACTCGCTGAATCAGGTGGCCGGTTACTCACCTGTGCGTTCACCTTCGCCGGAGGCAGCTGGTCGTCGAAGCAGGCGAACGCTCCGGCGGTAGCCAAAGCTTCCAATCCCTTGGACCGCACGTCGGCCCGCCGGGCCACGTCTTCGATCGAACGGTACGGGCGACCGGCCGCCACCCGTTTGGCGACATCGCCCCCGATGCTACGGACCGACCCGACCCCCATCCGGATCCCCCACCCGAGGTCATGGCGTTCGCTGGCAATCTGGCTTGCCCCATCGACGATGATCTTCGGTGGCATCTCCCCGGCCGGGATCAGCTCAAGGTCGGCCTCGGCCCCCGAGGTATTCACACACGGTCCGAAGGTCGGTACCCCGTGGCGGCGGGCGTCCTGAACCAGCGAATGCGGTGAGTAAAACCCCATCGGTTGGGCTCGGAGTAAGGCCGCACAAAAGGCCGCCGGATAGTGAAGTTTCAACCACGATGAGGCGTAGACCAGATACGCGAAGCTGATCGAATGGCTTTCGGGAAACCCGTAATTTGCAAACGCAGCCAGCTTGTCCCAAATCTGATCGATCACCTCATCGGCCACCCCGTTGCCCCTCGCTCCGTCCACGAACCGATCACGCAGCTGCGCCATCCGCTCTTGTGATCGTTTCGCCCCTAACGCTTGGCGGAGTTCGTCGGCATCACCGGCGCTGAACCCGGCAACATCGATCGAGATCTGCATCAGCTGCTCTTGGAATAAGGGCACCCCACAGGTGCGAGACAACGCTCCTTCCAACAGGGGGTGCAGGTAGGTCACCGGTTCTTGGCCATTTCGACGACGGATATACGGGTGAACCGAACCCCCTTGAATCGGCCCCGGTCTGATCAACGCAATCTCGATCACCAGGTCATAAAAATTGCGGGGCTTGAGTCGAGGCAGGGTGCCCATCTGGGCTCGCGACTCGACCTGGAACACCCCGATCGAGTCGGCCCGACACAACATGTCGTAGACCGCATCTTCCTGTTCGAGAGACGCCAGGTCGATCTCGATCCCATGATGTTCGGTCACGAGGTCTATGGCGTAGTGCAGACCGGACAGCATCCCGAGACCGAGCAAATCAAACTTGACCAACCCAGCCGCTGCACAGTCGTCCTTATCCCATTGGAGCACGGTTCGGTTCTCCATCCGAGCCCACTCCACCGGGCATACCTCGATCACCGGCCGATCACACATCACCATCCCACCGGAATGGATTCCGAGGTGACGGGGCAGATCCGTGAACTGGTTCGACAGTTCGACCACGTCATTTGGTATGCCCGCAACCAAAGACTCAGCATCACGACGTTCGGCTGGGGCCGGAGGTTGCGGTGGCCGGCGATAGTCCGACACACATTTGGCAAACCGGTCCTGTTGCCCGGGGGCATAGCCAAGGGCCTTCGCCGCATCCCGAACCGCCGAACGGGTTCGGTAGGTAATGACGTTGGCCACCTGAGCTGCGTGATAACGATCGTGTTTTTCGTAGACGTACTGAATGGCCTCTTCTCGCCGGCCGGACTCGATGTCCAGATCGATATCGGGTGGGCCGTCGCGTTCGAGTGACAGGAACCGCTCGAACAACAACCCGAGGTCGACCGGGTCAGCGTTTGTCACCCCGAGCACGTAACACACCGCAGAGTTTGCGGCCGACCCCCGGCCCTGGCACAAGATGTTGTTCTCTCGGCAGAACTCGACGATGTCCCAAACCACAAGGAAGTAGCCGGGGTAATTCAGCTTCTGAATCAAATCGAGTTCGAGATCAAGCTGGGCCCAGGCCTGGGCCGTGCCTCGTTCCCCTCGTGTTCCGTATCGCTCGCTCCCCCGCTCCTCGACCACATGGCGGAGATATTCCATTTCGGTCATCCCGTCTTTGCATTCGAACGGTGGCAGGTCGGGGGCGAGTAGTGACAGGTCGAAGGCGCAGGCCAAGCCGTACTCGGCCGCCAGCTCGACCACCCCGGGATAGCGAGCAAAGCGACGGGCCTGCTCATCTCCGGATCGGAGGTGAGCAGATGAGGCAGGAGGTAGCCAACCCTCGGCCTCATCCAGTGAGCGTCGTGCCCGGACCGCGGCCAGAGCGGTAGCCAACGTCCGACATGACGGGGTGGCGTAGTGGACGTTGTTGGTAGCCACCGGTTCGACCCCGGCCCCCACCGCTAATCGGACAAGCGCGTCGTTTCGTGCGCTATCGGTCGGTGAGCCATGGTCCCAGAGCTCAACGGCGACGTTTGCCCGCCCAAACCGATCGATCAGACCACCGAGCGCGGAAGCGGCAGCAGCCGGCCCTTCCCGCTCCAAGGTTCGAGGCACCGTGCCCTTCCGACAGCCGGTCAGTACAAGCCAGTGGGCCAGTTCGTCATC
Source organism: uncultured Acidimicrobiales bacterium (assembly GCA_938021675.1). GTDB lineage: Bacteria > Actinomycetota > Acidimicrobiia > Acidimicrobiales > SZUA-35 > JAHELU01. The sequence goes on from CALIFY010000017.1 coordinate 66,532, forward strand.
GCTGGTCCAGGCATCGAGATCGGCCATAGTGAGCCGAGGTGCCCCTTTCTGACCCGCCAGTTGGGCGTAGCTGATGACCCGTGATAGCGCCGCATACCCGATGGGGTCCCGGGCCAACACCAGCAGATGCGAACCATCCGGGTCCGATTGGCCGAGGGTGACATCGAGCTTGTCGACGGTCAGTTCGGCCCCGAAAATAGTCGGCATACCAACCGCTCTGGCCGCCTCGGTGAATCGCACGACCCCGTAGAAACCGTCGTGGTCGGTCAGGGCCATCGCCGCGAGGTCGAGTCGGGCCGCCTCTTCCACTAGCGCTTCGGGATTCGACGCCCCATCGAGGAAACTGAAACTGGAGTGACAGTGCAGCTCGGCGTATGGCACCGATGACGGGACACGGACGATGTCGGGCCGCCGATATTGCGGCCGCGTATAAGACCATGCCGGGCTGTCGCCGCCATTGGCAGCCGGACCGTATGGCACCGCGGCCGGGTGTTGTTTTTGTCCACCCGCTGGCGAATCCGAAAGCACTCGTTCGAGAGCACGCCACGGGACAGGAGGATTCTGCCAACCCATACCATCAGGTTAGCCCATGAATCGAACACTTGTTCGGTCTGGTTTGGCTTGGCTTGGTGTTTGCCGCCGGCGAGCCGCGCCGCTGGGATCTATGCCGGCCCGTCGAGTCGGTCGTTCCGCATCGCTTCCAGCATCGGAACGGCCAGACCGGCGATGGCGGCAAGGGTGCGGAACAGCGAGTCGGCCCGCTCGTCACTCCGGTCGAGCCGACTCATCAATTCGATACCGAGGAACAGCGCCGACACGGCATGAGCGAGGTCTTCGGTCGGCACCACCTGGGCAAAGGGGGTGTCGGCCAGGCCACGACGAAGCGCCTCTTCGACCATCTCATCCCAAGGACGGAGAATCTCCAGGATTCGCTTACCGACGACGCTGTTCGTCGACCAGCCAGCCACGATGGCCACCAACGCCGGATGGTCGGGATCATCGACATTGCCATGCAAGTCGGTCGCTATCGCCACCAACTCCCCAAGGTCATCGACCGACGCAAGCCGATCACGAAAGCGGCCGATCCTGCGATCGTTTGCCCGCTGCAGGGCGGCGAGAAGCAGTTCCTCAATCGAGCCGAAGTGATAAAACACCAAGGCCTGATTGAAGTCGCCGGTCCGAGCGATGGCCCGAGCGCTCGTACCGACCAACCCTTCGACCTGGACCGTCTTAAGCGCTGCATCGATAATTCGATCTCGGGTTTCCAGTCCAGACCGACTGCTCTTACGTTCGCTTGTGCCACCCATCACACTTCATTGTGCCCCCTCCGCAAGACAGCTGCAGGATCCGGGAGAACATCGACCATCGACCCGAAGCGATGGTTTCGACCCAACGCAAGACGAGTCACCGAGAGACAGAGGCAAACCGGTGGGTTACGTAAATCCGGCCGCTGTCGGTCACGATCACACCGACCCCCAGCACCCGGAAGCTGGGATTCAAGATGTTGGCCCGGTGATCGTCACTGTCCATAAACGCCTCGATGAGGTCTTCGACTTCACGGCCAAGCCCTACGTTCTCCGCCGCCGTCTCCCAGGTTGAGGGCAGTCCGCCGGTAATGTCCGGAGCATGCTCCAAGGTGCCGCGGCGGGCCATATCGAGTGACCAGACTCTCGCCGCACCGCTCATCTCCCGATCGAGTCGAAACGGGATGAGACCGCGCTCTGTGCGAATCTCATCGAGAGCTTCGATGAACTCACGCTCATACTCAGCTGCCACATCGTCGACGACCGGACCGGCGGTAGTCGAAGAGCCAATCGCGCTGGTTGTCGTGGTCGATGTGTCGGTGGTCTCCGGCACAGTGGGGCGGGGTGGAGGCAGGCTCGGGGACGGTGGTGGCGCTGTCGTCGACGTCGTCGCAACGGTGGTAGTTGCCGGCACCGAATCGTCGTCGGCCGACGGCGAAGTGGTCGGGCCCGGCAATCCATCCGGAGACGAGGTTGGAGACGAGGTCGGTGATGAGGTTGAAGACGAGGTCGGCTCCGAGCCGTCCGGCGCCGGGCTCCCCGGTTCGATGATCGTCGCCGTGGTGGTTGTCGCCGAGCCACCGACGGTGCCGCCCTCAGGGACGCTCACGACGACAACCGTTCGATCGGAAGTCCGAACACTCGACGAACCGGCGACCGACGAGCTGGTCACCCGAGGGGCTTCATCGCCATCATCACGTTGTGTCGGCCGACCGGAGTCGACGACTTCAGGCCCTGAAACGTCGGGGGTCGAGGTAGTAGCACCCGACACTCCGCCATCGGCCGGCCGCCCACCGGGCGGTTCCGAGGCCGGCGCGTCACCTCCGACATCCTCATCGTTCCCATCGTTATCGACGATGCCTTCGGACGCATCGATCGGTTGACCCTCAGAGTTCGGAGCGGGCAACCGCTGCGAGTCGACATCTGCCTGAATATCGGGCAGCCCATCGCTGGTGGAGCGATCGACGTCGACCACCAAAGGGTCGCCGTCGACTCCGGGTTCTGGGGTGGAGGCGAACCCGATGGTCTCGACGGTCGAACCACAGGCCGAAGCCAAAACGCACGACACCGCGGAAACCACCAGCATGGCGGGCAACCGGCGCCACAGGTCGGACCGTTCCCCCGCCAGTACTCCGGTTCGATCTGCTCTCACCTCGACCCACCCGTCTTCGCCGCACCACCAGCGGCGTCGCCTTTCCCGCCACCGATCGTCAATCTATGAACAATCCGAATTGTTATGAACAATTATGAACGATCCATGTACAGCCGATCGACTGTTCGGATGACCGTCGACTGACAAGACTAGTGAAATCTACTGATGTTCAGATCTTTTCCCATTGTTTCTCATCTTCTCAGTTCGAGCCACCCTCGTGTCTGCGCCATCTCCAACTCCAGCGCCTGGTGGCGCGAGATGCCCCGATGGCGGATAACCGCCGGGTCGGCCTCGACCAAAAACCTGGCGAACCGCTGTCTACGGTCCCCGCCGGCCAGGAACGTTCCGAGTTGCGTTTGTTGGATCCGGATCGTGAACAGGGCCCACCGGCCATCAAATCCATCCAGTCGTCTCAGCGTTTGCCGCTCGCTACGACAGAACAAACCGGTGCCGCACCGCTCGGCGGCGACGACCGGGTCAGACACCGGCCTCTCAGGCTGAAACAACGCCCCGTTTGGATGGATGAACCAATTGCGTCGCCAGACGACTCGACGGCTGAGTCGATCGAGCATCTGATCGACCCGACCAGCGAGTACCTCCCGATAGCCGTCGACCGGGTCGTGAACGTCGGCGAGCGACCGTCCCAGTTTGTCGGCCAACCGCCATCGACTCGGGAAGCACAACGAGGCCCCGGCCAGCACCCAGCCGTCGACATCGCGACGAAGTACACAGAGGTCTTCTTGGACCAACCGGCCGGCCTGATCGAGCGGATGAACGACGTGGGCCGCCCCATCGCCGATGGTTGCCCCCTGTTCCTCCAGATCGGTGAGGATCAGCTCTTTGACCGCGGCGCCCACCGACTCAACTCCTGGCTGGACGGCGAAGACCTCGTCATGCCGCTCAGCCAACAAGCGGCGTTTCAACCCCAGTTCGTCGGCCCGACGGTCATCGAGCACCAGCCATGGCCGCGCCCCGAGCTGCCGGGTTGCCATTCTGAGCCATGGCGATCCGGGGTCGAGATCGATCTCATCGAACCACGGTTCTGTCACCCTCAACAGGATACGACAACAAGATGATCGAAGAGCTGGACCGCGAGCGGCGTCGATACCCTTGCTCCTGTGAACGTGAGCGCCATCGACGAGCAACCGTTGGAGGCCATTGGCGAGCGCCTCGACGCCGCAATCGCCGATGTCGGACCTTTGATCGTGGCGTACTCCGGAGGGGTTGATTCCTCGCTGCTCGCCCTGGCCGCCCACCGTGTACTGGGGGCCGACATGCTGGCGGTCACCGCCGACTCAGCCTCGCTAGCCACCGGCGAACTCGACCATTGTCGACGCCTCGCCGCTCAATGGTCGATCCCGTGGCGGTCGATCTCAACCAACGAACTGTCGGACGCTCAGTATGTGGCGAACGACACCGACCGCTGCTACTGGTGCAAGAGCGCCCTGATGGACCAACTCGACATCGTGGCCGCCGAGCACTCGATGGTGGTGACCTTGGGCGTCAACATCGATGATCTCGGCGACCACAGACCGGGCCAAGCCGCGGCGGCCGAACGCGGCGCCCGCTTTCCGCTCGTGGAAGCCGGACTCGCCAAGGCCGATATCCGCCGGCTGGCACGATCTTGGGGATTGTCGGTCTGGGACCGCCCCGCCATGCCCTGTCTCTCAAGTCGACTGCCGTACGGCACGCCGGTGACCGTCCCGCTTCTATCTCGGATCGATCGAGCGGAAACTGCGGTCCGCCACCTGGGCTTCGAGGACGTTCGCGTTCGACACTACGGAGAGACGGCCCGCATCGAACTCCCCGCCGAGCGTCTCGTCGAGGCGGCAACGAACGCCGCGACCATCGTGACGGCGGTGACCGAGGTCGGCTACCGCTATGCAACCCTCGACCTCGCCGGCTTGCGCAGCGGCAACCTAAACACCGAGGCTGGGGTTACTGCCGACCCGATCGGCGGGCCGTAACGTCGTGGACGCAGAGGCCAGGCTCGACTTTGAACGGACGGCTCGAATCGACCTTCCCGAAGCCGTGTATTGCCAATCGAAAACTGTCGATCAATGCGTCGAGATCGTGTCGACGATGCTGGCCGAAGGCACCGATGCTGTCATCGCCACTCGGGCCACCGATGACCAGTTCGTTGCGCTGTCCACCCTTCATCCCGACGCTGCCACCGGTACCACGGCGACCTGGCGGGCTCGCCCCTCCTCTGGCCGTTCCGTCGCCGTCGTCGCCGCCGGAACCTCCGACCTGCCGGTAGCCGATGAGTGCCGGCTCACCCTAACAGCCCTAGGACACGAGGTCGTAGCCAGGACCGACGTCGGTGTGGCCGGGCTCCATCGGCTGCTCGACGTCCTCCCCGAGCTGGCCGATGTCGACGTCATCGTCACCATCGCCGGCATGGAAGGGGCACTGCCCACCGTGCTCGGTGGATTGGTCGCCCAACCCGTTATCGCGGTGCCGACCTCGGTCGGCTACGGCACTGCCTTCGAGGGCATGACGGCACTTGCCTCGATGATGACAAGCTGCGCTCCCGGCATCTCGGTCGTCGGAATCGACAACGGGTACGGGGCCGCCTGTGCCGCCCACCGAATCCTCAGCCGGTTCGGCCGGTGACCGAACCTCACACGCTGTGGTTGGACCCGAGTTTTGGCGCCTCGGGAGATATGGTGCTGGCGACGTTCCTCGGACTCGGGGTACCGGTCGCCACGGTGGTCGACGGCCTAGAGACGCTCGATCTCACCGGCTGGTCACTCGATCTCGAGCCAACGACTCGGGGAACGTTGTCGGCCTGGCGGGCCAACGTGTCGACCGCCGAACAGCACCATCACCGATCGTGGTCATCGATAGACCGTCTGTTGGCCGACGCTGGACTACCGCAACCGGTGGCCGCAGGAGCGAGAGCTACCTTCGCTCGCCTGGGCGAAGTTGAAGCAGCGATTCATCGAATTCCGCTCGATGAGGTGCAATTTCATGAGGTTGGCGCTCTCGATGCCATCGTCGACATCGTCGGGGCCTGGCTTGCCTTGGACGCCTTAGACGTAGCCGAGGTGGTGGTCGGCCCGGTAGGGATAGGGCACGGAACCGTCGAAGCGGCTCATGGCACACTGCCGATTCCCGCCCCGGCTACCGCCGAGCTTCTCACCGGCGCCACCGTCCACCCACTCGACGTCGCAGCCGAGACGGTCACGCCCACCGGTGCCGCGCTGTTGGCGACGATGGCTACCCGCCATGGACCGATGCCGGCCGGTCAGCTCTCGGTGGTGGCCCGCGGCGCCGGCGGTCGCGACCCAAATCATTACCCGAACGTTCTTTCCGGTTTCCTGTTGGCCACCACAGCTCACGGTGCGACCGATGCCATCCAACCCCCGGGATTGACCAGCCCCGTTCCCGTCGGCGACTCCACCGCCAGCCGAACCACCGCTTTTGAACTCACAACCAACCTCGATGACGTCACCGGCGAGTTCATTGGTCATCTCATCGGCCAGTGCATGGACGCTGGTGCCGACGATGCGTGGGCCGTCCCCATTCACATGAAGAAGGGGCGACCGGCGACCGCCTTCCACGTCCTGTGTCAAGGCGAACTCTTCGCAACTATCGAACGGCTGTTGTTCACCCAGTCCGGGACCCTCGGCATCCGGGCCCGTCCGGTGGTCAAAGACGTTCTCCCCCGCCAGATCCGCTCGGTGTCGGTCCGTGGATGCTCGATCCGGGTCAAGATCGGTCCCAACGGAGCAAAACCTGAATACGACGACCTGATCGTCGCCGCCGCCAAGTTGAGAACGACTCTCCGCGAACTTTCTTATGAAACGCTCCGCGTGCTGGAAAAGACCAAGTAGCGATACCTGATCCTGCGGGCCAAACTTTGAGCATGGTTTCTTCAACAGCCGTCAACGTCGATATTCGAAGACGGGTTGGGGGTGCGTGGCGAGAAATTCGCCGCGGCGCCTCGACCGTCAAGATTAAAGACATGTTCTACGGCAGCGGCGGCGTTCAACTCGATATTGCTCTCGCCGATGCCCTTAGCCTGATCTGCCAACGCGGCCCGATGCGAATGGGTGAACTGGCCGAGGCCATGCATATCACTCCAGCGTCGACGACCCGCGCCGTCGGGTGCCTCGTCGACCGGGGTCTTGTCGAACGGGTCCGAGCCGAAGATGATCAACGATCGATTGTTGTCGCTCCTTCGATGGAGGGGCGGGAGCGTTACGGCGAGATCAGCGCTCGCATCCAACACGGGTTAATCGAAATCCTCTCTGAGTTCTCTCCCGAAGAACAAGTCCAACTAGCCGAATACCTTGAGCGTTTTGTCGGTGCCCTCGACAAACTCGCGCAGAACAAAACCGAACTGTAAACCGTACATAAGAAGTATTCGGCAGGCAGGAATCCGCGCTCCTGCACTTGCCGCCTCGCTCAACCGCCGATCCGCCCATTTCGGTTGATACCGGCAACCTCCGGGCCATTGACCCGAATCGCTCTTGCCGAAAGACGCGAGTTCATCACGACGAAACAATCGGGAAACACGAGATTTGCCGCACCTTCCTACTGTTGAGCACATGGTTGAACTGATCCACTGGCCCGAAGGTGCGATGCGTCGATCGGAGTTGCGCTCATCGGATCGCCCGTGCCTGCTGTTGGTCGCCGAGTCTGCGCCTCCACCATCAAATCTCGGTACTTCCGAAGACTGGATCCGCCTTCCGACGTCGAGTGAAGACATCGACGCCAGGGTCGAGACCTTGGTAAGTCGTCTTTCCGGGCGCCCGGCGATCGACGAGAACGGAATTATCCGCACGGCCGAAGGATGGGTGGTACTCCCCAGTGTCGAGGCCCGTCTCGCCACGGCGATGCTGGAACGCTTCGGCCGAGTAACCGACCACGCCGCCTTGTTCGCGGCCGGATGGCCGGACCAGCGGCCGCGTAGAAACCTTCTCGATGTCCACCTCCACCGGTTGCGGCGCCGCCTCTCCCCTATCGGGCTACAGATCCGCACCGTCCGCAAACGCGGGTACATCCTGCAGCGTGGTGAGACCGATTCCACCGCCACACACCCCGCCATCGAGAACCTCGTGTCAGATTGATGTAAGAAACGCGTTATCGAGGCGTAACCAACAGCGAACAATTACGAAAAGGACGGTTCATATGTTGTCGTTAACTTAATTGAGGGGAAGGAAAAAATGAAACGAAAGCTTCTGTTCGGCGCCTTTGGTGCGTCGACCGCTATCGCTGTGTTATCGAGTCCGGCATTGGCCCAGGATGACCCAACAGCGGCCGATGTACAGGCCGTCCTCGATAACATCTGGTTGTTCATCGCCGGAATCCTGGTCTTCCTCATGCAGGCTGGATTCGGTCTTGTCGAGGCCGGCCTAACCAGGGCAAAGAACATCGGCAACATCATGACCAAGAACATGGCCGACATGTGCGTCGGGGCCATCGCGTTTTGGGCGGTTGGCTACGGCATTGCATACGGAGGCGGTGGAACGCTCTTCTTCGGAGGCGACAGCTTCTTCCTTCGAGGCTTTGAAGACGGGGCGTTCGACGGCGGAAACTCGGGCTACACGCCGTTTTTCTTCCAGGTCGTCTTCGCCGCGGCGGCAGTCACCATCGCCTCTGGAGCGATGGCGGAACGAACCAAGATTTCCGGCTACCTCATATTTAGTGTCGTCATGACCGCCGTCATCTACCCGGTCGTCGTGTACTCGTTCTGGAGTGGCAACGGGCTGCTCAACAACATCTCGATCGGCGACGCGGTATTCAGCGACTTTGCCGGCTCCACCATCGTGCACTCGACCGGCGGGTGGGCTGCTCTGATGGGCGCATACTTCCTCGGCCCACGCCTCGGTCGGTACGACATGAATGGGAAGGCCCGGGCCATGCCCGGCCACAACATCGGATACGCCGTCATCGGTGTGTTCATCCTGTGGTTCGGGTGGTTCGGATTCAACGCCGGCTCAGAGCTGGCCGCCGACAGCGTGGTCATCCGCGCCGGCGTAACCACGCTGCTCTCGGCAGCGGCCGGAGGCATCACCGCCGGTGCCGTCATCTGGGCGAAGACCAAAAAACTCGATGTGGCGATGACCGGCAACGGCATCCTGGCCGGCCTGGTGTCCATCACGGCCGGAACCGGCGCCCTGACACCGTTCGGTTCGGTCATCACCGGCATGATCGGCGGCGTCATCGTCGTGTTCAGCGTTCTATTCTTCGATCGGATACGCATCGATGACCCTGTCGGGGCCGTCTCGGTGCACGGAGTTGTCGGCGTCTGGGGCACGCTAGCCATCGGCTTGTTTGCCCGTTGGGATGACGCATTCCTCGGCCGGGAGAACGCCGGCCTGTTCTACGGTGGCGACGCTTCGCAGCTATTGGTCCAAGCCATCGGTGTCGTCATCGTGGCCGCCTGGGTGCTCAGCACCACCGGAGCGCTCTTCTTCCTCCTGCGGACCCTCGGTCTACTCCGGGTACCTGAGCAAATCGAGATCGAAGGACTCGACGTTCACGAGCACGGCGCACCGGGGTATGGCCCGACAACCTTGTATGGCACGGGCACGCCAACCGCCCCTACCGTTGCCCCAGAAGCTGCCTCGCAGCCAATCGTTGAGACGACCCCGGCACCCGCCGGCTGAGCAGGAGGTAGCAGCTGATGAAACTGATTACCGCAATAATAAAGCCCCACGTGCTCGACGGTGTGAAGGATGCCCTGCAACAAGTCGGCGTTCAGGGCATGACCGTTACCGAGGCCCGCGGCTTCGGCCGCCAAGGCGGGCATACCGAAACATACCGAGGAGCGGAGTACACAGTCGACTTCGTGCCGAAGCTTCAAGTCGAGGTCGTCGTTGAAGAAGACCAGGTAGCCGCCGCTACCAACGCCATCCAAGACGCGGCAAAGACCGGAAGCATCGGGGACGGCAAGATTTGGGTTGTCCCGGTCGAATCCTTGGTCCGAATCCGTACCGGCGATGTAGGCGTCGACGCAATTTAGTACACGTAATCTCCGGCCTTCGGGCCCGAGAAGACGGGATTCCGCCATCCCCCAATGGGCCGAATCCGTCTCGTAACGCTCCGGGGTTAGTCCATAGCTGTGCTAACCCCGGAGCGCCCCCTTCACTCATCACTCACCGGAACGTGCAGACACTTGGGTGGCGAGTTCATGCCTGGCGAATCCAACGCCCCAGATGGGCACATCATGGCGCCGCTGATTTGAGGTCCGTCACTCGGTACTCCCATCCTGGTTTGGCCGGCTGCCCGCCAGGTTGCCGACACGAAATCGTCGGCACTTCCCGACCAACCTCGACCACAACCTCCCATCGTTCCCCGGCGACGGTCACCGCGAACCGGGAGGCGGTCGGTGGATCGCCGTCGCCAGGCCCGACATCGTCGATAACCCGATCAGCGGCTTCCGTCGCCCACCCCGCCGCCTCGAAAACGGCACGCTCGGCCACCTGAGCGGGACCAACGTCGGCTCCCCACCAGCCGCGGCAACGGTCGGCTATCTGCGAAGGGTCACCGGTCTTGGACATGATCTGGCGAAGGGCAGCGAGATCCAGGTCGGCCCACATCCGTCCGTCGGGCAACGTCAGCGCGGTCGGAGCAAACCGGTGACCGCCGGTATGGCTGACTCGGTACACGGTACAGCCCGGTAGGCCATCGACTTCGGCCGCGAAACGGGCACCGTCGGAACCGCAACAGACGTCGTGGCTGCCCTGGGTGCAAACCAACACAACCAAAGACGTCACCGGCCCAACGGTTGCTGCCTGGGAATCAAGGCTGACCACATCGTTTCGGCTCACTGCCGCCAACAGGGCGGTCATCGCCTCGGCGTCTTCGATAACAAAGCGCCGCTCGATCGCCGAGCCGGCCCGACCACGATCGAACAGAACCACTTCCGTCGAACCGCCATCGAGGTATGTCCGCTCGTTTCCGGTCGACCCATCAGGTACGAATCCGAGGGGACGAGTCGGTAAAGCCGATGCTGTGGCTGCGTCGCGAACACCGAGCAACGTCGGGTGGTCGAACACCGGCTTTGGCCACGGCAGCGGCGTGGCGACAAGTAGCAGTCGGTCGGCGCGGATGGCAGTCCCGCCGGGGTCGAGCCCGATGCTGCGCCCGTGGTCGGCACAGCGTGGTGCCTCTTCGGTCGAGGGAAGCAGCTGGTCGAGAGAGGTCACGGCCTCAAGGTAGCGCGGGCGGTCGGTCAGATCCGAGCCCCGGCCACCACGGTGGTAGGCAGCCGGCCATTCGGGGCGCTGCGGGTTCAGAAACCAGGTCGATCAACGACTGAACGATGGCGAGACCCCCGGCCCGGCGTTGGTCGGTGCCGGGCGGGCGGTATCGCCTCCACCGCCATCTTGAGGCTCTGTGTCCGGCGACGAATCGATGACGGCGGCGTTGCGGTCAAACATGGCGTAGGCCGCGACCGCTACGGTCGCCACGCTCCCCATGATCACGATGGCTGATCGCAGCCCAATCCACTCGGCAAGTAGTCCAAGTGGCGCGGCGGCAATCCCGAACCCGGCGAATGACAACATCATCAGCGATTGGACTCGCCCCTGATGCGAATCGTCGGTCAACGCCAAGGCCAACGTGTTGGACAGTGACTGAAACACGGTTGTGGCGGCGCCCACGATAACGATCACCCCGGCCGCGACCCAAAACGATGGTGACAAGCCGAATCCGATGACTCCGAGCCCGAACAGTAACCCGCCGATCACCATGGCGCTCTTGGCTCGCGGCGAATCTGCATGTCCAGCTAGTGGAATCGAAACGACGACCGCACCGATGGCACTGGCCGAACTGATGTAGCCAACCCAGGCTTCGTCCAAACCGAAGACCCCTTCGACCATGGCCGGATAGAACGCGATGTAGTTGAAGCCGAACATGATGACAAAGAACGAACTGATGATGAGCCGGCGGAGCGGTGGGCGACGGAAGACGTAGGTGACGCCGTCGGCGATTTCTCGGAATGGGTTTCGACCGGTCGACGGCGCTGATTCACTCGGCGGAAGACGGAGCAGCAACACGAAGCTAACGGATGAGATGAACCCGGAGATGAGATAGACCCCGCCGAGGCCAAACAACGCCACCCCGGCCAGGATTCCCGCAAGCGACGGAGCAAAGATGCGGGTGCCGTTCATCGACAGCATGGTCAACGCGATGGCGTTTCCAAGCTGATCACGCCCGACGTACTCCGAGGCCAACGCGACTCGCGCCGGGCCGAAGAAGGCGAACGCCAGCCCCTGCAAGACCGCGGCAACCAGCAGCATCCAGAACTGGACAAGACCGGCCATGATCAAAACACCCATCACGACCGCAGCGGTCATGAGGACCGCCTGGCTGACGAGAATTATGGTTCGCTTCGACAACCGGTCGGTGGCTACCCCACCGATCGGGGTGGCGATAAGCAAGGCCACACCAAAACATAGGTAGGTAAGGCCAAGAGCTCCTTCCCGTTCGGTCAGGTCCCAAGCCAACAGACCACGCAAGAGGAATTGCATCTGGACCGACATGAGGGAGAACAATCCGCCCCACCACAAGGTGCGGTAGCTGGGCACCCGAAGTGAGGAGAACGCTGCGGAGAGGCCAAGACGGCCGGGGCCCGGCGCGGCGGTGTGATCGTCAGAAGTTATTTAGACATCCTAACAACCGCCTTCTCGGGGCGACGAGTCATCGGTCATAGTGGGCACCGGGTCGCCGGACAAGAGAGCTATGACCGGCGCCGCCTCGGGAGCGTTCGATGTGATGGTCAAGGTGATGGCCTCAGATTCGGCCAGAACCGAGAATTCAAGAAAGTCACAGCACCGCTTCTCCTGCTGCACGATGTCGACGATGTCGCTCTCGGCGGCACCGACCAACGTCAGCTCGACTCCGCCGGGAATCGGTCGACTGGCTGCCCGATATCGGCGAATGTCGGCCCACTCCTGGAGCCGCTCGATCGCTGCGGTACGGCCAAGGGTGCAACCGACCGGCGTCGGCCCATCGGTTGCCTGCGTATTCCGAGGTGCCTGGGTCATACCGACGGAGGGTACGACTTCAAGTCGGCTAGAAGTCAAGTCGTATTGTGGTCGTTATTTTGTGGCAGCGCTGCCAACTGGCGCGTCAGTGATACGTGGCCTCGATGGACCACTGTTGATGCTCGATAGCGAGCAGGTGGGCCGACCCGTCGTCGAGCACTACCTGAAGCCGGGCCCGGCGACGGGCGGTCAACGGATCCCACCATCGTTGCTCCGCTGGCCACGGCCCGGCCCACTGCACGATCGTGCCACTTGCCGCCCCCCGAAGTTGGTGTGGAGCAGCACTCAACTCTCCCCGTCCGCTAACCGCAACAACGACGCCTGAGATATCGAGTATCTCGATCGGCTGAGGGTCCGGCTGAACCAACATCGGTGACGGCGCCGGTATACGGCCAGGCCAGGGCTCGTCGACCCACTGAGGAACCGAAGCCGGACGTTCCTCATCGAGGTCAACCGCGGCAGCCGGCACCATTCGCAGCTGTTCTGAGGGGCTCAACCCACCGCGGTACTCTGGCACCGCCACCGCGTCAGGGCCCAGTATCGACTGGAGCCGAGCCACGACACGGGTCACATCCTCGGACCGGGACCCCCGAGCACCCCACAGGGTCAACTGTCGACCGCTGGCCGGCACCACCTCGTCAGGAATCAAGGTGACCCGAACAATCCCAGACGATGGCCTCCCACCTCCGCCCTGATTGAGCCAGCCATCGAGCTGCCACCGGGCTCGATCTGCCAGAGCGGCCGCCGATAGCGTTCCCTGATGTCGCCAAAGCCGCATCTGTTGCTCTCCGGTTTCGGTCTCGGCCTCAATGCACACCCTGGTACACGCCAGGCCTTGAGCCAGCAGGTCGGCATGGAGCTCTTCAGCTAAGGATCTTGCGGCAAAAGCGCAGCGATCGACCCGTTCGGCCGGCGGCTCGAACGCCCAGGTAACCGCTAGATCAGGAGCGGGCCGCCGCAGGTCGGGCGGGTGGTCATCCTCCCCTTGGGCCAATCGGTGGGCTTGCTGCCCATCACGACCGAACCGGCCGACCACGTCGGCTCCTGGAATCTCGGCAAATAGACCGAGCGTGCACAGCCCAAGCCGACTCAATACGTCGGTCAGCTCCGGCATCTCCAGTACCGCTATCGGCAGATCAGCCAAGAACGAGGAGGAACCGCCGGGTTCGATGATCTGGGTCGACTGGCCAACCGAGGCAGCAGCTCTGGCCGCCAAACGGGCGGCGAATACGCCATCGGCGATGGCCACCCGCACATGACCGCGGCGAGCCAGCACGGGTTCAACCTGACCGTGCACCGCAGCGGCCATCGCCTGCTCCCCACCAAAAAACCGGGCTGGCCCCCTGGCCGGAAAGCCGACGAGACCAGGGCCGGTGACCTCGACTCGCGGGGTGATGGCATCGAGGGCAGCGGCCACGGGCTCGAACAACCGAGCCTCGCGATCGACATCACGAGCGATAAGGGACAGCTCAGGACAGCGCCCTTGAGCCTCCCGCCGTCGCTGACCCCTAGCGACACCGACGGCCCGAGCGGCCGGAGTGGTGGCCACAACACGATTGGCGGCCATAACGGCGACCGGCTCGTCGAGCGGTACCCCCCAAGAGACGGCGGGCCAATCCGGGCACCACACCACGGCCATTCGCAGCCCAGCCATTCATATACCTGCCCGACTAGTACCTGCCCGACCGGGCACCACTGGTGGCATGTCCGGCTCGCCGCCCACCAGCTCCCGGTTCTCGCAAGACGCGGTCGAACCGGTAGCAGCCACAAGATCGTCAGCGATGGCGGGGGCCAGACGGCCATCTGGCCCCGGCAGGAGTACATCGACCTGACGAGGCTTGGCCATCGACCGCCGCCCGGTGGAGGTTATGGTCACCAGTCGGCTCTGCAGGTGGCCGTGACCGGCTCCGATCCCCGACCAATGGCGAGGATGCACGGTAAGTACCGCGTCGAGCGCGTGGGGCCATGATCGACCACCATCGAGGTGAAGCAGCAAGGCCTGCGCCTCTCGGGCCCGGGCTGACAGCCGTGCCGCCTCCCGGTGACCGATGTAATCGGTTGGCCCAAGACAGATGATGTCGAAGGCTTCGATCACAGCAGCCACCACCGTCGCCCAAGTATCGGGAGATGGAGTTTCGATCATCACCGTACGATCGAGCCGAACCCCAAGCTCCCCGGCCGCCACCAAACCGAGCTCTTCGAGACCGACTCCAACCATCCACCCGTCATCTCCGAGCGCTGCCCCCACGAGGGCCATGGCCAACGACCACCCACCGCTCCCCATCACTCCAATCGATATCCCGCGGGCCAACCGCCCCTGGGGGAACAGGGAGGCCAACGCTTCAGGAGCCGCGAGCGACGGCCCCCCTTCTGCGGTGGCCAGGTCGGTCAGGTCGGACGCGCTCAACAACACCCATCGATACTATCGAACACTCGTTCGCAGGTAAAGGAGGCGCACTCAAAGGACGACCGCTGAGGAGTAGCCTGACCGGCGAAAACCGACTACTGCATCCGATACCAACGCAGAGGAGACACTATGGCAGAAGAGACCTGGAAAGAAGTTCGTAGCAAACTGGAAGGACTCGGCCTGAAGCTAAAGCTCCACCTCGACCAGGAGCGAGACGAAACCGATACGACAACGACCCCCGGTGCCACCAAGGCCGCGGTCGAAGACCTCGGCAACCGCGTCCAGGACGCCTTCGCCAGCTTCGGCACCGCCGCCAAAGATCCGGCCATCCACACCGACATGAAAGAGATCGGTGCTCTGGTCAAGGACGCCATGATGGAAGCATTCAGCAGCGTCGGAGCCGAGGTCACCGATCGGTTCGGTAAAACCGACGGCGGCGATCCAGATGCTAGCGATTCAGGCACCAGCGCAAGCGAAGCCGGGGAGGAGCGAACTGACGACACCGACCCAGGAACCGAATCGGTAAACGGGGACTCCGATCCGGACACCACTTCCTGACCTCCGAACCTCGACAACGATCGGATCGGCCCGAGCCGTCGGCATCGACGCGCTCGGCGTTCCGGTTCGAAGTTCGCCGGGCCCTCCCGGCGATGATCGCCCTCCGGCTCATCACCAACACGGGCGCTCGAATGATGTTTACCTTTCTGCCCGAATTCTCTCGGGGAACGGGGCTGGGCGTCGATCAGCTCGGCCGTCTCATCGCCATACGCGACCTCAGTGGGCTCATCGCCCCAGCCGTCGGAAGGGCATCGGATCGCCGAGGCACCAGGCGAATCATGCTCATCGGCGGAGCGGCCGCCGGGCTGGGGGCGTTGTTACTCCCGTTGGGAACGGCGGGCCTCGCCGTTGGACTCATACTGTTTGGTCTCGGTCGAGTCGCCTACCAGGTGTCGATGAACGCCTGGGTTGGACACGAGGTTGCATACGAGCGGCGGGGCCGAGCCTCCGGTCAGATCGAGATGACCTGGGCCGGCGCGGCCCTCATCGGTCTGCCGACGATAGGGCTCCTAATCGATCGAGTCGGATGGCGAGCAGGACCATCGGCGCTCGGGATTCTCACCCTCCCATTGCTCCTCACCCTGCGCCATCGCCTGGCCGAAACAACAACACCAACGAATGGACCGTCGCCTCGTCCGGCGTTGTCTGCGGCCGGGTGGTTCACCCTTGCCGCCTTCACCTCGCTGAATGGCGCGGTCCAATTCCTCGTGTTCGCCCACGGCATCTGGCTGGAAGAAACGTACGGGTTCGAACCAACCCAAGTCGGACTGGCCATCGTCGCCGTCGGCCTTGCCGAGCTGGCCGCATCGTTCAGCTCATCGCGGATCACCGACCGATTCGGCAAACGGAATTCGGTTGCGGCCGGCGCCGCCGTTCTCACCGTCGGACTTGCCGCTCTTGCGATAGTAGACCGCCCGCCACTGGTGGTCGGCGTCGGGCTGCTGGTCATCGCCTTCCTTGGCTTCGAGTTCGCCATCGTGTCGGCCATACCGCTTATAGCTGAACTCGACCCACTAGCCAGGGCCGAGGTGATCGGTCGCTCTGTGGGTCTCTCAATTCTGGCTCGATCCGGTGGCAGCCTCGCCGCCGCCATGATCATCGGTCAAGGTTTCCGAACCGTGATGGCCGTCGCAACAATCCTTGCCGTCATCACGACCGCACTCAGCCTGTTCTTTGTGGAAGAACCGGGCCCTCCTCGGAGGACTCGGGCCCCGTCAACACCCGGACGGTAACGCCTAGCCCTCGGCGCCGAACGACTCGGGGGTCGGGACCGCAACCCCTGGCCGATAGAACGTGTGGAGATCTTCGAGGATCTCCCTCAGCCCATCGGCCGACGCACCATCGGCCAATTTGATAGTGACAGCCTGGGCGTAGACGTGGACCTCTGCCACCTTGCCGCTATCGAACAACCGCCGAGCGATGTCATCTGGCGGTCGGTCACGGTAAATCGGCTCTCCGACCAGGTAGCGCTCGTGGCCCATTCCAGTGAACGAACGATTGGTCTCGAACCGCACATACCCTTGCCGGCTCGACGGTTTCTCTACAACGGTTACTGGTTCACCCACGCCTTGAATGGTAGCCGTCCGCTACCGGCGATCACCCAGCCCGACAAACCAACCGAGATCATGGCCAGAACGAGATGAACGACGATGAACCCGATCGGGTGGTCACCAAGGGCGATGTCGAGGCCACGAACAGCCCAGACGACAATGGTGAGAGACCCTAAAAAGGCCGCCGTCGGATCGGTCGAGGCTGCACCGAGAAGCGACAGGCCGAGCACCACCAGAGCCAGGGTGCTCAAGCCGAGAGCCGTGACGAGAGACCACCGGTTCACGTCGAGAATTCCGCCCGGTTCGGCCATCAGATTACGCACCCGACCACCCCAAACGAACAACGTCCACAGAGCCAAGGAGTTGATCGCCATCCGATGCACTCCCCGATGGTACCGACCCCGTCAACTGGGCCTGGCGGTCCGTCGAGGTTAAGTTTGCCGGTATGGCAGATATCACACTCGACGAGTTTCGAGCCGAGGCGAGGTCTTTCCTTGAAGCTAACGCCGGTCAGAAGGCTGAGGCTGCGGCGTTCGCCTGGGGGGAAGGACCAGACGATCCTGCGCTGTTCGAAACGATCGATCGTGATGAGGAACGGCGCGAACTGACGAGGGCTCAGGCGTGGCGGGCCAAACGGTTTGACGCCGGATTGGGATGGATTTCCGGTCCACCCCAGTTGGGCGGTCGGGGGCTTGCCCCGGCGTTCGAACGAGCCTACGGCGAACTCGAATCGCAGTTCGATGTACCGGACCAAAGCTTCTTCGGTATCGGGCTTGGCATGGTGGCGCCGACCATCGCCGACCATGCCACCCCGACGGTGGCAGCCGACCTACTACCGAAGATGTACCGGGGTGACATTGTCGGCTGTCAACTGTTCTCCGAACCGGGGGCAGGCTCCGACCTCGCCAGCCTTCAAATGAACGCCGTTCGAGACGGCGACGAATGGTTGCTGAACGGGCAGAAGGTATGGACGTCTGGCGCTCACTATTCCGACATCGGGGAGGTGATCTGCCGCACCGAACCCGACCTCCCCAAACACAGAGGCCTCACCGGATTCGTCGTCGATATGAACGCACCGGGAGTCGAGATACGTCCGCTGCGTCAGATGACCGGAGGGGCCAATTTCAATGAGGTGTTCTTCACCGACGTCCGCGTGTCCGATTCCTGGCGACTGGGCGACGTCAACGACGGGTGGCGGGTCGCCCTCACCACCTTGATGAACGAGCGGGCCTCGATCGGGGGCGGCAGCAGTACCAGCGGCGGGTTTACCAGACTTCAGGAAATGGTTCGCCACTTCGAACTCACCGATGACCCACTGATCCGCCAAGAACTGATGGACCTCTATATCCGAAGTCAGCTTCTTCACTACAACAACCAGCGATCGTTGGCGGCGTTGAAGCGAGGCGAGCTGCCGGGCCCGGAGATGTCGGGATCGAAACTGGTGTTGACCGAGAACATGCGCCGAACGTCGGCCTTCGTATCCCGGGTGCTCGGGGCAAGGTTGACCGCCGACTCCGGTGAGTGGGGCACATTTTCGTGGGCCGGCTACGTGCTGGGGATGCCGGGAATGGCCATCGCCGGCGGTTCCGATGAAGTCTTACGAAACATCATGGGTGAACGGGTTCTCGGCCTTCCCAAAGAGCCCGGCATCGATACCACGAGTCCATTCAAGACACTGGCGGTCGGGACAAAGCGCCAGGACTGACGGGCGTTACGACGAATCAGTCGCCACCCGATCGGTGAGTCGGGAACCGATGGCGGCCGCCGCGGCGGCCACCCCGGACCCACCGATCGGCGCATCCATGGCGATCAGGGTCGCTTCGATGGTGGCGATCGTGCCGAGCAGCATCGTCGGATTGAGATACCCCATGTGGCCGATTCGAAAGCTCTGATCGGGCAGCGAACCGATGCCGATCCCCAAGGTCAGCCCCGACCCTTCGAGACATATCCGGCGGAGCTCATGGGCGTCGATCCGGCCGGTCTGGATGGAGGTGACCGCCCAGGATCGATGGGCCTCGGCCTCGATATTGAACCCGATGCCGTCGGGGGTCGACCACCCGTCCACCGCGGCCCATACCGCTTCGGCCAAGGCGTGATGGCGTTCCCATCGGGCGACCAGCCCACCCTCTTCGTCCATCATGGCGAACGCTTCGCGCAGCGCGAACAGATGAGATACCGGCGGTGTCCCGGCATAGTGTTGATAGACGACCTCCGGTTCGAGTCTGGGGCCCCAGTCGAAATATCCGTCTCGGAGGTTTGCGTGTTCGAAGGCCGCCAGTGCCTTCGGCCCGGCCCACACGAAGGCCAGGCCCGGAGGGACCATCACCCCCTTCTGTGACGCGGCGACGGTTACGTCGACGCCCCACGCATCCATCTCGTATGGCTCGCAGGCCATGGAGGCGATGCAGTCCACCATCAGCAGCGTTGGATGACCCGACCGGTCGATGGCTTCCCGGAGGGAGGCGATGTCGTTGCGGACCGATGTCGAGGTGTCGGTATGGGATACCAGCACCGCTTTGATCTCATGTTGCGCATCGGCCACCAACCGGTCGTGGAGCGCCTCGGGGTCGACCGGGTCACGCTCGGTACCGGGAAGGACCTCGACGTCGACCCCCGACACCGCAGACTGCTCACCCCACACCACGGCGAAGAAGCCAGATTCGAGGGCGAGCACCCGATCGCCGCGGTTGAGGGTGTTGGAGATCGCCATCTGCCATCCGGCGTGGCCGTTCCCAATCGTGATGAACCCCCGACCGGCCGTCCGGGCAAGATCGGGCAACCGACGAAGGATCTCGTTGGAAACCTCGACAAGTTCGCCGGCATAGATATCGGGCATGGGGCGAGCGAAGGCGTTGAGTACCCGCTCGGGAATTATCGACGGTCCGGGAATGGCCACCATGTCACGGCCTGCGGCCAGGTTCAGCGGTAGCCGATCGGTTGCTGGCGTTTCACCGTTGACACTCATGTCGGAAGACTACCGATGCCTCGCTCACCGGCCCGAGTCCAGGGGAATCAAACGTCGGGGCGTTAGGTTCGATCGACATGGCTTCAATCACTGCTGAACTGATCGACGGGTATCGGGTCGATATCACCAACGGCGTCCACACCTGGCGGGCCGACGAGCCTGTCGATCTGGGAGGTGACAACACCGGACCGAACCCCTACGACCTGCTGCTCGGTTCCCTGGCCGCATGCACTTCGATAACGCTGTCGATGTACACCAAACGCAAGGGCATCAAGATGACCTCGCTCTCCGTCGAGTACTCCTACGACAAGGTCCATGCCGATGACTGCGAAAAATGTGATGACACCCATTCGGGGATGATCGATCACGTGACATCTCGCATTTTTATCGACGGCGACTTCGACGAGTCGACCCGGAAACGGTTGATCGATATCGCCCAGAGGTGCCCGGTTCACAAGACCCTAGAAAAAGGGATCGTCTTCGACGAGACGGTGTACGCCGGTTGACGGGCCGGGGACGACGGGCCTAACCGTTCTGGTCGAACAGCTGCATCTGCCCGCCGGGCGGTAAACGATTCGCCCCCATCCATGCCAAAGAGTCCATGAACACCCATGACCTCCGGTGAATCGACGTCGGCCCGTAGCCATGGAGTGCCGTCCGGTGTTTGGGGCACGGGTACCCCTTGTTGTGCTCAAAGTTGTAGCCGGGGTATGTGTCGGCCGCGGTCCGCATCAATCGATCACGGGTGACCTTGGCCAGGATCGAAGCGGCGGCGATCGACAGGCATTTTGCATCACCTCGCACCAGCTTGCGGGTTACCGCGTGCCCGACGAAATCCCACTTGCCGTCGAGGATGACGGCATCGACTTTGATATCAAGGCCGGTGATCGCCCGACGAGCGGCCAGACGTTGGGCCTCTGACATGCCGAACCGGTCGCACTCAGCGTGTGATGCGTGACCGACCGACCACGCGGTGCACCAACTGGCGATCCGGTCGAACAGAGCCTCCCGTTCTTGTTCGGTCAACGCTTTGGAGTCGCGGAGTTTGTAGAGTCGACGGTCCTTTGGAACCACGACCGCACCGACGGTCAACGGTCCGGCCCATGAGCCGCGGCCGACCTCGTCAAAGCCGACGACCACTTCGTGGCCGCTCGCCCAAAGCTCCCGTTCGACCGAGAGGCCGGGCGGCGTTACCTTCAGCGCCTTTCGAAGTTTCGGCACGGCGGCCGTGGTCATCGTCCGAACCTACCAAGCCAATTCGGCATCGGAACCCAAGGCGGCGAGTAGATCATTGGAAGCTGTCGCCGACCTCCGGCGCCTTCGGCAGTTCGTCGGCAGTGCCGCCGAGAAGTGTCTCTCCGGAAAGCTCGTCGCCAACCCAGTCAGGATCTAGGCTGCGGCAGCGAAGCACTGGCGGCGGAGTCGACCGCCCGGCGGTGACCTCCCACAACAATGCCGGCCGATGACCGTGCCAGCGGATGGCATACGACAAGCGATGGTCGGCGACGGGAGCACCGTGCACCTCGACCGTTCCGCCCCGCCACGCGGTAGGAAATCCGGCCAGTAGCTCAACGTGCACGCCGCCCCCAACAACCGCACTCTCGGTTTCCTCAAGCAACATCCGGCGTGCTAGTAGCCAAAATCGTGCGGCCATACCCGCATCATCAGCGCCGCCCCGTTGCCCGGTAGCTGGGTTGTCGGCGCTCTGCCACCGACCGGCGGGAGCGGCCGCCTGAGCGCACGCGGTGAGCTCGTCGAGGGTTGGCGGCGAGGATTTCGGGGGTGCCACAGCATCGGCCCGACCGACCAAGTCGGCTACCGCCTCCGCCTGACCGGCCTGAGCAGCTAAGGCGGCCAACGCCGAGTACGCGGTGAATCGAGAGGGACCGTGGCCCGACCGCTCGATCAGCTTGGCCAGTTGGGCCGCTGGTTCGAGCAGCGCATCGGTCAACTCCGAACTATCGACTACCGCGGCCCCCGCGGCGATTCCAGCCAGTATGTCGGCCGCACCGGACGGCGACCCGACGAGGCGGGTTGGAAAGGATTGAGCGAACGTGGCGAGCACCGGTAGACACTCGGTGGCATGGCCACCGGCGGCCAGGCCTCGCAGCACGATGCCAGCGCCCTCCGCACCAGTTACCACGCGATCGCCAAGGCCGTCGGCCTCGACTATCAACCGGGCTCGAGCGGCTCCGGCCAGGCGGTGTACCCCATCATCGGGGAACCGGTATCGACCAGCCGTGTCGACGGCCGCCGTCCACCCTCGTGAGACGGCTGCTGAATCGGGCAATGCCGCCACGTCGAAGCGGGACGAATCGACGACTACCGACGGTGAGACGACGACGAATCGGAGCGTGCTTCCATGAGGGAGCGGGAACAGACAAACCGCAGTGGCCGACGAGCCACTCACCGGTCCGTCCCACTTCAATGGCTCACCACCTCGGACGGCGGCCAGTATGTCTGTCTCCGGTGACGCGCCAGCCTCGCTGGGCGCCCGGGGCAGCATGACGGCCGGTCGACCATCGATCATCACCACCGACCCTTGAAGGTCGAGAGATCCATGGCCCTGCGAAGCGCTGGTGCCACCATCGAAACGATCCCCGCCGTGTCGGGAGCCATCGACAGTCGGTTGATACACAGTCGGTTGATACACAGTCGGTTGAGTAACGGGTAGTGGCCGTATGGCCACACCGAGCGCAACCGGCACTGGCGAATCGTTTCGGACCTCAACCACGGTCACCGTCGTCCCGCCGGCAGCTGCCGGGTACGCGGTATGAACAGCATCCCCGCTCGGGATACGAACCGTCGTCTCGACGATCGGACCATGACCGATTCGCCGTTGGCGCACCGCCGCTTCGGCCGCTGGAAGGTACCAGCGATCGTCGGCCCCGATCCACCAGTCGACCGACCACCGGGCGCCGATCGGGCCGACGGCTCCCCCGCCATCGAGCACCGTCGATGGGGCACCGCTCAGCCCGGCGATCAGCGTTGCCCCGGCATCGGCCGGACGCTCGGTCGATCGCAAGCCAAGCGCCAAGCCCCGGGCCAGGTCACCGGCCAGCGGTAGCCGCTCTGCATTCTCGCCGCCCTCGACGGCCGGGCCGTCGCTATTCATGCCCGAGACGGCCCTGCATGAGGTCCTCGGCGGCAAAGTCTGGGTTCTTCCCCTCCCAACACACGGCGTATACCTGCTCAGCGATCGGCATGAAGACATCGTGTTCCTTCGCCAATTCCTTGACGACCTTGGCCGCCTTCACCCCCTCCGCCACTTGATCCATCCCCGACAGGATGTCTTCCATCGACATTCCCTCCCCCAGCTGACGACCAACCGATGAGTTCCGACTCTGAGGACTTATGCAGGTGGCCATGAGGTCACCCATTCCGGCCAGCCCAGCCAAGGTGAGCGGCTCGCCACCCATTTTCGAACCGAGATCGATCAGCTCGGCCAGCCCCCGGGTAATCACCGCCGCTCTGGCGTTGTCGCCAAGTTGTTTACCTTCGACGGTGCCAGCGGCGATGGCATAGACGTTCTTAAGCGCCCCGCCAAGTTCACAGCCAACCACATCATGGTGGATGAAAACACGAAACGAGCGGGTGCTGAACACCTGCTGGAGCCGGGTCGCAATGTTCTCGTCGGTGAGGGCTACCACCGCTCCGGCCGGGTGCCCGGCCATGATTTCCTTTGCCAGGTTTGGGCCGGCCAATACCCCAACCGGCCGACCGGGCAACACCTGTTCGATGATCTGCGTCATCCGCAACCTGGTGTCCGGCTCGAACCCCTTTGCCAGGCTGACGACCGGCACCCAGGGACGAAGGTTGACGGCAATCCTCTCACAGGTGGCTCGGAATGCTCCCGTCGGCACTCCGAGAACCAACAGATCGGTGTCGGTCACCGCGGCTTCGAGGTCGTTGGTGGCGACGAGGTCGGGGTGAAGCTCGAAGTCGGGCAGATAGCGCGGATTGCGGTGGTTCTTGTTTATGGCCTCGACGGTCTCGGCGTCGCGGGCCCACAGCGTGGTCGGACTGTTGTGGGCCGCCAGGTTGGCCACCGTCGTCCCCCACGACCCGCCACCGGCAACCAGTACACGTAGATCCGACATCGACCTCTCCTTCTCTTGCGTCTCTCGACCGCCGAAACCGGCCTTGAGCCCTCTGCCTCATTTACGTTAGGCCCATTCGGTCGATGGTCGATGGAGTCGAGAGCCGATTTCCTAGGAGGACCCTTCTTGCGACCACCACGCAGTCCCCGGTCGATCTTGGCCCGCGTCTTCGCCATTCCGGTGGCGATCGGGGCCGAGATCGCCGACGCTCTTTCGCCGTTCGGTGACCAACCAACGGTTGCCGTCCGCCCTCTTCGGGTCGAACGACGACCGATCGGCCGTCGCTGAACCGGTGGTCGGCAGGGCCGGTAACGAGGTGCTGGTGTAAGCTGACCGTTCGACTATGGACGGTCTCCAACCCCCAGGCAAACCGACGACGGCCGTAGTAGTTCCGGTCAAGTCATTCGACATGGCAAAGTCGCGGTTAGCTGAGTCGCTCGACGAAAAACGACGGGCCGAGTTGGCACAATCGATGGCTGCCACCGTGGTGGCGGCGGCCAAACCCTTACCTACCTTCGTGGTATGCGGCTCCCACGACATCGCGGGGTGGGCCCTGGCCCAGGGGGCCGGCGTGCTTTGGCAGCCAGCAGCCGGTCTCAACCGAGCCGTGTCGTTCGCCGCACACGCTCTCGGCCGCGACGGCTATCAACGGATGATCGTGGCTCACGGGGATCTGCCGTTGGCCAAGACCCTGGCATGGGTGGCCGAATTCGACGGCATGACGATCGTGCCGGATCGTCGCGGCGAGGGGAGCAACGTGTTGGCGCTTCCGCTACCGACCACGGTGGTGTTTCGTTATGGTCCCGGCTCAGCCGAACGCCACAAGGTCGAGGCGGAACGGTGCGGGTTGGCCGTCCGCATCGCACCGCATGAGGAACTGGGGTGGGATGTCGACACGCCGGACGATCTGAATGCCCTCGACGAGAGGGATCGGATGCCGGTCACATGACGGCGGCCCAAAACCCTCTCACGCCGTCGCCGGTCTCGATTGGCGAGTTCACAACCGACTTGCCAACTCCTGTCCGGGCCTTGGCCATCGGCGCCCATCCCGACGACGTCGACTTTGGGTGCGGGGCCACGCTGGCAAAGTGGGCGGCCGACGGCTGCGAGGTCCACGTGCTGGTCTGCACCGACGGGTCGAAAGGAACCTGGGATCCGACCGCCGATCACGACCAGCTGGTGGCAACCCGGAAGGGCGAACAACGAGCGGCCGCCGTCGCGCTCGGAGCAACCGGCGAGGTTGGGTTTCTCGGCTGGCCCGACGGCGAACTGGCCTCCGGTATGACGGAGCGGGCTCAGGTTGCATCGTGGATCAGGCGAACGAAACCATCTGTCGTTCTCGGCCACGACCCGTGGAAACGCTACCGACTCCACCCCGACCATCGCCACGCCGGTTGGCTGGTCACCGATGGGGTAGTTGCCGCCCGTGACCCCAAGTTCTTTCCCGATCAGCCGTACCCCCACCATCGACCGGATCGTTTGCTGTTGTGGGAAGCCGACGAACCGGATCACGCCGAAGACGTGACCGGGTATGTCGAGGCCAAGTTTGCCGCCCTGCTGGCACACACCAGCCAATTCGAGTCGACGATGCACTCGGGTGACGACCCCACACTCGACCGGTTCCGGGCGAGGGTCGAGGCGAAACTGACAACAGCCGGCGACGCGGTCGGGATGGCCAACGCCGAGTTGTTCAAACTCATCGACGACCTGTGAACTCGTACAGCAACGCCGGCCCACTTCGTACTCAGCCTGCCTCGCCGGTCAACCGTGACCAGCCGCCGGCTCGGAGCTGACGTAACGCTGCTCGCCAACGGCGGTAGCAAGCAGGCCGGTGGTGCTAACCCGCCCTTAACGCCCTCATCATAAAAGATGGGAACAGTATCATCGTCAAACTAATTCAGGCCAGATTCGGAGAGCCCAGATGTTTTTTCAGTCACAACACGTTCGCAAGAGTCTTATCGTCGTTGCAGCGGTATCGATGGGGCTCGCCGCATGTAGCGAGGCGGAGGACGACTCCTCGCCGGGGACCTCCGAAGCTGAGATCGCCACAACCACCACAGCAGAACAGGGCGACCCTCCGACGGAACGAGACCCGGAGCGCGAAGAATCCACCGACCCGGACCCCGAGCGCGAAGAATCCACCGACCCGGACCCCGAGCGCGAAGAATCCACCGACCCGGACCCGGACCCGGACCCGGAGCAGGATGAATCCGCCTCAGACAACATCGGCGCGATCAGCGTGGAAGACGCGAGCTGCAACTATCTTGACGACGAGCTCGAGGCAACCGAGCGG
Source organism: uncultured Acidimicrobiales bacterium (assembly GCA_938021675.1). Taxonomy (GTDB): domain Bacteria; phylum Actinomycetota; class Acidimicrobiia; order Acidimicrobiales; family SZUA-35; genus JAHELU01. The sequence goes on from CALIFY010000017.1 coordinate 93,085, forward strand.
CTCAACAACTGGAGGATCGCTCGCGACGAATTCCTTGGCATTCCCCACGAGACGACAACCGACGAACGGCTCGAGCAACGGACCCTCGTCGAGATCGCAGGCGACTTCGGGTACACCGAAGAGACTCTGGTGCAGGCCGCTGAGGCGCTTCACACCGAATGCAACAACCGACTTGTCGAAGCAGGCGACCTCACGCAGCAGCAGGCCGACGAACGAGTGGCGAGGTCCGTCGAGAGCTTTGCCTCGCTGATGAACTCAGTTCCCGATGACGAAGGCAGGGGTGCCGGCACGCGAGGACAGGGAGACTCCGAGGAAACCGATGAGGGAGACGGCGAGCGACCCGCAGATCAAGGCGAGGGCAACCGTGGTGATGACGAGGCCACCGACTAGAAAGACACCATGAGCGGACGACCTGACGACTGACGACAGACCGGATCTCGACATCTACCATCTGCTCCTGTGAGTTCGATGTCACCAGAGAGTCCGCTACCCGACGGCGTGTATGACGTCCTCGTAGTAGATATCGGAGTGATCGATGCCGGAGATCATAGCGATACCGACCGATCGACGTCTGTAGAACTGGTGGTCGTCGCCGGATCGGCGAAGGGCGAAACCGTCGAAGTCCGCATGACAGTGGCACCGAACAGTGCCGATAATCCTCTCGACGCCCTCGGCCTTCCCGGCCAGTTGACCGTGACCGACGGCCACCCATCTTTTCGGTTGGACGACATCTCATGACCGTCGACTCCACTATCGATCCGACCGACGGTCGGCGGTGGCCTTGAGTAGCAGCGCCGACGATCCAGTCACCGTTTTCGGTGCCGATGGATGCCGAGGCCGATGGCTGGTGGTCACCTGGACGTTTCCCGGTCGATCAGAGTCGATGGGAGCCGAGCTCGTCGACGACCTCGACGATCACGTCGATCGAGTGCGGCGAGGCCGTGCGGCAGCGCTGGCCATCGACATGCCGATCGGCTTGCTCGATCATCAACCTCGCCGCTGTGACGTCGAGGCCAGGGCCCGACTCGGCCCTCGACGTTCGTCGGTATTCCCGTCGCCGGTACGAGCAACCCTTGGCGTCGAGAGCTACGCCGATGCCTGCGAAGTCTCCCGTCGGGCATCGGGAAAGGCACTCTCGAAACAAGCGTTCCATCTGATTCCGCAAATATCGGCTATCGACCAGTTGATCGTCCCCAGCGATCAGGGGCAAATTGTCGAAGCCCACCCTGAGCTGGCCTTTGCCCGACTGGCCGGACAGCCGCTTGAGGAGTCGAAGCACACCATCGGCGGGCATCGTCGACGGATCGAACTACTTTGCGCCGCTGACGACTACTTCGCAGCCGCCCTCGTGGGGCTGATTGACAACACCCGACTTCCGGCCATCGATTTGCTCGATGCCGCCGCCAACTCGGTGACCGCCCGCCACGTGGCGGGCGGCACCGAATATCGGCTCGGATCTGACGTCGACGCCAAAGGCCTCAGCGCCAGGATAGTTTTCTAACTATACGGTGGAACTTTTCGCCTAATACGGTATGAAACCGTAGTCTGCTAGAGTCTCGGCTCCAGGCTCTGGAACAAACGCAAAGTCAAAAACATTCCGTATATGGTTCCATTTGTAGGCCACACCCACCATCATTCTGTCACAGACGTTGCCTTCTCTTACCTGCAGGTCGTGATTCTCGGTAAAGACGTCACAATCTTTATTCTCACCGTAAGGAGGAATCCATTCTCCAACATCTATCGTATTGCCGTTGAAATCGACAAGATTGCTAATATCCCCACAATCGTCTACACCATCTTTATAAATGAAGAACGTTCCGTCGCCGGTCCCAGCCCTGCATAATAGTAAATCTCCTTCGTCCGCACTCGCGGGCGCCAAGCTTACGGTGAGTGCAGCCGCGACTATGAACAGAACGACGCCGACCGCCTGAGAAACTGCCTTCCTGTCTACAGATTTCATGGTGATCTCCAACCCTTTCGACTGGCTTGCCATTCACCGAACCACTTGCTTCGAGTGAAAACGATTCGGTTCCAAAGAAGACAAATACCCGTCGTTCGATTTTGTAAACATCTGGAACGTCGAACGGGTATCGGTGGAGTTCTCAGGTCGTTGCTTCGGTGGGGAGCGATCGGTCTTGGCGGTTGCAGGTTCGACAGGCCGCTACCCACCCGGCCGGGCTGACCTGAACCCGAGCCTGTCGGCCACAACCAACGCACCAACGGGGCGGATCGAACGGCGCCCGACACCCGGCGCAACCCTGCTCACCGCACCCATCACAAAAGGTGCTCACAGCACCCCGGAGAGGGCGCCGACCGGCATGGCGAGGTCTTCGAGCATCTGAAGATCGTCCTGAGGGTCGCGGCCGAGGGTAGTCAGGTAGTTCCCGACGATGAGGGCGTTGATCCCAGACGTCATACCGAGAGCCTGCAACTCGCCGAGAGTGATTTCCCGACCCCCGGCGTACCGGAGGATGACGGTGGGGAGAGCCAGGCGGAACATGGCGATCCACCGAATAGCCTCCAGCGGCGTTATCGGCTTGCGAATCTGAAGCGGCGTTCCCGGCCTCGGGTTGAGGAAGTTCAGCGGTACCTCGGTCGGGGCCAGCGACTGCAGCTGCGTCAACAACTCGATCCGCTGAGCGACCGTCTCCCCCATGCCGAGCAGCGCTCCACAACACAGCTCCATGCCATGCTCTTTCACCAAGGTGCAGGTCTCGTATCGCTCATCCCAGGTGTGAGTGGTCACGATGCTGGGAAAGAACGACTCGGCCGTCTCAAGGTTGTGGTTATATCGATGGACCCCACCGGCCGCCAGACGTTCGGCCTGCTCGGCGGTCAGAATCCCCGCGCTCACCGCCACATTGAGACCGGTCTCGCTTTCGATGATCGGGACGAGTTCAAGCAGTCGCTGCATCGTCCGCTCGTCGGGCCCTTTCAGCGCCAAGACGATGCAAAACTCGCTCGCACCGCTCGCTGCGGTCTCGCGAGCCGCGGCCACCACCTCGTCGGTATCGAGGAACGGCGTAGCCGGCATGGTCTCATCGAACTGAGATGACTGCGAACAAAAGTGGCAGTCTTCGGGACAACCGCCGGTTTTTGCCGACAATATCCCCTCCACCTCCACCGTCGTCCCGCAACGATCAAGCCGCACCTGGTGAGCCAGGGCGGCCATGATCGGCACCTGATCATCTGGCAACGCTGAAAGGCCGGTGAGTTCTTCTGCCGTCAGATCACGTCGCTCGTCGAGGAGCGCTTGCTCGGCGAGTCGCAGAAGGTGGCGAGGAGAGACAGTCGTTTCATTCACAGTTACCCATCATGCCGTGTCAGCCCTCAAGTTTGAGTCGGTTATCGCTCGCACTATCGGCGATAGCCCAAAAATCTGCCACACTACGTGCTATGGCGATTGACGACAGGCCGGATCTCGACATCCACGATCTGCTCCGCCCAGACGAGCAACGTCGATTTCGTCGGTTGTGCCTTCCCACAGCGGCGGTTGAGCTTGAGCAGCTGGTGGCCATCGTCGAACTTCATGTCGAGCACATCCGACACGATGCTGGGCAGCTCACAGACCTCGAAACAGCCGAACAGATCGGGCGCTCTCTCACCGCCCTCCTCTCGAGCGGAACCGAGTTTGATGCCACCGAACGGTCCTTGATTCGAGGGGCCGTCGAGTATTTCTTGATGGCCGATGACACCGCAGGCGACCTCGAAGATGCCGTGGGCTTCGACGACGACGCCCGGATCGTCAATTCGGTCCTCCAGCGGATCGGGCAGCCGGACTACCTGATCGAACTGCCATCGTGAACCCGACGCTACGGTGACGAAAAACAGCGCCGGTATCGCCCTGTACCGCTCGACGTCGAGCGGGCTCGAAATCCTACTCGTCCATCCCGGTGGACCGTTCTGGGCCAACAAAGACGAGCATGCGTGGTCGATTCCCAAAGGTGAGTACGACCCAGAAACCGAGTCGGCTATCGATGCCGCACGACGCGAGTTCGCAGAGGAGCTCGGGTCATCGGCACCCGACGGAGAGGCGATACCCCTCCCCCCGTTCCGGGCCGGCAAGAAACAGATACGAGCCTTTCTCATCCACGGCGACCTCGACGTGTCGAACGTTGTAAGCAACGACGTGCAACTCGAGTGGCCGCCCCGCTCTGGCAACGTTCAGTCGTTTCCCGAAGTCGATCGGGCCGCCTGGTTCGACCTGGACACCGCTACATCCAAACTACACAAGGGTCAAATCCAAATCTGCGACCTGATCCTCGCTTCGGTGTCGACCCGCTAGAGCGGTATTTCAAACACGTGCTCAACTTAGAGCACCGCGCTTCGCAGCGGTCGACCGGCTAGAACCGACCGGTCCACGACGCCATTTCGAAGGGCAACCCGGCCATCGACCAACACCCACTCGATGCCGACCGACGGTGTGGCCGGTTCAGCCACCGTGGCTCGGTCGGCGATCGATTCTGGGTCGAAGATGACGAGATCGGCATCCGCTCCTGGTCTGACCCGGCCCTTTTTCGTCATGGCCGGAATCATGCCTTCGACCCGGCGTGCGGGCAGGATCGTGACCTTAGCTACCGCGTCCATCAGGCTGAGCACGCCACGTTGGCGAACGTATCGACCGATCAACCGAGAGAACGTGCCAGCACCGCGAGGGTGGTTGTTCCGTTCGGCGCTCAAGATGGCATCGCTGGCCACGATGGTCCATGGCCGAGCGAGGGCCTCCTCGATCTCGGCCTCGGGGATCGAACCGAGAGCGGCCACCAGCTTGTTGGATCGACGAGCATCGGCGATGGTCGAAGGCGACAATCTGGTAGCTGTTCCAGCGACCTGAAGATCGGATTCCGACAATCGATACCGCGTTCGCCATCCGGCGGCGAACCGTTGACTTCCGAGGAACGTTGCCCAGTAGTCGTATGGATACAGACAGGCGGTGACGTCGTGTCCGCCATCACGGGCCTGCTCGATCCGGTCCAGTGCTTCGGTCATGACGAAGGTGCCGCCGGTGCTCGTCAGATGTTCGATGTGGGCTGAGGCGCCGGTCTCGTCGACAACGGCCAGAACCTCGTCGATGGCTTCAAGACTCGTACCCGGCGGATCTGGATCACTGAACCGAACGTGGAAGAAGGTGACATGGCCGAGTTCGGCGGCAACCTCGGCCAAAATCCGAAGCTCGGACCTCGACGTTCCCGGCGAGTACTCAGGCGAGAACGAGATTCCTGCGAAGCCATCGGCAAGGCCTCGCCGTGCCAGTGTTTCGAACTCGGCAAGCTCGAAACGATCGGCTTCATCATCGATCTCAAGGCCCAAATCGAAGCCTCTCATAAAGTGCTGATGAAACGCGCCACCGAAATGAACAGGAGACTCACCGTCGAACCGCTGGAAGAACGGAGCGGCGTAGTTACTCACCCCGTGCATGGCCAGATTGGTCGTCACCCCGTCGGCCAACTTCAACCACGCCCCGAACGGATTGGGCTCATAGGACAACAAATCGACAAACCCCGGCGCCACCACCAGCCCGGTGGCGTCGATGACGTCGGCCCCGATCAACGGCCGATAGCTGAGGGCGGCGATCACGGCCCCATCGATGCCGATGTCGACTATCGCGTCGAACCCCGATTCGGGATCGAGCACCCGGCCGCCCCGAATTACCACATCAAAAACGTGACCGGGCTCGGGTGGGGACGGCGTCGGTGTTCCCGGAAGGTCGGTGGGCAGCGGTGGTCGATCTCCCTGCTCAAGGGTAGGGCCAGACGGCGACGGGTCACCGGGCCGAACCGAGTCGGGAACATCACCGTCCGGTCGGCGCATCGAAGGTGTCGAGCCGCCAAACGTTGTCGGCGACCGATCGCCCGGCCCCCCGACATGTCGGAGGACAGCCACATTGGCCGCCCCGAGCCCAAAGGCGAGAAGCAGTCGGCGACGGTTCAGAAGCGGCGGGCGAGCGACCGGGTCCCGGTTACGGTTTGTTCCCATGATGGTGTAGGCGTCAGCTACTCGACGCGTGTCGCCACATGGCGGAACATCATCCGCCCGGCCGCCGCCTGTTGGACAAGAACTGCAACGGTGAGCATGACGGGGCCGACCGTAGCCGCCCGGTGGGCGCCGGTCAGCGATCCCTCACCCCAGGGGTCACCACATCCCCGAACGGGACCGATACTGTGGCACCGTGGCCAGTAATCTTCCAGCCCTGTATCCACTGGGCATCGTAGGATCGGGTCAGGTGGCCCGGATGACTCACCAATCGGCGGTGAAGCTCGGTATCACCCCGAGGTTGTTCGCCGAACGCTTCGGTGACTCAGCGGCCCAAGCCGCCCCCGGTGCCGTCTTCAACCACCCCGACGCGCTCGCCGGGTTCGCAGCCGATTGCGAGGTGCTCACCTTCGAACACGAGCGGATCGACATTGGCTTACTCAAAGCGCTGGAGGACACCGGCGTCCTTCTTCGTCCCGGCACCAAGACCATCCAGGCCGCGTTCGACAAAATTCATCAGCGCCGGGTGTTGAAGAATCGCGGCTTCCAAGTGCCGGCATTTGCTGAGGTCCGCGGCCCAGACGACGTGTTCGACTTCGCAAGCGAACACGGTTGGCCGGTAGTCCTCAAGACCGTCCGGGCCGCGCCGCCCGGTGAACTGGGCGTGTGGATCGTCGAGGATCGCCATGAGGCCATGAAGGTGTTGGCGGAGCGATCGAACCTGCAGCTCATGGCCGAGGAGCTCCAGGCCATCGTCAAAGAAATGGTCGTTCTGGTCGTGCGCCGACCCGGCGGCAACACCCGCTGCTACCCCATCGCCGAGATCACGAACCAGGATGGCGCATGCAAAGAGATACGGGCCCCGGCGGCGGTCGGAAAACGACTCGGCGCTGAAGTGGTTCAGGTCGCCCTCGACCTTGCCAATGCCCTCGATACGGTTGGCGTATTGGCGGTCGAACTCTTCCTGACCACCGAAGGCCTCGTGGTGAACGAGCTTGCTGCCCGGCCTCACAACGCGGGCCACTGGACGATAGAAAATTGTCCGACGTCACAGTTCGAGAATCATGTTCGTGCGGTACTCGACCTTCCCCTTGGCCCGACCTGGTCGAACGCCCCGGCCGCCGTCACCATAAACGTCATCGGAACGCTCGATGGGATCGACCCGGCCCGGCACCTTCCCGAAGCACTGGCGGTGGAAGGCGCCCAGGTCCATCTCTATGGCAAGCTGCCTCGCCCCGGCCGTAAGCTCGGCCATGTGACGGCTGTCGGCCACGATATTGAGACGGCCAGGGCTCTGGCTCGCCGGGCCGAAGCAGCGTTGCACGGCCGCAGACCGAGCTGATTCCACCTCCCAAAAGGCGCCAAGATATGACTGCGACAGAAGAAGCTGCGAACAACCTGACCGTCGTCGACCATCCGTTGGTTGCCCATAAGATCACCAAGCTTCGGAACGATCAGACCGACTCGTCGGCCTTCCGGTCGCTGTGTCAAGAGGTGACGCTGTTGACCGCATACGAGGCCCTCCGCCACCTCCCGACCGAGCAGGTCTCGGTCACCACTCCGCTGACGACCACCGAAGCTCCAAGGCTGGCCGGCCCGGCCCCGGCCATCGTCGGGATACTTCGAGCTGGATTGGTTATGGTCGAAGCCATCCTCACCCTGATCCCCCACGGCCGGGTCGGCCACCTCGGCCTCTACCGCGACCCGGAAACCCACCGTCCGATCGAGTACTACAAGAAACTCCCCGAGGACATCCATACCCGGAAAATCCTCCTGGTCGATCCCATGCTGGCCACCGGAGGTTCGGCGGTCCATGCCCTCGACGTGCTGACCGAGGCCGGCGGAACCGACATCGACCTGCTGTCGATCATCGGTTGCCCCGAGGGGGTAGCGGCGGTACACGACACCTACCCCGATACCCGCATCACGTTGGCCGCCCTCGACCAACGACTCAACGAACAAGCCTATATCGTGCCCGGACTCGGCGACGCCGGCGATCGGATTTACGGGACGAAGTAACCCTGATGCCAACGCCACACGTAGATTGGTCGGCCCTGACCGCACACGCAACCGAAGCCGCGGCTCGGGCCTACGCTCCGTATTCAAACTTTCATGTCGGTGCGGCGGCCGTGGTCGACGATGGACGCATCATCTCGGGATGCAACGTCGAGAACGCCTCCTACGGGCTGTCGCTGTGCGCCGAATGTGGTTTGGTGTCGGCCCTTCACGCCACCGGAGGAGGACGGCTGGTCGCCGTCTCGGTCGTCTCGGGGTCGGGCATGCCATGCACTCCGTGCGGCCGCTGCCGGCAGCTTTTGTACGAGCACGGTGGACCGGACTGTTTGATCGGTGACAACAACGGCGTCCGACCGATCTCCGAACTGCTACCCGATGGATTTGGACCTGACCGAATAGCCGAGGGGTAGACCGATGACGGCAGGACAGACCTTCGATACCGAATCGCTGATCATCGCCAAGCGAGACGGGGAGCCGCTTTCCGGACCGGCGATCGACTGGTTCATCGCCGGCTACACCGACGGCACCATTCCCGATTACCAGGCCGCCGCCATGCTCATGGCCGTCTATTTCAACGGACTAAACGGGGAAGAACTGGCCCGATGGACCTCAGCCATGATCGACAGCGGCCACCGATACGATCTCGGGGACCTCGGCCGACCGTTGGTCGATAAACATTCGACCGGCGGCGTCGGCGACAAGATTTCACTGATCCTCTGCCCCCTGGTGGCCGCCTGCGGGGCGATCATGCCTCAAGTGGCGGGGCGAGGCCTGGGCCACACCGGTGGAACGCTCGACAAGCTTGAGGCGATCCACGGATGGAACCCGTCGGTCCCCCCAGAGAAATTTCGGGACATTCTGGCCGACGTCGGCGGCATCATCGCCGCCGCATCGCAAGACCTCGCCCCCGCCGACCGCAAGCTGTACGCCCTGCGGGACGTCACCGGCACCGTTGCCTCGATCCCACTGATCGCTTCGTCAATAATGTCGAAGAAGATCGCATCGGGTACGACGTCGCTCGTACTCGATGTCAAAGTCGGCGCTGGCGCGTTCATGCGCAACCTCGATGATGCCCGCGTCCTCGCCAACACGATGGTGGAAATCGGCAATCGGTCCGGAGTGAATACCGTGGCGCTCCTGACCGCCATGGACCACCCGCTGGGTCGGCTGGTCGGCAACACCCTGGAAGTCGAGGAATCGATCGAAGTACTTCACGGCGGCGGCCCGCCCGACATCATCGAGCTGGTAGTCGCTTTGGCCCGGGACATGCTGACGCTGGTCGGCATCGACGTCGACCCCGCTGATGTCTTGGCCTCCGGTGCCGCCGTGCCGGTGTGGGAGGCGATGATCTCGGCCCAAGGCGGCGACCTGTCGGTCCCGATGCCCCGCTCCGAACACACCGACGTGGTGGTGGCCACCGAATCCGGTTGGGTGTCCGGTCTCGACGCGCTGGCGGTCGGCCAGGCCTCCGCCCGATTGGGGGCAGGCCGGGCCCGCAAGGAGGACTCCATCGATCTCGGGGCCGGTATCGAATGTCTGGCGAAACCCGGTGATCCGATAACCCGGGGTGAACCGATCCTCCGGCTTCATTCGGATCGGCCGGACACCTTCTCGTCGGCAGCCGAGTTGTTGGCCAACGCCATCAGCTACTCCCCCGAAGCGCCAGAACCACCGCCGCTCATACTCGATCGCGTGACCCGGTAGACCGGGCCGTTAGCTCGCCCGCTCCTCGTTTAGCCGTGCCACGAGGTCTGGGAGTTGCCGGATCTCATCGAGCTGATGCCAATCGACCGTCAACCCTTCGCGTTCCACCCGCTCATGACCCCAGATCAGTTGATGGGGGACGTGGACGCCGTGGCCTCCGATATCGATGACGGGAAGAACGTCTGAGCGCAACGAGTTTCCGACCATCAAAAACTCCGACGGGGACGCATCACACCGACCGAGCACTTGCCGGTACTGATCAGGCGATTTCTCGCTGAGGATCTCGATGCGATCGAACCGATCGGCAAGCCCGGACGCCGCGATCTTGGCCTCCTGGTGGAACAGGTCTCCCTTGGTAATTAACGCCAGCCGTACGTCTCCATCGAGCGCATCTATCGTCTCAGCCACCCCGGGGAGCAGCTCGACCGGGTGAGCCAAGATTTCTTTTCCCCACTCGATCAACCGCTCGATGGCCTCGGTCGGAATGGTTCCGTTCGAGGCCTCGATAGCGGTCTCGATCATCGACAAAGTGAAACCCTTTGCCCCATACCCGAAGAACTCCAGGTTGGCCCTCTCCCGTTCGAGAAGACGGTCGGCCGCCTCGGTTTCGGTGATCCACGGCGCGACCAAGTTGCGAAACCGCTCCTCGATCGATGCGAAATGGCGCTCTGAGTGCCAGAGTGTGTCGTCGGCATCGAGCCCGACCAGTGATATCGGCACGCAGCCCATCGTAGAGGTCATTTCGGCCACACTTGACCGTCGGTTCCCGCCAGGCCGTTGTTAGGTAGCATGGGTCATGACTTCCGACGACGAACGCAGCGGGTCAAATCCCCGGCAAGTTGAACAGATACTGGCGGCCCCCAAAGTGCTGCTTCACGACCATCTCGATGGCAGTATGCGACCGACCACGGTTATCGATCTGGCGGCAGAACAGGGCTACACCAATCTCCCGACGACAGACCCCGATGACCTCGCGAAATGGTTCACCCGGGGGGCCGATCGCCGCAATCTAGAGTTGTACCTTGAAACCTTCGCCCACACCGTCGGCGTCACCCAGACAAAGGATGGCCTCATCAGAGCGGCGGCGGAGTCGGCCGAGGACATGGCTGCCGACGGCATCGTCTACGCCGAGGTCCGATTCGCTCCCGAACAGCACACCGAAGCGGGCCTCACCTTAGACGAGGTTGTCGAAGCGGTCGTAGAAGGCTTCCGGATCGGCTCGGCCAACAAACCGATCCAGATCGGCACGCTGGTAACGGCTATGCGAACGGCGGCACGATCGTACGAGATCGCTGAACTCGCCATCCGCCATCGAGATGCCGGCGTCGTCGGCTTCGACATTGCCGGTGCGGAAGCCGGCTACCCCCCAACCCGCCATCTGGACGCCTTCCAATTGTGCATGCGGGAGAATCTCCCGATAACCATTCACGCCGGCGAAGCGTTCGGGCTCCCATCGATTGCCGAGGCATTGAACCACTGCGGAGCGCAACGCCTTGGGCACGGGGTTCGTATCGTCGACGACATCGAGGTCGGGGACGACGGCAAGGCCACCCTCGGCCGATTGGCTTCCTGGGTCCGTGACCGTCGAGTGCCGCTAGAGATGTGTCCAACATCCAACATCAACACCGGCGTCGCCCCATCGATCGCCGAGCACCCGATCGGCTTGTTACGCCGGCTCAGGTTCCGGGTCACGGTCAATACCGACAATCGGCTGATGAGCGACGTCACCTTGTCCGACGAGTTTCTCAACCTGTCGGAGACGTTCGGGTACGGCCTGTCCGATATGGAATGGTTGACCCTGAACGCCATGAAGAGTGCGTTTTGGCCATTCGAGCAACGACTCCGAATCATCACCGAACAAATCAAGCCGGGGTACGCCGCGCTCCGCAATGCCAATCTCTAGCTGCCGCCGCTTGTCGGGCCCCGGGCCCGACAAGCTCAGCTGGTTCACCAACTCAGCCGAACCTCACGCTCAGCCCATACTCCGACCGGGCTAATTGAGTGATGGGTCGGGCGGGAAATGGGCATACCACTTGAGTTCGCCGCCCTGCCGCTTCAGCACCCGAGCCCACAGTCGGTCTGGGTCTTCGGTGAAGAGGTCGTCGACCGTGGCATCGACAACCCACCAGTCATCGTTGTCGATCTCGTCTTCAAGCTGCCCTGGCGTCCATCCGGCGTAGCCGGCGAAGATCCGCACCGCATCAACTCCGCCCGCTTGAACGAGGGCCGGTTGGTCATCGAGGTCGACCGGGTGGGCTCCGAGAACGAGTTCGCCGAGCACTGGCTGGTCGCCGCTTTTGGTCGGCCGGCCAAGCGCTATCAACGCATCCCGATCGACGGGCCCGCCGGCAAACACCACGCCGGGATCGGCACCCATGTCCTCCCAATCCGGGAAGGCGTCGGCCAGCTGAAGCTGTGACGGTCTGTTTATCACCACTCCAAGAGCGCCTTCAGAGCCGTGTTCCAGGAGCAGCGTCAACGATGCGCTAAACCGTGGATCGTGCAGGTCGGGGCGAGCTACCAAAATCCGCCCTGCCAGCGACATACCGACGAATGGTACTTTCGCTTCTTCCATCAGAGGTCCTCGTGAGAAGTAGACAGGTATTGTCACCCATCGACGGAAAGTGGCTCACAGTTAAACTCACCCCAAACTTGGGGTAACACACATCATTGCAGCACAGTAAAGAACCTTCAAGTTGGTTGAAGGTTCTTTAATTAGATTCCAGCACCGTGGAGTTCCTTGTGCAATGATATGCACTCTGTTGAGTTGGACAATCCCTCGGCCCGCACCGATGATTGCTAGAGCAAAGTGTAACGCATGACTAGCAGCGATGCTTTCACCCCCGCGAATAATCACTAGGCTGGAGGTCATGGCAGGACTCCCAAAAGCCAATGAAGCATGCTGGTGCGGCAGCGGCAAGAAATTCAAGCGCTGCCACAAGGGTGCTGTCGAACCGATTCGTCAGGGGACGATCTCGCCCCTACGACCGGTCCCCGACACGATTGCCAAGCCGACCTGGGCCGATGGTGGCTCGGTCGAGCGATGGGACGAACCCCGGGTCAAGTCAGCCGACATCATCGAGCGCATGCGCCGTACCGGCCGCGAGGCGGCCGACACCTTGGCGTTTCTGGGAACGTTGTGTCGACCTGGCGTAACCACCGACGAGATCGACGTCGCCTGTCACGACATGGCGATCGAGCGATCCAGCTACCCGAGCCCTCTCGAATATCCCGGCATGGTCGATCCGTTCCCGAAATCGGTGTGCTCTTCGGTCAACGAGGTGATCTGTCACGGCATTCCCGACGATCGCCCATTAGCCGACGGTGACATCATCAACCTTGACGTGACGTTGTTCAAAGAGGGCGTACATGGCGATACCAACGCCACGTTCTTCGTCGGCGAGGTCGATGAACTATCAAAGCGGCTCGTGAGTGTCACCAGGGAATGCCTGGCACGAGGCATCGAGGCGGCGCAACCTGGTCGACCGGTCAACGAGATCGGTCGGGCCATCCAAACCCACGCCGAAGAACAAGGATTTGGGGTTGTTCGAGACTTCGTCGGTCATGGAATCGGCGAACAGTTCCACACCGACCTCCAAATCTGTCACTACTTTCATCCGAGGCAAACAGACCTCATCGAACCTGGTATGACGTTCACCATCGAGCCGATGATCACCGCTGGATCGTGGCGAGCCCGCATGTGGGACGACGGTTGGACTGCGGTAACCGCCGACGGTGGTCGGACGGCCCAGTTCGAGCACACGTTGGTCATCAACGACGACGGTGCGGAAATTCTTACCACACCGACCGATACCAGCGATCATCCATTCTGGACGCTGGCCGCCAGCGCGGTCTGATCGACCACCTCGGTCAACCCCACAGACCCAGCATCCGCGACGCCAGTGCCAGCACCACCACGACCAATACGGGGCGAATCAAGCGCTCGCCTCCGCTGACCGCCACGTTGGCCCCGGCATACCCGCCAACCCCCATACCAACACTCAGCACGGCCGCTGGCAGCCACCGCACCTGATCGTTCACGATGAATACGGGAACGGCGATGGCGGTGATCACGAGAATGATGGCCGTCTTCATGGCGTTGGCGGTCACCAGGTCGAAACCAGCCCGGGAGAGTACGAGCAGAATGATCAGGCCGACCCCAGCCTGAACCGCGCCTCCGTACAACCCGACGCCCAAAAACACGATGCCGCTGAACCAGCGTGGCCACCGCTCGACCGCTTGGTCAACCTTGGGTTTCCAGATCGTAAGGACGAGCAAAGGCAACATCAGGAACCCGAACAGACGCTCGAACAACTCGTCCGGTATCTGCGAGGCCGTGGCGGCACCGATGAGGGCGCCGACGCCAGCCGGTACCAACACCTCCATCGTCCGTCGCCGATTACCGACGTTACGACGGGCGAACCCATAGGCGCCGGCCGCGTTCTGAACCAACACGGCGATCCGGTTCGTGCCGTTTGCCACCGTCCCGCCTACCCCGGCTAACGACAGCAGCGGGACGGTCAGCAGCGACCCTCCGCCAGCCATCGAATTGACCACCCCAGCGAAGAACCCGCCGACGAGCAGCGTAAGCGCCTCCACATCGGACATGACGGCAACGGTATCTGTGACCGTGGAACACCCAGCCCACCAGCTAACAGGCCGGACAGAACCAAGACGAAACCTGGGCGTCGCACGACAGCGTGTGAGAGGTGCGATACTGGGGTTAGCGTTGCACGACTCCCCCGGATACGCCGGAGAACCACATGCGCCGAGGCTTGGCCTCACTCATAATGGGACTATCGCTGATTCTGGCCAGCGTGAGCTGGGCTGGGTTCACCCTGTCCCGCACGATCCTCGATCCTGGCGGTTCGGAACGACTGGCCGATCAACTACTCGACAACCCCGACGTCCGGGCTGCTCTGGTGACTCGGCTTGCCGACTCGTTGGAGTCTCAACTCCCGCCCGACGTTCCGATCCCTCGGCAGGTGGTCGAGGGCGGGGCGGCAACCGCCCTCGACGACCCTCGGGTCGAGTCGTTGGTTCGAGACGGATTCGTCCAGGTCCACCAAAACGCGTTGGCCGGGGATGCCGATCCGGTAGTCGTCGATGCCAATGCGCTTGGGGCGGCCGGTCGCGACGTGCTGGTCGAGACCCGGCCAGAGCTCGACCAAGTACTTCCCGCCGCTCCCGCCCTCGAACTCGAACTCCCAACCACTGGATTGTCGTGGATCGGTACGGTAAAAGACACGGTGGATCGGGCCACCTTGTGGACCGGAATCGCGGCGATAGCCGGCGCCGTTCTGGCGTTCGTGGTGGCCAGGAACCGAGGGGCCGTACTCCGTCGAGTGGCGTACTGGGGCTACGGCACCGCGGCCTTTTGGCTTGTCATCGGCTACGCCATCCCTTGGTTGGCCGGCATGTTGTCACCGACCTCGGCCGCCATTGCCACCGCGATAGTCGACGTGTTCTTCGGGGCGATGATACAACCAGCCCTTGCCCTGGTGGTGTTCGCCACCATCATGCTGCTCGCCAGCTTCCTCGTTCCCGCCGTCGGCCGCCGCCGGGGCGCGTCCAAGCTCCAACCCCGCATCAACCGCCAACCGGACGGCTACCCGGCGACCGCAGGTTCCGGGGCTTCAGCTACGCCCTATGGCCCCGATCAGGGGCGCCGCCAGGGTGCTCCCACCCAGGGGACCCAGCCCGTCGCGTACCCAACCGCCCAACCCACAGCGCGACCACCGACCACTCCGGTTCGAACCACAGCCGGACCAGGTTATGAATCGACCCAGGTGATGCCGATACCGGTGGCGCCAGAGCCGGGTCCGGGAGAGCAGCGGACAACTCGCATGGGACCAGAGACGACAAGAATGCAGCCGCAACCGGGTCTCGATGCCACCGCCCCCTGGCACGAGGGGCAGGGCTACGCCGACGAGCAGCGGTCCAATCCCCTCGACTGACCGTCGACGCTACGTTCCGGCGGCGAGCTGCTGGTCGATCCAGGTCACGAGTTCGCCTAACACCTCATCTCGTTCCGGCTCGTTTAGGCACTCGTGACGGAGCCCAGGCCAGCTGCGATAGGTCACGTTGCCAAGCGCGTTGAGAGGGCGACTCGCCGACTGGGGCACAACGGGATCTTGATCTCCATGCAGTACATAGGTCGGCACGCCGATCCGATCGAGTCGAGCTGATGTCGCTTTCATGGTGGTGAAAATTTGATGGCCGAGCCCTGCGGTAGCGCCACTTACGAGGAGCGGATCGGTGGCGTATGCCGTTTGCACCTCCTCGTCGCGGGAGAGTCCCGAGCCGTCGATCTCCGATGAAATGAACAGTTTCGGCGTGATGCGACCGAGTACCGGTGCCGCTACTCGTTGCCACAACGGGACGTCTGCGGCCAATGCCGGCGAGCTAAGTACGGCAACGTCGGGCTGGGGACGATCGCTGGTCAGGTAGGTGGAGACCATGAGCCCGCCGAGCGAGTGACCGAAGAGAATCACTGGAACGCCCAGTTCACGCCGCTCCGCCAACCGGTCCTCGATGTCGTCGAGGAACCGTTCGAAGGTGTCGATGTGGCCTCGCTTGCCGCCACTCTCGCCGAAGCCTCGATTGTCGAACGAGGCAACGTCGATCGAGCGCTCGGCCAGAAAGGCGCCGACATGAAGGTACCGACCTGAGTGCTCACCGATGCCGTGGATGAGCAGCATCGCCGCCCGGGGTGCATCGACGGCCCATCGCCGCCGCATCTGGGTAGTCCCGTCCCTCGTTTCGGCCTTGTCTTTCGTCACTGTCACATCGGTCACGGTTCAATCGTACGGCCGGTCACTGTTCAGCGCCCGATCCGCGGACCGAATGCTCGGAATCGACCACCGGGTACCGGCAGACTGTGAACGATGAATCTCGCCGTAAACGAGCGGTTCGGATCGTGGTTGGCAGTAGCGCTTGGTGGCGTTATCGGCTCGGCTGTGCGATGGGCCGTCCAGGCACAAGTGGCCGACACGCATGTGGACTTGGTGACGGTCGGGTTGAACGTGGTCGGTTCGATGCTCGTCGGTATCGTGCTGGCTCACCATCACCGGCTAGCCGACCGTACCTTTCATCTCCTGACGAGCGGCTTCGCCGGTGGCCTCACGACGTTCTCTACCTTCGCGCTGTCGATCGCTGTCAGGCTGGAGACCGGCGCCCTCCTCGACGCACTACTTCACAGCCTCGGCACGGTGTTCTCCGTACTGTTGGCGGCCGGCATCGGCTATCGACTGGGCCGTTTGGTTCGCTCATGACGACGAATATGGTCATCATCGTTCTTTGGTTCATTCCGGCGGCGGCCGTCGGTGCCGTGCTGCGTTACCTGGCGGCCATCTATCTCAACGAACTCGATAGCGATTTTCCGTTCGGGACCATTGCCGTCAATTTGGTCGCCTCCTTTGCCCTCGGATTGCTGGCCGCGGCAGAGGACCCACTTCCTGTGGTTCTGGGGGTCGGAGCCCTCGGCGCCCTCTCCACTTGGTCCAGCACCGCCAACGAGGCAGCGGTCCTGGCCCGGCGGGGTTTCGGCGCTCTGGCTCTTGGCTATCTGGCTCTCACCGCGTCGAGCGGAGTGCTGTTGGCCTGGTTCGGTCTGCGCCTCGGGCCATTGCTGTTCTAGCCGTCGCCATCATCTCGATGTGCATCGACTAGCTACGTCGTTCGGAACGAAACTGAGCAAGTCGGGCGAGGCCCTCAGACGCGGTGGTGGAAACGAAGTCGCTACCGAGGGCTTTTGCCGGTTCGATCGAGCACGCCGCGCCTCCGCCAAGGATGATCGTGGCGTTTGGGTTGTGGTCACGGGTC
Organism: uncultured Acidimicrobiales bacterium; assembly: GCA_938021675.1. GTDB lineage: Bacteria > Actinomycetota > Acidimicrobiia > Acidimicrobiales > SZUA-35 > JAHELU01. The sequence continues at coordinate 110,602 of CALIFY010000017.1, forward strand.
GCTTCGATCAGTTCGGCGGTCGCCGCTTCGTTGTTGGTTGCGGTACTGCTAATCCCGACCGCTACCAGCCGCGGAGTGTTGCGAACCAAGGTGGCGAACGAATCCGGTGGTAGATCTACCCCGCAGTCGACGACTTCGTAGCCTCCGAGGCGGAAAATGTCGGCCGCGATCGATGTGGCTAGTCGGTGTTCTTCGTTGGCCGGGCAACCGAGCACGACCGTTCCTTTCGACACACCTCTTCTCGAAGTTCGTAAACCGAGCCGGCCGACAATTCTTTGGCACACGTTTGTCGCCGCGTGTTCTTCGGCGATGGAGATCGCGCCCGCTCGCCATTCCTTACCGAGCCGGTGGAGAACGGGGATGATGACGTCGTTGTATGCATCGAGGGGGTCCAGGCCGGCGGTCAGTGCCGCCTCCAACGTGACCCAGGCCCCCTGATCATCGAACGCGGTGACTCGGTTGAAGAGCCGGTCGTGCCAGTCTGCGCGCTTCGGAGGTGACGATTGGCCCGCCGCGGAGTTGGAAACCAGAAGGTCGAGATCGCGACGGCGTACCTTCCACTCCCGCCCATCCTTGTGAGCGATGAGTCTGCCGATACGAATGTAGCGATAGGCCGTCATGTAGTGAACGCCAAGCTCGCCGGCTACCTCGGGCAGGGTGAGTTCTGTGGCGCCGGAATCATCGATCGGCTGCCCATGGATCTCGCTTGGCTCGGTATGTGTTCCGTCCAACACGTCACCCATTCGATTTAGCACTAAATCTAGCGTGCGGAGTCAAACTCTGCTAAAAAGTAGTTGAGCGGGCCGTTCAGACTGGTCCGGCTTAACCCCAAATTTCGCCCTTTTGAGGCAGTTTGTCCGAACCCGCCGCGCTGAACGGCCCGCTCTGCTCAACAGCCTACCCCAAGAGCTTCCACACCGCCCGGGGTCCCGGGCTGGGTTTGTCGACCAACAACTACCGTTGTCTATGCCCTCGATAGCTCGTTCCTGTCTGTTGCCCGACGTGTCGGAACGGTGCTAGAGCTGGAGCCACTCGAACGGCAAGAACGGAGCTTCGATATGGCCATCACCGGCGTCCACACATTGCTTTACTCCTCTGAACCAGAGGCGCTTCGGACACTTTTGGGCGATGTGCTCGGGCTGGGCCACGTCGACGACGGACAAGACGCCGGCTGGTTGATCTTCAAGCTGCCCCCTGCCGAGCTCGGCGTGCACCCCGGGGAAACTCCCGCTCACGAAATCTCGCTACTGTGCGATGACCTCGATGCCACGATGGCCGAGTTGCAGGCGAAAGGGGTGACGTTCCTGGGCGAACCGGTCGACGAAGGTTGGGGCATCACGGTGAAGATGATGCTGCCTGGCGACGTCGAGATGCTGTTGTACGAAGCCAGACACAACACGGCGATTTGACGGTGGGCCTACCTACCGCACGTCATCACAGTCGATGGTGAACTCGCTGATCACCGCGCCGGTGGTTTGGTCGACCGCTTTGACGTAGCCTTGCGCCAGTTCGGAATCACCCTCGCATTGGGCTTCGGCCGCCTCTCGCATCTGATCGGTAGGCGGCACCGAGTGGGTCACGTCATCTAGTTCGGCAACATCTACCTCGCCGCCATCCAACTCGGGGATATCGGGATCGGCGCCATCGGTTGCTGTCATCTCGGTGAGGTCAGGGGGATCGGCCGGATCGATAGGCGTTGCCTCTTCGGCAGTACAGGCAGCGGCACTGGCGGCGAATCCGAGAATCATCACCGGAACCGACATGTAGCGGATCGGGTGTCTGGCCCGTGGGGAGAATCGCAACACGGCATAAGCGTACGGGTTTGGAATTCAAGCTCATCGCCCAAGCGATAGCGCCGATGTGTTTCGATGTGACGACCGTGCGTCGACTTCGATTCGAGTACCCCGAGGACCAGAATCCGATCTGGACACCGCGACAACCCGCGTTTTCTTGCGCGGCCAACGCCGTATCGCTGATGATGCCGTCGATCGAGCCGTATTTTGTTCGATCGGTTGGGGCGGTGATCCCCTCTTTACCAGAGGATCTGCGCCCGGTTGCCGAGGCGTACATCGCCCAAGAGGCGCAACATCACCGCCAACACCATCAGTTCAACAAAATGCTGTCCGACCGATATCGACCAGTTGGTTGGCTCGATCGGCGGATGCGGGCCACCTACGCCTGGCTCGAACGCACACGGTCAGCACAGTTCAGCCTGGCGTTCGCCGCAGGTTCCGAAACGATGGCCTACTCGGCTGCGCGGTGGGCGGCGGACCATCGCCAGGAGCTATTCGACCAAGCCGACGAGGTGGCGGCCACGCTGTTCCTCTGGCACCTGGCCGAAGAGGTCGAACACAAATCGGTGGCCTTCGATGCCTACTGGACGACTTTCGCCGATCATGGCCGGGCGTGGCTGCAATACTTGGTGGCCATGGTGATCGCCGTCGTCCTCGTCATCGTGTTCGTCGTAGCCGGAACCACCACCATGCTGGCTTGCGAACGACGGCTCCACCATCCGATCAGTTGGATTCGGTTATCTCGGTGGAGCATCGGTTTCGCCTATGAGCTACTGACCAATCTCGTACTCAGCCTGTTTCCCAACCATCACCCAAGCCAACTGGTCGACCCCGCCTGGTATGAGGTTTGGCTCCGAGAATACGACACCGACTCGGCGACCCTTCCGGTCTGGAACCAATCGGCCGGCGGACGATCAGCGCCGGCCGAGGGCATCAACCCCTCGACGGTCCGCAAGGCTGCCGATGGCTAGTACCGAACGTCCACCGACAGGACGAGACGCTCGGCGCGACTGCGATCCGGTGATGCCCGAAGTCGACTGGTTGACCGGGCTGGCCTCTCGGGCCGCCTTCGTCCGCCAGGTAACGCAATCGGACCGTGATCGTGATCCGTTCACCGTTGCCATCATCAAGATTTCCGATTTCGCTGAACTCAACCGTCAGCTCGACTACGACGCCGGCGATGCCCTCCTTCGCCGCATCGGACGAACCCTGGCCAACCAAACCAGTGTCAACACCATCGCCGCCCGCTTGGGTGGCGCCGAGTTCGGTTTGCTCGCCGTCGACATCGAACCGGTCGAAGCCGCCCGGTTGATCGGTCCCATGGCCGCCGAACTGCGGGGGGTCATCACCGACTGGACCGCGCTCGAGGCCGAAGAGGCCGGAGTTCCTTTGGTCGAACCAGGCCTGGCCATCGGTGTGTCATCGGGGTCGTCGGAACGGGTATGGATCGAAGCCGCGACCGCCGCCGAGGTAGCCGTTCAAGAAGGGGCCCACCACGGGTTGTCGCCGGTGGTGGAATACACGACAAACGACCAACGAATCATCCGATTCGAACGACAGCGCAAAGCTGACAACGAACTGGTAATGGCCATTTCGGCCGGCCGGCTCGAAACCATAAGTCGAGGAATTCAAATCGCTCGCCGAACCGACGACACCGACGAGGCCCAAGACTGGACCTGGCTCCGGCTGCAAGCCGCCAGTGCCGACATCGGCACCATCGACACAGCCATCGTCGGCTCAACGACCGGGAGACGGGTCGAACGGTGGCTCATCGAAGAAGCGGTGAAACTCATCGGGCGGGCCACCACATCTCTTCGGGTCACGGTGCCCATTTCGAGCGAGGCGGCGGCCGGCCACGGCCTGGCCCACATTCTGTTCCCGATCGTCGAACGGTACCGCATCCCCCCGAGTCGGCTGGTGTTCGAAATCGACGAACGAGCGATTTCCGAGGCCGGCGGCGCCCACTATCTGATCGAACAACTCGACGACCTCGGATCGAGCGTCGTGATCGCCGGTTGCGAGGGGGGCTGGACGACCTGGGAGGTTGTCGAAGCTGCTCCGGTCGCTTATCTCAAACCAGCTGAACGCTTGGTTCGCCGGGCCGGGAGCGGCGATGAGCGAGCGGCGCGAGCCCTCGCAACCCTCGCCGCCAATACCGAGGACGCCGACGTCGAACTGATCGCTCCTGGGGAAACCGATATCGACGGGGCGGGGCTCGCCGAGCTCGGCTTCGGTTATCTCGAAGAGGCTGAGCAACGCTCGATCGATGCCGCAATCCCTTCGAATTCGTTCGATTGACCCCATCGTCTGGCCACCATCATCACCAGTAGGTTTGCTTGGGCTGGTCGGCAACACCGGCGGTAGCTAAACACACCGACCACATCGGCGATCCCGCCTACAGTCATCACAATGACGGCCAACACCATCCGCCCGGCCCTGGTGATCGTCGACGTCCAGAAGGGGATCGACGACCCGGCATGGGGCCGACGAAACAACCCGAACGCCGAGACGGTACTGGCGGCGCTACTCGCCTACTGGCGACGTCGCGCCCTGCCTCGATTCCACGTGCGCCACGACAGCACCGAAGACGATTCGCCGTATCGACCGGACCGGCCCGGCAACGAGTTTAAACCCGAGGTCGCGCCGGTTGAGGACGAGGCGGTGGTCATAAAGACGACGAACAGCGCGTTCATCGGCACCGACCTAGCCGACCGGTTGACCGCTTCGGGATGCGATGCCGTGTTCTACGGCGGCGTCTTGACCAACAACTCGCTTGAGGCCACGGTTCGCATGTCTGGCAACCTCGGTTTCCGTTCCTTCGTCGTTGCCGATGCCTGTTGGGCGGTCGACACGATCGACCTTCGAGGTCGTACCTGGCCAGCCGAGGACGTTCATGCGTTGTCGCTAGCCAACCTCGACGGTGAGTACGCCACGGTCATCAAATCTGAAGACATCCTGGCCGATACTGCGGAACAACCGCACCGGCCGTCCCCTTCATAGCAATCGTCCAGGCGTTCGAAACGCCGGTCGCCGACGACGCCGAGTGGCCATGGGTACGTCTGGTCGAGCGGCATAGCCTCGGTTGGGTCACGGCCAGGAACGGCGACGATGAACTGATGGGCTTCGTCAACGTGGTGTGGGACGGCCTCCTTCACGCCTGGATACAGGATGTCATGGTCGAGCGATCTTTTCGGCGCCGGGGAGTGGGCGCTCGGTTGGTCGCCGAGGCCGGCGACCACGCCAAGGTCGCCGGCTGCGAGTGGATGCACGTCGACTTCGATGACCACCTCCGGCCGTTTTACCTTCAGGCCTGCGGCTTCGAACCTACGAACGGCGGTCTTCTCGCGCTCCGCTGACTCAGCGAAGCCTGATGGACCCTGGGGGCGCGAGTTGGACGAACGTCCGACCTCTGGTCAACCGGATCGGACGACCAGCGCTGTCTTTCAGTTCGATCGGCGCCTCGGGTGATGTCCGGCTCCACGTTCCGCTGATCCGCTTTCCTGCGGTGAAGATGTGGGCCGCGCTGGCACCGGTGGTATGGGCGTGTGGTGATCCAAAGTCGGCCGGGCTTGCCCCGTAGTCGACCCGCAGCACGACCACGTTGTCGACGACGAGTTGATCTCCCGATGCGACGGTGTGGGGTCGTCCATCCTGGGTGCGGGCCCACCCGTCGGCTCCACCGACCCAAGCGAAGGAAGCCGTCGTGCGGCCGAATGCAACCTCGACACCGTTGGGCGCTGACACGCCGCCAACGACTGGCTCACCCGGTCGACGGTAGTTGAAGATGGGGCGCGGTAGGCCGCCTCGGCTGTTGGCCGCCAGGTAGAGCGGGTAGGCGTTGACATACATGTTGTGGGGAGCCGAGCGGGAGCGGCTCCGGTAATAGGCGCTCGGTACTCGGTTGGCGTTTACATCGATCAGGTCGGCACCAGCGACCCGATCCAACACGCCACTGTTTGCGCCCGAAGCGGAAAGGAGCGGCCGATTGAACTGAGCGAGTACGTCGATGTCTGTGGTCCGGATCGAGCGGACGGGCCCGATGGCGTCCGGAACGTCTGAATGGAATACCGAGATCAGCCGGGTGAGGTTGCCCTCGACCATCTCTTCATAGATCACGTCGGCCCGTTCGATCCCGGTCTGGGGAATCGCAGCACCGACGTTGTCGATCTTGACCGCGAGTGCCGACCGACGAGCCGAGCGTCTGGCTGGGACCCCGGTCAACGGTTGGGTCTCTCGGTAGATCTCCGCCATCCGCCGCTGGTACTCGGTCGAACTCAGGAATCCGGCCACGACGTCGCGGAACGGTGTGCCGTTGTCGATGACCGTGGTCCAGTAGGCGAGGCCGTTCGGTTCTGGTACCCGTCGGAGCATACCGACGTACAGCATCGTGGCTCGCACTCGCGACCCAAGCCGGCCGCGATACTCTGCCGAATCCGAAAAGGCCACCATGAGCCCACCGCGGCTCAAGCCACCGGCCAGCTGGCCTCGCCAGTACGCCGCCCCGGCACCATCGGCCGATCGGCTGAGCACGTTCTCGTATACCCGGTTGACATATCGGTCATTTGACAGGTCTCCGTATGCCCGCTGGAACTCGGCCGACTTGACAAATTGCTCGGCGATCCGTTCGATCGACACACCGGATCGGGCGACACCGGACCAGTAATCAAGCCCGGCAAAGTCGGGAGCTCGACGGAAGAACGCATAGTAGAGCCGCACGATCGGGGCCAATGTGCCCTCGAATTCGGGACTTTGAGCTAGCTCTTCAGCTACCGCGCTTGGCGGCGTACCGGCTTTGATTCGCGACACCCAGTAGTCGAGCCCGTCCCGGTCCGGCGACCGGGAGAGGAAATCCTCATACTGCTGAATCACGAAATCGTCGGGGGTCGGCGAGCCCGCCGTTGGCCGAGAATCGAATGTCGCTCCGACGGCTGATGCCGGGACGACGAGAGCGATCACTACGGTGGCGAGAAGGGCGATGGAACGGAATCGCATGAGTCTCTGTCGGCCGGTCATCGCCGTCGCCAACCTTTTCGACGTGATGTCTTGGATCTTCCTCTCGCCCTACCATTTGGTGCCGTCACCGGTCACCATGACGTGAATGAGACTCGAATCGTTCGAACACGTTCAACTCGCCATGCCCGCCGGCGCAGAAGCGGTGGCGGTGGCCTTCTACGAGGGTTTGCTCGGCATCGAGCATGTGCCGAAGCCCCCGGATCTCGCCGCCCGCGGTGGATGCTGGTTCGAATCTGGCGAACTAAAGGTGCACCTTGGGGTCGATTCGGATTTTCGGCCGGCCCGCAAAGCTCATCCGGCGTTCGTTGTAACCGGCCTCGACGCGCTCGTGGCCAAACTCATGGCGGCCAACATTGCAGTGTCCGATGGATCCCGACTCGATGGTTTCCGGCGCCGAGTCGATATCGATGACCCGTTCGGCAACCGAATCGAGCTAATGGAACGAGCAATGTCGGCACGGTGATGTATTCGCTACACGGAAGTCACCTCGCGTAGCTGATGGAACCAGCACCGCTACGGCCGAGCGTCCAGTAGTTCGGCGTTACTCTCTACCGCATGCCGATTCACTTTGGGTATGCCATCTACTACGTCGAGGACGTAGCCGCCACCTTGGGCTACTACCGCGATGCGTTCGAACTCGAACTGCGCTTCGTGACCGATGAGAACGACTACGGCGAACTCGACACCGGTGGGACCACGTTGGCCTTCGCCTCAAACGGTCTTGCCCAGACCAACCTGGACGGCGGCGGCGGATTCACCGCCATCGACCCAACAACGCCGCCACCGGGTGCCACCATCACACTGGTCACGCCCGACGTGTCTCAGGTTTTTGAAGCCGCCATCGCCGCCGGCGGCACGCGGTACGTCGATCCAACGACAAAACCTTGGGGCCAAACGGTCGGGTACCTCCGCGACCCGAACGGCATTCTGGTCGAGATCGCCTCACCGATGTAACGGCCAAATCGGGGCCAAGAGTTCGGCCGACGGTGCGGTGCCCATGAGCCCTGGGTGCACGAGGCCGGTAAACGATACCCCCACCACCGTTCGAATCGGCAAAGACTCCGGTGTAGCCCAAGCCTTCTTGGCCATCCAGAGGACCGGTCTTCTTGGCGGGATGGGACCGACGTCGACGATGTCGGTCATGAGAAGATCACCGGGTTTCACGGTCACGCTGGCCGGAACCTCGGGATGCCATCGATTGTGGCCGACGTATTGCTGGTCGGTGAACGAATTGGTCGAATCAAGTGGATAGACGGCTTTCGGCATCAGGAACTCCTGTCACTAGATAACGCAGGTCGGTCGCCAGCAAGATCGCCGCCGTGTCAGCGTTGTCGCCCTATGTGCCGGTGAGCCATAGGAACGACGGGATCGCACCGGTCACTACCCCAGGACGGCGGCGATCACTCCCGTGTAACGACCAAAACGTTCCTGGTGAACTCGAAAAGGTAGAGACCCGGCGCTCCGAGAATTGTGTTCTGGTCGCCTCTCGCAGGAAAGACAAATAGGCAGGCGTAACGACTTGAAGAATCCCAACAAATAGATTTGGCGGGCCCGCGGATCAGCCTTGACATACTCTGATCTCACTATCTAGAGATCGATATTTTCACTATGAACCTGTCGCCCGGGACTGTCAACTTTGCTTTTGAGCAAGATCAGGAAACCACGGTTGCATTCGCCGCTTGGTTTCTCCTCGACCTACCGTTGCTCTGGGGTGTACTTCTTGGCTTCGTCGTGGCTGCAGTTTCCCGGCAGTAGTCGTACCTAGCCTGCTACATCTACAAGAAAGGGGATACGGGAGCCAAAGGTATTCCCTCTCTGGTTCTCGCCGCCGCGTCGTTCGATGATGTGCTGTCGATAACCGGTTTCGGCGCAGCGATAGGCCTCATCTTCACCTCTGAAAACGAACCGGGTGTAGCCGATAGCTTGCTTCGAGCCCCGGTAGAAGTGGCGGCCGGCCTCGGAGTCGGCCTGCTAGCGGGATCGCTATGCGCCGCGCTAGCGTCGACCCACCGATGGCTCCGGTTCGCCGTACTGGCCGGATCGGGCCTTGCCGCCGTCTACGGTGGTTGGGCGATCGGATTTGCCGGTGGGGGAAGCCTGGCGGCGATGACGATCGGAGCGATAGCCGCCCGCGCTGGGAAGAACGGGCAACCCATACCGCACAGACTCTCGGAAGAACATGGTCCGCAGCCCAGCCAATGCTGTTCGGTCTTATCGGCGCCGCCGTGGCGCTGGACACGGTCGAACCGTCGTACGTTCGAGGCGGTCTGGCGGTGGTGACCGTTGGGTTGCTGGTGCGTCTTTTGGTCACCTATTTCTCTGTCTCGGCCAAACGTTTCACCACCGGTGAACGTCTTTTCGTCGCCATGGCCTGGATACCAAAAGCAACCGTACAAGCAGCCATCGGCGCCCTCGCCTTAGACCTAGCCCGCCAAAACAATGCCGGCCAACAAGCCGAAAACTATGGGACCCAGGTCGTCACTGTCGCCGTATTAGCAATACTTTTGACCGCCCCGCTCGGCGCCATCGGTATCGCTTGGAGCGGGCCGCGCTGGCTTCAACGGGGCGAGCCAACACGCCGCGGTTAGTGGGGAACGAACCAGCTGAGATCGACGTCGGCAACGGCACCGATTACCAGAACCGAAGGAGAGGGGATTGGGTCGGCGCCCAGTTTCGACAGCGGTCCGCGCCAGACATCCTGGCCAGGGTATGTGCCCCACGTAACGTAGGCGGCCGGAGTCTCATCGGACAGGCCGCCCGCCCGCAACCGGGCCGAAATTCCAGCCGCCCGCCCTGCACCCATCAACACCACGATCGTTCCCCCGACACCAGCCATCGCCTCCCAATCGACGGTCCGACCGCTCGATGGATCCTCGTGACCGGTGACGATATGGAACGATAATGCCTCGTGTCGAAGTGTCACCGGGATGCCGGCGTAGGCCGGTGCAGCGATGGCCGAGCTGATTCCGGGAACGATCTCGAATGCCACACCAGCCGCGGCGAGAGCCGCCGCCTCCTCGCCGCCGCGGGCGAAGACACACGGGTCACCGCCCTTGAGTCGAACGACCAGCTCACCACGCCGGCCTCGTTCGACCAAGAGCTCGTTGATCTCGCCCTGCGTCATCGTTGGCCGTCTAGGGAGTTTGGCGGCGCTGATCGACTCACACCCGTCGGGTACGAGATCGAGGAGTTCATCGTTGACCAATCGGTCGTACACCAACACGTCAGCCTTGGCCAACAGCTGTGCTCCCTTCACCGTGATAAGACCCGGGTCCCCCGGGCCTGCGCCTACCAGATACACGGTCACTTTTTCGCCTCCGATCCGAGATCGCCGATCCTTCGGCTCCTGGTGCCCATCATGGTTCAGACGCTTCGGCCCGAACTGCGCGTACCACGGCATTGAGCGCCCCGGCCGCCACCGCACTACCGCCGCGCTCCCCCACGTTTGTTACCGATATCGGCGCCAGCTCACTTTCCAGCAGTGCTGCTTTGGACTCGGCGGCACCGACAAAACCGACGGGAAGTCCGACAACGGCCGCCGGTGCCACGTCACCCCGGCGATACAACTCCAAGAGCTCAAACAGCGCGGTCGGTGCATTCCCGAAGACAAAGACAGCGCCTTCGGGGTATTCGGCAACGGCTACTCGGATGGCGGCCGCCGATCGGGTCAGACCTGGTGGGGCGATCGGCACCTTCGGTAGGTAACAGGTTGTCGGGTAGCGGGTGATTCCAGCCGACACCATGGCCGCATCGACCACGACCGGGCTCGCGCCCCCGATGGCGTCGATCAGGGCACCATCTGCTTTGTCGCCGACCCGCACGGAATCGGCGAACGACAGGTCGGCGGTGGCATGAATCATCCGCTCGACGATGGCTCGCTCCAGCGGACGGCGATCCGATAGGTCGATCCGGTCGGCGAGAATCCGATAACTCTCGACTTCGATGGGGTGGACGTTGACCACACTAACTCCCGACGAGCGCATCGCTAATGGCGTCCGTCGGACACACCTCGATACACAACCCACACGAGATGCAAGCAGCGTCGACGACGGCCGGCCGTTTCGGGGCTCGGAGCAATGCCTTGGTCGGACACGTGACGAGACAGGCACCGCAGGCTGTACAGGAGGCGTCGATCCGTACCGTGCCAATGGGATCAACGCTCGCCACCTGAGACCTCACTTTCAGAGTCGTATCCACGAGGGGTTACCATCGCTCCATCGATGACCGTCGTCGTCGATGAGCCGACGACGACAACCGAGAACATGTCGACATCGGCCGGATCGAGTTCGCCGATCGTCGTCATGATGACCTGCTGGTTCGGCCTAGTTGCGTTCACCACGATGCCAACCGGCGTCGTGGCAGGCCGCGAGGCGCCGAGGATGTCCCTCGCCCGTTCGAGTTGGACGGTTCGTCGTTGGGATCGAGGATTGTAGAGGGCGACCGCCATGTCGGCATCGGCCACCGCCCGTAACCGTCGCTCGATCAACGGCCACGGTGTGAGGAGATCGGACAAACTCAGCAACGCATGATCGTGGGCGAGCGGCGCTCCGAGAAGCGACGCGGCCGCCAAACTCGCCGTCACCCCCGGGACGACCTCGATCGCAGGGCTCCCAAATCGGGGCGCCACTTCATAGACGAGCGTCGCCATGGCGAAGACCCCCGGGTCGCCCGAACAAACCAGTGCAACCCGCTGACCGTGCGACGCCCGCTCGACCGCTTCTTCACACCGGTCTACCTCGCTGCCGATAGGGCTCGGCACGACGACCTGATGGGCCCCGACCAGATCGGCGCACTGGTCGGTGTAATACCGGTAGCCGATGATGACGTCGGCGGCGCGAATAGCGGCCACCGCCTCGGGGGTCCGGTGCCGCGGATGTCCTGGGCCAAGGCCGACGACGGCAACCGATCCCTCAGGCCCCGCCCGACGAGCCACGGCCACCGTGGCGGTCGTCCCTTTGGTTTTCTCGACGATCAGCTCGGCCCCGGGGCCAGCGGCCAACAATGCCGCCGCCTCGGCCACCGACGCGGTACCAACCTCGGTGAGCACTACCTCGCTGGGATTCGGCACATCGACGGTCGCCAACTGGGGGCCGGTGAATGAACGCACCGGTAACCCCAGCGTGGTGACCACCGGGTCACCGGCCCGACGATCAATCGTCGCCACGCCAGCCACCGAAGACGGCGCAAGATCGTGTTCGGCCAACACTCGATCGAGAAGCGACGCAGCAGCTTCGGCCGGCGAGTCACTCGACGCGCCGATCCCGACCACCAGACTCGGCGGGCGTAACACCACCGACGGATCGCGGCGCTCAGGTTTACGCCGGTCGCTGATCACGATCGACGGTCGGGCCTGACCGTCACCAGAACTCTCGACCGTATGACGTGCATTTTCTGCCGGCTCGAAACGGGCATCATCGAATGCCGGAGGAACCGGCCAACCGAGATCGTTTCGAAGGCTCAGCGTCTCACCGTCGAGGTTCGCTCTGGTTACCTTGGCAACGTCACCTTCGGCGACGAACCCCGGGAGGTCATCGAAGGCCAGCGTTCCGGTGGCATCGGATGCGGTGGTGATGACCGGGGTGGTGGACAGCAGGGCGCTGACGTCGCCGGCCAAACGATTGGCGGTGATCGACCGTCCGTGATGCCCACCGACGATCGGCACGGCGAACCGGCCACCGTCGTCGACTGCGACCACCGAAGGATCGTCGGACTTTCCCGCCAACAACGGAGCGATAGCTCTCACCGCGATTCCCACCGCGCAGAACAGCACAAATGCGTCGACCTCATGCCAACGGGCGGCGACGGTATCGACCAGAGAACCGTGGACGGATTCATAGGGCAACCGTGCTGCCCGATGCCGGCCAGCTTCGGTGAGAGAAATCGACAGCACAGAGCCGGCCGTGTTCTCCGTCGTCGGTGTGCGCTCGGCGATCACGGTCGTCCCCACACCACGAAGACCGGGTTCTCCGCTTCGAGCCGGAGCCTCCCGTCGGGACCGATTGGCACCCCTCGGTTTACCTGGATCTGAATCATTTCGGCGTCGCTACCAATCATCGTCACCGCTGACAGCGCGGTCTCCATGGTCGTATAGGTGCAGGCCACCACCGCATCGGGCCGAACCCGAGCGAGCGCATGCTCAAGAGCAACCAGGCCGCCACCACCGAGGAATACCCGGTCGGGATCGGGCAACTGGTCATAGGCCTCGGGGGCACGGCCTTCGATGACCGTCACCGGCACCCGAACGCTATTGGAGGAGATGCGTTGGCAGTCTTGCCCGTTCTGTTCGATGGCGTAGACCCGGAGGCCGGGCGCCAGCCGGGCCGCTTCGATGCCGACGCTGCCCGAACCGGCGCCGACATCCCACATCGTGGCAGCCGGAAACAACTCCAGCTTGGCCAACACCGCGGCCCGAACCTCGGGCTTGGTGATCATCCCGGCCCGATGGGCAAACGATGGCTCCGGTCGCCCCCACGCCACCACCGCGTTTACGTCGTGGGGTGGTGCGTCGCTGGTCAAGATCAGGACCGAAAGGGGGTCGAACGTACCGGACGCCAAACCGGAGAGGTCGGTTCGGGTCACCGATTCGTCGTCTTCGCCGATTCGGGAACAAACGATGGCCTGTTGATGGGTTGCGCCCGCATCGAGTAACGCTCGGCCGACCGCTTGGGCCGGACACGTTGGGGAGACCAGGATGCCGACTTTCGATGCCGAAAGAATGAATGGCAACGCCCGTTGGAGCGATCGCCCATGACATGACACCACGGCGGCATCATCCCAGTTAACCCTCGCTCTGGCGAAGGCCATGGCGACCGACGACGGCGCCGGATACACCTCGACGGCGTCCCCAAATCGTCCGACGAGCAACCGTTCGATGCCGAAGAATCCGGGGTCCCCGCTGGCCAACACGCAGACCCGGTGGCCTTGCCCCGAACGCTCCTCAATCACATCGAGCACTTGATCGAGCGGGCCGGACAACTCGACCTGTTCGCCGGTAACGTCGGCCGGGAGCGCGGCGTGCATCCGAGCCGCACCGACCAACACGTCGGCCGAGTACACCGCCGACGCGGCTCGTTGGCCAAACCAGGCCCCACCGTGGAGACCGACAACACTCACCGGACAACGGTCAGCCACGGCACAGCTCCCGTTCACCTTCGAAGTCGATCATGACAACCTGGACGTCGAGCTTGTCCCCGGCGTGACGTCGACAGTTCATGGCGGCCAGTTCACAGAGCCGCTGTAGCGGCTCCAACCGGTCGGCTGCGGTGCACACCTCGCAGAAGTGTCTGGCGGTTGCGGTCTCGGTGGCGGCTGCGACGATGGCCTCACCGGCCCCGGTGTCGGTTGCCACCCTGGCCAGAAGTTCGGTGTCGACTTTGGACCGGTGGAAATGGGTCATCATCACGCCGGCCGCCAGCTTGGTGATCTTGCCCGCCATGCCGACGAAACGGACCGACCCGATGCCGACACCGGCCGCTCGCCGCAGGGCGATCCCGGTAAAGTCGCCGACCTCCACGAAGCAGACCGGCGGAAGCTCGGGCCAGGCGGTTTGAGCCCATCCATCGCTTCGCGATCCGGTGGCCAACACGACCACGTCGGTCGCTTCGGCCCCGGCCACGTCGATTTGTTGCACGACGCTGGCCCGATAGCTGGCGGTGGAGAACGGTTTCACGATCCCCGAAGTTCCAAGGATTGAGATGCCACCGACGATTCCTAGCCGGGCGTTCGATGTTTTCTCGGCCATCTGTTGTCCGCCGGGCACCGCGATGACACAGACGACCGGCCGATCGGTGACCTCGGCGATGGCCTGACGAATCATCCGCGCCGGAACGGCGTTGATCGCCGGTCCGCCAACCTTGAGTCCCAGCCCAGGTTTGGTGACGGCGCCGACGCCGTCACCGCCTCGTAGTTCGACCGCGCTGGCCGGATCGTCGGCCAAGACTGGCAACTTCTGTACCGGTCCGAGACTGGAGTGGTCGTCGGCCCAAGCGACGGTGGCGGTGACATGGGCGCCATCGGTACAGTCCGGATCGTCACCGGCGTCTTTGATCACCGCGACCCGGTATGGCCAATCGAGATCGATATCGGCGGTTTCGAACGTGACCCGGCCACCCCTGGGAAGTGGCACGTCGACCGATTCCGGTGCTTCCCCGGTTACCAGCCACGTCACGGCGGCCTTTGCCGCAGCCGAAGCGCAGGTGCCGGTCGTCCAACCGGTGCGGAGCCCGGTGGCGTTGGCGACGTCGGGTGACAGGTCGGGCTCTGAGGTCGACACGGTGCTAGCGGGTGGTGCGGTTGCTGGCCCGCCCGGCGGTCGTGCCGGACTGGGAACGAAGCCGGTATGCCGTCGTGTAGTTCGGCGAGTACAGGTGACTTCGACTCTCGACGGGCCGTTCATCGAGAACGTCGCCGATCAGCACCAGTACCGTCATCGTGGCGCCGGTGCTCCTGATGGCATCGGCGAGCTGGCCAACGGTTGTGCGAACGATTTGCTGATCGGGCCAGGTCGCCCGGACGAGTACGACGGCGGGGGTCTCCGGCCTGTAGCTGCTGGCGTCGCCGAGGAGGTCTTCTTGTAGTTCGTCTGGCCGGGCACCGGAGAGGAAGACGGCCATCGTGGTGCCGTTCTCGGCGAACGCCTTCACGTCCTCGTTTGCCCGCATGCTGGCGCTCGTCCGGCCGGCGAGGCGGGTGAAGATCAGAGATTGTCCACGGCTAGGGATGGTCAGTTCACGGCCGATCTCGGCCGCCGCCCCGGCCACCGACGTCACCCCCGGAACGATTTCGAAGTGCACATCACGTTCACGACACCAGTCGATCTGTTCTTGGATGGCCCCATAGACGCTCGGGTCGCCGGAGTGCAGCCGGGTAATTCTGGCGCCCGGGTTGGCTTCGAAGACAGCCAAGACATCTTCTAACGTCATGATCGCCGAATCGTGAAGGGTGACGTCGTCGCGGCAATGGCTCAACATCGACTTGGGAACCAAGCTGGATGCCCAGATGACTATGTCGGCTTCCGCCAGCCGGTTTGCACCCCGCAGTGTGATGAGGTCTTCAGCGCCAGGGCCGGCGCCCACGAATGAGATCACGGTGTCACCGTCCCAGCCCGGTTGGGCTCTTCGACTTCGGCCTTGGCCGTCGCCATGTCGATGTTGCCGACCGGCACCGGCCCGGCGCCGGTCGGCGCCGGTGAGATCACCGAGCTCAGATAGCTGGCCGGTCTATCTCTAACGTCGGGGACGACGGCGATGCGTTCACCGGGCATCCCGATCAGCTCGCCGAGCACGGCGCCATCCAAACGATCGGCCGCTTCCAGTTGATCGGCCACCGCGGCGATCCGTCCCCCGCCTTTGTAGAAAATCACCGTCCGGGATCGGTCGCTCAACTCCTGGGCGATGACCTCCTCGGGAGCGCTGGCCGGTAACAACACCATCGACTGCTGCTCGTCGGTCAATACGACACCGCCGGCACCTGCCAGCGCTTGGAAGGCCATGACGCCGGCCACGGTCTCAAAGGTTGTCTCGGGGCGCCGCGATCGAACTCCAGAAAAGACCGAAGACACCGTCGAATAAACGTTGGGGTCACCAAGGGTGATGAACGCCACTTCCTCGCCGGCCTCCAAATAGTCGACCATGCGGTCACACACGTTATTCAGCGCACCCGCCCTCGCCTCATGATCGGGTTGCATGACGAAGACCATGCGTTCGACGGCGACGTCGGGAGCGGCTTGACGGACGACCGTCTCGGCTCGTCCGACAACGTCGAGTCCGGTGCAGGGGGCGACCACCCGGTCCGCTCGGCGGAGCGCATCGATGGCCCCGATCGTGATGGCCTCTGCCGGCCCCGGACCGACCCCAACCCCGACAAGCCGACCGGGAACGGGCCGATCGGGGGTGGCCCGCTCACCGGTGGTGGTGCCCGTCCCCCGCGTCAGTCGGGCATCGATAGCGTCTCGAATCAGCTCGGCCTCTGATGTTCCGACCGCTGACGAGAGCTGGGCGAGCCGATTTTTCAATGGCTCTGGCAGGTACACCGAGGTCTTTCGCACCGGTATAGGGTACGACGTAGGGCAGACGAGGCCAACGGCGATCACTAGCGGCGATCACTAGTGAAGGTCAGCATACGACGGTGCCCGATAACACGAGGCAACGAATCGAGAGGCCGGCGACGGTTCTCCACCAAGATGGAGATGCAGATAGCTGGCGAACAGCGACTCGTGAGCAAACCCTTCGGATCGACTAGCAAACCGAGACGTGAGCGCCAGCGCGTCACCTCCCGGTTCGACCGTCGAATAGTGAAATTCGTGGCCCCGCAACACCGCACCAGCGGGGGCCACCGGATTTGTCCGTTCAACTCGGGCCGATCGATACCCGAGGGTCAAGCGGTCACTCATCGTGGCTGCGGCATCCACGACACCGAGCATGTCCTTGCCATTCAATGATCGGGTCAGCCACAACAACCCTCCGCACTCGGCCCAACAGGGAAGACCCATCGCTATTCGGTGCGACACCTCTGTCGCCAGCCGCCGGTTCTCCCCCAACCGCTCGGCGAAGATTTCAGGAAACCCGCCAGCGAGGTAGAGCCCGTGTACGGGGTCGGGAAGCACCTCGTCGGTCAGGGGGTCGAAGCCGACGAGCTCAGCTCCAGCTGCCTCGAAGGCCTCCAGGTTGTCTCGATACACGAAGGTAAACGCCTCGCCGCCAGCCACTGCGATCCGTAGCGGGCCATTCAACGTCGACCGGGGAACAACCGGCTCCGGCAGCGGCGGAACGGAGACCGAGCGCTTCGGTGCCAACCGGGCGACGTCGACGATCCGAGAGAGGTCGCAGCCCTCGGCGACCACCGCCGCCAACCGGTCGACAGCGGTGGCCACGACCGTCGGCTGTTCGGCGACGGGGACAAGGCCGAGGTGGCGGTCGCGCCACGTCAAGTCATCGCTGCGAGGCAGCGTCCCGAAGACCTCGACATCGATGGCCTCAAGGGACTCGACGAGCAACTGTCGATGACGCTCGCTCGACACACGATTGATGATGACTCCAGCAAGGTGGACCGACGGCTCGTGATCCCGGAAACCTCGAACCAAGGCGGCGATTGACGCGCTCATGGCCGAGCCGTCGACGACCAATATCACCGGCGCGTCGATGAGTCTCGACAGGTCGGCGGTCGACGATGGGGTACCGTCGACCGCTCCGTCGTAGAGGCCCATAACGCCTTCCACCACTAGAACGTCGGCACCGTGGGCGGCCCGGCCGGCGAGGCCGGGAATGACCTCCGAACCACAAATCCAAGCATCGAGATTTCGCGGCGGTCCCCCGGTAGCCACCGAGTGGTAGCCGGGGTCGATGAAGTCCGGGCCGACCTTGGCCGAACGGATGCTGTGCCCGGCGTTGCGGAGCGCCGCCATCAGACCGGTTGCGACCGTAGTCTTCCCAACCCCTGAATGTGTTCCGGCGACGACCAGCCGAGGCCCGAGACTTACGGTCATCGCCCGACCACCGGAACCATCCGATAGCCGATCAGAACTCGATGCCCTTCATAGCCTTGATGCCTTTGTCGTATGCGTGCTTGACCTTGGTCATCTCGGTGACGGTGTCGGCAATGTCGATGAGTTCTTGTGGAGCGTTCCTGCCGGTGATGATCACGTTTGTGCGTTCGGCGCGGTTGACGACCGCCTCCACAACGTCAGCGACCTCAACCCACCCGTACTTCACCGAGTAGGTCAGCTCATCGAGGATCAACAGGTCATACTCGCCGCTGGCCAGCTTTTCGGCCGCCACCGACCAGGCGTGGCGACCCTTCGCGATGGTCTCATCCATATCGGTTGACTCCCAGGTGAAACCGTCTCCGAGCACCTGCCAGTCGATGTCGAGCTCCTCGGCAAGCTTCCGCTCGCCAACCTTCCACTTTCCGCCTTTGACGAACTGCACGACTCCGACCGTCCATCCTCGAGCCCAGCCTCGCACCATGACACCGAACGCAGCCGAGGACTTCCCCTTCCCATCGCCGGTGTTGATGAGCACGATCGATTGCCTGGCCATAAACTCAGTGTGCCGTCCACGCAGCCCCGTTCGCATCCTTCGTGGCGAGGCGTTGTCGGTAGGCCAGTAAGAGCACTGGCCTTTGGCCATCAGACTCACTGGCCTTCGGCCCGTAAGAGCACTGGCCTTCGGCCAGCAAGAAGCACTGGCCTTTGGCCAGCAAAAGCAACGTGCCTTCGGCCGGTCCGCCGACTAGCCTTGAGAACGATTCGGGGAACACCGGTGCGATTCCGGGGCTGTCCCGCAACTGTGTTGATCGGCTGCTCCCTGCAGCCAATCCGAGCCAGAGCACCGGATCGACCGACACCAATTTAGCCACGAGGATGGACAAGCATGAGCGCTGTAGCGACAACCCAAGCCGCTAAACCCGTTGCCACCGGCCAGGTAGAGGCGATCTACGTTCCGAAGGAACTTTGGATTGCCGCCTTGCTTGCCACAGTGTTTTCCTACTTGCTTTTCTCCGAGAACGGCGCCCTCCTCACGGAGAACTGGGAGGTCATGCACGAGTTCTTCCATGATGGGCGGCACGTGTTCGGCGTCCCCTGCCACTAGTTACTTTCAACTAGTTGATTGAACCGTCCCGCTCACCGGGGCGTACGCATGCAGCTCACGTCGATTCAGATAATAGTGCGCGCTATCGCTGCCGGCATCGTCGGTGGACTACTTGCCGCGGCGTTTGTGGCCGTCGTGGCCGAGGACAGCATCGATGAGGCGATAGCTATCGAGCAAGCCCAGACCGTCGACCAATCGACCGAGCAGTCCGACGACGAACCCCTCGTCAGCCGCAGCGGCCAGGTGATCGGCGGCCTCTTGGCTGCCATCTTCTATGGACTGTTCACCGGAACCGTCTTCGGCACGGTATTCGCGTCGGTCAGACACCGCATCCGGGCCGCAGACGATTTCCGGCGGGCGATCATCCTGGCTGTCGCGGCATTCCTGGCCACCGCCTTCATCCCGGCGCTCAAGTATCCGGCCAACCCCCCGGCGGTCGGTGACCCAGCGACCATCGGTCAGCGGACATTCCTTTATTTTACGTTCCTCGGCGCCTCCATCACCGTGATGTTCGCCGTCGGCCTGCTCTATCGCCAACTACGCGATCGCTTCGATCAACCGAGTTCACAGGTGGCCACGGTTGCCTTGGCGGTGCTGGCCTATGTCGCCCTCATGGTGGTGTGGCCCACCAGCCCCGACACCATCCCAACCGACTTCCCGCCCGATTTGCTGTGGCGGTTCCGGCTCGAATCGATGGCCACACTAGCCATCGCCTGGTCGACACTCGGCCTTGGTCTCGGCTGGCTGCTGACCAGGTCCGACGCTCACCTCGACACACCGGAGCATCAGTGAATCCTGCCGAGTTGCTGCACGCGGTGACCTCAACCGTCAACTATTTGCGGATCTCCGCCGGGCAAGATTCCGCATCGGAGTGGCTGTCGTGCGGCGAGCTAGTACACGACCACGATCGGCTCTTGACCGTCGTCCGCTCTACCGCTGAAGGGCGTGGCACCGATCGCGACGACATCGCTATGTCGCTATTCCTTCAGGCATACGCGTTTCGCGTCGCGTCGGCAGCAATCGGAGGTTGGCTGCTGAGCGAGGGCACAGCAACGTTCGATGTCCGCCCATCGAACACCGCTATCGCTCTGGGCCGGCATCGACCAAACGCCTTGGCCCTTCATCATGTGAAGTACCGGCCCGAACCGATCCACGATGTTCTGTTCGAGCAACATCTCGGTCCGATGGTTCTTGCCGCCCGAGCGACTGCAGCCGATTCCGATGGTGAGCGAGTCGGCGAGAAGCTCCTGTGGGGAAACGTCGCGGCCGGATGCGCCTCGGCCTTCGGCGCGTTCCACGGCAACCTGGAGGACCGGGGCGCCGTCCGCGACGCGGCGACTCGGTTCTTTCACGATGCCCCCGACGAGGTTCGCTCAGCCGGTCAGTTCGCCACCGTGCAAGGCCAACAACCTGAACCGGGTTGGTTCTGGGAACGGAACAGCTGCTGTCTGCTATATCAACTCCCGACCGCCGACACCTCCGTCGAGCCGTTCAAGTGCGAAGACTGCTCGCTCTGGAGCGCCGAGGATCGAATCATCCGGTATGCCACAGCAACCGCCACCATCAACAGCTCGGAGTGAGCCGGCCCATGATCCTATTTATCTCCAATGCCGACACCGAGATCTTGGCCGCCCGCTCCATCGTCGATGAGCTACCGGACGAACTTGGCGAACTGCGTTGGGCCAACCCCGATCGGCTCGATGGCGCCCCCGGTATCGACGGCGTGGCCATGGTGGTCATCCGCCTGCTCGGCGGCATCCGGGCCTGGGACGGACCGTTCCAAGAACTGCAAGCCGAGTGTGTCCGCCGGGCCATCCCCCTGGTGGCGGTGGGCGGAGAAGCGACACCGGATGCCGAGTTGGCGGCAGCATCGACCGCTCCGGCCGGTCTGGTAGCCGAAGCTCACCGGTACCTGGCCGCCGGTGGACCGACCAACACCGAGCAACTTTTCCGGTTCTTGTCCGACACCGTTCTGCTGACCGGTCACGGCTTCGAGCCTCCCGTAGAACTCCCACGGTATGGCGTTTGGGATGGGGCGGGGATCGGTCGTCCCGACGTCGTCCGCGACCCCGACAAGCCGCTGATCGGGGTGGTGTTCTACCGCGCTCATCTGGTGGCCGGCAACACGACATACGTCGCCGATCTCTGCCAGGCGATCGAGGAGGCGGGGGCCGATGCGCTGGCGGTGTACACATACTCGCTTCGAGCTGATGCCGATGGCGGCGTGCCGGCCCTCGCGCTCTGTGGCGAACACCGCATCGACACCCTCATCACATCGATCTTCGCTGCCGGGGCCACCGGTGGCGAAGACGGCGACCAGTGGCACGTACCGATGCTGGCCGAGTTGGGCGTCCCGGTCATTCAAGCCCCATCCAGCAGCCGAGCCCGGTCGGCTTGGCGCGATGACGACGCCGGCCTGTCACCCATCGATATCGGTATGGGGGTCGCCATCCCCGAGTTCGACGGGCGGATCATCGGTCCGACGTTCGCCTTCAAAGAGGTGGTCGAGCAAGACGACCGATTCGACGCCGGTGGCGAAGTGGTTGCCACCCGGGTCGATCCTGAGCGAGCGGCCCGCTTGGCCGGCATGGCCGTCCGCCAGGCCACCCTCCGGCGGCGCCCGACGACCGAAAAACGGGTGGCGATCGTGTTGTCGGCATACCCGACGAAGCGCAGTCGTCTCGGCAACGCGGTCGGACTCGACACTCCAGCGTCGGCCATCGAGGCGCTCCACGCCCTCAGGGCAGACGGCTATCGGGTCGATCGGATCCCGGATACCAGCGACGAACTCATGGCCGAGCTGGCGGACAAACTCACCTACGACCTGCCGACCCTCGACGAATCACAACTTGCGGCGGCCCCCGGACGGCTCGACGCCGACCGTTACGTCGAGTGGTTCGAGTCGCTCCCCGACGACGCCCGAAACGGCGTGATCGACCTGTGGGGCGACGCCCCCGGCGAGGTCTACGTGGCAGACGGTCAACTCGTCTTTCCCGGCGTAGACCTCGGCGGCGTGTTGGTGACGATTCAACCACCCCGAGGCTTCGGGCCAGACCCCATCGGCACATACCACGCCCCGGACATGCCACCTCCCCACCACTACCTCGCGTTCTACCGGTGGCTGGCTGCATCTACCAGCGACGGGGGCTGGGGAGCGGACGCGGTCGTCCACCTCGGCAAGCACGGAACCTTGGAGTGGTTGCCGGGAAAGGCAGCAGCGCTCTCGGCCTCGTGCTATCCCGATGCCGCGCTCGACGATCTTCCGTTCATCTACCCATTCGTGGTAAACGATCCCGGCGAAGGAACACAAGCGAAGCGGCGAACCCACGCCGTCGTGATCGACCACCTCCCGCCACCGCTCACCCGAGCCGATACCTACGATGATTTGGCTCGGTTGGAACAGCTCCTCGACACGTACGCCCAAGTCGATGCCATGGATCCGAGCAAGCTTCCGGCGATCCGCAAACAGGTGTGGGAGTTGCTGGTCGCCGCCGAGATCCATCGAGACCTCGATCTCGGCGAAGCGGTTCCCGACGAGAACGACTTCGACGACATGATCCTTCACGTCGACGGCTACCTGTGTGCCCTGAAAGACGCTCAGATTCGGGGCGGGCTGCATCTACTCGGTCGAGGTCCCGACGGTGACACGCTTATCGAATCGGTACTGGCGGTCACCCGCCTACCTCAGGGCTCGGTTCCGGCATTGCGAGCCACGGTGGCAAAGGAACTAGGAATCGACCTGGAGGGGGCGGGCCGGGTAGACGTCGACCGGGTTGAGGCGGCATGCCGAGACCGGGTCGAAGCTCTGGCGGCCACCGGCTGGGACGCCAAGACCACCGATGATCCGACCCTGGGATGGGTGGCCCGCCGTCTCGTTCCGAACTACGAGCAGACCGCCGATGAGATCGACAACCTCCTGGGTGCACTGGCCGGACGGTACGTTCCGGCCGGGCCGAGTGGGGCCCCGAGTAGGGGTGGGGCCCACGTCCTGCCCACCGGTCGTAACTTTTACTCGGTCGACCCCAAAGCGATCCCTTCGCCATTGGCTTGGGAGGTTGGCCGAACGCTCGCCGATCGACTCGTCGCCAAGTATGTCGAGGAAAGCGGTACAGCCCCGACGACGGTCGGTCTCGTGTTGTGGGGAACCGCCGCCATGCGTACCACGGGCGACGATGCGGCGGAGGCGTTGGCCTTGCTCGGTGTTCGCCCAACGTGGAACGATGAAAGCCAACGGGTCACCGGACTTGAGGTCATTCCATTGACCGAACTCGGTCGTCCTCGGGTCGATGTGACCCTACGAATTTCCGGGTTCTTTCGCGATGCGTTCCCTCATGTCATCGCGTTGCTCGACGATGCGGTGGCCCTGGTGGCGGCGCTCGACGAACCGGCCGACCAGAACCCGATCGCTGCCGCCGGTTCGGCCGACGCACGGATCTACGGCCCTCCGCCCGGCGGATACGGATCCGGTATCTTGCCGGTGTTGGAGTCCAAGAACTGGCGAAGCGACGCCGACCTGGCCGAGGTCTACCTCGCCTGGTCGGGCTTCGCCTACGGCCGCGATCGGTTCGGCGAGGAAGCGTCGACGGCGATGCGGCGACGGTTTGCGGCGATCGACGTAGCGGTCAAAAACCAGGACAACCGGGAACACGACATCTTTGATTCCGATGACTACCTTCAGGATCACGGTGGCATGGTCGCCGCCGTCCGTGCCCTGTCGGGCCGAGAACCGAAGGCGTGGTTTGGCGACACCGCAAACCCGGCCGATCCGAAGGTCCGTAGCCTGGCCGAAGAAGCCGCTCGGGTGGTGAGGAGCCGAGTCATCAACCCGAAATGGATAGGAGCCATGCAGCAGCATGGCTACAAGGGTGCCTTCGAGCTGGCAGCAACCGTCGACTACCTCTTCGGCTATGACGCCACGGCCAAGGTCGTCGAAGATTGGATGTATGAGAAGGTCACCGAGGCCTACGTCGCCGATCCGGGCACCCGCAAGTTTTTTGAAGAATCGAACCCGTGGGCTCTCCGATCGATCGCCGAACGCTTACTAGAAGCCGATCAGCGAGACATGTGGGATGCATCCGATGAAGCCAAAGCGGTGCTAGAACAGGCGATCCTCGAAGCCGAAGGCTGGGAGGAATCTCGCTGATGCCGCCATTGTTTCCCTTTAGTCAGGTCGTTGGGATGGGCGATGCAAAGCTGGCGTTGCAATTGGTCGCCATCGATCCGCTGATCGGCGGAGTTCTTCTGAGAGGCCAAAAGGGGTCAGCAAAAACGACCTTGGCCCGGGGGTTGGCCGCCATCGTCGGCGACCACGCGCCGTTCGTTGAACTTCCACTCGGCGTGACCGAGGATCGCCTGATCGGCACGCTCGATCTGGCCAGGGCGTTAGCCGGCGAAGACCAACCGTTCAGCCCTGGGCTGTTGGCCAACGTCGACGGCGGCGTGCTCTATGTGGACGAGGTCAATCTGTTGGCCGACCATCTGGTCGACGCCCTTCTGGACGTAGCGGTGTCTGGCGTCAACCGGATCGAACGCGAGGGGATCTCCCACGAACACCCATCGAGGTTCGCCCTGATCGGATCGATGAATCCCGAGGAGGGCGAACTTCGCCCCCAGCTTCTCGATCGATTCGGCCTGTCGGTTGAGGCGGTGGCCAGCGACGACGTCGCAGACCGGACGACCGCGGTTCGACGGCGCTTGATCCACGATGGCGCTGCCGTCGAAGGCGACGACGTCCCGCCAGCGGGAGATGGAGACGAGGGGTTGCGGGACCGACTCCGCAAGGCAACCCCGGCGGCGCTCCCCGAGACGATTCTTGAGCACGCCTCGGCGCTGGCTGTAGCGGTTGGCGCCGAAGGGTTACGAGCCGACCTCGTCCTGTGTCGGGCGGCGGCGGCAAACGCCGGACTGAACGGACGTCCGCTGACCACCGAGGACGACCTCCGACGGGTCGCTCCTTTGGTCCTCAGTCATCGAAGTAGACGGAACCCGTTCGACCCGGCAACCATCCCGGCCGACGAGCTCGGCGCGGTGGTCGACTCGGTTCTTGGCGACGAGCCCCAAAACCCCGGCGCTCCCGACAACCAGCAGCCCGATTCCTCGCCGCCGCAAACCGATCGACGAGACAATACCGACGGACCAGACCCCACCGGTGCCTCCGACGACGGCCGAACCACGAGTGACACCTCACAGGGCAACGGCGGGGACGACCGGAGCGATGGACACGACGAGGGACGGGCCCAGCGACTCATGACCCTCGGTGCGCCGCTGCGACCATCAGATCTCTCCGACCCATCGCCGGCCGGCCCGACGAACGCGCCGGCGAGCGGCAACCTCACCGGCCGCCGCACCCCGGTGGAGTCCACCCGGGGTCGACTGATTCGCGACGTCGGCGCAGATTCGGGAAGCGAGCGGCCGATCGCGGTGGCCGCCACCGTCCGTCACCTCGCCCGTCGGCGGTCGGCCGACCCCGACGCCGTCTTTGACACCACCGACATCCGGGAAGCGGTCAGAGCCGACAGAGCCGGCAGTCTCTTGATAATTGCGGTGGACACGAGCGGTTCGATGGGCGGCGAGGCACGAGCACGGCTCGCCACCGGCACCGCGCTCGGCCTGTTGGCCGATGCCTATGAGCATCGAGATCAGGTGGCTGTCGTAGCTTTTGGTGGAAGCGGCGCTCGAACGGTTCTCACTCCGACCGGGAGTATCGAAGTTGCGAAACGCAAACTCCAGGAACTCGAATCCGGCGGTGCGACCCCACTGGCCGCTGGCCTCAACGAGGCGCTTCGAGTGGCCGAGGGGCGACGGGACAAGACCCGGTCTCCCATGATCATTCTGCTCAGCGATGGGCGAGCCACCGGGCAAGCCGGTGGCGACGCTATGGGAGACGCGGTCGAAGCCGCGACGAATCTGGCCAAACGTGGGGCTACATCGTTGGTTCTGAATTGTGAAACCGGCACACCACGCCTGGGCCTGGCGGCCCGCCTCGCCGAGGCGATGTCCGCGCCGTGCTTAGACCTCAGTGATCTCGACCTCGCCGATGACAATCCGTCCACGGGCGGCACCGGATTCGACGTTGGTCGCCTAACCGCCATCATCCGCTCCCGGGTCGCACCGACCCGGGCGTCGTCTACGGAGCGCCTGTCATGATCGTCGAACGAAGTATTTCTGTACCGCTGCGAACCTCGGCCGCACGACCGGTTCGGGCCCAACGGGAACCCGCCACGGCGGCCGAGGGTTTGCTGTTGGTCGGTCACGGGTCCCGCTGCCTGATCAGCGAAGCGCAAATGCATGAGATCGGTGATCACGTGTCTGCGGCGTTACCCGACATGGTGGTGGAAGTCGGATTCCTTGAGATGACCGACCCACCGGCCGGTGCGGTGCTCGATGCCATGGTCGAGCGGGGCTGTCGGCGGGTTGTGATCCTGCCGCTGATGCTCCTCGCCGCAAGCCATGCCAAGAGCGATGTGCCGGCCATCGTGCTCGAAGGGCGCGACCGGCACCCAGGGGTTGAGATCATCTTCGGTTCGCCGCTCGGTGTGGCGCCGGAACTGATCGAGATCGCGGCCCGCAACATCCACCAGCGTGAGGCCGGGGGCATGCCGCTCATCGTGGTGGCCCGAGGCACGTCAGATCCCGATGCCAACGGCGACGCTACAAAGGCGGCCCGGCTGTTGGCGGAGTGGGTTGACGCTGGCTTCCTCTACACGGGGTTCACTGGAATGACCTGGCCGTTGGTGCCCGACGCGCTTACCACCGCCGCTCGTTTGTTGCCCGAAAACGGGGGCGGGCCGAAGCAGATAGCGCTGTTCTTTTGGTTCCTATGCAATGGCAAGCTGATCGAACGGGCGCGGGAGCAGATCGAGGCGTTCACCGCCGAGACCGGGATCGAAGTCGTCGACGCCGGCTACTTTGGGCCAGACCCCGCGCTCGCCGACGTGGTCGTCCGCCGGTACCAGGAAGCGACAGAAGGGCGCCCGATCGTCAACTGCGATGCCTGCGCCTACCGTTCGCCGTTTCCTGGCCACGAGGCAAAAGCTGGCCAACCTATCGGTGTCGGACACTCTCACCTCGCGGCCGAGCATCGACACTCTCACCAGCATTCCCATTAGGCAGAATCGTCGATCCCCGGATTGCGGGTTCGCCGTCAGCGTATGCCGGGTCTAGCTTGTCGCATCGCTCGGCTGGGAGGGGCTTTGCCCGTCTTCCTTGGCGATGCGCTCCAGCATCTCTTTGTCAAACTCGGCCTCAGCCACCAGCGATTTTAGCAACGCGTTCTCAAACTCAAGCTCTTTGAGGCGTTTCGCTTGCTGAGTTTTCTTCTCCCCGTGCGTTTGGGGCCAGCTGTTTCCGGTGGGCTCTGGAACGCCAAACTTCCGAAATGCTGCTTCGAGATCGAGGCCGGCATCGAGTATTCGTCCGCCTTCGAGGACTGGCCGTACAACTGGAGCTGAGGTTTCTCCGCGTACTTCCATCTTTCTATCTTTCCGACGAGAGTTGAGTGAGACTGCGGGCCATTGGTCCTCCGACGTCATTGTCGTGTGAGTTAGTGACGGACGTGTCCGCTGTCACTAAGCAAATTTGCTTCCTGCTCATACCTGCTACATGTCCAGACGCCAGCCGCTTGGGACTTTTTCGGCCACAACTAATGACCGTTGCAATTGACCTCGCTGTCGAACTATGATCCCGCCCGTTTGCCGAACGGCATCTCGCCACCTCCAGAAGGCCCGTCAGGCGGCCAGAAGGCCCAGCTGACGGCGGTGGAGCGCCGGTTGCGCCTCCGATCTTTATCGTTTATCGTCGATGATGCATGAACGGCCTCACGCAAGCTGCCGCAGACGAGTACGCGTCCTGGTTCCGATGTCTCGCTGACGGGACGCGGTTGAGGGTGCTCCACGTGGTCGCATCGGCACACGGACCCATCACCGTGGGCGAAATAGTCGACAAACTCGACAAGAGCCAGTCGACGATCTCACGCCATCTGAGCGTGCTCGCCGAGGAACGATTCGTGCTGACAGAGGCCCACGGGGTGAGGACCCTGGTCCGGGTGAACCCGGACTGTATGAGAGCACTTCCCGAGGCGGCGGCCGCCGTGATGGGAGCGAACCCGCCGAGGCCGTCGTCATGATCTCTACCGTCGTGCTGCTTACCGAGCTGTTGGTCCTCTTCATTGGCGTGTCGTTTCTCGTCGAAATTCTGCAACGACGATTCGGCCCCGACCGATTGCAACGGTGGATGGGCGGCCATCCCGTCGCCGCCGCGCTGAAAGGCATGGCGATCGGCTTTGTCACCCCGTTTTGCACGTACTCGGCAATCCCGCTGCTCGTCGGCATGCGCCGAGCAGGTGTGCCGCCAGCCGGGTATGTGGCCTTCCTCTCTGCCGCCCCGGTCCTCGATCCAATCCTGTTCGGAGCGCTGTGGCTGATCGTCGGGCCGACAGTGGCGTTCACCTACTTCGCCATCACGTCCATCGCCGCGCTGGTTCTCGCCCTCTCGACCCAACAGCTGGGCATCGAGCGACACCTGAAACCGCCGGTGGATCACGCCACTACTCGACAACCCATCACCGTTGGCACCTCCGACACTTCGATGTCGATTCCACCTGGCACCACTCCGTGTTCGGTCAGACCATCCCCGTGGCAAGGCTGGCGCTACGAGTCACCGGCCGCACTACTGTCGTCAGCCACGCTGCTGCGATCGTTTGGGCCGCTGCTCCTCCTCGGGGTGGGGATCGGCAGAGGGATCGAAGCGATCGTCTCGCCTGACGCCGCTGCTCGACTCACGACCGGAAGCCCGTGGCTGGCCATCCCGATCGCTTCGGCCATGGGAACACCTCTCTATTTCGGCACCGAACTATTCGTGCCGATCGCCAACTCGCTCCACAACGCAGGCGTCGGAGTCGGTGCCATCGTTGCCCTCACGATCTCCGGGGCCGGCGCAAACGTCCCCGAGTTCATCGTGTTGTCGAAGATGGCCAAACCGGTCGCAGTCGGCGTCTTTTTCGTGTACGTGTTCACCGTGGCGATGGCGGGGGGATTCCTGGCCCACACGCTCGCCGGCTAAACCCTCGTGCAACCTGATCAAAAAACCCGCTATTTCTAGCGGGTTTTTGTAACTCTGTGTGGTTTGTACCCCGTACGGGATTTGAACCCGTGCTACTGGCATGAGAAGCCAGCGTCCTAGGCCGCTAGACGAACGGGGCTAACGAAGATCGGAGCCTATCGTTACAAAGGCCTCAACCATCACACGCTCGGGGAGGAGGACTTGAACCCCCAACGACTGGACCAGAACCAGCTGTGTTACCAATTACACCATCCCCGAAGGACCAGGCCAGGCTACCGGCCTACTCCCCCAATCGACCACCGATTTAGCTCCAGGTTCATCACCTAACCGCGGCCAGCTCCCGTTTCAGCTCAGGTACGCGTCGATTCGGCGGAACCCGATCAAACGTCCAACGGCGACGGCAAGCGTCTCTTGGGCGAGCCGCTCATTGGAGGTCGCCGCTTCGGTAACCGAGACCCGTGGTTCGAGCCCAACCTCCTTCGCCGTCAAACTCGATCGTTTGGCGTGGAACGGGTCGGTCACGATAATGACCTCCTCGATCTCCTCATTGGCCAAGAAGCGAGATACCGCGGACAACGATTCGTACGTGGACGTGCCATCGACCTCCAACCGGAGGTCCTCATCGGGGATCGACGCCGACTCTCGAAGGTAGTCGTATCCGGTTTTGGCTTCGGTGGTGATGTCGGTTGCTTGGCCCCCGCCGGTAACGACAACCAGCTGGACCCGGTCATCGAGGTAGAGATTGGCGGCCCGGTCGAGTCGGCCCTGCAGCGCCGCCGACGGCCGACCGTTGTATTGAGCCGCCCCGAGCACAACAGCGGCCGGGGCGGAACCCTCGTACTTCGCTCGGGTCCCCAGCCATACGTCGACAAAGTTGACGGCGACATAGAGGACGACCAACCCGAGAACGATGGCCACAAATCGACCGGACGGCTTCAAGCTCATCTCATCGTCGCGACGACGACCGTCCCCATCACGACCGGTCGGCTCCTCGGGCCCATCATCGTCGGCAGGAAGATCAGAGTCTGCCACGGGCGGTCTTCAACCTTGTGCGCACGTCATCCCGCTCGAGCTCCGCCATTGGCTCGAACAACGGAAGACCGGACCGACGTCCGGTGATGGCCATTCTGGCCGGGAGCTGCGATTTTGCACCAAGCTCCTCTCCGACCCCCAAAATTAATTCGGACAGCGCGTCCGAGGTCCATTCAACGGTGTCGATCCGCTCGATAATTCGGTCGAGAATTTCTGGTACCGCCTCTTTGCCCATCACCTTCCGCCAGTCTTTCTCGACTGGCTCGGGCGGCCCGCTGACCACCCACTCGATGAGTGCAGGAATCTCTTCGTAACGACGGGCGCGCTCTTGAACCCAAGGTGCCAGCCGTTGGTACAGGCCGGGATCCACTGCGCCGTCGGGACCGCTTGCAAACGGTCGGGAACGCTCGACGAACTCCTCGACGGAAAGCATCCGGATGTACTCGCCATTGAAATGATCGAGCTTTTTGATGTCGAAGAAAGCTGGGGCTGGGTTGATGTCGGCCAGGTCGAAGAGTTCGATCAGCTCGCCGATAGGTCGAATCTCCACATCGTCCTTCGGTCCCCAACCCAGCGTGAGCAGATAGTTCCGCATCGCTTCCGGGAGATAGCCACGATCTGCGTAGTCGCCGACCGCGACATCATCCCGCCGTTTGGATAACTTCTTCCGCTGTTCGTTGACTATCAGCGGCAGGTGAGCGTACGTCGGATGATCCTCGGCCCCCATCGCCTCACGCAACAGCAACACCCGAGGCGTGGTGTTGACCAAATCCTCGCCCCGGACCACATGGGTGATACCCATGTCAAGATCGTCGTAGGCGTTGGCGACGTGGAACATCGGCACACCAGAGGAGCGGACGATCACGAAGTCTTCCAACGTGGCGTTGTCGAACTCAACGCGACCGCGGACGAGGTCGTCCCAGCCGGTGACCCCGTCATCTGGGGTTCGGAAACGCACGACAACCCCAGTGCCCGGTTGCACATCCCGGGCACGACAATGTCCGTCGTACCCTGCGTTTTCGCCGACTCGGGCCTTGACATCATCTTGCGAACAGTCGCACCGGTAAGCCAGTCCGCGGTCGACAAATTCGCTGGCGGCCGCAACGTAGTGCTCGAACCGGTCGGACTGGCGATACTCCTCATCCCAGTCGATGCCAAGCCATTCCAGACTGTTGTGAATCGCGTCGACGAGTTCAGGCCGGCTCCGGTCGGCATCGGTGTCCTCGATGCGGAGCACGAAGACACCGCCGCTCTTTCTGGCAAACAGCCAATTGAACAGCGCTGAACGAGCGCCGCCCACGTGGAGGTAGCCGGTCGGTGCCGGAGAGAAGCGAACGCGAGTCGTCACCCCTTCAGATTAGAGCAGGAAGAGTCCTAAACCATGGCGATTACGGGAGCCGACCCCTACTTGTTGTCCCGTAACCCCTAGAGACGGATACCGTTCACCTGCTGTGACTACCGGCCCGACCCTCATCCGCGAAGATCTTCGAAATATCGCGATCATCGCTCACGTCGATCATGGAAAAACCACGCTCGTCGATGCCATGCTTCGTCAGTCCGGTGCGTTCCGGACAAACGAAGTGGTCCAAGAACGCATCATGGACTCCGATGACCTTGAACGGGAAAAGGGCATCACGATCTTGGCCAAGAACACCGCGGTTCGTTGGGGTGGCGTCAAAATCAACATCGTCGACACTCCGGGCCACGCCGATTTCGGCGGTGAGGTGGAGCGAGCACTCACCATGGTCGACGGCGTGATGTTGCTGGTCGATGCCAGCGAAGGACCCCTCCCCCAAACCCGATTCGTGCTCCGCAAAGCAATGGCAGCCCAGCTACCGATCATCCTTGTCATCAACAAGATCGACCGGCCTGATGCTCGTCTCAAAGAGGTCGTCGACGAGGTCTACGAGCTGTGTTTGGACCTCGATGCCGAAGACATCGACTTCCCGGTCGCCTACGCGATCGCCCGCGAAGGCAAAGCAGCCCTCGACCCTGAATCGGCATCGGCCACCGACGCCGATCTGACTCCACTGTTCGAACTGCTCCTCAAGACCATCCCGGCGCCGAGCCATGATCCCGATCATCCACTACAAGCCTGGGTCACCAACCTTCAGGCATCGCCATACGTCGGGCGAATCGCCATCAGCCGCGTCCGTCACGGCACTATCAAGCGAGGCAAATCGATCGCCTGGTGCCAAGCCGACGGGTCGATCACGACGGCAAAAGTCGGGTCGCTTTACGTCACCGAGAACCTCGACCAGGTCGAAGTAGAGGAAGCCGGGCCCGGTGAAATCATCGCCGTAGCCGGTATCGAAAAAGTCACCATTGGTGAAACCCTGAGCGATCCGGCCGACCCGCGACCGCTGCCGGTCATCGCCGTCGACGAACCGACCCTTAGCATGACGATCGGAACAAACACCTCTCCGATGGCCGGCGATGAAGGTGAGAAGGTCACGGCTCGACTGATCAAAGCACGGCTCGACTCCGAACTGATCGGCAACGTCTCGCTCCGTGTACGCACCACCGACCGGGCCGACACCTGGGTTGTCGAGGGTCGAGGTGAGTTACAGCTCGCCGTTCTGATCGAAAACATGCGCCGCGAAGGCTTTGAACTCACGATCGGTAAACCTCAAGTCGTCACCAAAGAGGTGGACGGCAAGATTCACGAGCCGTTCGAGAACATCACCATCGATATCCCCGAGGAACATGTCGGGTCGGTCAGTCGGCTTCTCGGCGAACGCAAAGCGTTGATGTCCAACATGGCCAACCACGGGACCGGCTGGGTCCGTCTCGACTACACCGCCCCAGCCCGGGCCCTCATCGGGTTTGGGACCGAGCTACTTACCGAAACTCGGGGCACGGGCCTCATGTCGCACGTGTTCGACAGCTTCCAGCCATGGGCTGGCCAGCTCCGCAGTCGGAGCACCGGTAGCATCGTGGCCGACCGAACCGGACCGGTCACCGCCTATGCCATCACCGGGCTTCAAGAGCGAGCATCGCTCATGGTCTCTCCAACCGACCCGGTGTATGAAGGCATGGTCGTCGGTATCAACCCTCGGGCCGAAGACATGGACGTCAATATCTGCCGAGAAAAGAAACTGACCAACGTCCGGGCCTCTTCTTCCGACGACACGATCCGGCTCACCCCGCCAGTGATCTTGTCTCTTGAACAGGCACTCGAATTCATCGCCGACGACGAAGTTGTCGAAGTGACACCCCGCTCGGTTCGCATCCGGAAGGCGATCCTTAACAGCGGCGAGCGAGCCCGCGAACTCAAGAAAAAGAAGAAGCCTTCGAGCTGACAGAGCTACGTCGACAAGACGGAGCTACATCGACAAGACAGAGCTACAGGTCGACGAAGAGCGAACGCCAGTCGGCCTCGTAGGCGGCCCCGATGGCGTCGTGCGACGTCCGAAGTGCCGCTTCCGCTACCCGATCAACGACGTAGCGACGCTCCGAATAGTGGTGGGATGAGCGGATCTCGGCGAACTCTCGACGCCGCCGTTCAGCCAGTTCGACGTCAGGATCCGGGTCGAGGAAGCCATAAATGGTAAACGCCACGGTCAAGTCGTGGACGATTGGGGCACGGCCGAATAACGCGGCCCGCTTCATGGCCACCTCGACACAACCGGCGATGGCGTCCTCTTTCGCCACGTACCCGAGATGAAGCCGGTCGTCGAACAGGTGGACCAACCGGTACGCATATCCGGCGTCTGGTCCTGCGGTACCAAGCGCTGGGCCGCTCGGCGCCGGGCCCTGAAGATCTCCGGCTCGATCGGCCACCCAGGCGTCAGCCCGACGGGGAGGCGACGAGTAAGAGCGGACCCGGCGTGACGGATCGATTGGAACGTAGTCGGGAGCTGCCACAACTGCATGGTACTCACCTCGACACCGTTGCACCCCGTACGGTTCCGGGTCTCGACCCCGACGCCGAGGGAAAATCACAGCAAGGCGTAGACCACCGAGTCCGATAGCGCCTGCCAAGAGGCTTCGATGATGTTCTCGCTCACTCCGATGGTTGTCCAGTGACGTTCGCCATCGGTGGCGTCGATCAACACTCGGGTGACGGCACTGGTGCCGCGACCAGCATCGAGAATGCGAACCTTGTAGTCGGTCAACCGAACGGACCCCAGGACAGAAAATCGGTCGGCGGCCGCGGTTCGAAACGCGGCATCGAGGGCATTGACCGGACCGTTCCCCTCGCCGGTAGCTATCACCCGGTGATCGAAGACCGGCTCGTCGCCTGAGCGGAACCGAACCTTCACCGTGGCTTCGGTTTCGACCCCATCAAAGTGGCCGAGTGGGTTCTGTTCCAACGCCATTGACGATCCTGGACGATGCTCGACGGCCACTCGAAACGACTCAAGCTCGAAGTGTTCGTTTGTCCACCCGGTGGCCCGTCGCATCAGCAGCTCGAGCGAGGCGTCGGCCGCCTCGAAGTGATATCCGACGTACTCCAGCTGTTTCAATTCGTCTAGCACCGACTTCATCTGGGCTCCGTCGAGCTCCAGCCCCAGTTCCTTGGCCTTGAGTTCGATGGTGGCCCGCCCCGACAGATCCGACACAAGAAATCGGGTGCCGTTGCCGACCATTGCCGGTTCGACATGTTCGTAGGCGTCGGGTCGGCGGGCGATGGCCGAGGTATGAAGGCCGGCTTTGTGAGCGAACGCCGATGCTCCGACGTATGGCTGCTGCGGCATCGGTGGCAGGTTGACCAGTTCGGCAACGTGATGGCTGATGGCGGTGAGTTCCGCCATTCGACCATCGGGCAGCGTGGCGATCCCCATCTTTAAGCTCAGGTTAGGAACGAACGTCGTAAGGTCGCAGTTTCCGGTCCGTTCGCCGTAGCCATTGATGGTGCCTTGGACATGGCGTGCCCCGGCCCGAACCCCGGCCAATGCGTTTGCCACCGCACAGCCGGTGTCGTTCTGGGTATGCATTCCGACCGTCAACTCGCCAAACAGCTGGACCACGTCCGCCGTTATGCCCTCGACTTCGTGAGGGAGCGCACCACCGTTGGTGTCGCACAGCACAAGCGTCTCCGCCCCGGCCATGGCGGCTGCTTCGACCGCTCGGATACTGAACTCGGGGTTACGTTTGTAGCCGTCGAAGAAATGTTCGAAGTCGACGAACACCCGACGACCCTGTGCCACCAGATACTCGACCGATTCGCTGATCATGGCCACCCCTTCGTCGAGGGTGGTGCGCAACGCGCCGGTCACGTGATAGTCCCACGCCTTCGCCACGATGCAGACGGTCGATGTTTTGGCTGAGAGGAGGGCACCGAGCGTCTCGTCGGTATCGATTCGCCCTTTTGGTCGGCGCGTCGATCCGAAGGCCACAAGGGTCGAATCGTCGAGGGCGAGCTCGCCGGCTGCGGCCCTGGCGAAGAATTCATCGTCCCGAGGGTTCGCTCCGGGCCACCCACCCTCTATGTAGTGCACGCCGAGCCCGTCGAGCAATGCGGCAATCTTGAGCTTGTCGTCGGCCGACAGCGCGATGCCCTCAAACTGGGAACCATCTCGGAGGGTGGTGTCGAATATCTCCACCGATGCTGGCCAGTCCGGATCCCTGACCCCAAGACGTTCAATGTCGGACACGAGCTTACAGCTTCGCTATGACCGCATCGGTCAAATCGGAGGTCGAGCCTTCGAGGTCGCTGCAGGCGTCGCACGCTTGCTCGATCCGGCGAGCCGGTTCGGGGGCCCCGAGGAACTCGAGCATGAGGGCGCCGGACAGAATGGCCGCTATCGGGTTCGCCTTGTTCTGACCGGCGATGTCTGGGGCGGAGCCGTGGACCGGTTCGAACATCGACGGTCCGGAATAGCTCGGGTTGAGGTTTGCCGAGGCTGCCAGGCCGATGCCGCCAGACACCGCTCCACCGAGGTCGGTCAGAATGTCGCCAAACAGGTTGTCGGTCACGATCACGTCATAGCGTTGTGGGTCTTGCACGAAGTAGATGCAGGCGGCGTCCACATGGTTGTATGCCGTCTCGACCTCGGGATGCGTCGCCCCTACCTCATGAAACGATCGCTCCCAAAGGTCGCCAGAAAAGGTGAGAACGTTCGTTTTGTGGACGAGGGTGAGATGGTTTCTACGACTCTCGGCCAGCTCATAGGCGTAACGGATACACCGTTCCACCCCGAACCGGGTGTTGACCGAGCCCTGGGTGGCGATCTCGTGTGGTGTGCCCTTGCGAAGGAACCCACCTTCACCAGCGTACGTCCCCTCGGTGTTCTCCCTGATCACCACGAAGTCGTGGCTTTGTGTCGTTCCCTGGTCGTCGGGCGCGGTCACTTTGAACGGTCGCCGGTTCACGAACAGGTCGAGCTCGAACCGCATCTTTAAAAGCAGTCCCCGCTCGATGACCCCTGGGGGAACACCCGGAGCGCCAACCGCGCCAAGGTAGATGGCATCGAAATCCCGCCATTCTTCGAGCACCGAGTCGGGCAGGACGGTGCCGTCGGCCAGGTAGCGATGTCCACCGAGATCGTAGTGTTCCGTTTCGAGTTCGACATCGGCGGCGGCGATGACTCGAAGGCCTTCGGCGACGACCTCAGGACCGATCCCGTCGCCACCGACGACTGCTACCCGTGGCCGCTGCCCGTCACTGCCGTGCTCACTCATAGTTCTGCAACCTTCCTTCGAATCCTTCGAATCCTTCGGCCCGCCAACCGCTCGGGGGCGTGGTGCTGCGGTCGATCTTCAGGCGTCAGGCTACCCACAGGAACCGGGCCCCAAGACAGGGCCTCAACACAGGGCCTCAAGACATGACGAGGAACGACCGATAGCAGCGACAGGAGGCGACACGTGAAAACCACAAAGAAGGGCAAGCGAACCGGAGGGGGCGCTCGCCCGACCCAGGCATCCGAATTCGACATGTCGATCACCAGCACACCAGCTGAGTGGTTCAACGCGCAAGAACAGTCCCCGATCGTTCATGATGACACGCCCCTCAACCGGCACCGGGGGATGAAGCTGGTTCCCAAGGGCCGCCAGGTATCGGTATTCAACGTTGGCATCTCGGCACTTATCGGTTCGCTGGTCAGCGGCTCCGCGTGGTTCTTCCTTTATCTGACCAACACCTATACCGGGCCATGGTTCTCGGTCGTCGCAGGCATCTTCATCGCGCTGGTTGTACGCCTCCTTGCCGGCGGCGGCGAGGCTACGTTTCAGGGCGCGGTGGCGTCCGGGGTGTACGTACTGACCCTGGCAGCGTCGCTTCTACTCATCGCTCGACGCCAGCTACGTGAGATTTACGGCTCGATCGCCGATTTCGGCGTCTATGAGACTCATATCATCGAGACCCGACTCCAGGAACCGGTGCAAGTCCTAGCGATTCTGTCCGGACTGTTCGCAACAATCATGGTGACGTACTTTCTACGGGAGCGATAAGCCGGAGTACGGAAGCGATACGCCGGGCACTCGAGGTGAGCAGCACTCGAGGTGAGCACTGCCTCGGTCAAGTCCCGGCTCGGTAGCATATGTCGGGTGTCTGAATCGCAAAAGCTCTCCAGAGAGGCCTTCGACCGCCTGAAGGCCGAGCACGACGATCTCACTACCCGCGGCCGGATCGAGATCGCAAAGAAGATCGAGTCGGCCCGGGAGCTAGGCGACCTCTCCGAGAACGGCGACTACCACGCCGCCAAGGAGGAGCAGGGAAAGATGGAAGGTCGAATCGTCCATCTGGCCAAGATTGTCGAGAACGCCGAGATCGTCGAGATCCCGACCGATGGCGGTGAGCTTGAGGTGCAACCCGGATGCGTGGTCTCCGTGCGCTATGAGGGCGACGACGACGTTGAGCGATACCTACTCGGTTCGATCGAGGAACGCCGCGACGACGTCACCGTGATGTCGCCCGGGTCCCCTCTGGGACGCGCCCTGGTCGGTGCAGGCAAGGGCGACATGGTCACCTTCGAGGCCCCGAGCGGTCCGTTGAACGTGACCGTCGTCGACATCGACATCTAAGTCATCCAAGTCATCTAAGGGACGGAGAAGCTGCGATGGGAGACGCAAGAACGCTGAGCGACAAGCTCTGGGAGCGCCATCTTGTTCATGCCGGGGCTAATGGCGAACCCGACCTGCTCTATATCGATCTCCACCTGGTCCACGAGGTGACGTCGCCGCAGGCGTTCGATGGTCTCCGCCTTGCCGGTCGCACCGTTCGCCGCCCTGATCTCACGATTGCCACCGAAGACCACAACGTCCCGACCGAACATATCGACCGCCCGATTGAAGATCCGATTAGCCGCAAGCAGATCGATACGCTCCGCTCGAATACCTCGGAGTTCGGGATCATCAACCATCAGATGGGCTCGCCGGGCCAAGGCATCGTGCACGTCATCGGTCCCGAGCAAGGGTTGACCCAGCCGGGGATGACCGTCGTCTGCGGCGACTCTCATACCGCCACCCATGGCGCCTTTGGAGCCATCGCGTTTGGGATCGGAACCAGCGAGGTCGAACACGTGCTGGCCACCCAGACGCTGCCTCAGCAACGACCAAAGACCATGTCCATCACAGTCGACGGTGTGCTGCCCCCGGGGACGACTGCCAAGGATGTGATATTGGCAATTATTGGCCGTATCGGAACGGGCGGCGGCATCGGCCACATCATCGAGTACCGGGGTCAGGTTTTCGAATCGCTGTCGATGGAAGCCCGGATGACGGTATGCAACATGTCGATCGAGGCCGGGGCCAAGGCCGGCATGATCGCGCCGGACGACACCACCTTCGCGTACCTCGAAGGCCGACCTGGTGCGCCCACCGGCGCTGCTTGGGAACAAGCTCTCGACGAATGGCGGACGCTACCGACCGACCCCGGGGCGGCCTTCGATCGCGAGGTCACCATGGATGGCGCCTCGATCACCCCGCAGGTCACGTGGGGAACCAATCCGGGTCAGGTGACCGCTCTCGATAGCGACGTCCCGTCCCCCGACAGCTTCGACGAACCGGCCGATCGCGATGCGGCGGCCCGAGCGCTCGAGTACATGGACCTCACCGCTGGCACCTCGATGCGAGACATCGCAGTCGATACGGTCTTCATCGGTTCGTGCACGAACAGCCGTATCGAAGACCTTCGAGCGGCGGCCGAGGTGGCGAAGGGCCGCAACGTGCAGGCCGGTGTACGCACGCTCGTCGTACCGGGCTCGTTCGCCGTCAAACAGCAAGCGGTACGCGAAGGGCTTGACACCATCTTCACCGATGCCGGTTTCGACTGGCGTGAACCGGGTTGTTCGATGTGTTTGGCCATGAACCCTGACAAGCTCGCTCCCGGCGAACGCTGCGCCTCGACCAGCAACCGGAATTTCGAAGGTCGTCAAGGGCGAGGTGGACGAACCCACCTCGTCTCCCCAGCTGTCGCCGCCGCCACCGCCATCACCGGCCGGTTCGCCACCCCGACGGACCTGAACTAGTGGCTCTGAACTAACGGACCTGAACTAATGGCTCTGAACTAATGGCTCTGAACTAAAGGAATCTCGACGATGGACCCCGTCAGTATCGTTTCCGGAACCGCTGTCCCCCTCGACCGGTCAGATGTCGACACCGATCAAATCATCCCTTCGGACTGGCTCAAACAAGTAGAGCGAACCGGCTTTGAGAAAGGCCTTTTCTCCGAGTGGCGCGACGACCCACATTTCGTCATGAACGATGAACGGTTTTCCGGCGCAACGGTCATGATCGCCGGGCCGAACTTCGGGGTCGGCTCATCCCGAGAGCATGCGGTGTGGGCCATTCAACAGTGGGGTTTTCAGGCCATCATCTCGCCTCGGTTCGGAGACATTTTCCGAAACAACTCAACGAAGAACGGGCTCATCCCGGTCATCGTTTCTGAAGAGCTTGGCCGCCGGTTACTCCACGAAGTCGAGAGCAACCCTGCGCTGGAGCTGACGATCGACGTGGAGCGCAGGCTGCTCGAGGTGCCCGAACTCGGTATCGCTGAGCCGTTCCCACTCGACGATGCCACCAGGACGCGGTTCCTCGAAGGTCTCGACGACATCGGCCTCACACTCCAACACGAGTCGGCAATCGATACGTTCGAATCAGAGCGACCGGCCTGGCTCAACCCCGTCGGCTAGAAACGCCGTGGGCTAGAAACACCGTCGGCTAGAAACGCCTTCCCACCGAACGGCCACCGGCCGTTCACTCAGTACCAAGAATCAGTACCAAGAATCAGTACCGAGACTCAGTACCGAGACTCAGTACCGAGACTCAGTACCGAGACTCGCCTCGAGCTGCCGTTCGGCCGGTCTCTTCGGAAGAATAGTCGCCAGGTAATCGGCCAGCGCCTCTTCGTTCGGCACATCGGCGCCCCGCTTCTCCGACAGGTAGTAGCGGTGCTCCATCATCTCATGGAATAACTCGGGCGGTTCGAGCCGCTGCGCCAGGTCCGCCGGCACGGCCTCCACCACCGGTTCGTAAATCTCAGCCAACCACCGAGCGGCAGCTACCGCCCGAGGGACCGGACGATCCTGCTGGCGCTCCAACCAGGCCCCGTACCGGCTGATGTCGGAGAGTAACCGTCTGGCTTGATTCTCCTGCACCTCAAGGCCAGTGCGTCGACGGAGTTCGCGACTGCTATGACCCTCCTCGATGAGTACCGGAGTGATCTGTAGCTCTTGGCCTCCCCGACTGATTCGCAGCTCTTCCACATCGAACCCGAGGTCGGCCAATCGGCGCAGCCGCTTCTCGATCCGCCACCGCTCATCGACCCCAAACGCGTCGGTATGGGTCAATTCGTCCCACAACGCCTCGTACCGGGATTTGAGTGCGGTGGTGTAGCTCATCGGGTCAACGTCTTCGGGAACACGGCCCTCGGCTTGCAACTCCAGCATCCCGCCGTAGATGTTTTCTTCGGCTATGGAAAGGTCGTAGGCCCGAAGCTCATCGGAGATACTCGGGTGGTTCTCGGTGGTCTCGGCATCGACCAAGTAGGCGGCAAGGGCGCCAGCGTCTCGACGAAACAAAATGTTGGACAGCGAACAGTCACCCCAGAACACGCCCTCCAAGTGGAGCCTCACCAACAGCACAGCACCGGCATCGATCAAGCGATTCGGCAACCCCGCGTCCGGTCGGCCCAACAGGTACCAATAGGGAAGGGAGTAGTCGAGGTAGCGGGTGATAAGCACCGCGGCTTGCTCATGGGGCGTTCCAGCCACGAACCCGACCGGCTCCACCACCGGCAGATGTTCCTCGCGTAAGTCCTTCAGAACATCGTACTCGTCGACGGCTGACCGGAGATCGGTTTCCTTGAGGGCGTAGACCCGATCGTCGTATCGAACGAACCGAACGATATGTCGGCTCATACCGTGAGCCATCTTCACCTGACGCGAATCGTCCCAGTCCACCAGGGGTGTTCCCCACGGGAGATCGAGGAAGTCTGGATGCCCTCCCCTGGTCACAATCTTGATGTTCGGTTCGCCGGTCACCCGATCACGATACAGACCCGTTGCCTGGTCATCGCCGCCAGGCAACGGCGTCGGTCACACCGATCAGTACTGCGACTGTTGGATGGCCTGCCGGGCTTGATCGAGATGAGCCCGGGAACGGCTCAGATCGTGCACCGACGCACCGTCATAGCGAAGGTCCTGGTGGGTGTTCCACGCATCGAGCAGGTTACGAAATGCATCTTCAGCTCTCATTCTCATACGACTAGAATGACAGAAATTTACCAGTGTGTGGCCCTGTTTACACTGCCAATTTGCCATCTCGACAGTGAGGAACGCTGTGATCGACAGTATCGACCGAGATATCATCCGTGCACTGGCGGGCGACGCCCGGCTGACCAATCAACGACTCGGCGCGTTGGTCGGCCTGAGCCCAAACGCGGCGGGAGCCAGGGTCCAAAAACTACGTCGAGACGGTGTCATCAGCGGATTCCATGCCTCCGTCGACCACGCCGTCCTCGGCCGGCCTATGGCGGCATCGATCGACATCTGGCTACGAGACCACGACGACCACCACCGCTTCCGGTCGTTCGTTTGTAACGACGACCGCATCATCGAATGTTTCTTGCTCACCGGGCCACTCGACTATCGAATTCGAGTCAGGGTTGCGTCGGCCACCGACCTCAACGACCTGATCCAATCGATGCAGAACGAGGGCGGAGTTCGCCAAACCGATTCCCGGCTCGTCCTCGAACAACTCCCAGTCGCACAATCGACATAATAAATCTGCCTTGGCCGGGAACCCCTGATGGTGCGGCCGGCGTCCAAGCATTCGATACAACTCGAAGAAGCCCCACAAGGATGTCGACCATGTTCATCAAACGTCTCGCTTCGGCGGTCGCAGTCGTCGCGTTGGCCGCGACAGCGTGCACCGCGGAGAACAACGACCCGTCCACCGCTCCGGTAACCGACCTCGACGGCGACGACATCGTCCTCACGTCTGCCCTCGACACGGTGGACGATTGCGATGCGTTGTTGAACCGCATCAAGGATGAGGCCGTAGAACGCGTCGGACCATACGGTTTCAACCAAGGAGGGGGAATCGGGATCCCCATCGCCGAAGTCGACGCTATGGAAGAGGCGGAGGACATGGCAACCGCCGACGCCGCCGATGAATCCCTTGGCGGCGAAGCGACCTCAGCGCCAGCAGAGAATCGAGCGGCCGATGGCGATGCCAAGGCCGGCGGTGAAGGAGAAGATTTCTCCGGCACCAACAATCAGGAGGAAGGGGTCGACGAGGCCGACCTGGTCAAGACCGATGGACGACGCCTCGTCACCGTTTCCGGAAACAAGGTGCGGGTCATCGACGTGGAAGCCGACACTCCACGTCTTATCAACACCATCACCCTCCCCCAAGACTTCGGCGGCGGAGAGCTGTTCCTCAATGACGACACCGCCTTGTTGATGACCAGCGGGTGGACCGATACCCCGTTCCTGCGAAGCCAGGCCGACACCCTTTGGTACCCCGGTTCACCAACCGGGCGAATTATCGAACTCGACCTGGCCGAGGGGACGATTGAGCGCACATTCG
The DNA here is from genome assembly GCA_938021675.1 of uncultured Acidimicrobiales bacterium. Classification (GTDB taxonomy): domain Bacteria; phylum Actinomycetota; class Acidimicrobiia; order Acidimicrobiales; family SZUA-35; genus JAHELU01. Next base: position 154,061 of record CALIFY010000017.1, read on the forward strand.
AATTCGAAGGCGCATACCTGTCCGCCCGGGAAGTCGGCGGAACGATTCGCATCGTGATGTCGGCCGCCGGTGATCGCTTCAACTTCGTGTTCCCATCCAACCCTGGGGCCGAAGGGTCAGCGGAGAAAGCGAACCAACAGCTGATCGAAGAGTCCACGATCGATATGTGGATCCCGACCTACCGCATCACCGAAGGAGACGACACGGTCAGCGAAGGACCGCTCGTCGAGTGCGACCGGGTCCACATCCCAACAGAGTTCGCCGGATTCGGTTCGCTGGTGGTGCTGACCGTCGACATCGAAGACGGACTTCAGCTCAACGATGCCCTATCGGTCTTCACCGATGGTCAAACCGTTTACGCTTCTCCGGACCGTCTGGCGGTAGCGACACCTCGCACCCCCGAATTCAATCAACAGGGCCGTCCGATCGATGGCGACGACTTCCGCACGGCACTGCATACCTTTGACATCTCGGACCGGAGCCGGACCGAGTACGCCGCATCGGGGTCGGTGAAGGGGTTCCTGCTGAACCGGTTCTCCATGTCGGAACATGAGGGGTACCTTCGGGTCGCGACGACAGATGGGTCTCCGTGGAAGTCCCAGCAGAGCGAGAGCTTCGTAACCGTTCTCAAAGAGGACGGCGGCGAACTCCGCCAGGTTGGCCAGGTCGGTGAACTCGGTCGAGGCGAACAGATCTTCGCCGTGCGGTTCCTTGGCGACAAGGGGTACGTCGTCACCTTTGAACAGATCGATCCGCTCTACACACTCGACCTGTCAGACCCGGAAAACCCGAAGACGCTCGGGGAACTGAAGATCCCCGGCTTCTCAAGCTACCTCCACCCCTTCGGTGACTATCTGATCGGCGTTGGTACCGATGGCGACGATGAGGGCAACCTCTCCGGTGCGGTTGTCTCCCTGTTTGACGTCAGCGATCCGGCTGATCCGACCCGGGTCGACAAACTGAACCTGGGACCGGTCAGTGCAAACGATCGGGAATTCGTCGAAAGCTTCAGTCCGGTAGCCAACGACGCTCGGGCCTTCACCATCTGGGACGATGTAGCCATCATTCCGGTTGGCTGGTGGTCATACCTTGAGGACGGCCAGAACCCTCAGGAGAAGAACGGCGCTTCGGCGGTGCTGGTCAGGATCGGGAACGATGGCAGTTTGACCGAGATTGGCCGGGTCTCACACCCGCAGGTCAATGAATGCGAAAGCGGCCGGATTCCGATCGAGGGTGAGGTCATCGTTGAAACCGAGGCGTCGACCTCAAGCGAACCATCGACCGGACTCGACCCGGACGCTTCGGACTCCGACGAGAAACCAGAGGCTGAGACTCCAGAAACGACGGTCTCCAACGACGCCGAGGCCGAGTTCGTCGATGGGCCAGTCGATGAGCCAGTCGTCGAAGAGCCAATCGATGTCGAAGAGCCAATCGATGAACCAATCGAAGAACCGATCGAAGAGCCGAGCAGCGACAGCTTCATCCCCGAGGAGTACTGCTATAGCTTTCAGCCACAGATCAACCGGTCGGTCGTCGTAGACGATGATTTGTACACCATCTCCGACGACGGTGTCGCGGTAAACGAGTTCGATGGTCTGGAGACCGTGACTTGGATCCCGTTCGAACGATAGGACAACGGTAGGCTCGTCACCCGATGGGACGAGTACTTGTTATCGGAGCCGGGCTGGCGGGATTGACCGCCGCTCGGCTCCTTTCGTTTGAAGCTCCAGACCGCGAGGTCATCGTGATCGATAAGGGGCGTAGTGTCGGAGGCCGATTGGCCACCAGGAGACTGGGGCCGGCGTCGCTCGACCACGGAGCGCAGTTCTTCACCGTCCGATCTGAAGCGTTCGGGGCGACCGTCGACCGGTGGCGAACCGACGGAATGGTCGAAGAATGGTGTCGCGGCTTCGGAGACGACGACGGGTACCCCCGCTACTACGCCGTGGCTGGAATGAATGCGTTGGCCAAATACTTGGCCAAGGATCTGTCGGTGGTGACCAGGCAGCGGGCCAACGCCATCGTTCCTGGACCGGACCGGTGGGCCGTCGCCTACGAAGCAGCGACCCGCGACCCGGACGAGGCAGACGCCCTGATCGTGACGCCGCCTATCCCCCAGGCTCTGGATCTGCTGACCGCAGGAGCGACCGTGTTGCCGGCTGAGTGTGCCGAGTCGTTAGGTGCCGTGGGTTATCACAAGGTGATCGCCATTCTGGCCAGGCTAGACCGGTCCCCGAATTTGCCGCTCCCGGGAGCGTTGCAACAGCCGGACCACCCGGTGTTCTCATTCGTAGCTGACAACCAAGTAAAGGGCATCAGCGACGAACCGGCGGTGACGTGTCACATGACCCATGAGTTGTCAGGTCGGCTGTGGGGCGCCGATGACGCCTCGGTACTCGCTCATGTGGACCGTGATCTCCGGGGTCTGCTCGGAGAGGCGCAGACGGTCGAAGTTCACGTGAAGCGTTGGCGCTATGCGGCGCCGATCGAGCCGGCGGCCGGCCCTTGCATGGTGGCGGCGACTCGACCGGGACCGCTCGTCCTCGCCGGCGACGGCTTCAGTGGTTCGAAGGTTGAGGGGGCCTTCCTGTCGGGGCGGGCTGCCGCCGCCGAGGTGGCAAAGGCTCTCACCGCCTGACGGATACCCCTCAATATCGGGTGTACGCCGAACGTATCCGTTCAAATGCTTCTAGGTCTGCCTGCCATCCTTGCACGATGACCGATGGGTCGACCCCGGCCTCCAACTGCTCCCTCATCGATCGGTCTCCGGCTAAGCGATCGAAGAATTCGGGCCGATCGATGACCGTCGGCCGAGGGTCGACGTTGGCGGCGGCTTGCAACACGGTGTGAAGCATGTGAGCGCCAACGGCCATCGGTTGGACGATCAGTGGGTCAGTCACTTCGATGCGAACGCCGGGGACGGTCCTGCCGCCGTATCGGGGATCGGGCACCCCGATTCGGGGGCCAGGTGAGAAGGTCGTTGGCTCGAAACGGACCCCCGGCAAGTCGGCGTCGTTCAGCGCTGACGCTACCGCTTCGGCGTCTAGCCATGGCGCACCGATCTGACCGAAGGGTGATTCGGTGCCTTGCCCGTAGCTGAGCGTCGTCGCCTCGAACAACACGGTGCTGGGATAGGTGATGGTTGACGTCGCGGTCGGAAGACCGGGACTGGGAGCAATCCACCGGAGCCCGGTTTCAGACCATCGCTGGTCCGGGGCCCAACCGTCGACCTCGACGACTTCGAGATCGAGCGATCCGACCCCTTCGATCCAACCTTCTCCGACAATGGCCTCGGCCAATTCTCCGACGGTCATACCGTGCACGGCCGGGATCGGATACTTACCAACAAACGACGCCTGGTCTGGGGAAAGAAGCGGGCCATCAAGCCGGGCACCGAGTGGATTTGGTCGATCCAAGACGACGAAACGAACGTCGGCTTCGGCCGCGGCCTGCATGGCCAACCCCATCGTGGAGATGTAGGTGTAGAACCGGGCGCCGACATCCTGAAGATCAAAAACTAGGGTGTCGAGACCATCGAGCATCTGCGGAGTCGGTTTTCGGGTCTCACCGAAGAGACTGTAGACCGGCATTCCGGTGACGGGGTCAACCTCATCGGGCAACTCTTCGCCTGGTCCGGCGTCAGCGCGTATCCCGTGCTCGGGAGCGAACAGCGAGACAAGTTCCACGTTTGGCGAGGCGAGAAGCAGGTTGATGAGTCGTTGCTCGCTGACCAGTGCTGCATGGTTGGTGACCAGACCTATCCGCTCGCCGGAGAAGCGGGCGAATCCATCAGCGCCGACGACCGCAGACCCAACGGATACTTTTGGTCTAGTGTCAGAGGTACTGGTGGCCGTTTCTGGCTCAATGTCGCTGGGGGTTGAGGTAGGTAATTCATCTGAATGGTTCAGAGTCGTGCTCGACCTACCATCGTCAACACCGGGAACGACAATCACCGATCGTTCGGCCTGGGTTTGTGGGTCCGTAGGAGTCGGAGGTTGAACTGACGTGACACCGGTGCCGCTGGACGAGCAAGCTGGCAGCCACGCTGCCACAACAAGCAGAAACAGTTGCACCCAGGGCCTATGTAGGGGTTGATCCACCGACACAACAACGAGCCTAGACGACAAGATGCCCGTCTCAGCCAGCTTTACGATCGATACGGGAATTACTATCTTCAATATCAGGACGCCCAAGGCGCTTCCTCATCGCCGCATGTGAACAGACTTGGTGACCACCAACATGACTCTCTTCGAACGCCGCATTCGAAACGTTTTTGCCAGATCAACTCGCAGTATTGAACCACGAAGTTGCTCGCTGGAGATCCGGGATGCCACGGTGAACGACCGGTCGGGTACGCCGTTACTCGACAAGGCGTCGCTGACGCTAGATGCCGGTTCAACGACCTGCATCGTCGGTTCGGTCGATGGTGACCAGGGTGCGTTATTGTCGATTGCCCTTGGCGTCGACTCACCGCGCCATGGCTCCGTGTTATTCGATGGCCAGGAGATCACCGGCTTCCCGCTCGCCGAACGGCGGCGCCGGGCTGCGCTCGTTCACGCCGATCCATGGATCGTTGATGGCACGATTGCCGACAACATCGTGTTTGGGAGGCCCGGTGTTACCGCCCGAGACGTCGAGCGGGCCGCCGGCAGCGTCGGCCTCGACGAGCTGATCGCATCGTTGCCGGACGGCTATGACACGGTGGTGGGCACGGGCGGGGTGTCTTTCGGAATCGGTCGGAGGCGCCAACTGGCAACCGCTCGGGCTGTTCTGACCAACCCAAGCCTTCTGGCGTTCGACGAGCCGACCAGTGGGCTCGACGGTGATGAGGAGCGCGAGATGCTCCAAACGATCGAGCTGGCCTCGGCGGGCCGCACCACGATGTTGACTACCCACCGGCTGAGTTTGGCTCGCCGATCCGGTGCGGTGTACGTCATCGACGGCGGCCAAATCATCCCATACAACCAGCCTCGCCTCGATCGCAACGGTGAAGTGGAGAGTCTTGGCACCCGGCCGAACCACGTGGACCTCTGGGATTTGAAGATCCCTTCGGTGGTCTCGTCTGACGGCTCGGGGCGAAGCCACCTTCGGTTGCTCCGGACCGGCGAGCGACGTGCTCCCCAGCCCATCGTTACTCCCTGGGATATCACGATCGGGGCCGAGATGGCCCCCGGTTACCTGGCCTCTGGCCTGCTCGGGCGGGACGATCACACCGAGACGTGGGTGGCGTGGAGTGTCGAGCGGGAGGAGCCGGTGCGTATTAAGGTGCCCCGGCACGATCCGGTTACGTACCCGGCCTTCGAGCAGCTGTTACGGGAGTTCAAGGCATTGACCGCCATCGGTGATGCGCGCTTCGCCGCTGTGCACGAAGCGGACCTCGAAGCCGAGATGCCACATGTCGTGCTTGAGTATCTCGATAGCCCGTCGTTGGCCGCCGACGCTCGACGCACCGGCGGGGTCGACCCGATCGATGTGTTGGCCGCAGGGTTCGAACTCGCTGCCGCCCTGACCAACCTCCACCGGCAAGGGTATGCGAATGTGAAGCTTCGCAGTCGAGATGTCCGTACCCGCTCGGGTGTCACCGTTGTCACCGACGGCAGCCACCTCCAAGAAATCGGCAGCCCGATCAGACACCGGATTGCGCCACCTGAGGTCGCTTCGCTCGCCAGGCGCCGTGTTTGGAAACGCCCCGGATCGTCGTATCGCGCCATCCACCAGTTACAACCTCCCGAACTTGCACCGGGTGCACCGATAGACCCGAAGATGGACGTCTTTTTCCTCGGTTCTCTTTTGCACCGAATCACTGCCGGTCCGGTAGTTACGAACTCGACGTCTGACGGGTTGGCGCTCGCTCCGTACGCCACGCTGACCAGTTCGGCTCCAGACGATATGGCGTCAATCATCGATCGCATGTTGGCATCTACGCCGGATGCCCGACCGACGGCCGAGGAGGTTGAGTGCCACTTCCGCCGAATTCTGCCCCGGTCGCTTGTTCGGCCAAAGGCCGACGCACAACGAACACGGTCGCGGCGACTGCGCGTTGTGAGTAACGCCTGACGACATTCCGGCCCCATGGGCAACTAAAGTCCAACCGCTTCTGCAACCGGTGCGATGTCGTCCGCTGGTTCGAATCCGAAGACCCGCCCGTAGAACCACAGCTCGACTTCGTAGGACCGGATGATGTTGGCCGCCTGTCGAAATCCATGCTGTTCACCTTCGAAGGCGACATAGGCGTGGGGGATCCCCTTTGCAGCTACTGCGGCCACGATGGCCTCAGATTGGCTTGGGGGAACGATCTCGTCCTCCAACCCTTGAAGCACCAGCAACGGAGAGGACAATTTATCGGTGTGGTTGATCGGTGATCGTTCGTTGTAGAGGTCGCTCCGTTCTGGGTATGGCCCGATCAGTCCGTCGAGGTATCGACTTTCGAACTTGTGGGTGTCGGCAGCCAATGCAGAGAGGTCGGCCACACCAAACAGGTTGGTTCCCGCGCCGAAGATCTTGGACTGCTCAAGAGCAGCCAGCACGGTAAAGCCACCGGCCGAGCCACCGCGAATAGCTAGACGGGCCGCGTCGACCCGTCCGACGTCGGCCAGGTGGCTGGCGGCAGCGATGCAGTCCTCGACGTCGACAATCCCCCATTCCCCTTTCAGGAGTTCTCGGTAGGCCCTGCCGAAACCGGTCGAACCGCCGTAGTTCACGTCGATTACGGCAAACCCACGACTTGTCCAATATTGGGTACCGAGCCGAAGGGCCGACCCTGAGTGCGAGGTCGGCCCACCGTGCCCCATCACGATCAACGGTGGAGTCTCGCCATCGACAGCAGAGAGGTTTGGCCCGGTCGGCGGGTAGAAGAACGCGTGCGCTGTACGTCCTTTTTCCGCTCCGGATGGGAACGAGATTGCTTCTGCCCGACTGAACCAGTCGGGGCTCACGCCAGTGTCTTCGGGTGGGCGAATCACCTTGGTCGATCCACCGCTCGGATCAATCTCGTACACACCAGGCAGCGACGTCGGCCCGGCTGCCGTCACGAGCAGCTGACCGTTTTTCCCAGCAGCAAGCCCGGCGACCGCAGAAATACCTTCGGAGGGAATCGGCGTCGGCTCAGCGCCCGGCGTATTCGGGTTGACTACCCCGAGCGAGTCTACGGCCGACGTGGTGATGATGACCGCGAGCCGTCCGTCGGAGAGTTCGGTCCATCGCTGTGTGCCAAAGACCCATGGCGGTCCCCCGATCTCTTGGCCGTCGAGGGCGGTGAGCGACTGGGAAGAACTATCGGTTGGCTTCCATTGGGCAAGGTTCCAATACCCTGACTCGTCGGTCGAGTAGATGAGGCGACCATCGTTGGTCCAGTCGGCACCGTGGATCGACACGCCGCCACCGGAGCCACCAACGACTTGAATCTCGCCGATGCTGCACGGACCGGTGACGGCCGCGACGCACAGTTCGGTCGAATCCCACGGCATGTCGGGGTGATTCCAACGAATCCAGCTCAGCCATGCGCCGTCAGGAGAGAATCGAGGGCTAGAAACGAAGTCGGTGCCGGTGGCGAGCACTACCGCCTGTCCAGGCCGACCCGCATCGAGACCGAGCGCAACGATCTCGTTCGCAGCCTCAGCCGTGTCATCAGTTCCGTTAGTTCCGGCAGTTCCGTTAGGTCCGGCAGGTCCGGCAAGTCCGTCATCGGCGGCTGTCTTGTCTTCGGCTTTGCCGTCGTGATCCTCACGCACACAGACGAGCCAGTCACCCCCAGGGTGTTCCCGACCATCGGCGTATCGCCAGCTGGCGGGAGACGACGGGGCTGCGGTGATCGGCTCGGGATCGCCATCTCCATCTAGTGGAAGTCGGTAAACCCGCTGGTCTTCCCAGTTGGCGAAGTAGACGTTGGTCGCTCCGAGCCACCAGGCCCCGCCCCCGTACTCGTGGACTCGTGTCCGGGCTGAATAGGGAGCGGAGATTCGATCGATCGGGGCGTTGTCGTCGGTTCTGCTGACGAGAACAACCCGGCCCGCCTCCGTTGGTCGAAGCTCCGACCACCAAACTTCGCTGCCATCACCGGTTGAGCGGACCGACACACCCCCGATGCCGACCCCGCCGGCAGCGATCGATTCAGCTGAGATAGGCGACGGCCATGACCCATACGGTGTTGGAGTTGCCATCGTCACCGTCATGCACCTGCCTCTGCCCCGACGAGGAGGTCGCCGAGGCGAGACAATCCCTGGCCGAGGTCATCGTCGCCCAACGCGAAAGAGAACCTGGCATATCCAGGGCTGCCAAACGCCTCCCCCGGCACGAACGCCACTTTGGCCTGTTCAAGAGCGACATCGGCCAGCTGGAGAGTCGACTCGATGGTGACCCCACCAACGGTTCGACCCATCAATGCTTGCATTGATGGGAAGGCGTAAAACGCTCCCTGGGGTAGCAGGCACTCAACCCCTTCCATTTCCGAAAGTAGCTTGTGCATGGCCAGGCGACGCCGGTCGAATGCCGTCCGCATGTCGGCCACAGCATCGAGACCACCAGATACCGCAGCTAGCGCGGCCATCTGCGACACGTTCGCCACGTTGGACGTCTGGTGTGATTGGAGGCTGGTAAGCGCCTTTGCCATGTCCTCCGGAGCGATGATCCAGCCGACCCGCCACCCGGTCATGGCGTACGTCTTTGCCACGCCGTTAAGGACGATACAACGATCGGCGATCTCAGGAACGAGCACCGGCATCGAGTGGAACTCGTTGTCGTCGTATACGAGGTGTTCGTAGATCTCGTCCGTGAGGACCCAAATCCCATGTTCGGCGGCCCAACGGCCGATGGCCTCGATCTCATCTTTGGGGTAGACGGCACCCGACGGGTTCGACGGGCTTACGAAGATCAGTGCCTTTGTACGGTCGGTGCGGGCTGCCTCAAGTTGGTCGACCGTGGCTCGAAAGCCGGTCTCGATCGTTGTGGGCACGGTGATGGACACGCCGCCAGCGAGAGCGACCGGTTCGGGGTAGGTCGTCCAGAACGGTGCCGGGATAAGGACCTCGTCTCCGGGATCGAGCACACCGGCGAGTGCGTTGTAGACCGCGTGCTTACCACCGTTGGTAACGACGACCTGCCCTGCTGAGACGTCGTAGCCAGAATCACGTGATGTCTTGGCCGCGATGGCTTCCTTGAGCTCTGGCATGCCGCCGGCCGGGCCGTAGCGATGGTTCTTCGGTTCCCGGCACGCCGCTACAGCCGCTTCGACGATGTATTCGGGGGTGGCAAAGTCGGGCTCACCGGCACCGAAACCGACCACTGACTCGCCAGCGGCTTTCAACGCCTTGGCCTTGTTGGTGACGGCGAGAGTCGCCGAGGGGGCGATCGACGCGACACGTGCTGAGATACGACCGTGGGCCATAGTGCTCCTATTTCTTGGTAGAGGGATGGTTAGCGCTTAACACAAAATCGAGCGTCCTCATCCTCGCAGGATTGACACCCAACGCGGGCAGGTTTTCCCTCTCATCTCGACAACACTTGATCGTGGACCGGTTGGTCGACAGGTGGAGGGGTAACCGGTCGACGGGTCGGTGGACCGGTAGCGGGGTGCCGTTGACCGTTTGGTCGCCAGATACGAAGTGACCGGTCTGGTTGTAGCTGGATGGTCCACTTTCCCTCGTGTACGGCATGGTGATGCCTGTTACACAGGGGAACGAGGTTGTCGATCTCACCGTGGCCGCCATGTTCCCACTCGAGGATGTGGTGCATTTGACACCACGACAGCGGTCGATCGCATTCGACCCAAGCACAGCTGGAGTGCAGCGTGCGAAGCGCATCCCATTGAGCATCCGTTGCAGTTCGATACTTTCGCCCGGTTCCTAGCGGCATGTCGTCGCCGACGGTTACTCGTCGAATCGTGGCATCGCAGGCCAGCCGAGAGATCGATTCCAACGGGAGATCGTGGCCATCGCTGGTCTGGGCGATTGTTGCTGCGTGCCATCCCGAACGAAGCGTCTCGTGATCGGTGACTACGACCATGTGGGGCAAGCGGCTGCGACGCCCATCGCTTGAACAAACCAGCTCGACTAGGGCCTCGACGGCCAGATTGGCGGAACGGGCCGTTGGCTCGTTCTTACTGGAGGCGAGCAGCGCTCCGTGTTGATCGATTGCGCCCGTGAGGGCTTCATAGCGCTCGGGGTCGAGCTGGCCACTGAACCGCCCCATTCCCGACCGGTGATCGAACCAATGCCGAAATTCGCTGGCCTCCCGCTTCGCCCCATGATCCCGCAATCGAGCGTCGGGTGTGATCGTTTCAATCCTGCGCTTAAGCACCGCATCAAAGGTGTCGGCGGGCAACCGCGAGGCGTCCGCCGCCACCCCAGAAGCATCCAACGATTCGCGTTCGGGATCGGTCAGCGGTTTGGTCCGTCGAAGAATCGAATCGACGTGATCGACCCCAACCTGCCCCGACGTCAAACCATCGACCAGACCGGGCACCATCGACGCGGCACTAACCCGGGCCGCTTCCCGACGGGCGGTCAACCCACGCACCTCACCTTCGCCCAGCAACACCTCGGGCGCCGACACGGCCTCCCCCTTGGCAGAGAGCTCCTCAGCCCGAAGACCGATCGCTACCACGAGCCCGTCCAACCGACGCTGCGCTAGGCGCACCGCACTCAACAGCGAACGCAACTCACGCTCACCAAACCCGCCAACATCGACGACAGGCACTTCAAACATCAGCCACGACACAACCCAATGCACCAAAACGAACCGTCAGATGTTACGGCCAGCATCTTGTGAGGGAAGCCGAAGCTACCGAATCGGACTGACGTAGAGACAGCAGGTCAACCGACAGATTCACTTTACCCGAACGAGTGTTCGATCGCAAGGAAGGTTCGAAATTTCGGCGGACCGACCGCCGCTCACTCGCCGTGCGGGGTCTCTTCGCTTTCCGTCGGAACAAGATCGAGCGAGGCCGAGTTCATACAGAAGCGATCGCCGGTGGGCTGTGGTCCATCGGGAAAGACATGCCCAAGGTGGGCGCCGCAACTGGCGCAGCAGACCTCGGTCCGAGTCATACCAAAGGTGCGGTCCTCATGCAGAACGACCTTTGACTCATCGATCGGCTGATAGAAACTGGGCCACCCGCTACCGGAGTCGTACTTGGTGTCGCTGGAGAAGAGCGGCTCATCACACACGATGCAGTTGTAAATGCCAGCCGTTTTGCTGTTGTGATAGATACCGGAAAAGGCCCGCTCGGTCCCAGCGTTTTGAGTGACTTCAAACTGCTCGGGGGTAAGACGGTTCCGTAGCTCTTCTGCGTCGAACGTTTTCTCGGCCATAGCTATCGCGCTCCTCAGCCGGCCCGTAGGGAACGCGCCTGGCGTCGATCGACCACTTTACCCCCATCGCCAATGATCGTGAAGACCCCGACGGTCCGTAGACGTCTAGGCACACGACTAGCGCACCGGGGCCGGGCCTCAACCAACTCTGCGGGCGTCTTCGACCAGGTTGATGTCGTACAGCACCTGGTCAAGAAGGTTGCCGGCCTCGATTGGCGCGAACCGCTGCGGATTTTGTTCGTCGATACACGACGGAACGGGCTGCAGGATCGTCCACGGCGTCGGGTGACAGAACTGGACCACCGAGTAACGATCGCCCGACTGGCCCGGCTCGGCCACCACACGGTGAATACCCTGGGATATGACACCGTTCGTGAGGTACTCCAACATGATTCCGGTGTTGATGATGACCCCGTCGTCAGGTGGCACGGCGTCGATCCATCCGCCGTCGGTTTTGACCTGAAGGCCTCGCGATGTGGCCCTCGGCAGGGCGGTGATGAGGTTGATGTCGCCGTGCTCAGCGGCCCACACATGGCTGCCTCCCGGAGCGACCGCCATCGGCGGGTAGTGGATGGCCCGGGTCAAGGTCGTTCCGTTCCGGATCATCTCATCGAAGAATGTTTCGTGACACCCGATTCCGACGGCGATGATCCGCAGGAACCGCCTCTGCAGATCGAGTACACGCTCATAAAAGTCGATGAGCACGCTGGTAATTCCTGGCACTTGGGCTTCGGGGAGGTGAGGGCCCAGGTAGCGGTCGGGGTATCGGGTCTGGAGCGGGTGGCCGGTCGGGATGTCGGCTCCCCAGTTGATCATCTCTTTCCAGTCCGGCGAATCGCTCGACGCCGCGGTTTCGACCAGAAGCCCGGTGTAGCCAGCTTGACCATTCGACCCCGGGACTACCGCACCGGCTTTTTCTTCAGCCGGGAGGTCGAAGAACTGTTTGAGCATGGCGTACGCGGTGTCGAGCATGTCCGTGCTTAGATCGTGGCTGGTGTAAACGAAGCCGGTGGTCAGACTCCTACGAACCCCGTCGACTACCGCAGCCCGTTGCTGTCGATCCCCTCGCTCGAAAGCGAGCAGGTCAACGTCGAGGATTGCGCTCACACCTCGATCGTAGCCGTTGGTCGCTCCTTGGTCCGAAACATTGCCGGATTGACGAAATGGGGAGTGGTCCCCGTCTCGTTTGTCGGTGGTTGTGTTTATGGTGATTGGGTACTGCCGTGTACGGGTATTGGAGGTTGATTGTTGTCCGCTGAGCACCGGTCGGGTTTCGATATTGATAGTGGTGGCCGTGTGGTCGACGCTCTCGAGTTGACGGCGCGGGTTTGTCGGTCCGTTGTGAGGAGTCGCCGGTTGGCGGCTGAGCACGCGCAGTTCAGGTTTCGTGGTCCTCATGCGGTGTCTTTTGGGTCGTTGATAGATGGTGAGGCGGCCGAGTTGGTACGCATCGCCGGTCTTTGCGAGCAGGAAGCCGATGCGTGGCGGGCCAAGATCGCATTGACCGACGTCGCAGGAGATCACCGAGGCGACGCTGCCCGGTTCAGGAATCGATGATCGGCACCACGGCGGTATCGGCCGACACCGAAGCGTTGCGGGTTTTTGTGGACCGCGGCGGTGCTGCTCGTGAAACGCTGGACGGGGTGCGGACCCAGTTGGCTCAAGCCCGAGCGGCAGCCGGTGACGGGACTGTGCCAGAATTCGTGACCGACGGTGTTCTGCTGGAGTTGATCGGGCAGATGCATGGTGTTGAACGTTTTGTTGACGAGATCGCCGAAGCTCTCCAGTCCAGCCACGTTCGACGAGGATCGATGCGGCAACTGTCGGCGACTCGGGTGCAGTGGTTTGTCGACCAAGCCGGTATTGCGATCAACGCCCCCAACCCGACAGCCACCGGTGGCGTGATCATCGATTTCGAGTCGGCCATCGACGAAGCCATCGGAGACGGAAATCTTACGATCGCTCAAGATCTGGAGGACCGGTGGGCCCTCGAAATGGTCGGTACCCGTTCCACCGACCCCGATCGCCTCGATCGTTTCAATGAACTTGTCCAACGGGGCATGAGTCCCTGGGCCGCGGCGAACATTACCGCTGGCCTTGTCGAAGAACCGGTCTCACCAACAGATCTTGACTACCTCGCCGCCGAAGCCACCGCCGCCCTCGGCGACCGAGACCACCCGCTCGATGAACGGGCTCAGCTTCTTCTCCCTCTGCAAATCCGAGAAACGATCGAACGGCAACGCCTCCCACCACCAGCTGATCACGCGCGGAACCGCCACGCCCACACCGACCGTCAAGACGAGATCGCCACGCTCGGATTCGACGATCTGACCGGTGCGCAGCAAGAAGTCGCCGTCGTCGACCTTCTCCACCGTGAAGGCATTTACCACGAGTCAGAACACTGGCTCGGCATGCGAATAGGTCGATGGCTCACCACGACTCCCGACACCGAAATCACCGGCGAGACCGCAACGGTGGTAACCGACCATCTCTCCAGGGAGTCTTCGGACTTCTCGATCCCATTCGCTGCGCAGTTCGAAGCCACCGATATGGCCGTGTTGGCCAACCGGGACATCGATGGCACAACCATCGGCGCCGACCCCGAGCTCGCCGCGCTGTTCGGCCAACCGTTCGGGCTGGCGGCGAGCAGCGGACAACTCACCTTTGACGGCAACGACCTGATGACCGTCGCCGACCCGGTCAGCGCCGGCATCCCAACACATAACACCGCTGACCGCTACTCACCCGTCACCCTGATCAACGCCGCGCCATCAACCTACCCCGACCATTTCATCGCAGATGCCGCCTCAACCCTCGTCATTCGTTCGCACCACGAACACACCGAACCTCTCCGCCACACACAACCAACCGAACCAGCCGACCAACAAGACACACGAGCCGTCTTGATCAATGTGTTACACACCCGGCCCATGTCGGCAAAACAACGGTTTCTGAGTAACTTCGACAACGATCTTGAGCCGCTACTACGCCCCCGAAACCCGATCCACCACAATGCCAACGGCTCGAACCTGACCTCCGACCTGGTGGTCGCATTGATCACCAACAGCGAATCCGGGCGAGCCACCACCCACCAACTCATCGACGCCGCAGGCCAACAGGATGCCCCCTTCCCGCTGTACATCGCTGATGCACTCCAACACGGCCTCCTCGAACACCGACTTCTCGCACCCGAATATGGCACCGACAACCACCCGAACGCGCCAGGCAGCAACGAAATCGACAACACACTCGACGCCATCTTCCTCAGCGGATCAGGCGACGCTCTCACCCTCTACGACGAACTCGCCATCCCAGGCCTCGCCACCCTCGGTACCGAAATCGGATTCGATGCCATCCCACCACAAGCATTCCAAGAAACCGGCGAAATCAAAGGTCGAATCCAAACCGCCGCATATCGAGCAAGGCACGAACTTGCCGCCCATCAAGACAACCGCGACGCAACCACCAGAAAGTGGGCAACAGTCGTGATCGACTCCATCGTCGGAACCCTCGCCGCAGGAACACCACTCAACGTGCCGGCCAGCGTCGTCGTCGACGCCACCACCGACCTACTCATCTC
>CALIFY010000018.1 GCA_938021675.1 uncultured Acidimicrobiales bacterium
CGGGGCCGAACGGCCCCGGAGCCCTTCCCGTACGGAAAGGATACCTTTGTTTCCCCTGCTTGAACAACTGGCACCGCGTCTAGAGGCATTCCACGCCAGCGAAATGAATTGGTCATCCCTTCTCCTTTGCGGAGATTCGCACCCTGATCAACATGAAAGCCAATCGAACCACGCCCGGTCGGTAAGGTGTGTTGGTTCTGATCGTTATCGACTCGTATCGGCCTTGTTGGTCGACGATCCTGCCGGTGCCGATACTGAGATTGACCTCGATCGGAATCCGTCGGCATTGGCAATCGTTCGAAGAGTTAGCCGAGAGAGTGCGCATGTTGCTCGGAGCCTCATGATTTGTGCCTCGCACTACTTCGACGAGAATGCGGACATCGACACCCTAAATATAGAAGCGAAAGACCCGCTTGACCTTGGGAGTATTCGGTTTATTCGGGTGCTGATGTTGCAGAACCCTAGCCTTAGGGTTCGTTGGTTTGGCGATAGTCAACTGGGAGCGGTTCTCGACGATGTCGCAGATGAGCAGGCATGGAGATCGCTCGATAGTGTCACCGTCGACGACAAAGTATCAACCGGCACGCTTGAGGATGAGCTAGAACAAGACCTGGTGAACCTGGCCTACGGGCGGGTGTTGCATTCGATCCGATACCGAATCGATGGTGCCGTGAGCCCCCGGGCTGCTCGTTCGCTTGCATTAGCCGCTACCAACGCTGGTCACCCGGCGATAGCGCTCGGATTGCTTCTTCGTGCTGCCGATGCATCACCCCAAGACGCCTACGCCGCTCATTTGCTCTACCTCGCCAGCTTGGTGCAGACCAAACGCCTTGGCTTGATCGACGAGAGTGGGGTATCGCTTGAGCGGGCGACCGAACTCGTGCGGGATAGCGAGGCCGACGGGCATGCGCTCGAACGGGCCTGGGCACTCAACGGACAGGCACTAAATGCTGCGCTGCGAAGCCGAATCGCCCGAGACGCCGCTGGCGAATGGATAGATCTGAGTTTTCGGTTGGAGAAAACGGCGCTGCGAACCTCGACGATGCTGCGGAATAGCCAAGGTTCGTATCTGCGCTACAACTTGTTGGCAAACATAGTCTTTCTGTTCGAGATCGTCGGTCAAAGTGATCGGGCGCTGGCCTTCTGGGACAAATCATTCTCAAACCTGGCCACAACGACCAAATCCGGCCCCTACTGGTACCGACGGGCCGGCCTCCTGGCCAAAGCCGAACGACTGGCGGAGGCTGCCGAGGCATCGTCCAAGGCCAGCCAGGTGCTCTCGAACGAACCGTGGGCCATGGAACGGGTCGTGTGGCAACAGATGGTGATCGCCGACCGCTCCGGCCGTCACGACGAGGTGCCGGCCTTGGCCTCGGTCGGCGCCCGGTTGGCGATGCAAACCGGTAATGCCTCCTCGGTCGCTCGGTTCCACACGGTGATTGCCCAAGCCGGGGAGCGTCCGGCACTTGATCCACCCGATCCGAAATTGCCGGCATATGTGCCGGGCATCGACCTTCTTGAACGACCAAGCCAGGATCTCAATCGGGTGCTAAGCGGTGCAGGCTCACACAGCGGAACAAGCGAAGGGACGGCCTGATGCGATATTTCGAGTCTCGTTTGAACTATGCGGTCAGCTCTGACGGCAGGGGCGTGAACCATGCAACTTGTGGATACGACGGCAACCGTTGGATGCACAATCGCCGCCAGACAAGATCCAGTCGACCATCTGGATTGGACGAAGAACTCGAAACGCTAGCCAAACTTTGCGATGCGGCAGTCGAGGGGGCCCAAGAATCCTGCGATAGCAGTTTTGAGGTAACCGCATTGGCCGTAGCCACCGATCAAGTGATCGATGTCGACGAAGTTCGCGATCGCCGCTATAGGCAGCGACTACGAGTCGAAGTCCGTCCGCCCGGGATGCGGAGCAGCGTCGTAACCTTGGGCGGCACCGGCGCATGGGTCACAACTCGCCTTTCGGTAGGCCGGGCATCGGAATTTGGGCGTCGTGCGACCGACGCCGCATCGGCGGCGGTGGATGCCAGACCCGTCGAACCGGGACGGATGGCGGTCGTCTTATCACCGGTAGCGGCCGGCGTGCTAGCCCATGAAACATGGGGGCATTTGCTCGAGACCGAGCGAGAGAACCGGCCCGATTGGATAACTACAGGCGAAAAAGACGTAGC
Organism: uncultured Acidimicrobiales bacterium; assembly: GCA_938021675.1. Lineage (GTDB taxonomy): Bacteria > Actinomycetota > Acidimicrobiia > Acidimicrobiales > SZUA-35 > JAHELU01. The sequence goes on from CALIFY010000018.1 coordinate 2,184, forward strand.
GACAGACACGATTCGGATCTGTGACGATCCGACACTACCAGGAGGCTGGGGAACGTATGCCGTAGACGACGTTGGCGCCACGCCGAAGGCGGTGGACCTCGTTGTCGGCGGGGGAGTGGCCACAGACATAGCGTCATCGCCGGGGCGAATGCGACGCGCCTCGTGGCGTCATCGTCCGATGGCCCGCATGACCAATACGCTTGTTCGACCGAGCGGAGAAACCGTCGACGCATCGACCCTTTGCACCATGGGGGCAATTCGAGTCAACGGCGTCAGCGGCGGAGCCGTCGACCCGAACACCGGACGGTTCGTGTTTCACGCCAACAGCGGAGAGCGTCTCGACCGCGATGGTCGGTCAGTCCACATGTTGAAGCCCTTCTCTATCGGGGGAAGGCTCGATCACCTGTTCCGGCAGGTCATCGGGGTCGGCGATGATGACGAAGTTGCTCCCGCCAGTTGTGTAAAGAACGGGCAACGTGTTTGGGTCGGCGTCGGCGGCTGCTCGCTCGCTTTGGAGGACATCGATGTCGCCTAAGACCGCAGACGATCCACTCCTGAGCGTCGACCGACAGGCTGCTGGTGTTGCCGATCGACTCGACGACCTCCGGTTCGACGATTGGGAGGTCTATGCCGAGGCCTACGAAAAGCGTACAGCCGCTCTCGACCGGGGGTCTTCAGTCGAACGTGGTGCCGTCGACCGCTTCGGGATTGGTATCCGCGTGGCGGCCGCTGGCGGCGGCACGGTCTCGGCGTACACATCTTCTACCGACGACGCCGAGCTTGGCGCCGTGCTGGCTGGTTTGCAGACCTCGGCGAGGCTGGCGGTTGCCCCGAACGACGACGCGCTTCCGACTCACTTTCCTGCAGCCGGCACAACTCGCGACCCCGCGGAACGCGAGATGATCAGCGAGGAGGAGACAACGCAACGATTGGCCTCGTCGGTTGGCGACCCCGATCGTCTTGTCGTATCCGAGCTGACGAGGCGCGTCGTAATACGGCGACGAGGGTTCGAGGCGTTTCGTGACTTTGAATACGAGCTCGGTGCAACCACTCACCTACACCTAAACGAGCGCGACATGTTCTACCCCACGGTGGTAGCACCCATCGCCGCTGCCTCGTTCGCCGAGGTGGCGGATCGGCTGGCCGATGCCATCGTCGCCTATCCACCGGTCGGTGTGAACCAAGTCGACGCCGACGTGACTCTCCCCGACATGGTCGTTCTCCATCCGTCGGTGGTCAACGCGGTGTTCCGCACAGCCATTCGACTCGCCGGGGCGTCGGACTTCCAAACCTGCGATTTCCCAGACTGGGTGACTATCCGAGATGAGCCGACATGCCCTGGGAGTACGACACAACGTCACTTCGACGACGTGGGCGGGCCGACGACAAACCTCACCATCGTCGGCCAGGGGCAACTCCAACCGCTCGACACTTCTGAAATGGCGCGACGACGCCACTCTTATCGGGCCCAACCACGACCCGGAGGGATGACGATGACGCTTGACGCTGCTCAACCAGGCGTTGACGTGGGTATCGGAACTGTCGATCACGTCTGGATTGACGGCATCCACTTTTCGGAGTCAGCAATCGTTCGCCCCACCGACACGGTCAGCGGCCCGGTTGAAGGATGGGTGGTGCGAAACGGACGACCTGAGCTGTTACACATGGCGCGAATGGCGGTGCCGTGGAGCGATCTCGCTGAGGCCATCGTGGCAACGTTTGGGCCACGCCAAAATACAGGTACCAAAAACAACGCATACGTTGCGCCGCTCATCCTCGATGGCAGTCGCCTACCGCCACGGTGGTTGCAACGATGAACTCGATCGCTGGGCTTTGTCTATCGGCAAAACCGCACCCTCTTCAAGAGAACAGGCCGAGCGCGTCGCGAGAGCTACTCAACCTCGCGGTACGAAGGCTCACCAGAAACGATGAGCGGTACGAAGGGTTCGACATTCGCCAATGTCCGCTGCCAGCCTGGGCCGGTATTTCGCCGTCCGAACTCGATGAGCCGAACTACGTGAAGCTGCGGGACGTGATTGCTGCTGCCGACCTGGTGGTCGTGGCCGCCCCAGCGTACTTCGGTTCGTTGAGCGGCATGGCCAAGAACGTATTCGACCTGATTGGCCACGATGCTAGTGTCGAGCTGCCGGCGGTGACCGGAATCGTTGTCGGCGAGCAGGCCGATGATGCCCACCGGGGAGCCGAGCAGCTGACCGAAGTGTTTCGGCTGCTCGGGGGTTCTCTTCTCGTTCCGGTGTGGGCCGTCGCCGAACCCCAGCGCATCGAGGCCGCCGAACTGACGGCGAAGGCGCTCGCCTTCGGTCACTTGTGCGCCATGCGCCTACACGAGTCGATTGCTCAGCCGGTCGACCGATGACGGTGAAAGCAAGAGGGCAGGCGCTGGCTATGGCCGCGGCATCGCGGCTTCACCAACTGCCAGACGGGAGCGAGGCTGAGTTCTCCGAATCCGGTTACCTGAGAACCAGAGAGCGCTTTCAGCGTGAATTGATTGTCGACGTCACCAGCCTGACCCCTGCTGCGGCACGGGTTCTTCTGGCTATCGGAGGCCACGCTGGTCGGTCCGGGGCTCGATTAGTGGTCATCGGTGCCTATCAAGGGCTGTTCGCAGCCTGGATGCAGGCCGGTACCGAGACACCGCTCGACATCGCACTCGTCGACCCCGATCGGGACGCTCTCAATCGAGCCGTGGACAACCTCGACCGGTTGGAGGTGAGGCCAAAGGCGGTTGTCCCGGTCGGTAGAGGGTGGCGTGATTGGGATGGGCTCGCCGATTGGGTCCGGCACGACGGAGTGGTCTTCGTCGACCTCGACGATCCAACGACCGGAAAGTGGGACTACCTCGACGTACTAGAGATGTTCCTTACGACGGCAACCGCCCCCTCATGGTGCGTTTTTCACGACACCTGTTTGCCCCGTTTCGCCGACGTCGGCGGTGGGGTGAGGGAATTGGCGATGAGCCGAACGGCGCCTCATGCAGTACTCCCCGTCGACACCTGCGGGATGACCGTCGTAGCCCACCCGACGTCGCTGACCGATCCGGAGAAGGACCTGTGACGATTTGGGTGCTCGGAACAGGCCTCGTCGCCGGTGGTTTGGTCGGTTCCAAAGACGATGTCGTAGCGCTCGATTGGAACCCGACGTGGTGGTTTCCCGACGAGGTAGCCGCTCCCGATGACGTCCAACCCGCCGAGGACGACACGGTGGTGATCGCCACCGGTTCAGTCGACCCATCCGCTCAGGTCGGGATCGACCGCGCCACCCGGTGGGCTGCTAGCTCGGCCGCGCATCGGGTCACGCTTTGCAGCAGCGTCGCCGTCTACGGAGCCGCGCCCCGTTGGTGTCCATCATCGCGTCCTCAGCCGACGTCGAGTTACGGACGGGCAAAATTGAAAGCGGAGGCCCATTTTTTGACCGCCATCCTGTTGTCCGGTAAGTCGGGTCTGATCGTCAGGCTGCCAGGAATTTTTGGCGATCGCCGGCACCGGGGCGGGCGCCTCCAACAAGCGCTCTGGACGGCCGAACCCGACCGTCGCCCCGATGTCATATCCGCCCTCGGGGCCGAATGCCTCCACGCTTCGGTAGCGGGAGCCAAGTTGATCGACGGTGTTGCCGACGCTCTGTGGCCGGCTGGTGTGCGGGTAGCGAATCTGCGCGGCCGGCCGTTGAACGAGCAACTCCACCTCGAAGCCGCAGTACGTCCACAAGATGTACCCGACGTGATCGACGCCGCCAGAACACTGTGCACGGATGCTGGATGCCATATCGAGTCGTTGGTGCCGGAGTCTGTCGATGCTTGACCTTCGACTGGGGCAACCAATGGTCGGGCCGAGCTCTGGCCCGGAGTCCGACCCCTATGAGCGGTCGGCGCGTTACGCCATCGGTTGTGAACGCGAACAACAAGCGATCGCTTCCACGCTTGGGGTCGACGATCGGCTCGTGATCACCCCGGGGGCCAGCGGCGGCCTGGCCGCCCTCATGGATCTGCTACTTCCGGCAACGGTCGTTGCCCCTCTCCCGTTCTACGGCGGCTACCGACGGTTTATCGACCGGGCAGCGGAATTGGTTTGGTACCGTCCGTCGAGTCCACCGGAACCGGATCGGGTTCCTCCCGGCTCGGTCGTTCTGGTAAACGAACCGCACAACCCAACGGGAACGTCGCTCGGCCTCGATCGGATCCGACAACTCGTTGAACAGTACGTCGATCGAGACTGCCGGGTGGTGCTCGACGCGGTGTACGCCGGTCTCGACTCCGACGTGTGGCACGTACGGGCGCCGGGACTTGTGACGATCGGCAGCCTGTCGAAGACGTGCGGACGGCCAGGTTTACGGCTCGGTTTCGCGGTCGGCGACGCCTCGTTACTCGACCACGTCGAACGGTGGGTCAGCGCCAGGTTGCTCGGGGTCAGCGCTCCGTCGCTCGCGCTCGTCCCACGGGTGCTGGAGAGCTGGCGGTCCGATCACATCACGATCCGGCAGCGGTCCGACCGTCAGGCAACGGCCCTCGACAACGCCCTAAAAGAGACGGCTGATATGGCCGTGCTGTACAGCGGGTCAGTACCGTACGCGTTGGTGTTCGACCGCCGGTCCCAGATCGAGGCAGGGTGCCTGCAACAGTCGTTGGCTACCCGCGATGTACTTGTGCCAACCTTGGCTGAGATGGGTCTTGGTGGCGCCGGTCGTAACCAATTGCGAATCCCGTTGGCCATCGATCCTGGGCAGTTCGCTCGGCTGGTACCCCTGATCGTTGACGCTGTGGGGTCCACGAATTCTGTCGATCGAGGTATTCCTTCCGAGCGAGTAACCGGCTGATGGTGACGGGAAGACTGTTCGCTTCCGGTGCAGCATTCCGAGTGGCGTTTCAGCTCGTGATCGTTCTAGCCACCGTCGAAGCTTCACGCTCGGACCACCCGATCCTTAGCCTCGTTTTGCTCGGTTCGGCGCCAGCGTTCGCTCTTCTGCTCAGAGCGGTAGCCGAACGATTTCGGTGGCTCATGACATCTGTCGGCTTCGTCGCCGCCCTACGTCTTTGTACCGTCGTCGCTGCGGCGTTCGTGATTACCACGTCACCACTAGCGCTTGCCGTTCTTCGCCCGTTCATGGTCGGCGCCATTTCGGTATCGATGGTGGTGTTCCCCCATCGGCTCACCGGCACTCGGGCAACGGGTCAGGACGAATCGATTCTTGGCTCGTTCCAGAGCGCGATGATCGTGGCCGGTTTGGCGGCCAGTGTGATGTACGACCTGCTGGTCAGGGTGGCTAGTGGCCCAAGCGTTGTCCTCGCTGTTGCCATCTTCATCGCCGCTATCGCCTTTCCTGCCGAGCGTCACGATGAGACGATGGAACGGTCGACCGCCGTCGATGACGACCAGGGGTTGGATGTTGTCTGGGTAGGAGGTCAAGCTCTTCTCTCGTTCGCCCGGTCGGTCATTGGCGGGTCGGCCTTGTTTCTCCTCCCTCAGCTGGCCGAGCGATCTGGTGTCGGCCAACTCGGTCTCCTGTTTGCGTTGATCTCGTTGGCCGGCGTCGCCGGACGCCTTGGCGCCCGATTTGTAAAGGACCAGTCGTTGATCCGGCTGATTCCTGTACTGGCGGTCGCCGCAGGATCGCTGGCCGTTGCCTCGCTGCGGTCCGGGGTGGTTTGGTTGCCGGCGGCGATGGTCGTGCTCGGTGGTGCCGCCGGGCTGTTGGAGGTCGGTCAGATGGCTTCGATCACCAGGACCAAGCAACAGGTTCGCCGAAAGTTGAACCTTGTGCTGATCGGATTCGATGCTGGCATGCTCGTCGCCGCGGTAATTGCGTCGTTCATCGGTGGGAGCCTTTGGCTCCTCTCGCTGGTTGGATGTACCGCCATGGCGGTTGGTGCAACCGGTGTACTCGCCGGTGAACGAGCAGCACGTGCTAAAGAACCCGAACCCGTCGAACAGTAGGAAACCTTACATGACTATTTCATCCGATCGCCGTTGCGTCGTGGTCTGCGGGTCTACAAAGGCTGACTCGCGTACCCGAGCGGTGTCCAACGTCATGGCTGAGCGCCTACGGCAGGCCGGGTTCGCCGTCTCGTTTATCGATACTCGCCAACTGGTGTTGCCAATCGCCGACCCAGAGTTCCATCACAGTCCGGATCAGCATCCAGAGCCGGCGGTCCGGGAACTCTCATCGACGTTCGATGCCGCTCAGGCGGTCGTGCTCGCCTCGCCCGTCTATCACGGTTCGTACTCTGGCGTCTTGAAAAATCTGTTAGATCACCTGCGATGGGACGCTTTTGCCCGCCGACCGGTCGGCCTGATCGTGCACGGAGGGAACCCTCTGTCCGGAACCCCGGTCTGTGATCATCTGAGGTCGGTGGTCCGCACCATGGCCGGTTACGCCACCCAGTCGCAGGTCGTATCAGGACCAGCCGACATTAGTTGGGACGATCGGGGCACGACGGTGCTGGCCGAGCCTGTTCAACTCCGAATCGATCGGATGGCCGCTGAGCTTGTCGAGCTTTCTGTTCTTCTGTCGCGACCTCGTACGAAACCGACGTCTCGAAGAGAACTAGGACGAGCAAAGGATATGAGCAGTGATGGCCGCTAACGACGATGGCGAGACCGGTTCGATCGACCAGGCTGCGACCGGGGCGACGATCGCCGGCATCGTGCTTGTCGCCGACAACTTCGAGGAGCAGGTTGCGTTCTACCGCGATGTACTCGGGCTCACGCTAACCGACCACTGGGGAGACGTCGCTCGATTCCGGGCCGCCAACGCGGTCGAGCTGACCTTGTTCGCGAAATCACATGATCAAGCGAGTCTCGACCGGATCGATCCGCTCCAACACGGACTTTCCCATTTCGAATTCGGTGTCGATGATGAGACTGCCTCGGTGTTAGGCCAGCAACTAGTGGCGCTAGGACAACGATCGCACGGCCAGAACTATCTCGACCGGGACGGCCAGCTTTTCCACTTCGTACCCAAGTCGGATCGGTCCTAACCGAAACGGCTCCCGTCTCAAAGAGAGCCGAGAGCCGTTCAAGGTGGAGGGGTCTGGTTGGGACGGTCGGTTGAGGTCAGTCCGTTCTACTCACATGGGCTCATTTCGACGGCGCCGGGCAACTCCATCAAGTCTTGGTTGGACTGAATAGCCGGTAGCACAACGTCGTCGCCGAGCGGCTCACCAGAATAGATGGCGCTCGTGACTTCCCCGTCCGCTCCGACCACGATGAAGGCTCCGTCGTCGCCGGTCTGTGACAGGTCGAACTCACCGTCGGTCGATCCGTCAAAGTTGTAGCAGGCAACCCCATCGCGAATCTCGAAATCTACTTGGTCCTCAGGTGGCGTCCAGTCGTCGAGGAAGTCGGCTACCTCAGCCGGGACGTCTCCGGCATCAACGACATTACCGTCTGGACCGGTCACCACTTCGGTGACCACACCATCGATTTCTTCCCGAACGACGAAGTGGTCACCGACCTCGAACTCGTCGATGGTGTGATTCTGAGCACCTTCAGCGTTGTTGAATCCCACCGATGCGCCTGCGGTGTACGTCCAGCCGATGGCGATCGGAGCCATCAACGCGGTGGCCGCTACTGCGATCTTCGCTGATTTGTTCATCGTGATCCTCTTTCTCTAGACAGAGTCTTCGTTGGTGGGAACCTCCCACGAGGCCCCACGTCGGATCTTCACAGTGGCGGACACTGTCTGTATTCAGCCTTACTGGACCTAAATGCAGACTTAACGGGTCTCGGCCGACCTTCTATCGCCGAGAACCGCCCAGCGGTAACCTACAAACGCGTGCGCATCCTGCTGATCGAAGACGACCCAGAGATTGTTCGGGTAGTACGACGTGGCCTCGAGGCTGAGGGTTTTTGCGTTGACTCTGCCGCTGACGGAACCGACGGTCTTTGGCAAGCGACGGAAGGCGAAATGGATGCGATCGTGCTCGACCTCTTGATGCCCGGTATGTCGGGTTACCAGGTTTGTCAGGCACTCCGCCAGCGGAACGTACAGACCCCGATCGTCGTCTTGACCGCGAAAGACGGCGAGTTCGACCAAATCGACCTGCTCGACCTGGGCGCAGACGACTTCATCACAAAACCGGTCTCAATCAGGGTGCTAGCTGCCCGGATACGAGCGGCGATCCGGCGTGCTGCCGGGTCGCCAACGAACGAGATCGTCTACGGGGCAATCCGATTTGATCTCGCCGCTCATCGATGTTGGCGAGATGGAGATGAGGTGAAACTCACCAAGAAGGAAGCGGACGTGCTGTTTGTGCTCGTTTCTGCGACCGGAGCCGCCGTTACCCGACAGGAGATAATTCGAGCCGCCTGGGGTTTTGATTTCGAGGGCGACCCCGGTTCGGTCGATGTGTATATCAATCGATTGCGAAAGAAGCTGGGAGGGGACGCCATCAAGAACATTCGGGGCGTTGGATTTCAGCTTGAGCCGGCATGAGTCGGCCAGCGGAGATGGTAACGGCCACCGGGATCCGAACCCGGGTCGCCGTCGTCGCCGCCATCGCGACCGTGGCGTTGCTCAGCATCGTCGGTGCGATTGGCTACGTGGCCGCCGTCGCTGCCACTCGTCAATCTCAAGAAGATCTCCTGAATGAGCGTTTGGATTCCTTGGAGAGCAAACTGGCAGAAGGCGAGACGCCGCTCACCGCACAGTTGGAGCTCGATACCAGCGTGCGAGTGATCCGTGCCGGCCAAGGTTTGCCCGCTCCGGCCAGCGGCGTGCTCCAGGTCGTCCGAGAGTCCGACGCAGAAGACATCGACTATCTCGTCGGCACAGCCTCCACGGTTCAACTCGACCGGACGTTCGGCACTATCCGACGCGGGCTGTGGGTCTCGATCGGTCTAACCGGTCTACTGGTTGGCTTCATCGCCTGGCTCGTCGTCGATAAAGCGCTGGCGCCAGTTCGGTTGCTGACCAGCGAGGCCGAGGCCGTCGAGGCTGATTCCTCGAAGGAGCTGATCCAGGTCGGCGCCGCTGGAGACGAGTTGTCTCACCTCGCAACAACCTTCAATCGAATGCTCACGAAGCTCCGGGCGGCAGATGTCGACAGGAGGCGTTTCGTTTCCGACGCATCTCACGAACTTCGAACCCCTCTCATGGTGCTCACAGCCGACGCCGAATATGCGGCCGCCAATGGGGGAGAGATCGATACGTTGGCGACGTCGGTGCTCGAACAAAGCGCTCGGCTTACCAGCCTGGTCGATGACCTGTTGACCCTCGCATCATTTGATGAGCAGCAACATTGGGTGAGCGAGCCGATCACGATCGTCGACGTCCTCGCAACAGCCCAGGTCGAAGAACAACGAGCGATCGTCGACGATGACGACCGGCAACGCCGCATACCAAACGTGTCGAGGGCCGTCGGGAACATATTTTCCAACGCCGAGCGGTTCTCGGCAACGGCCGTCAACATTCACGTCGCCTGCAATGGCGGTCTCGTCACGTTCACTTTCGACGACGATGGTCCCGGTGTTCCGGTCGCTGAGCGCGACGAGATATTCAAACGGTTTTATCGTGCAGATGAAAGCCGAACGCGTCCTCGGGGAGGGGCCGGGCTTGGGCTCGCTATCGCCCGAGCTGAGGTACATCGAGCTGGCGGCAGCATCACGGTCAGCGAGAGCCCGATGGGCGGCGCCCGGTTCATAGTGACGGTCAGCGAGGAACAGGCACCGCACGACCCGAACTCCAAAACCGGGATGGACGGAACGACGCCGCGCTCGAACTGAGGAAGCCCCGGACTGAGTGACGATGCGTTGAGAACCCGAGTTGGCGACGAGGTCAGTTGGCGTGGATCAGCCGTGGCGAGCCATGATGCCTAGACGACACTTCGCCAGTGCAGGTCTGAGCGGAGGCCAAAGGGGGAATCTCAATGCGAATGCGTTTTGGAAGTTTCATCGCACCGTTCCATCCACCGGAACACAACCCAACCTTGTCGTTGGAGTGGAACCTCGAACTGATCGAGCATATGGATCGGCTCGGCTTCGACGAAGCGTGGATCGGTGAGCATCACTCGGCCGGCAGCGAGATCATCGCCTCTCCCGAGATTTTCATCGCCTCGGCGGCGGCCAGGACCAGCCATATCAAGCTCGGAACCGGCGTGGTCTCATTGCCGTACCACAACCCGCTGTGGGTCGCCGAACGGATGGTATTGCTAGATCACCTGACCCGGGGTCGTGTGATGTTCGGCGTCGGCCCCGGCGCACTGCCAACCGACGCCGCCATGTTGGGGCTTGAGCCACCGCAGATGCGGCCACTGCTCGAGGAATACATGGACATCGTTATGCAGCTGCTTACCACCGACAAACCGGTCAACTACCAAAGTGACCGGTTGGTTTTGGAGGAGGCAAGACTTCACCTCCGGCCGTTTAGCGAACCGTTGTTCGATGTGGCGGTGGCTGCGGTTGCATCACCTTCAGGGGCCCGTCTGGCCGGCAAACATGGAGCGGGCGTACTTTCGCTCGGCGCCACGGTTGCTATCGGCATGGATGTACTCGCTCACCATTGGTCGATTCAGGAAGAGGTGGCATCCACCTACGGGAAGGTGGCCGACCGGCAGAGTTGGCGGTTGGTCGGTCTTATGCACCTGGCCGAGAGCGCCGACGAGGCTCGCCGTGACGTCGAGTATGGGATGGAACAGTGGTTCCGCTACTTCCAGAACGTGGCAGCCTTCCCCCAGATGGCCGTCGATGGCGGCAACATCGACGAGATGGTGGCCTTTGTCAACGGAGGGCTTGGCGTTGTCGGCACCCCGGACATGGCGATCGCACAGATCGAGGAGTTACTTGAGCAATCAAACGGTGGTTTCGGGGCGTACCTGACGCTGGCCCACAATTGGGCTAACCCCCAGGCCACGAAGAAGAGCTACGAACTCTTTGCTCGTCACGTCATGCCCCACTTCCAAGGCCAGGTGAGCTCGACGGTTGGCGCCGCTGAACGTGCCCAGCAGGCGAGGCCCGAGTTGGCGGACAAACAGATGGCAGCAGTTGAGGAAGCGACCGCTCGCTACGAGGCCGCAAAGGGTTCGTGACGGGCGGGCCGGTTGGCCTCACGGCTTCGAAGACTTGGCCCGAGCTATCGCCTTGCAATAGGAAACCGAAGTTCTCGGTGTATCGGATGCGGTGGCATGTCCTCTTTCTCAATGAAGGAAAGATCGCTGATGCCCCAAGGGTGTTGCTGCATGAACCGGTGAAGAATCGTTGTGTTTTCTCGGCGCAAAATTTGGTTCTGGACTGGTATGGCCGCTGCATTGTTGGTGGTTGGACTTCTTGGCGCCGAAGCGGTGGTGGCGGGAACGGCCGGACCGACTAGGCCAGCAACGACGGGCCACGCCAGGGGTGAGAGGGACAGTTGAAAAAGCGAACGCCCTGACCGAACCCGGTCAGGGCGTTCGTGGGGCCGGGACCCCCAAAAAAGCGTGTGCCGTCGACACGGAGCCGACGGCACACACCAATGTTCTCAGTCTTGCTAGATCACGCGGACGTTCTTGGCTTCCTCGCCCTTGCGGCCGGGGGCTACGTCGAACTCGACGGCCTGACCTTCGTCAAGCGACTTGTAGCCGTCGCCCGAGATGTTGGAGTAGTGAACGAAGACGTCATCTCCTTGCTCACGAGAGATGAAGCCGAAGCCCTTCTCACTATTGAAAAATTTTACTGTGCCTTGCATCTACAAGCTCTTTTCCATACGATCCCGCCACTTGGCGAGTACTAGTCAAAGATAGTGCCATCTTCTTCGGGTTCCTCTTTTTGGCGCCGGAGACCGTACCTTTGATTTTCAGCTCAGCGCATCAGACGCCGAGCCGGCGGAGCGTGGCCTGTGTGGTTTTGGCGTACTCAGGCCGCGAGATGACCAATCCTTCCACGGTCGGATTTGGCTTGTTGTAGTCGATTCGCTGGCCGTGGATGTCGCTGACCACCAACCCGGTGGCTGCGGCAACCGCCGCCGGTGCGCATACATCCCACTCATAGAGGCCACTGGCATGGACGTACACGTCGACGACGCCGTCGACCACCAGCATGGCCTTGAACCCTGAAGAGCCACAGGCGGAAACCGACCCGTCGAGAGCGTCGGCAACTTCGGTGCCATAAAAAACGTTGGATCGACCACAAATTACCAGTGGCTCTGGTCGTTGGCCCCGGTCGGCGAATCGTGCGAGATCGGTGCCAAACACTTTGCCGATTGCGGGGACCGCCACCGCACCTGCTGTCGGCCGGCTATCGGAGACAAGAGCGACGTGAACCGCCCACTCGATCGAGCCGTCGAAGGGGTAGTCGTGCGTGCCATCGAGTGGATCTATGATCCAAGTTCGCGGCGCTTCCAGCCGGATTGGGTCATCACGGCCTTCTTCAGACATCACGATGTCGCTCGGCCGGTGCCGAGCAAGTCTGTCGACAAGCAGGTCGTGGGCCAAACGGTCAGCTTCATCACGTAGGGACCACGTATCCGTACGGCCAAGCTTGCGTCGACCCTCCCGAAGGTCGAGGAGAGCTTGCCCGGCTTCGGAAGCCAGGTGTCGCGCCAACTGGTGGTCATCCACAAGCACCGCGTTATCGGAGGTCGAACCGTTCACCGTCACGCCGAGGGTAGTCGTCGGTGCCCGGTGAAATGGCAGCACGGTGGGAAGGTACCGGCAACAGGGTCTGGGAGGTACAAGGAATGACACCGACGGTACTGGCCGGTCTAGGCCAAGTAGGATTACGGGATGGTGGAACGGTTTGACACGATCGAGCAAAGGGCGGTCGCCCGGCGCTCGGGGCACCTGCGACGCAGCGAAGGTACACACTGGAGGCGTTTCGCATGATCGCCCTCGCCCTCCGGGTTGCGGTAAATGCGGTCGCACTTTGGGTCGCCGCCCGTTTGATCGATGGGATTGACCTGAGCACCGAGTTGCTGGCCATCCTTTGGGTGGCCGTGCTGTTCGGCATCGCCAATGCGGTAATCAAGCCGGTGGCGAAGCTCCTGACCTTCCCGCTGATCGTCTTGACCCTCGGCCTGTTCACCATCGTTGTGAATGCCGTGATGTTGCTCGTGACGGCAGCGGTGACGACCAACCTCGCCATCGATGGATTCCGTCCGGCGGTGCTCGGTGCCCTTGTCATCAGCGTCGTCAGCTGGTTTTTGTCGATGTTCTTGCCCGATGGTGATGACGACTGACCATCGTTGACCTCGGTTGGGGTGCACGTCACACACCGCGCCGGTGATGGCCTTCTGCGTAGTGCTCGGCGAGCGGGTCGCCACCGAAGTCGAGCAACAGATCGCGCCACACGGTGTGGATGTGGTTCACCCCCCGCTGAGTATTGTCGTACTCGACCAATAGCTCGGCGCCTTGAATCCGGTAGTAGTGCGGTTCGTTCGGTTCAATCCCACCGGCCCACAGGAAGGAAAGGGAGTCCAAACGGTCGCCTGCGAATCGGGCCGCCTGTGCATCGGCAAGATCATCATCGATCCGGCCGACATATGTAGATAAGAGCGCCCGAAGAATCTCCTTCTCATCTGGGCTCATGGCGGTCGCCGAGAGTCCCTTCGGTCGATCGGTAAGCGATAGGAGGTCGAGGTGGTTCTCGGTCAGACCGGCGATCGACTCGGCTCTGCGTTGCGCATCGGCGACCTGTGCGTGGAGCGTTGCCTCGAGTTGACCCCGCCAGATCTCGGTCAAGCCGAGCATCCGGTCGCCGTCTCTGAGCCGGGAACGGTTTGCTCCAATGATGTCGGTCGGGGCGACGGAACTAACCAGCGCGGTGGCACGCACAGACCTATCGAACGACTGAATAAGTTCACGGCCGAGATCTTCCGCCCCGCCGAGCGGTCGGAGCATGTGTGGACCGAGGAGAGGAGAGGCTGCGGGGTCGGCCCCAAAAAAGCACGGTGTTGCCGAACGAACCTGGCCACCGGCCAGGGTGAAATGAAGCGAGATATGGTGCCCCCCGAATCGCCAGCTCCAGGGACCGTCACTGCCGGGATGACCGAACACCGCGACCCAGTACATCAGCGGGTCCCTACCTCGAAGCCTTCCGTAGGAGGTTGAGAACCCCTCGACCCGGTCGAGGACATTCTCCAAGCCCATGATCACCGAGGCGGTGGTGTAGCCAGCCTCCGATAGTCCGGAGGCCAGCAGCTTCTGTACGGCCTGCTGTTGGGTCGGGTTCATGTCGGCAAGGGCGAGGCCTCCGTGGTCGGTCGGGGTGTAGTACCAGCGGCGGCGTTCGTCGTCGGACGGGAACGGCCACCGGATCTTTTGGCGCTGCTCCGATGAGAGAACGTCGAGCAAACCCTGGGCGGCGTCCGTCATAGCGGTGGCCACCCGGTCGTGGATTCGGTCACCGTCTTTTTTGGCCGACGGGGTTTTGCCGTTCGGTTTGTTCGATGTCACGACGAGCGCCCCGGTTCGGGCTCTAGGGCTTGGTCACCGTGCTCGTGTAGCCGGAACAGGAAGTCTGGATCGCCGGGCACCCAGTCGTTGTCGACTTGCGATCGCCGACCGACCCGTCTGGTCCGCTCGAGGAGTTCTCGTCCCAGTTCGAGTTGAGGACGTTCCCAGCGCTCAAGAGCTTGAGCCGCATCACCGACCGTCGATAGTTCGGCCGCGAGGCGCCAGCCGTCTTCGGCCGCCTTGGCCGTACCAGCGGCGGCATGAGGTCGTACCGCGAATGCCGCGTCTCCGAGTAGACAGATACGACCAAACGCCATCCGATCGACCTCAATGTCGTAGATCGTTTGAAGAAACGGGTGCTCGGTTGCTGTTACCACCGCAGCGACCACTTCGGGTAGGCGAGCTTCGGCCACGGCCCGGATTTCAGCAACGTGGTGGGCGGCCACTTGGCCTGGAGGAACCGATAGATGACGGACGCTTCCGGCCCGATCGGTGAGTAGATCATCGAGTTCACCGCCTGCCAGATAGTTCCGATACCACACGAAATTCAGGAGCCGTGCGCCGGGGGCGACCGAACCGTCGATACTCGGTACCGGGTAGACGAGAATATGGCCATTGGCGTGCACGAAGTAGGTAATAGCGTCGCCGAGTTGGTCCGTCACGCTGGCTGGTAGCAACTGCTCTTGGACCGTTCCCCTCCAGGCGACGTAGCCGGCGTACTGGGCTGCCGCTGCAGGTTGGAGCGTTTGCCGCACGATCGAACCGATGCCGTCGGCCGCCACCAGTACATCGCCGGTGAACGTTGCCCCGTTGGAGAAACGAGCGGTCACGTCATCGTCGGACTGTTCGACATCTATCAACTCATGGCCGAGGTGATAGCGGTCTTGGTCAAAGCACCGGATGAGGTGTCCAAAGACGGTGTTCCATGAGCTAAAGAGGTACCGGTGGAGCTGATCGTGAGCCACCGACCCATCACGGTAGAGGTACCGGATGTGGTCGGTGGCCACGCTGATATCTTCGAGGTCGACGCCGGCGCGATGGGTCAGGTAACGGCCGGTTGCCTCCAAAAACCCGAGACCCGCGCCCCGTTCGGTAAGCGCCGTTGTCGATCGCTCGAAGACCGAGACATCGAAACCGGCATCTTGGAGGAGACACGCCGTCGTCAGCCCACCGAGCGACCCGCCGACAACCCCGATCCGCATGACGACGACTGGTTTCGATCAGCCTGGAACGCCAAAGGTGGCTATCTTGTCGACCGTACACTCGAAGAGGATCCGCCGCTCGTCGATCGACGGATCGCGTAGGCCATATTCGTCGCCTTCGCCGATGTATTTCTTCCAGATGCGATCGAGCTGTTGGGTAACCCGGGCGCCATCTTGGGGGTCGTCCTCGGAGATCTCACGATCGACCGTAACTTTGAGGCTGAGCCAGTGGTACATGTTCTCCGGGTTCAGGATCAGGAGAGTGATCTGCGGGTTATTTCGGATCCACTCGGTCTTCTTCCGGTGCGATGCGACATTGACCAGGACCTTGTCGTCCTCGTAGTCGAACCACATAGGCGTGAGGTTCGGTCGACCGTCGGTTCCCATGACGGCCATGACGCAAGCGACCGGCTTGTCCATGAGCTGTTTGTAGGTGTCGTCTAACGCACTGATCGAGTCGATTGTCTCGCGGTCGCCGACGGAGAATTGATTCGGCTGTAGTCCCTCGGAGACGTCGATGAACTTAGAAACGGTAACGGCCATGATCCCCCATGTCTTCTTTCTACTAACTTACTAGCTGCTGACAGCAAGCTAACCACAAGCGACGGTTGTAGACCAAGGACGGGCCGCGTCAGCCGCGGGTTACGTCGAGGAGACGCCGGTACGGGCTCGGGTCGATCCGAACGTCGATCAGGCGCGGTGACCGCCAGCCGCCGTCGAGGGCTGCGACGAACTCATCGACGCTCGTGACCGTCAACCCGGTCATCGCGTTGGCCGCCGCTACTGCCGCGAAGTCGGTCTCTTGGTACGCCGTGGCGGCCCGTCCGCCGTGTGTCGGACGTTGTTTGATTTCGATCAGGCTCAGCGCGCTGTCATTGAACACGACGATCGTGATCGGGAGATTAAGACGGGAAATGGTCTCGATCTCGGCCAGCGTCATACCGAGCCCACCGTCGCCGACCAGGCAAAGAACGGGTGATCCTGGTCTGGCGATGGCGGCACCGATGGCCGCGGGGACGGCGTACCCCATCGTGGCCAGGCCATTCGAGATCAGGAGCCGTCGGGCGTCGGCAACGGGCCACAATGGCATGATGGCCAGGAAGTGGGCACCGGCATCAACGGTGATGGTTGCATCCCGAGGTGTACGAGCGATCGCTGCCTCGACGAGTTCGGTTGGGGATAGGGCTGGGCCAGACCGGCGATCACCGAGGTCGTGTCCGTTGATGCTTCTTCGCACGGACTCCCGATGCGTCGAACCGGCGGTCGGGGCCCACCCGTGGTCTCGGCCGCCGAGCGCGATCGTTGCCAACTCACCGAGGTCGCCGACTACCTCGGTGGTGATCGGGAGATATTTGTCGTCGGCGGCGACCGTCGCCAGCGAGAGCACAGGGGCAACGATTGTCCATGGGGCAGGGATCAGTTCGACCGAATCTAGGCCGATAGCGATGATCAGATCGGCTTGGTCCAGCAACGGTCGTTCCGACGCGCCATTGGTGAACAACCCGCCGGCGCATCGATGCTCGGTGTCTATGGTCCCGATGGCCTGGTATGTGGTCAACACCGGTGCGCCGAACCGTTCGAGTACCGGCCGTAACCGTGCCGCATGATCGACCGCGTCCAAGCCGAGTATCACGACGGGTCGAGATGCTCGGGCGATTCGTCGCGCCACCCCGTCCAGCTGGCCAACAAGATCGGTGGCTGGCGCCGAAGATCGAGGCGCCACGGTGGCCGGTGTTCTTCGGCCGACACCGGTGGCCGAGGCGTCATAGTCGAGGTGGACCGCACCCCGCCTCGGGGCGTTGGCGAACTGGATAAGGTCGACAAGCCCCTGGGTATCGGAGGCTGCGCCGACGGTGGCGCCGGCCTTTACCGCCGGGTCGAACATGGCCAGTTGGTCGAGCTGTTGATGAGCGACTCGATCTGCCGAACCCACCGGGACGGTGTCGGTGACGAGGATCAGGGGATGCCGGTCGAGGGTGGCTTGCGCCGCTCCGTTGACCGCTGACGCCGCCCCCGGTCCCCGGGTCACAACCGCCACCGCCGGCCGGCCAACTAGCAAGCCATAGACCGATGCCATGATGCAGGCTGACGTCTCGGCGTGGGCGAGCACGAACCGGACGTCGTTGTTGGTCAACGCGTCGATGACGTCGAGGTTGGGGCCACCACCGGGGAGACCGAAGGCGACTGACGCACCCGCCTCTGCTACTGCGTCGGCGAGCGTGATGTGCGGTGGGTTCGCCGGCAAAGCCATCGTGGAACTGTAAAACACCGATCTGGCCCATCCGAATCTGGACCGAAACTCGGCTATCTGGACGGAGGTCTCTGTTTCGATATGCCGGTCGCCGATATCCCGCTAGGCAAGGGTGTCGTTGTGGTCAAACTCGTGGCGTTGCAGTTCGCCAGGGAGCCACTCGTCTGTCGCTGAGGTCGGCGGCGCAGGTGTCGGGGGAGGGAGGGGGAGAGGGGTGGGGGCCGGATCGATCGTTGGTGTCTGTGGTTCCGGTGATTCTTCGGTCGTCGTCGTCAACGGTGTCGCCGCGGTCTGCGTCGTGGTCGTCGGAACCTCGATGGTTGTCGGCGCCTCGGTGACCGTAGGAGCCGAGGTGTCGACGATGGGCTCGGTGGTAGTCGTCGTCGGATCGTCGATGGGGGTCGGGGGAGGGTTGTTTGGCTCGTTCGGGTTGAGCTCGCCATCGTCGGTCGGGGGAGCGGTCTGCGTTGGGTCTTGCTCATCGACAGCCGGTTCGAGTGGCGCTATCCCAGCGGCTTCAGCGATTAGTTCACTGGCGAGGCCGGCTGTCGCCTCGGCACTGCTGGGGGCGGCGTCGGCCGCTGCCCGAAGAGGTTCTTTGGTCCGATTCGATCTGGCTGGCGCAGCCGGGGGTCGCTGTCCCGCCGCCTCGCTTGCGGCTTGGCCGAGGCGGTCGGCGAAGCTCATGTGACGACCAGATCCCGTAAGATCCTCTTCGCGACGCGATTCCGACACCCCGCCATCGGCCGTCGGTCGGGCGTCGGTGGAGCGAAATGTCGGCGAGCCGTCGGTGGTCAACCGTTCCCATACCCCGGCTCGGCCGAGGCCAAGGATGGCCAGCAACAGGCATACGACGGCAAGCAAGGCGGTGGCCTGGCGGCGGTAGAAGGTTTCGGGGTCGATAGGTCCGACCCCCAGACGGTGGTGCCAAGGCGTTCGCCCTGGTGGCCCGAACTCCCGCTCCGGTTTAGGGACGATCGTGACATCATCGAGAATCGATCCGCTTTCGGTGGGAACCAGGCTGAGGTCTACGTCATCCCGTTCCGGATCGGCTGGATCGGCTGGATCGGCTGGATCGTCTGGGTCGAGGAGGTCAACGGCAGCGTCTGATCCGTGCACCTCGTCGTCGAGAGAGGAGGCGTCGGGCGACCCACCGAGACGCGGCGGAGCGTCTGGCATGGTGATGACTTTCGCGCGGCTTTTGCCTCGACGCTAGGACCACACCAGTGTTGTTGTTTGGACGCCCATGGGAACCGGTCGGACCGTTGAGACTATTGCCGTGCTCGCATCGCCTGTAACTGGCTCGCGACGTGGGTAAACGGCGAAAGCATCTGATCTAGGAATCCGGGGTTGGGCGCCTCGTGTAATCCGACCTCGGTGTCGCACAAACCGGGGTTGTAGTACGTGCCAAACAACACGTCGAAACCAGAGAATAGATTGGCGTAGTTCTTGTTGTATGCCTCTGGATCGACAGAGTGGTGCCATCGATGCCAGTTTGGGGAGGCGATGACCTTGGCCAACGGCCCATGGTTCCACCCGAGATGGCAGTGCACGTAACGATTGTGGAGGTACGCGACGATGTTCGCCCCTCCAAGTGCCCAAAGCGGTAGTCCGGTCCAACCGATGAGGACCAGATAGCCAAGCCGCACGATCGTGGTTTCAAAAACGTGAACCCGCGACGAGGTCAGCCAGGTCAGGTTTCGGTCGCTGTGGTGAACGGCGTGGACACCCCATAGCGGCGTGTTGTGCATGACGCGATGGGTCCAGTAGTCGGCGAAGTCGAGCAATACGACGGCGGCAACAACCGCCAGCGGCCACGGAAGAGCAGCCCACAGCGCGGTGTCCACGTGGGGCAACCCGACCTTCGACCACGGGCTTACCGTCAGGTCGATATCGAGGACCAGGAACGCGGCCAATAGTCCGTTTGTCAACAGGATCATGAACGTCAGCGTGACGCTTCGGAGCGTTTCATCCGACAGTCGAAGTGCGGCCCGGCCGCGGGCGACGACGGCCAGGGTCGTGAACAGCACGAACGGCACCGCAAGCCGCAAGGCGTTGGACCCTTGAAACACCTCGATTGCAGAAAGCACGGCATCGGGCATCACCGTCACTACGTCGTCTGACGCAGCTGTCGACTTAAGCGAGGTTTGTTTCCCGCCCGTCCTTCGGTCCGGGCGTGGCCGGTGCGAGGGAGGACGTCTTGCTTAGTGACCCGTAGACCGTTCGGCCCACGTCCGATGTGTGAGCCAGGAAACATGACGTGTAGCAACAAGCGACGACATGGTGTGTTCTGGAAAGAAATGGCCTGTTCCGAACATATGACGTCGACCGATGTACGCGACGTTGGACCCGGTCGCCGCGTGCATGGCCGGCTCGCAACGAGGATGATCGTTGCGACCCTGATCGTCATTGCCGCCAGCCTGGTCGGTACGGGAGCGGCTGACGCCGAAACAACGAAACCGGCAACGTTGCCGTTCATCGACGAGTGTCCGGCGCTTCGGAGCGCTCCGGCCGAGACCCTCGACGGCCAGCAGAGACGGACGATCATCGCCGCCTACTGTGGCACCCTTCGTCGTCTACCCGATGCCGCTGGTTTCGACTACTGGACGGCTGAACTGGAGTCAGGGTTGTCTCCGATCGCTTTGGTTGGGCAGCTCATGGCATCGGACGAGTATCGAGCGCGTTCGACGCTTTCGTTCCGTGACGCGCTTTCGTTGGTCGGGTCCGACCGCGTCGGCGGTGGTGACGGTCCACCGCCCGACGACGAGGTTCAACCCGAGTCGGCCGTCGGTGCCGACGGGCTGTCGGTCCGCGCCGCGATGACCAGCGAGGCTTTCGGTCGGTTCGTCGAGGAGCGGGCGCTCGAGGGTCTCGACTGGATCACCCCTGCCATGGCCCATGGACGGCTGTCGGGCCATCGTCAGGCGGTCAACGTGGTCTATGTCCATCTATCCCGCAGTCGTGGCATGCGCGTCAGTCCTGCGACCGATCCGAGACGCCCGGTCGGTGCCTGGGCTGACGAGATCGGAGCTCACGCGGCGATCAATGGGAATTGGTTTGCCCCATTCGACGGCCCGGCGGTGTCCGCTGGAGAGGTCTACGGCGGCAACGATCACGGTTATACCGCATTGTTCGGTATGACGGCCGAACGTGACGCAATCGTCGAACACCACCGGGAAGTGAACGGTGAGGTCGATGATCGAATCGTCGAGGGCGTGTCTGGTCATCCGACCCTGATTCACGACGGCGTCACCACGTCGGATTTCGGCGGCGACCCAACGTTCGCTAGCCGGCACCCTCGCACCGCGATCGGTCTCGATTCCAGTGGCGACGTGTTACTCCTGGTCACCGTGGATGGTCGGAGCTCGGTCGCTAGCGGAATGACCGGCCCAGAAACTGCGGCGTTGCTGGCCCAACTGGGAGCCGATGACGCCGTCATGCTCGACGGTGGCGGCTCGACGACCATGTGGATCCAAGGCCGGGGTGTGGTCAACACGCCGTCTGAAGCGGTTCGTGCTGTGGGAAACCAGGTAGCCGTCTTCGGCGACTGATAAAGCCTTGGTCGCCTGAAATTCGCCGATCGAGGTGGTAGGCGACCACTACGCTTCATGGCATGACCGGTCCGCCGATCACCGGAGACCGGGAGCCAGCCAACCGATCCTTGGCTGCGCTGCGGTCGATGGCCCGACACCACTGGCAGGTGTTGGGTGCGGCCAGCGTGGCCCGTGCGGCGGCGGCGATGCTGTCAGCTCTCCATCCGTACCTTCTCGCCGAGTTCGCTATCTCGGCCGACGACAGCGATCGTGCCGCCCGATTCTTGGTCCTGCTGTTCGCCACCGGCGTCGCTCACCTTCTGCTTTGGTCGGTTGGCGATTTCCTGGTTGCGGCCAAGGTCAATCCGCTGAGCTACGAATTCAAGCGGATCGTGTTCGCCTCGGTGTGGGCGGAGGAGTACCGTGGTTTCGTCGATCGGCCGTCTGGCAAAGTGGCGAGTTACGTCAACGACATTCGGAGTCACGTCGCGACTTTGTGGGACGCCGCCCACTATGGATTTCTGCCGATGCTGGCCTCGATCGCCATCTACGTCGCCCTGCTGTGGCGAACGGCCTCTACAAACGCACTGATCTACGGGGTGTTCCTGTTCGGGGCGGCCGCCATTCTCTCGGCCTTGGTCCGGCCGGTCAATCGCCGTCAGCGGGAGCTGACGGATCGGACCGCCAACAACACCGGTCGAGTGTTCGATTCCTATGCCAACTTTGTCAACGTGTTCTCGTTCCGAGCCCAGGCCGAAGAAGTGGGCCGCAACGATCGCCAGCTCGAAGGGCTCAAACGACACGAGGTCCGAGCGGGAATGGCGATGGCCTGGTATTGGTCGATCGCTTCGGTTCTGGTGCGAGTTCTGCTGTGGGCGTCGGTCATGGCCTACAGCTGGTATCAGTTCGACCGCGGCCAGATCTCCTTTCCCGCTCTCGTCGTATCGATCACCGTCATGGTCGACTTCACCAATCAGTACTGGAACGTCGTCCACAACCTCGGGGTCTGGGTCGAACACAGCGCAGCGTACCGCGAGGCCTACGGCTACCTGTTCCCTGGTCGTGACATCGTGTCCGAGCACTACAGCGGCGCAACGAGGTCGGCTGATTCATCGATGGGTGGCGAGGCGCCGTCTACCGCTCGGCCTCGGATACGAGAGCAGCTGGAGGTACGAAATCTCTGCTTCGCGTACCCAGACGAGCCTGGCCGTCTTGTCCTCGACGACGTGAGTTTTCGGGTTCGTCGCGGCGAGAAATTGGGAATTGTCGGTCGGAGTGGCGAAGGAAAGTCGACACTGATCAAGATACTGCTCGGATTTTATAGGCCGACTGCCGGTGAGATCCTCGTCGATGGTCGGCCTGTCGGGCCGGAGTTGCTCAATGAACTGCAGGCCTACGTGCCGCAGGACACGTCGTTGTTCCAGGAAACGGTTGAGTACAACATCGGTTACGCCCATGACGGCGTCCCCACCGGTGAGCAGGTCCGGGAAGCGGCGGCCAAGGCCAACATCGCCGATTTCGTCGACTCGTTGCCGAGTCGATACGACACTCTGGTGGGGGAGCGTGGGATTAAGCTCAGCCTTGGGCAGCGCCAACGAATCGCCATCGCCAGAGCCTTTCTCAAACGGGCGGACCTGCTCGTCCTCGACGAGGCCACATCGGCGCTCGATTCGGAGACCGAGGCCCGGATCCAGGAGTCGCTACGAGAACTCTGGGCCGACAAGGCGGCCATCGTCATCGCTCACCGTCTCGCCACCCTGAACGACGTCGATCACATCATCGTGATCGACAACGGCAAGGTGGTCGAGCGCGGTCCAAAGAAGGAACTGATGTGCGCCTCTGGATTGTTCGCAGAGCTCTGGGAACGGCAACGAGCCGGCCTGGCCTGATCCTCTGCGGTGGTCGCTGACGTTCTGTGACACCGAGGTTTCCGCCACCTGAACGGCTGAAGTTACTCGGGCGTAACGCAATCCCGCACCGCTGGGTCTAAACGCTCATGAAGACGATCGTCACCCGTATCGAACACGCGGCGAAAGGCGACGGTACCGTGACGTTCGTCACCGGCGAACAGCCGGTCACCAAATCGTGGGCTGACCTCCATCAGGAGGCCAAAGTAATGGCTGCCCGGCTGCAGGGTCTGGATGTGCGGCGGGGAGACCACGTCGCCGTGCTCGGACCGACAACGGCCGACCTGGTCACCGCGTTTCAAGCCATCTGGCTGTGCGGTGCAACGCTGGTCGTGCTCCCGCTCCCGATGCGTCTGGCATCCATCGAAGAATTCACCGCCGCCACCAAGTCTCGGATCCACAACGCCGACTGTTCGATGGTATTGCTCGATCCTGACCTCGCCCCGTTCGTCGAGGCCGGCCCCGAAGATCCGCCGCTCGTGTCGTTGGCCGAACTCACGGTTCCTGGCGGCGCTGGAGCAGACGATTTCGTCCCGCCCGACTACCACGCCGACGATCTGTTCGTCCTCCAGTTCACGAGCGGATCGACCTCTGAGCCCAAAGGGGTCATGCTCCCGAACCACGTCATGGCGGCCAACCTGGACGCCATCGTCGATGCGGCCGAGGTAAATCTCGACGACGATGTGATGGTCTCTTGGCTCCCGCTCTATCACGACATGGGCCTCGTCGGCTTTTGTATTCTGCCCATGTCGACCGGCCTCGACCTGGTGCTTGGCGCGCCGCAGGATTTCCTGGCTTCACCGGGGCGGTGGATGGAGTGGATCTCGACGTACAAGGGCACCGCGACGGCCGGCCCGAACTTCAGCTGGGTACTCGCCACCCGAGCGCTGCGCCGGACCGGAAAAACGCTCGACCTCTCATCGTTACGGGTTGCCCTCAACGGTGCCGAGCCGGTCGACCCGGAAAGCGTCCGGTCGTTCCTTGAGGCTGGGGAACCTCATGGTCTCAAAGACGGAGCCATTTTTCCCGCGTTCGGTATGGCCGAAATAGCGATCGCCGGGTGTTTCCCGAAGCCGATGAGCGGCTTGGTCACCGACGTTGTGGACGGCGAAGCTTTGGAAGCTGACCACGTCGCCACCCCGGTGTCGGCCGATCACCCTCGGGCAAGGGAGATCGTATTGCTCGGTCGGCCGGTTCCCGGTCTTGAATTCCGGATCGTCGAGTCCAAATCCGGAAAACTGTTGGGTGACCGTCAGGTCGGCGAGCTGCAGATTTCTGGAACGTCGGTCACCCCCGGCTACTACCGAATGCCCGAGGCCAATGTCGAGTTGTTCGACGGTGAATGGCTCAAGACCGGCGATCTGGCATACACCGTGGACGGGCAGATGGCGATGTGTGGGCGGATCAAAGACCTGATCATCGTCGGTGGCCGAAACGTCTATCCGCAAGACATCGAGCGGGTCGTCGGCACGGTCGACGGGGTGCGGGCTGGCAATGTTGTGGCGTTTGGAGCGTCGGGCCGTAACGGGAAAGAACACGTGGTTGTCGTAGCCGAAACTCGGGCTGAGGGTGACCTGGAGCCGATACAGGCGCAGATCAGTGAACGATCGCTCGCTACGGTCGGCGTGCCGTGCCGCGAGGTGGTCCTCGTCAAAGCCGGCACGCTGCCGAAGACCAGTTCTGGCAAGCTTCAGCGCGCACTCTGCCGCCAGCAGTATTTGGATGACGCTCTGGACCTCGCCACCTAACAATCGGTCGCCTTCGAGAGCTCACCGGTCTTCGTTTGACCCGTCCTCGCTGGAGTCAGGATCGGCCGGGTGAGCGTGATCGTCAGCGTGATCGTCAGCATGGTCGTCGAGGCGGTCGGTGGCGGATTCGGCGTGCCTGTCGACCGGATCGGGATCGTTGGTCGCCATAACTCTTTCGATCGGTGGCAAAGGTGGCGACGCGTCGAGGGCGATCAACGGTGCGGCCCACCGGGTTGACGGATCGATATCGACCAGCACCGCCTTGGCCAGTAGCGTCATGGGGACAGCCAACAGGGCGCCAAGCGGACCGAGGACCCATCCCCAAAAAATCAAAGATACGAAGGTCAATGTCGTCGACAGTCCGACCGCATCGCCGACGAACTTTGGCTGGATCACCGACTGGATGACCACGTTCAATGCCACGTAGGTGAGAACAACCCACAGCGACAATTGCCAGCCACCTTCGAAGAAGCCAAGCACCGCCGGCGGGACGAGACCGATGACGAAGCCGATGTTTGGGATGTAGTTGGTAATCAACGACAACACCCCCCAGACGAGTGGGAGCGGGATGCCGAGAACCTGAAGGGCCGCAATGTCGAGGGCGGCGACGATCAGTCCGAAGATGGTAGAGACAACGAAATACGACCGGGTCCTCACCGCGAATTGCCGGAGCGCATCTACGACTTCGGGCCGGTCGTCTGCCACCTGTTCAAGGTTGGTGGTGAATTTGCCAGCATCGAGAACCATGAACAGCATGGCGATCATGAGCACGCTGACCGCGCTGGTAAGCCCGAGCAAACTGGATACCGCGGATGTGATTTGGCTCACGACCGGGCCGAAGTCCAGTCCGGCGACGAGGTCATCGAATCCGGTATTGGACAACCCGACGCGTTCGATCTGATCGCTTACCTCGACCTGAGCGGCCGACAATTGCTCGGCGTACCGGTCGCTTCCGATCAGACCGACAAGCTGCGCTGTCGACCACACCAGGGCGGCGACGATCACTGCCAGAATGCCGAATGACGTGGCCAGCATCGCCACCATAGCTAGCCAAGCCGGAGCGCCTCGTCTGGAAAGGACGCCCTGGATTGGATTCACCACCACCACGATCACCAAGGCGAGAAACAGCGGCCCGATCGAGCTTGAAAAAGCCCGGAGCCCAGCGATCACGATGATGGCAGCCGCCGCGGTTAGCAAAACGAGGTAACCCCGAGGAAATGGTGGGGTGAGCGGGGCGCTTCGTGCCGACGGATCCATCGAGGGGATACTACGTCGCGTTTAGGCGGCCTTGAGGTCCGCCATGACCTTTTGCCACCGCGCCGGGTCCGCCTCGTACGGGGCGTAGAAGTTCATTCGTTGCACACAATCGCCGAAACGACGTTTGATTTCGGGGGCGATGTGTTCGGGTTCGCCGACGACCGCAAAGGTGTTGAGGACCTCATCGTCGATAAGGGTTCCCATCTCAGCCCAACGATTCTGCTTCGACAACTTGTTGAGATCGTCTTGGAGACCGCCCCAACCGTGGAGGTCGAGCACCGGCCGGTACGACGGTGTCGATCCGTAAAACGCTATCTGTTGGCGTGTGGCCGTGGCCGACGAGTCGAACTCGGCGGCGTCGTTACCACTGACAACGAAAGATGGCCCGACAATCTCGAATCCCTCCAACGTCTCTCCGGCCTTCGCTCGGCCTCGTTCCAGCGCTGGGATGGTGACTTCGCGCAAGAAGCGTTCTGTCGTGAACCCGTGGCAGATGAATCCGTCTGCCACCTCACCGGCCACCTCAGTCATCAGCGGACCGACGCCGGCAAGAAAAACCTTCGGGTCTCCGTGCGGATTTGGGCCGGGATTGAAGAACGGCGTCATCAATGTGTGGGTGTAGAAATCGCCACGGAACTGCAGCTTGGTCTCGTTGTTCCAGCAGTCCCATATGGCGCGTATTGCCAGAATCAGCTCGCGCATCCTCGCTGCTGGCTTTGACCATTCCATCGAGAATCGCTTGGTGATATGGGGTTTGATTTGCGAACCGAGTCCCAGGATGAACCGTCCCGAATAGGCATGCAGGTCGTAACCCGTCGTGGCCAAGGTCATGGGATTCCTGGCGAAGGCGACGGCGATCGATGTGCCGAGCTCAATCGAACTGGTGTGTTCGGCGGCCAACAAGAGGGGAAGAAAGGGGTCATGGCTCGTTTCGGCCGTCCACAGTCCGTCATATCCGGCCGCTTCTTGATCCCTTGCCGAGTCGGCTGCTGTCCGGAGATCCCCACCCAACCCCAATCCACCATCGACCAACATGTTTTCTCCCTATTTGACGTCACCGCGACGCTAACACTCTCGTGGCGTGGCCGGCGACTACTGGCCGCTACCGTGTTGTTGATGATCGTCGATGTCACCGATGCCACGTTTGAAGCCGAGGTTTTGCAGCGCTCGATGTCGACTCCGGTCGTGGTCGATTTGTGGGCGCCGTGGTGCGGCCCGTGTAAGACACTGGGACCAATTCTGGAACGGGTCGTCAACGCCGCTGAAGGCAAGGTGGTGTTGGCCAAGATCAACGTCGATGAAAATCCGCAATCATCAGCTGCCTTTCAAGTCCAGTCGATCCCGGCCGTCTACGCGCTCAGTCAGGGCCAAGTTGTTGGCAATTTCATGGGAGCCCAGCCCGAGGATCAGATCCGCGAGTTCGTCAACGGCCTCGTAGGAGGGGCATCCGAGGCCGAGGTTGCGGCTCTAGTAGCCGCCGGGGACGAAGCCTCTTTGCGGCGGGCGGTCGAATTGGCTCCGGACAACAAGCCAGCGATCGTTCTCCTCGCTCAGTTGTGTATTTCCAGCGACCGAATGGCCGAGGCGGTTTCCGTTTTGGAGGCCGGGATTGCGTCCGACGCCAAATTGGCCGACGATGAACATGTCGCCCCGATGCTCGAGATGGCTCGGCAGGCGGTGCTACCAGGGGAAGCCCGTACTCAGATCGAAGTCACCTTGGCCGAGCTTCTTCCCACGGTTCGAGGAGATGACGATGCCCGGGCGAAGTTCGTCTCCTTGCTTGACGAGTTGTCGGTCGGTGATCCCGCCGGAGCAGCCGATTGGCGGAAGAAGTTGTCGACGCAGTTGTTTTGATCTGACGATCGACCGATGCGCCGCCGTACCCATCTTCGGAGCGCCCGCTAGTATCGATCCCTGAGGCCGGCTGTCGTGGCTTGCCCGGACACTTCCCCCACATTCGCCTGTATCCCAGGGGCACCGTGTCCGCGCCACCAGTTTCATCTGTTCCAACATCTTCGCCACCGGCGGGATCGACCAGCCCGCCTCCTGCCGGCGGCGGCGAACCGGACAGGCCGCCCGGTCTCGCCGAAGGCCTCGCGGTAGCCCTCGACAGTTTGGACCGTTGGCGTGACGTCGGACTGGGGTCAGATCGTCGGCTTGTTCGGACCGTGTTAGCGGTAGTGGTGGTTGGCGCCTTGGTCGGTGGGACGTTGTGGTTGTCGACTCTCGATGACTCCGGGCTGCCGGTCGACGATCTATTGCCTCGTGCTTCGGAGCAGGCCGTTCCATCGACGGTCCACGAGTCGACGATCGACGACGAAGCGGTCGACGACGCTGGGGGCGGGGAGTCGATCATCGTGCACGTCGTCGGCGCCGTCCATCGACCGGGGCTGGTGGAGTTGGCCGCTGGCGAACGGGTGAGCGATGCCGTCGAGCGAGCCGGTGGGCCAACCGACCAGGCCGACATCCACCTTCTGAATCTCGCGGCCCTGGTATCTGATGGGATGCAGATCGAGGTGCCGGCGATCGGGGCCGACCAAACCGGCCCGCTTATCCGGGGCGGGGAACCGGTCGCCGAAGAAGGGGCGGCGCAATCCGGGCCGGTCGACATCAACCGGGCAACCGCGGCCGAGTTGGAGACGCTACCCGGCATTGGGCCGGCTACCGCCGCGGCGATCATCGCCCACCGCGACGGCTCTGGTCCGTTCGCCACGCCCGAGGATCTCCTGGCCGTACGGGGCATTGGCGAAGCGAAGCTGGAGGCTCTCCGTGACTTGGTGGTCACCTGATGTCGACGCTGGTCGTCACCGGTCGGGTAGCCCGGTAGGGTCGGAATTTGAGCGGTCTTCGCTTACCGAAGCTCACTCGGTGTTGTTGGTCATGTTGGGGTGGACGGCAGCGTGGTATGCGCCGTCGGCTGCGGCACCGCCGTTTGTACTCGGCGTTGGGGTCAGCGTAGTTCTTCTCGGTTGGTGGCGACAGCGGACAGCCATAGTCGCCCTCGGTCTTGCCACCGTCATGGCCTCTCTTGGGGCCAGAGCGGAACAGGCATATGAGCCGTTGCCGGCGGGGCCGACGACCGCCGTTGCCACCGTGGTAGAAGACCCCAGCCCGGTCGGTGCGGGGTGGCGAGCCGAGCTGCGCTTCGAGAGCGGACCCCGCGTCGATGCGGTGGCCTTCGGTCGGGTCGGTGCCGACCTGAGCGCTGCCGAGGTTGGTCAACAGATGGAGATTGAGGGTACTGTTCGATCGGTCGGAGATCGACCGTGGCTTGTTGCCCGCCACATCGTCGGGCGCCTATCGCTCACTCGGATTGGGCCTCGATCAGGTCCCGGCCCGCTTCTGACCGTTCCTCGAGTTCTTCGGCAGCTGGTCGTCGATGGAGCTGCTGCCCTTCCCGATCGTCAACGCGCCTTGTATCTCGGCCTGGTCATCGGTGACGACCGGTTTCAATCTGCTGGCCAACGGCTCCAGTTCCGGTCGGCTGGGCTCTCGCATCTGTTGGCGGTCTCTGGGCAGAACGTGGCCTTCGTGGGGGCGGTGGCTCGGCCGTTGCTGCTACTGCTCGGTTACCGACTCCGCTTTGTTTGCCTCGTGGTATTGCTTGTGCTGTTCGCTGTCATCACCAGAGGTGAGCCCTCGGTGTTGCGGGCGACTACGACCGCCATTCTTGCTGCCTGGGCCGCCACGACGGGCCGGGAGCGCTCTGGAGTCCATGTGTTGGCCGCCGCCGTCATCGTGTTGTTGGCCATCGATCCATTCCTGGTCGACGTTGTCGGCTTCCAGTTGTCGGTAGCCGCATCGACCGGGATCCTAGTGATCGGGCCGGTCCTCGAACGCCGCATTCCTGGTCCAGGGTGGCTTCGCGACCCGTTGTCGGTCACCGTGTCGGCGCAGCTTGGGGTAAGCCCGATTCTCCTGGGCCACTTCGGACCGATCTCGATCGCTGCCGTTCCTGCCAATCTGCTTGCCGGCTGGGCGGCGGCTGCGGTCATGGTGAGCGGGCTGACCGTAGGTATCGGGGCCGGGCTTGTCCCTCCCGAGCTCGGTACCGTCCTCCAGTTCCCGACCCGAGTGTTGTTGTCTTGGATCGAGTTGGTGGCCGACTTTCACGGCACCGCTCCCGCGCCGCGACTAGGACGAATCGGATTGCCGGTCGCGGTGTTTTTCTGTCTCGCTCTGGTCATTTCCCGCACGACGAGAGGCCGGCTTCTCATCGCGGGAATTGCCATGCCACTGGCCATCGTGGCGGCACCGCGCCCACCAACCGGGTTGGTTGAGTGTGGCCCGGCGTTGATCTGGCACCCGCCGGCCGATGGGAGGCCATCGGTACTTCTAGCCGAGACCGAGGTGGGGATTCGATCGATTGAAGGTTGTCTCGATGCCGGAGTGTCCGAGGCCGATGTGTTGCTGCTTGAAAAGGGCGATCGGTCTACCGCCGAGGTGGCGGCAGCGTTAGTCGATGTCGTCGACATCGGCATCATCCTGGCTCCACCGCAGCATCGGGTACGGGGCGGTCATCGGGTGTTGGAGACAACCCGTATCGAGACCGTTTCGGGCAACATCGAGGTACGTCCTGACGCCTATGGTCGGCGACTACACGTCGAGTCGTCGGGTCGCCGGTAGCTCTACCGCAGCCTTCGTGGCTGCCCAGCGGCTCAGCCGTCGTTGAATTTACGGCGAGCGGCGTCCATGAAGTTGAGCAACGCATCATTTACATAGCGGTCGGTCTCGGTGAACACTTTGTTTGCCGTGTCACTGAAGGCTTTGCCAGCGCGGCTCGCGTCATCGCGGAACGGTCGAGGTTCGCCGATTCGGTGATAGTCGCCGGCCATGATCGAGGTGTAGTCGCCTTCGTCGACCCAATTTCGGACCTCGGCAACCCGGATGACGGGAAAGGGGTGCGACTGTCCTAACGTCGACATGATCCGGTAGTAGGCACCGAGCCCTGCCGTGTCCCGGTACTCTTCGCTTTGTTCTACAAAGGCCTGGATATTCAGCTCGTCGCGTCGACCCCGGATGCCGCCTGCCATCACGCACAAGAGTCCGAGCACGGCGTTGAGATCCTGGGTGGCCAACAGCCCGGCCCGGTCACAGGACACTTCGGCTTTCCTGCTCCACTCCATCAGGGCGAGGGTGATCGGGATAATCGCTTGGCTGATGATCGGGGTGAACGAGTTTCCGAATCCCAGTAGCAGATGTAAGAGCGTTCGGTACAGGGCGTGTTCGCTCATGATGTGTCCGACTTCGTGGCCGAGCACCGCTTCGATTTCGGAATCTGTACACAACTCGATCAGTGACGAGTTCAACACGATGAACGGATTGTCCATGCCGACAGCGCCGGCGTTGACGAGCGGGGTCTGCGAGATATAGAGCGGGGGGACGTTGGTATCGAGGATCTCGCACACGCCGACGAGTAGCCGATGAATGTCGGGGTACTGGCTTGGCCCGACTCGAACCGCTTGCGCTTTGTAGACCATCGAGACGTTCCGCTCGCCGAAGGTACCGACGACTTTTTTGAGGAGACTGTCGAAACCAGGGATCTGCTGAAGTGCGCTTAGTGTTATCCGATCGGCCGGATGCTCCCAGGAAAACGGACTGATCTGTTCCAGCTTCTTCCGCTTGGCGGACGGCACCACTGCCTTTGCGTTCATCGGGTCTACCTCTCGATCGGGCGGAAGAGTCCAGCGGCTTCCCGGTCGGCCGAAGACCTCACCTGGTGAGCGTCAGTTCCGCTGACCGACGCTCACCTGACTGAGAATAGGTCAAAGGGCCGAGGGCATACGGTCACTATTCGTGTTCTACTATGGAGTGATGGGACTTCTCATGCGGCCTGGGTACACCCTTCTCCTGGCGGGTATCGCCTCTTTTATCGGGAGCAGGTTCATCGATATCGTCCCGTTCATCGGTGGCATGCTGCAGATCATGCTGTTTTTCTTCGGCATTTTCGCTGTAGTTGGCGGTCTGTGGCTGCTCGTGGCCAACCGGAGAGCGGGCGTCACGTCCTGACGGCGCTCGGCCGGCGATACCGTCGAGCCGGTGATCCTCGATCTCGGGACGCACCGCTTCGACATCACCCATAGAGCCCTCGTCATGGGGATCCTAAATCGGACCCCTGACAGCTTTTTTGATGCCGGTGAATATTGGGATTTCGACGCCTTTCTGGCCAAGGCCCAGCAGCTGGTGGACGACGGTGCCGACTTTCTCGATGTCGGAGGGGTGAAAGCTGGCCCCGGAGATGAGGTGGGGGTTGAGGAGGAACTCGAACGGGTTGTTCCCGCTATCGAGGCTCTCCGGCGCCGATTCGATGTTCCGATTTCAGTCGACACTTGGCGGGCCGAGGTCCTTCGTCAATCGATTGCTGTCGGTGCTGACGTCGGAAACGACATAAGCGGCTTTGCCGACCCCGACTATCTGGCGGTGGCTGCCGCGGGCGGAGCATCGGTAGTTGCCACCCATATTCGCCTCAGCCCCCGCGTGCCCGACCCGGACCCGGTGTACGGCGACCTAGTGGCCGAGGTGTGCTCGTTTCTGACCGATCGAGCGGAACGAGCTGTTGCCGCTGGCATCCCCCGGGCTCGGGTGGTTATCGATGCGGGGCTCGACCTCGGAAAGACGGCGCCGATGTCGTTGGAACTACTACATGAGTCCGACACGCTGGCTGCCCTCGGCTACCCGCTGCTGTTGTCGGCATCGAACAAACGGTTCCTTTTCGAGCTGCTGGAAACCGATCGGCGAGACATTGCATCGGGAACGACAGCAGCCCATACGATCGGGATTGCCAAGGGGTGCCGTGTCATCCGGGCCCACGATGTTCAAGCCGGTCGGCGGGTAGCCGATCTCATGGCCGAGATCCTGGCGACCAGCGCGCTGGTTGCTGAAGGGGGGCAGGGGTGACCGTTGTATTCATTAAGGGTGACGACGAAACGCTTGTCGCTCAAGCCGTCCAGTCGGTGGTGAAGGGCCTGGTCGGTGACGGCGACCGCAGCCTGATGGTCGAGGAGGTTACCGAGGACGACTACAGCGATGGAGCCGAAGTCAGCCCCGCCGCTCTGGTCACAGCAGCCCAAACGATGCCTTTTCTCACCGATCGACGGGTGGTTGTTGGCCGAAACCTGGCGTTGTTTTCCAAAGCGGCGACCGTCATGCCCTTCATTGAGTTGTTGACCATCGCCCCCGACACGACCGACCTGGTGCTGGTTTGGGAGCGCGCAAGTACAACGAATCGGATGCCCGCGGTGCCGAAAGGGTTCACCGAAGCGCTCAAGTCTGTCGGCGCCGAATTTGTCGAAGCCGCACCATCGGGCCGGGGTCGGAAGTCGTTGCTCGACGAGCGGCTCGGGAGCGGGCCCGTCCGCCTCGACAATCAAGCCAAGGTCGCCATTGCGGACCGTATCGGCGACGATGTCGGCCGATTGGCCTCATTACTCGAGACCTTGGCGAGCACTTTTGGCGAAGATGCGTCGTTGTCGGCCGATGATGTTGCCCCGTTTCTCGGTGAAGCGTCAGACGTACCTCCGTGGGAGCTGACCGATGCCATCGACTCCGGCAACATCCCCCTGGCCCTGGAAAAGCTTTCGAGGATGACGGTCGGCGGCGATCGGCACCCTCTACAGACCCTGGCCACCCTCCATTCGCACTATCAGCGGGCGCTGCGGCTTGACGGGGCCGGAGCTGGCAACGAAAAGGCTGCGGCCGCGGTCCTTGGTATGACAGGCTCCACCTTCCCCGCTCGCAAGGCGCTGACCCTTAGCCGAAAGCTCGGAGGAACGGGCACTGCGGATGCGATCGGTTTGCTGGCGGCAGCCGATATCGGCTTGCGCGGCGGGTCGGGGCTTCCGGCCGACACGGTCATGAAGGTGTTGGTGGCCAGGCTTACGCGACTCAGCCGCTAACGAGTAGCGGCTGAGTCGGATGCGATCGGTTGTGGTGTAGCTGCGAGATGGCGCTAGCTGTGACATGTGCGCTAGCTGTGACACAGCTAGCGGTGACACGGCGTTAGGAGTCGCTGGTGTCTTTCATGCGAGCCATCAGCCGGCTCTTCTTACGCGCTGCGGTGTTCTTGTGGATGACACCCTTCGCCGCTGCCTTGTCGATCCGCTTGATCGTTTGACGGATGGCCTCCGCCTCACTCTCAGAGCCAGCGGCAGCCAACGCAGCTTGTTCGCGAGTGCGAAGTTCTGAACGTACCGCTCGGTTCCGGAGTCGACGCTTCTCGTTCTGACGATTGCGTTTGATTTGACTCTTGATATTAGCCACATGGTGAGGATAGTGGCCCGAGCGGGCAAAACTGCGCGGCTGACCACCTAACGTGGGATCGTCCTCGTTTTGTGGGGACGGTAGTTTTTGGAAGGTATATGTCCGTCTCGATCGATCGCATAAGAAACCTGGCCATCATCGCCCACATAGACCACGGGAAGTCGACCCTGGCCGACCGCTTGTTGGAACTCTGTGGAGCTGTCGAGGCGCGTGACATGCGCGCCCAGTACCTCGACTCGATGGAACTCGAACGGGAGCGGGGGATAACCATCAAGCTCCAGAGCGTCAAGCTCGAATGGAAGGGCCATGTCATCAATCTGATCGACACCCCTGGTCACGTCGACTTCGGCTACGAGGTCAGCCGGTCCCTGGCCGCATGCGAGGGCGTGGTGTTGGTGGTCGATGCTGCCCAGGGCATCGAGGCACAGACATTGGCTAACACGTATCTCGCCTTGGAGAACGATCTTGAGATCGTGCCAGTTCTCAATAAGCTCGATCTACCGGCTGCCGAACCAGACCTTCACGCCTCGGAAATGGAGAACGTGATCGGGATTCCGGCAACCGACGTGTTGAGAATCTCGGCGAAGACCGGAATGGGGGTTGAAGCGCTGCTCGACGCCATCGTCGAGCGGATCCCGCCGCCGAAAGGTGATCCCAACCTCGGTTTGCAATCGTTGATCTTCGACAGCCACTTCGATAACTACCGGGGCGTGATCTCCAGCGTGCGAGTGGTCAACGGCCGTCTCCACACCGGGGAAAAGTTGCGCTTCATGCAGGCCGGGGCAGTGCACGAGGCCGACGAAGTCGGTGTTCGAACGCCGAACAACTCTCCGGTTGACTCTCTCGGACCGGGCGAGGTCGGCTACCTCATCGCCGGCATTAAGGATGTTCGCGAGGCGCGATCTGGTGAGACCATCACCACCGCGGCGAACCCGGCCCAAGAGCCGTTGGATGGCTATCGAGAGCCGAAACCCATGGTGTTCTGTGGGTTGTACCCGGTCGATGGCGATGACTACGAGGATTTTCGGGACGCGCTAGACAAACTCCGACTCGACGATGGCAGCTTCACCTTTGAGCCGGAAACCTCTTCAGCCCTCGGATTCGGGTTTCGTTGTGGCTTCCTTGGCCTACTCCATATGGAGATCGTGCGCGAACGCCTCCAGAGGGAGTTCGATTTGAATCTGATCGCCACCAGCCCATCTGTCCAGTATCGCCTCACCATGAACGATGGGACAGAGTTGGCGATCGACAACCCGTCGGCGCTGCCGCCGGCCGGCGATTTCGCACATATCGAGGAGCCATACCTGATGGCCTCGATGATCACCCCTGCCGACTACACCGGCACTCTGATGGAACTTTGTCATGCACGACGAGGGCGCATGGAAAAAATGGAATACCTCTCGCCGGAGCGGGTCGAGCTGGTGTTTCGGCTCCCCCTCGCCGAAGTTGTCATCGATTTCTTCGATCAGCTCAAGAGCCGCAGCCAAGGTTACGCCAGCCTTGATTACGAACCGGTCGGCTACGAGACCGGCGACTTGGTCCGGGTCGACGTGATGTTGAACGGCGAACAAGTCGACGCGTTCTCGACGATCGTCCACCGCGAAAGCTCGTATGAGTACGGTCGCCGGACAGCGGAGAAGCTGCGGACAATCATTCCCCGTCAGCAATTCGAGGTGCCTATCCAAGCGTCGATCGGGGGCCGCATCATCGCCCGGGAAACGGTTCGGGCCTTCCGCAAGGATGTGACCGAGAAGCTCTACGGCGGAGACGTGACCCGAAAGAACAAGCTGTTGAAGAAGCAGAAGGAAGGCAAACGGCGGATGAAAAACATCGGTCGGGTCGAAATTCCTCCCGACACCTTCATCCGCGCCCTCCGACTCGACGACTGAACGACGATGCCGAGCCCGACAGTCTTCTGGTTCCGCCGCGATCTTCGCCTGGCCGACAACCCCGCTCTTACCGCCGCAGTTCAGGCGAGCGGTGACGCGGGGACCGTCGGTGTCTTTGTTGTAGACCCAACCTTGTGGGGACGGTCTGGTCCGAACCGGAAGGCGTTCCTCGTCGACTCGCTGGTAGCTCTCGGTGCGCAATGCGGTGGCAGGATCGTCATTCGGACTGGCGAGCCGGCTCGCGAACTCCTATCGCTCGCCGTTTCGGTCGGCGCTGATGCGGTATATGCCACCAGCGACTTCGGGCCGTACGGTCGCCGCCGGGACGACGCGGTTGCTGCGGCCCTGGCGGAATCTGGTCGAGAACTTCGGCTCATCGATTCGCCGTATGCCGTTCGGCCTGGCACGTTACTCACCGGTGGAGGCACCCCGTACAAGGTCTTCACGCCCTTCTTCCGGGCATGGAAGTCACACGGTTGGCCTGAACCAACACCGGCGCCAGCGGTCGACTGGCAATCCTGCGGAGCGTCGACGGAGCTGCCGGAGCGACCGTTTACCGACGTCTCGCTGCCTCCTGCGGGCGAACACCACGCCTGGGATCGAGTCGACGCCTTCTTGGGTGACCGGGTTGCGCGCTACGGGTCCGATCGAGACCATCCCGGCGTACCGGGTACGTCACAATTGTCGCCGTACCTCAAGTGGGGGACCATTCATCCCCGTCAGCTCTTGGCTCGGCTCGGGCCGTCCCAAGCTGAGGACGTCTTCCGGTCGGAGTTGTGCTGGCGCGAGTTCTACGCCGACGTGCTCGCCGATCGGCCCGACACCGCTCGCAACGCCTACAGGCCCGGGATGGCAGCGATGGAGGTCGATAGCGGTCCGGACGCCGACGCGTTCTTCACCGCCTGGTGCGAGGGCCAGACCGGGTATCCCATTGTCGACGCCGGAATGCGGCAGTTGGCAGCCACCGGCTGGATGCACAACCGAGTTCGGATGATCGTCGCCAGCTTCCTCGTCAAAGATCTGCATATCGACTGGACCCGCGGGGCACGACACTTCATGGCTCACCTAGTCGACGGAGACCTGGCGTCGAATAGCCACGGCTGGCAATGGGTGGCGGGAACCGGCACCGATGCGTCACCCTATTTCCGGATATTCAACCCGGTGACACAGAGCAGAAAATTCGATCCCGATGGTGCGTACCTGCGGGCCTGGGTTCCGGAGATCGCCCATCTTCCCAATCGATCTATCCATGAGCCGTGGACAGAAAAAACGGGCCCTCCGGCCGGCTATCCGGCACCGCTGGTGGACCACAGCGTGGAACGAACGATCTCCCTCGATCGCTATCAGCGCCTCAAGCAGACGTGGGCTTGACATGTTCGGCTCAACACCGCGTCGGCCAGGTCTCCCGGTCACATCGCTAGAATGATGAGACGATGCTAGACGAACGGAAGGCCGCCATTCTCCGGGCCGTTATCGAGGAGTACACAGAGACCGCTCAGCCGGTCGGGTCGTCTGCCGTCGTCGACGCCGCCGACATCAACGTTTCTCCGGCAACGATACGAAATGACATGGCAGCCCTCGAGGCCGACGGCTACCTGCGCCAGCCCCACACGAGTGCCGGTCGAGTGCCGACGCAGAAGGGCTACCGTCACTTCGTCGACAACCTCGATGTCGCCAAGTTGCCGTTGTCTGAGCGACGAAGGGTGTCGACCTTTTTTGGTCAGATGCGAGGCGAGATCGAAGAGGTCCTCCAGGACACCGCAGCTCTTCTGGCCAACTTGACCGACTACGCCGCACTAGTGGTCGACGAGAGCGACGACGCTGCTGCCGTTCGCTCGGTTCAGCTCGTTTCCCTGGCCGACCACACGGTCATGATGGTCATTGTCCTGGCCAACGGGCAGATCGTCAAACACACCGTCGACTTCGCCTCCGAGATCGACGAAGACACCCTTGGCATGGCCACCGGGCGGATTCGGGCCGCCATCGAGGGCCGCACGCTCAGCGAACCGGGCCCGCTCGAACCGAGTGGAAACCCCGTCATCGACTCGGTCGCCGGGCAGTTCTACTGCCTGGTGGCGCCCCCGATCGCCGATGCCGAGCGGGTGTACGTCGATGGGGCATCAAAGGTGGCGGGGGCGTTCGAAGCGGTGGACTCGGTGGGTCAGGTGCTCACCATTCTCGAACAGCAACTGGTGGTGGTCAGCCTCCTCGCCGACGTCGTCGACCGCGGGTTGAACGTGGCGATCGGAACCGAGACCGGCGTCGCACCGCTTTCCGAATGCAGCTTGGTTGTTTCACGCTACGAAGTCGACGGCGAGCACGCCGGTGCCATCGCGGTGCTCGGCCCAACCAGAATGAACTATCCCCAAGCCATCTCGACGGTGGCTGTCGTCAGCAATCAGCTCAGCAACAGGCTGAGCGAGGGGTAACAGCCGGTCATGGACTACTACGAGATTCTCAACGTCGAGCGTTCGGCGCCACAGGATGAGATCAAGCGGGCCTATCGAAAACTTGCCCGCGAGCTACATCCCGACGCCAACCCTGGCGATGCCGAAGCGGAGGCTCGCTTTAAGCAGGTGACCGAGGCCTACGAAGCACTCGGTGATCCCGAAAAGCGCGCTCGATACGATCGCTTCGGTTCTTCGGGGGCCAGAGGAGCCGGCGGTGATCCATTCGGGGGCGGGCTCGGCGATCTTTTTGATGCGTTCTTCAATACGGGCTCGGCTCGGTCGGAGGGCGGACCGCAGCGCGGCGCCGATCTCGAGGTCGTGGCCCAACTTTCACTGGAAGACGTTGTCCACGGTGTAGCAAAGGATGTGACCGTTCGGACTGCTGTCCCCTGCGATACGTGTGAGGCCAGCGGAGCCAGCCCTGGCTCAAAGGTGAGTCGCTGTGATCAGTGCGGGGGATCAGGTCAGATTCGCCAGGTCCGCCAGTCGATCCTCGGGCAGATGGTGACCACTGCGGTCTGTGCCCGATGCTCTGGCGAAGGAATGGTCGTCTCCGCTCCCTGTGGTGACTGCTCAGGCGAGGGTCGCCGGATCGAGGATCAGACTTACTCGGTCGAGATCCCGGCCGGGGTCGATGACGGTCAGACGCTCCGACTCGGTGACCGGGGTGCGGTCGGCCGACGGGGAGGCGGCCGAGGCGATCTGTACGTACAGGTACGAGTTGCCGAACACGCTGATTTTGTGCGGGCTGGTGATGATCTCCTCGCCGAGCTGCATGTCCCGGTGACCCAAGCAACGCTGGGAGCCGAGGTCGAATTCACCTCTCTCGATGGTGACGTGACTATAGAAGTGCCATTTGGGTCCCAAACCGGTCGGCTATTTCGTTTTCGAGACCGTGGCATCGAGCGGCTTCGAGGGCGCGGCCGAGGTGATCTCGTGCTCACGCTTATCGTCGACACCCCGACCGACCTCACACCGGAACAGGAAGAGTTGCTCCGTCTCCTCGCGAAGGAACGGGGCGAAGAGGTGCGCGATCCAGGTGAGGACGGCTTGCTCGGTCGGCTCCGGTCGAAGCTGTCCTGATCTCCAACCGCCCGCCAACGCCAAGCTAGAGATGGATCCCAGCCTCTCCGAGCTTCGACATCGCCCACTGGCATTCGTCGAAGATCTCGACGCCCCGGTGTTGGATGACGCCGACCGGCATCACCTCGATCGATCGTTGCGGCTTCGTCCCGGTGATGCGCTTACCGTCGGTGACGGACAGGGTCGATGGCGAGCTGTCCGGTTCGGGATTGATCTGGAAGCAGACGGACCGATCGGTTCGGTCGCTCGGCGCACCGTTCCCGTCACCGTAGCCTTTTCGCCAGTTAAGGGAGATCGCTCCGATCTGGTCGTTCAAAAGCTGACCGAGCTTGGGATCGACCGGATCGTACCGGTAACCACCGAACGTTCGGTGGTGCGGTGGGACGATGCGCGGGCGGCTAAACATCGCCAACGTCACACGAGGATTGTGCGGGAAGCAGCGATGCAGTCCCGTACTCTTTGGTTGCCGAGGGTCGAATTGCTCACTGCGTTCGAACCGTTCGTGGCCGAACACGATGATGCCGTCTTGGCCGATCCGATGGGAGGGGTGTGTCATCATCCGCCGTCGACGGTGATGATTGGCCCGGAGGGAGGCTTCTCTTCCGCTGAATTAGCTGGTCGGGCGACGATGGCGTTGCCCGGAGGGGTCCTGCGAACGGAGACGGCTGCGATCACCGCGGCCGTTGCCGTGTTGTTGCACCTCGAACGAGACGGCTAGGTCCAAGCCCGCCGTACCGATGGCGTTGAACACATCGCGTGGTTGATGTTGCTCTGAGTGGCAAGTACGGTATGCGAACAATTCGACGGCCACGGGTCGTCGACAACGACTGGGTATGGGGAGACCAGGCTTGGCCATGGGTGAAGTATCGACCGAGGGCGACTACGAGCGCGGCGCGCTGGAGCACGATGGTGTGGATGAGGCATCGTCGGCCTATGGGCGGCGGGTCGGCGAGCGACTCCGTGCGATCCGCCGGCAGAAACGACTGTCTTTGCAGGATGTGGAGGCCAACTCCAAGCAGGAATTCAAAGCATCGGTGCTCGGAGCATACGAGCGTGGTGAACGGGCCATCTCGGTACCGAGACTCGAACGTTTAGCCCAGTACTACAGCGTCCCTGTCGATCAGCTGCTGCCACGGTCCACCGCAGGCCACGCCAGCGCCGAAGTACTCGACCTCACGGGTCGAACCGGCCGGTCAAACGGGGTAACCATCTATCTCGCTCAACTTGAGAACGTTTC
The DNA here is from genome assembly GCA_938021675.1 of uncultured Acidimicrobiales bacterium. Lineage (GTDB taxonomy): Bacteria > Actinomycetota > Acidimicrobiia > Acidimicrobiales > SZUA-35 > JAHELU01. The sequence continues at coordinate 43,377 of CALIFY010000018.1, forward strand.
TCGGCCCGAGGGCGAGATGCTCGGGCGCTATCTGGTGATGATCCAGGTTCAGCGACAGGACTTCAACGGGCGGGTGCTGACCATCCGCCATGATGACCTCCGAGCGGTGGCCTGCATCCTCGGGGTTGAGATCGACGCTGCGGTCGACCGACTCACCGACCTCGGATTGACTCGGCTAGCCAGCTCTCCATCCTGACTTCGGCCGACAAGCGCCGACAGTCCGCTTCAGATCTGGGTAAGCCGCATCGAATGCACTGCTAGGGTAGGTGGTACCCATGACCGCATCGGCGAAAATACAAGTGCCCGACAATTCTCTGATGGCCGAGCTCCTGGGTGAGCGGGACGAAAACCTGCGGGAAGTCGAGAACGCCTTCGATGCCACTGTCCACGTCCGGGGAAACGAGATTTCGCTCGGAGGTCCCCAGGCGGTCGAGGCGGCGCAGGTCATCGAAGAACTGGTGGTGGTGCTCGAACGGGGCGAGTCGCTCAAACCGGCTGTGGTCCGCCGTTCGATCAACATGATCCGTGAGGATGAGCGCCCGTCCGAAGTGCTTACCGACCGGATTCTCACGACGTTTCGGGGTAAGCCGGTTCGCCCAAAGACCGCGGGGCAGAAACGCTACCTCGACGCTATCCGCTCCGACACCGTGACCTTTGGGGTCGGGCCGGCTGGAACCGGGAAGAGCTGGCTTGCCATCGCCTGCGCGGTTCGGGCGCTTCAAGCAAAACAAGTCGAACGAATCTTGCTGACCAGGCCGGCGGTTGAGGCCGGTGAACGACTCGGTTACCTTCCCGGCGACCTCATGTCGAAAGTCGACCCATACCTTCGTCCGCTGTACGACGCGCTGCACGACATGGTCGGGGCGGAGCAGATGGCGAAACTGTTTGAACGCGACGTCGTCGAGGTGGCACCGCTGGCCTTCATGCGGGGCCGCACCCTCAACGACAGTTTCATCATTCTCGACGAGGCTCAAAACACCACGCCGGAACAGATGATGATGTTCCTGACCCGGATCGGCTTCAATTCGCAGGCGGTCATTACCGGTGACCAAACGCAGGTTGACGTGGCCGGTGACCGTAGTGGCCTTCATGGGCTCGAAAAGATCCTCGTCGATATCGACGGATTGAGCTTCGTCCGATTGTCATCGGCCGATGTGGTTCGTCACCGGATCGTTCAGGACATCGTCGATGCCTACGCTAAACGTGATCTGCAGCGATAGCTTTCGATGACCCGCTGACGATGATCGGCTGAAGCAGTAACCCGATGACCAACGAACCTCCGACTACGCCACGGGCTTCGCTAGACGTCCACGGTTTTGACCGGACCGTCGACGGTGTAACCAATCTCGACCATTGGTCATCGGTTGCATCCACGACGCTAAAGAACGAGGGGATTTCCGATGGTCGCCTCGACGTCATCTTCGTCGAAGTCGATGAGATGGCGACACTGAACCAAACCCACATGGGCCATTCCGGTCCGACCGATGTCTTGGCGTTCCCACTAGACGGCCCACAAGATCCCTCTCCTCGCCACCTCGGTGATGTCGTCGTTTGCCCGGCAATCGCCGCCGCCCAGGCACCAGATCATTGTGGGAGCGAAGACGCCGAACTCACATTGCTTATCGTTCATGGCGTGCTCCATGTGCTCGGGCACGACCACGCCGAGCCCGAGCAAACGACGGTCATGCGCCGCCGAGAGATGGTTCATCTGGCCGGGTTCGGTTTCGAGCATCCGGAGCCGGTATGACCAGCGCCATCGTCGCCGTAGCCTTTCGGGCTACCGACGGATACGCGTTGCTCGCCATTCCCATGTTGTTATTGCTTGCCGTTGTTCTCGTGGCGGCGGAGGAAGCACTGGCGCGGTTTAGTTTGGTTCGAGCGGAGTCATTGGCTGTCGAACAGCCCCGACGAGCCGCTCGTCTGGCTCGTCTCCTGGTCGAACCAGAGTTGACGCGGAACCCACTGCGGTTGCTGATTATCGGATGTCAGGCTCTCGCCACCATCTTGGCTGCGCTCCTGTCGTTTCGGTTTTTTGCTTGGCCGGCGGCGAGCGTCTGCGTCGTCTTCGCCGTGGCGGTCGTGTTCGTTGCTGAGGCCGTCCCGCGTACGCTCGCCATCCTCCATACCGAACGGGTGGCGCTGGCGGTGGCCGGGCCGGTCGGCATGCTGATTCGCCTCGCCCCGATCCGGCTGGTGGCCCGCCTGCTGATCGGGGTAACCAACGTGATCGTTCCCGGTAGGGGCCTTCGGCAGGGGCCGTTCTCTACCCCAGAGGAACTGATCGCCTTGGCCGACGCAGCCGTGGAAGACGAGGTCATCGAGAAAACCGAGCGCGACATCATCGAGTCGGCCATCGAGTTTCGGGACACGATCGTTCGTGAAGTTATGGTGCCGCGAACCGATATGACGACAGTCGATCGAGCCATGTCGGTTTCCGAAGCGCTCGAGATTACCTCGGCTGCGGGATTCTCCAGGGTTCCGGCCGTCGGCCACAGCGTCGACGACGTTGTTGGCTTGGTGTACGTAAAGGACTTGATTCGGGTTGAACTCGACGGACGGGCCGATCTGCAGGTCGAGGAACTGCTCAGACCATCGCAGTTTGTTCCAGAGTCCAAAAAGGTGGCTGACCTGCTGCGAGAGATGCAGCGAGACACATTCCACATGGCCGTGGCCGTCGATGAATACGGCGGCATTGCAGGCCTTGTGACGCTTGAAGACCTTATCGAAGAACTCGTCGGGGAGATTGTCGACGAGTACGACAAGGAAGAGCCGATGGTCGAGCGGCTCTATGACGGCACGCTTCGAGTCGATGCCCGAATTCTTATCGATGAGCTGAATGATCTGGGGGCTATGAACCTACCGGAGGGGGACTGGGATACGGTTGGCGGCCTAGTCTTTGACGTGTTCGGACGCGTTCCGACCGTCGGTGACGAGTGTGCGGTCGACGGGCACCGTCTACGGGTTGAACGACTTCAAGGGCGAAGGATTACTCGGGTTCTGATCAGTCAGCTCCAACCTGAGCCGGTAGTACTTGAGGAGGCCAACCATGAGCGATGAACCAAACAACGAGGGCGGCGTCGGCGAACTCGACGGGTTCCGGTCGGGGTTCGTGGCACTCGTCGGGCGACCGAATGTCGGGAAGTCGACCCTATTGAACCAAGTGCTCGACACCAAAGTGACCATCGTGTCAAACAAGGCGCAAACGACTCGCCATCAGATTCGAGGGGTCTTGACCGGCGCCGACCACCAGATCGTGTTCGTCGACACGCCGGGGATTTCCAAGCCGCGCACCGCCCTCGGTGACAAGCTGAACGAGACGGCCGACGCCGCTCGTCGAGACGTCGACCTGGTGTGTTTTGTCGTCGACGCCCATTCAGGCTTTGGCCGCGGGGATAGGTTCCTCGCCGAGCGTCTCGATCCGGCGAACACCATCGTGGTGCTCAACAAGATCGATGGGCTTGGCGCCGAGCGGGTGATGGCGGAGCTTTCGGCCGCATCCGAGCTTGGGTTTGCCGACTATTTTCCGGTGTCGGCTTTTACCGGGAAAGGAGTCGGCCCGTTGGTCGACCATTTGGCCGGTCTGATGCCCCCCGGCCCCCGCTGGTATCCGGCCGATGTGGTCACCGACATGCCCGACCAGTTCACGACCGCTGAGCTGGTGCGGGAGCAGCTACTTCACGTTCTCCACGATGAGTTACCGCATTCGGTAGCCACTCGGGTTGTCGAATGGGAGTGGCCGAGGGTTCGGGTAGAGATTCTCGTCGAGCGCGACTCCCAAAAAGGAATCGTAATCGGCAAGGGTGGCACGGTACTCAAAGAGGTCGGTACTCGTGTACGTCGCCAGCTTCCCGACGGGGCATTCGTTGAGCTTGTGGTCAACGTCGATAAGAACTGGCAGCAAGATCGTCGGGCCATCGAGCGTCTCGGTTACTGATCCTTTGCATCGAGGTCGCGCAGAAACGCCGCGACCTCTTCGCGATCCTTGGTCCGCTTGAACGGCGGGAGGGCGTTGATCAGATCCCAGCGGTATGCCCGGTTGGTCGCCAGTCGGCTGTCGAGAACGGCTACGACACCCCGATCGTTGCCCCGACGGATGAGCCGACCGGCGGCTTGGGCCAGCAGCGTTTGAGCACGGGGGAGGTCGACGGTGCGGAACGCCGCCGATCCGGCCCTGTCCCGTCTGGCCTGGAGTACCGGTTCATCTGGTCGAGGAAAGGGGAGGCGATCGATGGTGACCAGCGTGAGCGTTGAGCCCGGGAGGTCGATGCCTTGCCAAAATGACATTGTGGCCAAAAGGACCGTTCGGGGTTCGGACCGGAAGCGGTCGAGCAACACCGATTTTGGGGACTCGCCCTGCACGAGCACCGGAAGGTCGAGTTCGCTGCCAAACCGCTCAGCGGCCTCGGTCATGGCGCCGTAACTGGTGAATAGACAAAGGGTTCTGCCGCCGGCGGCGTTGGCCAGCTCGATGATTTCGTCCTGGACGGCAGTGCGGTAGGTCTCGTGCTTCGGCGGTGGCAGATCCGTTGGGCAATACAGGAGCCCGAGTTCCTCGTAAGGAAACGGCGATCCGACCCTCTCGATGGCGTTGCCGGAGCCGAGTCCGAGCTGGTCGATGATCCCGTCGGCCAACGTGGCGCTGGTCATTACCACCGCCCGGTCAGCGAACAAGTTGGTGTCCAACAGGTCTTCGAGCTCCAATGGGGTGCGCTTCAATACCGGGCCGTTCGGTGTGCCGTCAACCCAGAGAACATCGGTGTCGTCCGCTTCGAGTACGGCGTCGATATCGGCGATCGTTCTGGTTGCAGCCAACATGGTTCGCTCGATCCGAGCCGCGGCGTCGCTGCCCTCGGACGGATCCAGCTTGCGAAGAGCGGACACGACCTGTTCGCTGCGATCGCGAGCGTTGACCAGTGTGCTGACGGTGTCGGCAAACTCGTCGAGCGAGCGGCCGAGCCAGGGGCGCAGACGATCGTCGAGGTCGGCTCCGCTTTGATCCAGTTCGGCTGATATGTCTTCGTCTGTCAGTACCGCTCTGGTCCGCCGTCCGAGCGCTCGCAGCCGGCCGCCGGACAATTCCGTTCCGCAGGTCGCACCAAAGACCGCCGGAAGCTGGTGGGCTTCGTCGAACACCACCACCTCGTGCTCGGGAAGTAGCAGACCGCCGGACGCGATGTTGAGGCCGTAGTAGTGGTGGTTGGTGACGATCACATCGGCGGCGAGCGCACGTTGCCGCGCTCGTTCGGAGAAGCATCGATCGCCGGCCGGGCAGCGGGCTGCCCCCGGGCACTCGTCGGCCCCTACCGAGACCGCACTCCATACCTCGCCAGATGGAGCGGGATCAAGCTCTTCACGATCGCCGCTCTCCGTCGTCTCCGCCCATTCGCCGATGTCATCGAGATGATGATCGGGGTTGCGGCCACCGAGAAGTTGGAGTTGCTCAGTACGACCGGCACGGCCGAGTTCGTCGAGCCGCTGCTGGCAAAGGTAGTTTCGCCTACCTTTCAGAAGGGCAACCCGAACCTCGCGGCCGAGGGCCTTTGCCACCAGCGGTAGATCGGACTCGACGAGCTGGGACTGTAGGGCAATCGTTGCGGTGGCTACCACCGCGAGCCGGCCATCGGCTACCACTGGTGTGAGGTAGGCCAACGACTTGCCGGTACCGGTGCCGGCTTCGACCAGAACTGTCGAGTTGCCGGCGATGGCATCGGCGACGTGATCGGCCATATCTGCCTGACCAGCCCTGGCCTCCCCGCCGTTGGGAAGCGCTTGGGTGACCCTGCCCAACAGTTCACGAGTGATGACCATCGTGGCAAGGGTAGGCACTACAATCGCCGCCACGGCGGAATAGCGGTTGCCTGTTCCCGTGGACAGGGCAGTACGGACATGGCGCAAGAACCCATCGAACAATCGATTTCGGGCTCGAAACAACGGGACCGTACCGGCGCGGATCGGTCGTCGGCGGTCGACGACTTTGCCGGGCCCCTGGCCGAGCTTCTTTCGGTGTCGCCGGTCGCTGCCGCCGACGGGGCGGATGGGCTTGGGGATACTGGGAATGATGGCGACCGGCCGATCGAGGCGTCGGTCGACGGTAGGGCAGAGGTTGTGTTGCCGACTACCGGCCAACTCGGCGACGTCGAGGTTGTGAGCGGGATAACCGCCAATACACAGCTCGACGCCGGGGAATCGGTTCATGCAGACGAAGACGAGTCGGGGCGATGGACCATTGTCGGTCACGATCCGGCACCGTTGGTTGCTGAGAACGTTCCGTTATCGCCAGCGCTGACCGATGATCCAGCGCTGACCGATAGTCCAGCGCTGACCGATAATGACGCCGAGGCTGCCCCGCAGCACCGTCCATCGGTTTTGGCGACGGCTGTCTCTGGTTTTCTGGATAGACGAGATTCATGGGCGATGGTTGTCGTTTGGGCGACCGCCGCGGTTGCCGTCTCTGGATTCGTCTTCGTCGGCCTGTCGGACGAGACACCACCTGTCGACGGCGGAGGCCAGACCCAAATTCGGACCGAGGAAAACCCGAATGGACCAACCCTCAGCCCGGTGCCGACGTTCACGAACGACACATCGGCCTTGGCCCAGGGGGTGACCGGGGCCGACGACCAGGCGGCTGGCGGCGTGTTGCGTGAGTCGCAGGAGGGTCGCAGCGTCGTCGCCAGCGATGCCCAGAGTGTCGAGCCGTCCACGTCGACCGAGGGGTCGGCGGTCGGTACAGACCCCGGCGATCCACCAGGGGTTGAATCTACCGATGCCGATACGACGTCGACGTCGGCGCAATCGTCGACGAGTTTCGGGTCGTCGATTGTGGGACCGGTCGGTGCCTCAACAACGGTTCGAGTGTTTCGTACGACGGGTGTAGGGATCACCGCGGAACCGCCGGAGACTCAGCCTCCGACCACACGACCACCGAGGATTCAACCACCGGCCACGACTCAGCCTCCGGTGACGCAGCCTCCGACCACTGAGCCTCCGGTGACGCAGCCTCCCGCCACTGAGCCTCCGGTGACGCAGCCTCCGACTACTGAACCGTCGACTACTGAACCGTCGACTACTGAACCGTCGACTACTGAACCGTCGACAACGGATCCCGAGTCGACGTCGACGACCACCGCAGAGACGACCACGACGATTCACGGTCCGAGCGGCAATCCTTCGTGACGACAGCTGATGCCAGACAGGTCGTTGGAGAAGGGCGCGTGCGAGTACGGTTTGAGCGATGACTACCACCGGGCTCGATCCAGCGCGTCTTCCAACTCATATCGCCTGCGTGATGGATGGCAACGGCCGTTGGGCCGAGCAACGAGGTTTGAAGCGAACCGATGGCCACGCTGCAGGGGAGGAGGCACTCCTTGACGCCATCGAAGGAGCGTTGGAACTCGGGGTCGATTGGCTGACGGTCTACGCCTTCTCCACCGAGAACTGGCGACGGCCGACCGATGAGGTGCGGTTCCTCATGCGCTTCAACGAGAACCTTCTCCTCAGGCGTAGGGATGAGCTTCACGACCGTGGCGTGCGTATCCGCTTTATCGGCCGGAGAGATTGGCGGGTGCCAAAGCGCCTGCTCCGTCGGATGGACGAGTCGGTCGAGTTGACCGCCGGGAACCGCACGTTGACGGTCACGATTGCGTTCAACTACGGGGCTCAGGCCGAGCTCGTCGATGCCATTCGCCAACTTGTGACCTCGGGAGTTGATCCGGCCGACATCTACGAGGCCCTCGTCGGCAAGTACCTGTACGACCCAGAAATGCCGGCCGTAGACCTCTGGATCCGGACCTCGGGCGAATACCGGCTTTCGAATTTCCTGATTTGGCAATCTGCGTACGCAGAAATGGTGTTCGTCGATGCGTTCTGGCCGGACTTTCGCCGCGGTCATCTCCGAGACGCCATCGTCGAATACCAACGACGCAGCCGCCGCTTCGGCGGGCTAAGCGACTAGTACGGCCTCGGAAGAGATAGCCCTATGGCCCTCTACCGCGACGAAGGAGTTGTTCTCCGCAGTTACAAGCTCGGCGAGGCCGATCGGATCGTCGTGTGTTTTACTCGCGGCCGCGGCAAGGTTCGGGCCGTAGCAAAGGGTGTGAGAAGAACCAGAAGCAAGTTCGGCTCGAGACTTGAGCCTGGTTCCATTGTCGACCTCCAACTGTATGAAGGGCGCAACCTGGACATCATCACCCAAGCCGAGCGGGTGACCGCGTTGACCAATCTCCGGGCTGACCTCGACCGGTACGGCCGGGCCGCGTTGTTGTTGGAGATCGTCGACGCCACCGTCGAAGATGGGGAAGCAAACCCCGCGCTCTACAAGACGCTCACCGGCGCCCTCATCGAGTTGGAGCGGGCTGGAAATCCGCTCGTGGTGCCGGCCTTTGTTGCCAAGTTTCTCGTGTTGGAAGGCGTCCAGCCGCTGGTTGATGCCTGCGTGCGGTGTGGTTCGTCAGCCGACTTGGTGGCCATCCAGATTCATGAGGGCGGTGTGCTCTGTCGAGACCACCGAGGCGGCGAGGCCATTAGCGAAGCGGCTCGGATCGCGTTGGGTCTCGTGTTCGATGGCCGGGTTCGGCACGTGCTCGACACCACGCCTCCCGAGGTAGCCCAGGAGTTAGAAACGCTCGCCGCCCGCCTGGTCGAACAACACACCGAACGCCGGCTACGGTCATCGTCAGTTCTCTACGAGCAGCTCCAGAATTAGGCCGGACCACGCCGGGCCAGCCGTTACGCTGACTGCCACGACTAACGGGCCGCCTGAGTTGGCCTGGCAGGATGAATCGCCCGGCGGCGCAATGTCGTCCGCAGAATGCCCTCGTATGGGCGAAAGGGATACGAAGATGACCGAATCCGTCCCGAACCTCTTCGACAAGATCGTCAACCTGGCCAAGCGGCGTGGCATCGTGTTCCCGTCGGCGGAGATCTATGGCGGTTTTCGTTCCACATACGATTACGGGCCGGTGGGTGCGTTGATGTTGCGGAACGTCAAGGACGCCTGGTGGCGCTCGATGGTGCAGCTCCGATCCGATGTGGTCGGTCTCGACGCCTCGATTCTGTCACCACCGGCCATTTGGGAGGCGTCTGGCCATTTGGCCAACTTCACCGATCCACTCGTCGACTGTCGCCAGTGTGGCGCCCGGCATCGCCAAGACAAGCTGGACGATCCTGAGCAGTGCCCGACCTGTGGGACCCGAGGGCAGTTGACAGAGCCTCGACAGTTCAACTTGATGTTCAAGACCAACGCTGGTCCGGTCGAGAACGAGGGCGCGGTGGCGTACCTCCGCCCAGAGACGGCCCAGGGCATGTTTATCAATTTCGCCAACGTAGTGAACACCTCGCGCAAGAAGCCGCCGTTTGGCATCGCCCAGATCGGCAAGAGTTTCCGGAACGAGATCACCCCCGGCAACTTCGTGTTCCGCACTCGCGAGTTTGAGCAGATGGAAATGGAATTCTTCGTTCCGCCAGCTGAGGCCGATCATTGGTACGACTACTGGTGTACCGAGCGGCTGCAGTGGTACATCGATCACGGGATCGAGGCCGATAAGGTTCGGCTCCGCCCGCACGATGCCGACGAACTGAGCCACTACTCCTCGGGGACGAGCGACGTCGAGTTCTCGTTTCCGTGGGGCTGGGATGAGTTGGAGGGGGTGGCCAATCGGGGCGACTATGACCTCAAGCAGCACATCGAGCATTCTGGGCAGAAGCTGGAATTCTTCGATCAGGCCGCCAATCAACGGTACGTGCCCCATGTGATCGAACCGGCAGCAGGGGCTACTCGGACGATGATGGCCTTTCTTATGGCCGCGTACGACGAGGAGATTGTCAACGATGACACTCGAACCGTGCTACGCCTCCACCACCGGATTGCGCCATACAAGGCAGCGGTATTGCCGCTCTCGAAGAAACCTGAACTGACCGAACCGGCCCGGGAGTTGCTGGCCGAGCTCCAGCCTCACTGGATGGTCGACTACGACGAGACCCAAGCTATTGGGCGGAGATATCGGCGTCAGGACGAGATCGGAACACCATATTGCATCACCTTTGATTTCGACTCGATCGAAGACAAGGCGGTCACGATCCGAGAGCGCGACACCATGGCTCAAGAGCGGCTCCCGATTGGTGAGGTCGGCGGCTGGTTGGCTGAGCGTTTGACTTGAGGGTGAGTTGTAAGACCTGAGGGGTCCCCCGTGGTGATCGGGGGTGAGGTCGCCATGCTCAGCGCCTCGGCTGACGTGTTTCGGGCGCTCGGGGTACCGGCGCGCCCGACGCCACACAGCTGCGCTTCGGCCAAAACGATAGTAGCTCTACCCCCTTGATCGAGGGGGCCACGATGCCATCCCGTGGCGCGCCAACTCTCGCCGGGTACCCGTCGCACGGGGTGCGGACGAAGGTACCTGAACAGTTTGTTGCCAAAAATTGGGGAAATCTGCCTGTGTTGAACGTGAGCTTGTAGGTCGATCTAACGGTTAGTGTGACAAGAAGCTTCCGCCTGCATAAACAAGGATGTAGGTTGGGAGTGATTCCGCCGCCAGAGTGTCCGCTACTAGCGGTCCGATTGGTGTCGAGTTTTTTGGGCGATATTTCGGCTCGTCGGGGCGACCGGCGTTGTCAATGCTGATCGATTGGGTTGGTCTAGTGGCAAAACGAGCGAAGGGCTCGGATAGAAGTTCTAAGGCGAGAAGGCCGACTCGGTTCGGGCTACCCGGCGAACGCTTTGCCAGTGGACGCTCAACTGCGGTCACGGTTGCAGCAGTCGTTTACAAGTACTTGCCTGTCGTGCATAGAGTCGAAATCCCACCGATTCAGCCTTCGGTCTATAGCGGACTTAGCTCAGGCCGTTCACTGAACTTTGTCGGTTTCTTTGCGGGTATGAACCGACCGGTTGTTCCCACGCTTGGGTTTGAACCCGCCAGTAGAGCCAGCCTGAAGAGCGTGGTCCCTGGTGTCGAGGGTTGTCGAGCCGGTTCTGCCCGATGAGTCCTGCGAATCAAGAATTAGGTCTTTATCCCCGTAGCGATCCAAGGAAGTTCACGTGACAGATCAACAAATCGACCTCCACCTCGACACCAAGGACGCGGTGATCATCACCGGTGGGCTTGGATTCATCGGTTCGTTCGTGGCCGACGCCTACCTGGAAGCCGGTCGCAAGGTTGTCATTATCGACTCGATGATTAGTTCGGTCATCTCGACCGAACCATACGATAACCATCCGAACTGCACCGTCTGTAAGGTGAGTGTCGAGGAGTACTTTCTCGGCGGCGGCTCGGTAGCCGGAGCTGACCGGGTCATCCATGCGGCATCGCTTGTCGGCCCGGCCGGGATTCTCAAATACGGGGGCCGCCTCGGGGCCGAGATCGTCCGTTCATGCCAACTGGTTGTCGACGATTGCATTGCGCACGACGTGCCGGTGTGCGACTTCTCTTCTGCCGAGGTGTACGGACGTTCCGGTGAGCTAGGGGAGAAGGACACGATCCAAGTCCCAGTCGACTACACCGTCCGTATCGAGTACGCCATCGCCAAGACCCTCACCGAAGCCATCGTGGCCAACAGCCGGTATCGGGGCTTGCGGGGCATCGTCATTCGACCGTTCAACGTGACCGGGCCGCGGCAGTCGGAGATGGGTGGATTCGTTGTCCCGACGTTCGTGCAGCAGGCGCTGGCCGGCGACGATATTACCGTCTTTGCCACCGGGGAGCAGTTGCGTGCGTTCCTATCGGTTAGCGATCTCACCCGGTTCATCATCGATCACATGGATAACGCCGTCGACTCGGGGGAGTTGATTTACAACATCGGCAACCCGGCCAACAAGATCTCGGTTCGAGACCTTGCCGACCTGGTCAAAGAGATGACCGGCTCGTCGTCGACAGTCGTCTACGCCGATGCGAAGAAGATCCACGGTGAACTCTACGAGGAAGCAGAATCGTTCGAAAAGACACCGGTCCTGGCCGCCGCGCCATCGGCTGGATGGGAACCAAAGGTAGGGCTAGAGGATTTGATCAGGGAGACCATCGACTACTACCAGCCGATCGTGGCCGCTCGGTTGGGCTCGTAGCGTGCCGGAACTGGCGTCACTTCGTCGAGTCCTCGTCATCTCTCCTCACGCCGACGACGAGGTGCTCGGCTGCGGCGGCACGATGTCGAGGCTCGTCGAGGGTGGGGCGGAGGTTCGGGTGTTATTCATGGCCGTCGACGGGTTCCATCACTACGGCCTCGATGGTGGGACGACGTTCGAGCAGCGCCGCCAAGAGATCGATGCTGTGGCTCAGCTCTTGAAGTTCGAATGGTCGATCGCCTACGGCAACGAGGATCTGATCGAGAAGCTCGACACGGTACCCAAGCGCGACCTCGTCGATCGGTTCGAGACCGAGATCAACGAGTTCGAGCCAGACCTGGTCCTGTTGCCCTCTGGGGCGGACTACGACCAGGACCACGTCGCCACGTTCGACACCGCGCTGGCCGCGCTACGGCCGATCGCCCCGGTGTTTGGCAAGTGGCTGGTTCCGAACGTCTTGGTGTACGAATCACCGAAGATCATGTGGTGGACAGATGATATTCCGCGTCCAGAAGTGTTCGTCGACATCAGTGACCACCTCGATCGAAAGCTCGCCGCCCTGGCTGCCTATGCCACCCAAGCCCGGCCATCTCCCCACATCCGCAGTCCCGAATCGGTCTCGGCGCTATCGTGTCTGAGGGGCAAGGAAATCGGCGTCCAGCATGCTGAGGCGTTCAAGGCCCTCCGAGCCATCTTGTAGGCGGCTCTGCGTACACGACAAGACGGTAGAGGCCCGTGGGAATAGTCGACGAGGACATTGCGAGAGTTCGTGATGCCACCGACATCGTGGCGGTCATTAGCCAGTACACCCAGTTGCGCCGAGTCGGGCAGCGATTCCAAGGGCTTTGTCCGTTCCATGGTGAGAAGTCGCCGTCGTTCTCGGTCAACGCCGAGGAAGGCCTGTACTACTGCTTCGGGTGCCAGGTGTCGGGGGATGCCATCACGTTCGTACGGGAGAAGGAGCACCTCGACTTTGTCGAGGCGGTCGAGTGGCTGTCAAACAAGGCCGGGGTCACCCTCCGATACACCGACGCTGGTTTCAGCGAGGACCGGAAGCGGAAGGCCCGGCTTCATGATGCGATCGAGCAGGCGGTCGAGTGGTACCACGACCGCCTGTTGTCGGGCGACGATGCCGGAGCGGCCCGTAGTTACCTCCGCCAACGCGGGTTCGACGGTGAGGTCGTACGGCGCTACCGGATCGGCTGGGCTCCCGATGATTGGGATTTACTCGCCAGGTCGTTGCGGCTGTCCGACAAAGACCTGACCGATTCCGGACTCGGATTCGTGAACCGGCGAGCTCGCCAGCAGGACGCGTTCCGGGATCGGGTCGTCTTCCCGGTGTTCGATGCCCAGGGTACTGCGGTCGGATTTGGTGGTCGGATCCTCCCCGGCGCTGAGGGCCCAAAATACAAGAACTCCTCGGAGTCGACCGTCTACGCAAAGAGCCGCCTCCTCTACGCCCTCAATTGGGCAAAATCTGAAATCGTGGAGGCGGATGAGGTCGTTGTATGCGAGGGGTACACCGATGTGATCGGCTTCGCCACCGCCGGCCTTGGACGGGCGGTCGCAACCTGTGGAACGGCCCTTACCGAGGAGCACGTCAAGTTGCTCCGGCGCTTCGCCAGCCGTGTCGTTCTCGCATTCGACGCCGATGCAGCCGGCCAGAACGCCGCCGCCCGGTTCTATGAGTGGGAGCGGGCTCATGATCTCGATGTGGCGGTTGCCGACTTGCCGTCGGGCGTCGACCCCGGCGAACTCGGCCAATCGGACCCGGAGCGGCTTGTCGCCTCGGTCGAAGCGGCCCGACCGTTCCTTGGATTTCGGGTCGACCGGGCGATCGACGGCGGCGACTTGGCGACGGCAGAGGGTCGTGCCCGGACAGCGGAGACTGCCCTGGCCATGGTGCGAGAGCACCCCGATCCGTTGGTTCGAGACCAGTACGCCATCACGGTGGCGACACGGTGTCGCCTTGAGCTCGCGCTCGTTCGATCGCGAATGGACCGATCTGGGCCTGTTTCGGTGGCCTCCGAAGCGAACCGGTCCTCAAACGGTGTCCGTCGAGTTTTAGCCGATAGTCCAGAGCTAGAAGCATTGCGGCTGGCCATTCATCGGCCGACCGAGATCGGTGAGCTTCTCGTTCCAGAGTTATTCACCGATGAGTTGTGTGCCGCCACATACCAGCTCCTGGGGGACCACGACACCCTCCACGGTGTGATCGGTGAGGGGGGTCCTGAAGTTGGTGAGTTGGTAAAACGGCTGTCTGTCGAAGAGTCTCAGGCCGAACCGGTCGACGTAGCGGCCAGACTGTGGGAACCGTACCTCGACCGTCTCATGCACGACACGGCGGCGGCGATGACCGCGGCGGGAAACGACGAGCAGGTAGATATCTTTCGGGAACATACCTGGCTTCGGTTGAAGCTTGAGGACGTGCGTGAGCCGACCCGGCAAGCGGGAGCCATTGGAGACTTGCTAGGTTGGATGGACGAGCTAGCGGAGGACCCCAACGCTTGAGCGAACAGCCTGCGAGACAACCTGAGTCTCACTTGGTAGACGAATACAAACAGCGTCTACTCCTGCGCGCCAAAGGCGGCAGGCCTCTCAACGTCGCTGACGTTGTGGAGGTCATGCCCCGAGTCGAGCTGACGTCCGACGTGTTGGCCGAGGTTCGGTCGTTTATGGCCGACAACGGAATCCCCTTCGATGAGGAGCCCATCGACCCGAGCGAGGTCGGAGCTCGTCGTCGCCGCCGCCGTCAAGACCCAGCACGGGTCGCAGCGGCCGCTATGGCCCGGGCGTCCGGTTCGGCTGACCCGGTTCGCATGTATCTAAAAGAGATCGGCAAGGTGCCGCTGCTGACCGCTGACGAGGAGGTCATGCTGGCCAAGCGGATCGAAGTCGGGGCGTTGGCCGCGGCGGAGATTGCTGGACTGATCGGCCAGGGACAATGGAAGAGCCTTCCGGTCGATAAGCAGCGGTTGCTGCGGCGGGACGTCAACGACGGCGAGGCGGCACGGCAGGAGTTGACGTCGGCCAACCTTCGGCTCGTCGTCTCGATAGCGAAGCGACATGTGGGACGGGGCGTTCCCATTCTCGATCTTGTCCAAGAGGGCAACCTTGGCCTCATGCGGGCGGTTCAAAAGTTCGATCACACCAAGGGATTCAAATTTTCGACCTACGCCACGTGGTGGATACGTCAGGCCATCACCCGAGCGATAGCCGACCAGTCTCGGACCATCCGAGTGCCGGTCCACATGGTGGAGTCGATCAACAAAGTGGTGCGGGCTCAGCGGACGTTGGCGGCGAAACTGGAGCGGGATCCGTCGTTGGCCGAGCTCGCCGACGAGGTTGATCTGACGACCGACAAGGTCGAAGAGATTCTCCGTATCGCCTCTCAGGACCCGTTGTCGCTCGATACTCCGATCGGCGACGAGGACGACACGTCGATGGCCGACTTCATCGCTGATAAGGGTGCGGCGCCGCTCGATCTGGCGGCCAGGAAGCTGTTGGAGCAGACGGTTCGCGACGTACTCAGCGATTTGTCGGACCGTGAGTCAGAGGTGGTGAGGCTGCGATTCGGCCTTGAAGACGGGCGTCCTCGCACGCTTGAGGAGGTCGGACGTGAGTTTGGGGTGACCCGGGAACGGATCCGTCAGATCGAGTCCAAGACATTGGCCAAGCTACGGCATCCGCTTCGGAGCGATCGTCTTCGCGACTACCTCGATTGAGGTCGGGAAACTCCCGCTGGATTGGCCACATCCTTGGTATCCTCGGGACTCACCATCCGGGGTAGCTCAGTTGGCAGAGCAACTGACTGTTAATCAGTGGGTCGTGAGTTCGAGCCTCACCCCCGGAGCCACAGCCTGACCAGGAGAAACGTTTCTCGTCGTGTCCTCTAGTTGTATGGACACCACCGAAAATCTGCCAGTTATCTGCCGCTAAGCCTTTTGGAGCGTTCGATTGCCCGCCGCAGCGTGGCTTTTCTCGTTCCACGCCGTATCGCAGTTCGTGCCTCGATTGCAGCGAGTTGTCTTGATCGATAACCGCTTGGGTGCCGTCGGATGACGCGGCACAGCTAGCGGTCGCACCGGACTTGACGGAATCGAAACCAAATAGATCCCGCCCTACCGGCTCCACCCCCTAGCGGATCAGGAAGCGATGGAGATACTGGTCGCTCAACAACCCTCCCGTTTCAAGGGAGTCAAAGCACGGAGGCACCTGACTTTCCGGCAGCGCCCCTCCAATGAGGGGGGTCTCCGGAGCGGTCCGCTACCAGCGCTGCCTCGGAGGGTATTGAGCTAGCCGTCTTGGGGATTCGTTTCCTCTCTTCAGCTGTTCTGTTTCGCTCTTCAACTCCCTGGGTCTGGGTCAAAAACTGGGTCTGAGCCTGGGTCGGAGCTTGGTAGGTCTTCCGCAACCTTGTTTACACATAAATTGATGAGCCTGAAGTTGCCTTCAGTATCTTCTCTGGCGCAATCACTGTTGGATAGATTTTTCCATGTGATTGGCGTGCTTGCCGCTTCATGGTTGCAATTATCAGTCAATTCATCCGGACATGTTGAACTAAAGTAGTTCTTGGTGTTGTTGTTTTCAACGTCCAGAAAGAAGAACCCGGCGCACCATTGTTTTTCGAATACGCCGACTCCCAGTACGGCGGTATAATAATCGCCATTAGCCTCTGTGTAGCAAGTGACTGTTTGGGGTGGTTCGGTCGCTGCTCCGACCGAAAAAGACGACATTAGCCCGACAAAAGTTAAACCTAACGCACCGATGAAACCTGCGCTGATTTTGAACGTTGTCGATGGACTTTTCAGTTCATCTTTGCTGGTTTCGTTCCCTGGTTCTGTGAGTACTGGACGTTTCACTATTCTCCTTAGGGTCACCTAATTGACGGGCTCGGGTGTTGCAAAACGGCGTACAACTCCAAACGGTGACCGGTTTCTGGTCACTGACACTCAGTGGGACCATCCAACGTTGCATACGTCACGCGGGATTGGCGTATGCAACCGTTTCGATTTCGGGTGACTCGGTGAGCTTTTCAGTGGGCTTCGGCGGTCGTTAGCCGTCGCATTGGTGCACGGTTGCTGGCTTTTTGACTCCGGTCAGGGATTCGCCCTCGTAGTTCAACGAGACTTCTTGTTTCTGTTGGCGTGGGCTGCCCCCGGTTGGGTTCCGAATAGCCCGTTGTGTGGTCTGACGAGAACCCCACCGTCACGTCACCACGGCCGTCCTCGTTGTCGGCAGACTCATCGACTACCGCAACCGATGGAGCCCGCTACACCACCTGCCCGCTGAGCGCTAAGTCGGCAATCCTGTTCCCGCGGGCACCGGTCCCGCAGTGAAGAGCCGACGCACCCGGCCTGGCGACGCTACTGATCTCAGATGGAAGATCTAGCAAGCCGAGTTATAGGCCGGTCTTGTCAAGACGGCAAATCGCCAAATGTGAAAGGGGTCACATGCGCGAGAAATGTTCGTCCCTCGATGGTCCTGTGGTGGCAACGAGGCAGTTGGTCAATGAAGTTCACCCCAGCTCGGAAGTGTTGCACGACAAATACGTGACAGAGCACAAACAGGAGACTACAGAAAACGATGCGATCGCCAAAGAAGATCTTGATTGCCGCTACCACCACAGCTGCCGCGGTAGTGGCGATAGCGACCCCTTTCGTCATGCCATCAGCGGGAGCGTTGAATGAAGATGCAGGACCAGGAAATTCTATTTGCGTTGCCAAGCACTCGCAACAAGTGCATTACATAAGGCTAGGGGGGGCGTTTGCTAAGCCATATGGTTGCACTAGGTTTGAGACATTGGTGAACGGAGAACTACGGGAATTCGAATATCTTGGTACTTGTGGAGATGAAGATATCGAATGCGACGAGGACCCTTTCCATGAGTTACTCGGCATCCAAAAGATCGACATTGACGACAGTAAAGCCCATTGCATCCTGGACGGGACCAACACTGACTTCTACGTCGACGGTCCTGAGCCTGGGGACAGAGGTCCTGCATGCAAAGTTGCCAAGTGATTACTCTTCTGAAACAACCTAGCCAGTGGCAGTCTTCTGCAAAGAACGGCCCACGATGCGACGGACAGCAGAGGCCGGGGCATGATTGAAGCCCAGACCGCCCGAATGGCTGCCTCCGCTCGCCGGTAGTCACCTCACAGTAATCAACCAAACCGCACGGCCGAATACTGGGCCTGATCAGACCCTCAGCACCGTCCCCGCCATACAAACACCCAATAACCGTTAATCAGTCGTTCGGTGCAGACCTCATTCGGAGGCTGGGGATGGGGCTGAGGTTCGACGGTTCGCTCGTGATCGAGTGGCAATCAGCGGGGAGTGATCGCGTGGCACCGATGGTCTCACCGATGCCCGTGGGATCGCCGAGATTTTGGCTCCACCCCAGTCTTTGGCTTCGTCCAGCTATCGAAGCCTGGCACAGGGCTCGAAGTCAATAGTCACACCGTTGGTTTGACCGCGGTGTTTCGAGACGAACCTGGAGAAGCGTTGCGCCAACTGAACTCCGTGTAACTGCTAGGATACGTCGAGCATCTCACCCAAAGGGGTTCTCGATGTGGCGGAAGAAGTCAGCTAAGTCTCTCTTGTGTTTTGGCGCGACCGTGTTTCTCCTGGCGGCATGCGGGTCAGGTCAGCTTGAGGGCGGCGGCGCCGAGGCGCTAGCTAGTGAAGTCCACGAACCAACTGTTACCGAAGCGCAGTCCTCTTTGCCTCTGGTGGCGACCACCGACTCTGCGCCCGAGGCTGGCTCGGTCATCGAGGTGCGTGTTGTCGGCGACGCCCCGATTGACGAGACGACGTCCTCATCAGCTTCTGTTGATCAACCGGTCGAGTCCACACCGACCGCGGCCACCGCCGAGACCTCCCCGGTGGAGCCAGAACCGACAATGGTCGTCACACCCGCCCCGACCACAACTGCCGGTGGCTCTGTAGAACCGAATTCTGGCTTGACCTATAAGGGCATTCTGGCCGCCGGCGACGACTCAATTACCGCTTTCGACAACGCTCGTCGTGTCGTACGAGACTTGTTTCTCGCCGACGGTGTACAAGCAGGGAATCTCATCGAGCTCTCTCGCCAGACCGGAGAACAGGTGGGCGGAGTTCGTGCCACCACGGTGGGCGGCATCGAGCAGGCGATGGGCGATCTCGACGTCGGCGATGGAGACGCCTGCATCCTATTCTTGACGTCCCATGGCAGTCAACAGGCGTGGTTTGTCAGCGGGGCGGAGGGGCTGACGCCCGACAAGCTTGACCAGATTCTCAGCGCTTCTTGCGGTGATCGGCCGACAGTTGCGTTGATCTCTGCCTGCTATTCCGGGATCTTCACCGATTCCCTGGCCCGGGCCAATCGCGTTGTCCTCACCGCTGCGAGTGCAACCAATACATCGTTCGGTTGCTCACCGGAGGCTACCTATACCTATTGGGATGCTTGCTTGATCGACCACTTTGCCCAGGCGACTACGTGGGAAGACCTGTATCGGCGGGTGACCGGGTGCATCGAAAGTAAAGAGGTGTCGGCGGGAGTCACTCCCTCCAGTCCCCAGGCACACTTTGGGGCCGACGTAGTCAACATGGCTGTACTAGACCGCTAGAAGGCGTACGCCCTCGTCGAGAAGATCAGGCGGCCACAAGCAAGCAAAAAAAGGCGCGCTACCAGTGGTGCTCGAGCTGCTCGCGTCGTCGAGCGTCGATACGCCACACGAAGAGGGCGAGGAGGGCGACGACCAGGGCAAGGCCGGCGCCGGACAGGGCGACCGTGATCGAGGAAAGTCCGCCCGGCCCCGACGACTCGATTCGGGCCGCTTCGCCGGCGGCCGGCTCAAAGGTGAAGAAGAAACCGCCGGTCGTAAAATCGCTATCGAACGAGATCATCTCATAGTTCACCTGATAGCGACCTGGCTGGGCCAGCGGTTGGTCGAGAGTGAAGGTGATAATCTCGCCGTCGGCCACGGTGGTTTGACCAGCCACCGGCGCGCCGTTGTAGGTCACGGTAACCGAGGCATCGGTGACCGGGTCGAGGAACTCCATGTCGATGAAGCCGATCGAGCCTCCCGCCGTCGCATCCCGGTCGGGCGAGGCGCGGAGCATGGCCGTGTGGGCTTCGGCCGGTAGTGCCAACAGGGCTGTGAGTGCTCCGGCGGTCACGGTAGCGAGCACCGCTTTCAGCATCGTCATTTTGGCCACTCGTCGCCGACGTCGGATTCGGGCTGATTGCGAAACATTAGCCCGACCGCACCGAACGCGGCGATGCCGGCAATCCCGAGCGCGATAGCGACGAGGACCGGGAACCCGTCGCCGTCTCCATCGCCGGTCCCGCCGTCGTCGGCAGCGTCTTCGAAGGCGGGAACCCTGGGGGGCGGAGTCGCACGCTCGCCCTGACCCTGGTCGGCGAAGGTAGGAAGCAACGAACGCTTCGTCAGGAACCCGTTGGTCTCCTCGGCCTGCCACCCGTCGTACACGTCAGGACGGTAGGCCATGCGCCACGCCGGATAATACAGGACCATCAGCGGAAGGTCGGCAGCGAGTGTGTCCTGAGCGGTGTTGAGCGCTTGGGTGCGGGCATCGGAGGCCTGGGGCTCGAACATGAACTGCTCGATAGCGGCATCGAGTTCGGGGTTGCTATAGCCGCCGAATAGATCGGAGGCTTCACTCGAGCTGTGGAACAGGAAGTAGAGGTGGTCGGGGTCGTCGTGGTGGTGAGTGTCGAGCTCACCGATCAC
This sequence comes from uncultured Acidimicrobiales bacterium, assembly GCA_938021675.1. Taxonomy (GTDB): domain Bacteria; phylum Actinomycetota; class Acidimicrobiia; order Acidimicrobiales; family SZUA-35; genus JAHELU01. The sequence continues at coordinate 64,161 of CALIFY010000018.1, forward strand.
CATGTCGGTCGGCGGCAGTGTTTCGCTCCCGCCGGAAGTGGGCGGGAGCGCCGTGGCATCGAGCGGCTCAATCGTGACGCCCACACCGATCCCGGCCAGCTGGTCGGTCACCGCTTGTGCCGCGGTGAGATGGCGAGGCCGAGCGGCGTCGACGCCGAGGGTGAACGTGGCCGGCTGTCCGTTTGGGGCCAACAAGGAGCCATCGCCTGCATCGGAGAAGCCCGCGGCCTGTAGCAACTGGTTTGCGGCCGCGGTGTCGGAGAGGTGAGCGCCGAGTGGGTCCCGGGTCCAGATCGAGTTGGGATGGGTCCAGGTGTCGGTACCGAGTCGACCGGCGCCGTCTTCGACAACATCGAGCACGGTGTCGACGTCGATGGCCAAGCCAAGGCCACGGCGAACGTCGGCGTTCTGGAGAAACTCGTTTCCGAGGTTGAACTGAAGATGGACCGACTGCTGGCGGCTACCGACCAACAGCTCAACATCGTCTCTGAGGTCGAGTTGTTCGACCAACGACAGTGGCGTGCTGCGGGCCACCATGTCGATGTCGCCGGCTTCGAGGGCAGCAAACGCCGCCTGGTCCTCAGGGATCACGGACAGTTCTAGGGCATCGACTAGTGGCGCACCGGCGAAATAGGTGGCGTTGGCTTCGAGCCGATACGACGAGCCGGGTTGGTGATCGACCAGGCGGTAGGGTCCAGTGCCGACAGGTAGCGAGGTTGCATCGGTACGAGGATCACCGATCGAGGACCATATGTGCTCGGGCAGGATCGGTACGTCGCCGCCGGGGAGCTGGGGGAAGGTCGTAATCGGATTGGCAAACGTCAGCTCGACGGTGAGGTCGTCGACAACGGTTGCGGTTTCAAACGTCGGGTGCTGGTATACGTGATGGCCATACCGCCCCGGCCCGCCGATGTCGCGAAAGTACTGGAAGGTGAAGGCGACGTCGTCGGCGGTAAACGGTTCGCCGTCGTGCCATTCGACGCCGGAGCGGAGCGAGACCGTCCACGTTCGAAAGTCGTCCGATGGTTCAGCGCCACTGGCTAGCCACTCGTCAGGTGAGGCCTGGCTCTGAGTCCAAAACAGGGAGTCATAGACCAGCATCAATAGGTCGTGAGTGACCGCGACGTCGTTGGGTTGCAGGAACGGATTGAGTGTGCCTTCATCGGCCCTGATGGCGATTCGAACCAAAGGTGCGGAGTCCTCGTCTTGGGCGGCCGATGGGGCGACCATGGCAATGAGCAAAATGGCGAGGGCGACGACCACAGCACGGGGGAGGAGCTTCGCAATTGCCGAGGCCTTTCGACGGTCCCGAGGTGCGGCATCGGAGCTGGTCGACATGGATTTTGGGCCCTTCTTTCTCGTTCGTCCCGAGGTGTAGAGACGACTTAGCCTAGAGACGACGTAGCCCGCAGTGCGGGGAGAGGCAAACTTACTTGCTCTCCCCGCACTGCGGGCGGTGCGTACGTAGTCGGGCTGGTTGTCAGCCGGAGTTGTTCGACTGTCCCGGGGTCTCTGTCCCCTCGGCCGGCGTAGCTGGTGGGGCCTCCTCGGGCATCACGGCCGGCGCCGTCTCAGGTGGCGTTTCGCCGTTGCCGTCCGCCGGTGGCTCTTCGGCCGGTGGGTCCTCCGCTGGTGGCTCTTCGGCCGGTGGCTCTTCGGCCGGTGGGTCCTCCGCTGGTGGCTCCACCGGGGCAGGGTCGGCTGGTGCCGGGGCTGAGCCGAGAATGCCACCGTCGAGTGGGTTGCAGTCAGGGTTCGGCTTCCCGACCGTCTCGATCCCACGGCCTTCGAAGTACGCGTTCTGCTCTTCCTCGGAAAGGTGCTCGAAGAGGATCATCGGTGAAGCGCCTCGGGGAAGCGACTCGAACAGGTCCTTAGCGGCCGGATCGATCGTGAGCTTGTTGTTCTTGTTGGTACTCGGAATCATCCGATTACCGATCTTCTGTGCTTCCTTCAGAGACGTACCAGCCGGCATCTCGACAAAGGCCGTGCCCATCGCGTGGCCGGTGTGGGAGCCGTTGTTGTTATTGGAGACAACCGTGATCTGGTACACGTTGCTGCCCATGTACTCGACCTCGGTCCAGTTCTTGTCCCGAGTGTGCGTGTAGCCGAGGTCGATCTTCACGTCGGTGGAGATCGGGTTCTCGACCGAACCGATCGTGCCGTAGGAGATCGGGGAGTGTAAGAGGTGGTTGATGGTGTTCTCCCGGACCCCCTTCTTGACCTTGCTCCAATCGGTGCAGGTCAGGATATTTATCGCCCGCTGGGCATCGCCATTGAGATTCTTGTAATCGTTCGAGCCGGTGTATTCCTGAGCGAGTCGGCGATAGAGCTTTTCACCCTCAAGGTTCGGCTTCTTCTTCAGTACCTCTTTGTTGTCCTGGATCGCAACAGGCAGCATGGCCGTCACCGGCGAGTATGCCACGTAGTTGTTCTCGTCGGTCTGAACGAAACCGCCGGTTGCTGCCTGACCGGGAATGAGGACCTGTTGGCCAAGAAGAACCACCGAGTGTTCCACATGCCCGTGCACGTCGTAGCCCTTGTCGTCAGCCTTGCTCTTGATCGAACCAAGGGCCGGTTCGTCCGGATTCGAGGACGGTGCTGGGGCCGGCTCTGGCGCAGGGGCTGGCTCTGGCTCTGGCGCAGGGGCTGGCGCCGGCTCTGGGGGTGGCTCTGGGGTCGGGGCCTCGGTGGAACCGGTCTGCTCGACATCAGCAGGAGCTGGCGCCTCAGTGGTCGCTGGCTCCTCCGTTGCTGTGCCTTCGGCAGACGTCGTCTCAGCCGGATCAGGCTGCGCCTGCTCCCCGGTCGAGGTGGCCTCAGCCGACGCTGTCTCGGTCACCGGTAGCACGTTGAGGCTATCGATGGACGGCAATTCGACTTCGAGTACCGGACTCGCTGCGGCTTCTTCCCCTGGAGTCGACGCCTGTGCACCGACAAGAGCGCCGGCGGCCGCGGTGTCGACCACATCACCTGGCGAACCAGGTGATCGCAACAAGCCGATTGCCGCCACCAAGAGCGCCACTGTGGCAACTCCGATGAGGAGCTGAGGAGGACTGACTATTCGTTTCACGTGTTCCCACCCTGTGTTCGGGGGTCCGCCGTACGAGCGACTGGACCGCGTCCTTAGCTCTTCTACCGATGGCGCCGGCCGTCGCGATACCACCTCCAGCCAAAAATTTTCGGTCACCCGTCGAATCGGCACCGTTTGTACACGTTATATACGGTCAACCCGTGCTCAGCGGTCCTGCCAGGTGCAGATACAGGCCTCGTTGCCGTCGGCGTCTGCCAGAACCCAAAACGCTTTGGCCCGACGGTCGTTTAGAGAGCCGCCAGCGGCAAGCGCTGCCTCGATTCGGACTTCAGCAACGTTATGGGGGACGCTGATGCCAAGGTGGAAGCGATTGCGTTCCTGGCGCGGGCGATCCATCGGTTGAAACCACAGTGCCGGTCCGCGGCGCTGCGGGTCGACAACTTGGAGATTGAACGGGCCAGATCGATGTCGAGCTTGGTAAGGCCCCCCGAGGCATGCGTTGTCAACTGGACGCGGACAGTTGCCGGATAGGTGAGTTGGGCATCTGGGTGATGGTCGACCGGTTCGGCCGCCCGGGCGATGTGGTGTACGTTTTCGCGTAGCTCGCCGAATTAGTGCCGATCATCGAACCGTTCTGTTTTGAACGTGCCGCAAAAGATTGGTCGCAACGGTTCAAAGTGGTGTTTAGTGGGCACATCGGCGTCTCGTCGAGGTCTGGGTTTGGCACGCTGTTGGAGTGAGCGTCTGTTACGAACATCCGACCACCGCCGAAGTCAAGGCGGTGATCCCTGCCCATTGTCTTGAACGGTCACTGTGGCGATCTGCTGTCTCCACCTTGATGTCGTTCGTTCTGACAGTAGGAAGCGGCGTGTTGGCGTGGCTTTTCTTGCCAATGGAAGTGGCGTGGGTTCCAGCTTGGATTCTCTATGCGGTCGTCGTCGGAACGTTTGCCACAGGTCTGTGGGTCATCGCCCACGAGTGCGGCCATAGGGCGTTCTGCACGGGCACGCGTCTGCAGGACTCGGTGGGGTTCGTGCTCCACAGTGCGTTGCTCGTCCCGTATTTTAGTTGGCAGCGGAGTCACGCAATCCACCATGGAAAGACGAACCATGTCATCGAGGGCGAGACACACGTGCCAAAGCGAATGGGCACTGAGAAGGGGAACAGCGCGCTGGCGTTGCAGCGCCGGCTTGGGCCGCGAGCACATGGGGTCCTGACGATCCTTGGGCGGTTCGTTGCTGGGTGGCCTCTCTATCTGTTGGTGGGCGCTACCGGTGGACCCGAGCGCGGCATGACGAGCCACTTCTGGCCATCGGAGCCATTCTCCTCGGCCTTGTTCCCCGATCGCTGGGTTCGGAAGGTTCGCTGGTCCACCGTCGGTGTTCTCGCCACATTGCTCGTTCTCGGATCATGGTCGGTCGCCGCCCGCTCGGTGTGGCCGGTGCTCGCCCTCTATGTCGGACCGTATCTCGTGTGCAACATGTGGCTTGTTGCATATACCTGGCTCCAGCACACAGATGAGGATGTACCGCACTATGCCGACGATGACTGGACGTTTGTACGAGGGGCATTCTGTTCGATTGACCGGCCGTATGGCCGGGTAATCGATCTTCTACACCACCGCATCGGATCGACACATGTCGCCCACCATCTGCATGCGCAGATCCCGCATTATCATGCGGCCGAGGCGACGAGGGCGATCGCTCAAGCCTTTCCGCATCTGTATCGGTACGACCCGACGCCAGTTCCGGCGGCGTTGTGGCGAGTGGCCAAAAATTGCCACGTCGTTTCGCCAACGGACGACGGCTGGCGGTTTACCGAACCGGATACGAGTCATCGCGCCGAGGTTTCGTCTTAGCTACCCATCGAGCAAGGTCAGAGCGGCCTGGGCCGCTTGGGTATGTGGGTGCTCGGTGCCGTAGGTAGACACGAAGATACTGAACGCTCGAGTGAGTAGCCGTCGGGCGTCATCACCATGACCGAGTTGAGCACGAACGCTGGCCAAGTTGGTAAGGGAAATGGCGGTGTCGGGGTGGTTCGGTCCTAGGGCAGTTTCTTTGATGGTGAGGGCTCGGGTTTGAGTTTGTTCGGCGTCGTCTAGGCGGCCGAGTCTGGCTTGGATGGTGCCGAGATTGGTGAGTATGGCCGCGGTGTCGGGATGGTTCGGCCCGACAGCGTCTTCCATAGCGGCGAGGGCTCGGGTCTGAGTCTGTTCAGCTTGAACAAGATCAACCGGGACATGCTGTTCGCTGGAATTCGTTCCTGTGGTGTCAGTCCATATCTGCTGGGTTGAATTCCGGTTCGAACGCTCGCCCATGCCCTTGTTCCTTTTGTTAGACGGTGGTATCGATCTGCTAGAAGGCGTCACTTCACAGGATGTAACAGGTGCTAGCGTCTGCAGGTATATGTATGTCCAGAACGGGTCAAAGCTAAACAAAAACAACTAGTGCAGCCCACGGCATGGTTGCAGCTGGGTCACAGCTACGGGGTGATACCAGCGAAACGGCTACTCGGTAGTCCGCCTACCGCTTACGGCTCTTGAGACCGGCTAACGCAGAAACCGAACGCCGTTTCTTCTCCAGGCTGCACGAGACGGTTCCAGTCCATCCCTCCGAACTCGACCTGGTCGGCAGCCTCGTCCAGAACGACGGCGTTCCAAAGTCGGTCGATCTCCCCATCGACCGGTTGCCACACTCGCCACGGAACCGCTTCGGCGCCGGTGTTTTCGACCGCAACCTCCAGGCAGTAGCCGGCGTTCCAGTTCGAGGACCTCCGGTGCGTCGTGATGAGCCCCGGTGGCGGTGTTCGTTGAGATTCTCCCGTCGAGGGGGGATTTGGCGGCGTTGTATCCGATTCGCTGGTGGTACTTCGATCAGGTGGAGTGTTGGCGGTGGTCTCGGTGGTAGCGGTCACCGAAACGACTGCATTCTTTGAGGTGGGATCTTGCGCATTGGAAACCGGGACGGTTGGAACGGGTAGTGTCGGGACCACCTTTGTCGGTGAGACAATGGACGACCTGGTTTCCATGGCCTTCCTCGGCTCGCCGTCAGTGTCGTTCAACCACTGCTGCACCTGAGTGCCCAACGCACCGAGCGCGATGATGGAAAGGACTCCGCCGGCTAAGAACCGACGTGATCGAGCGGTACGTAACAGTCGGCGCTTGCCGCTGTCCTCAGCCAAGGATCGCCAGTGTTCGCGGAGGCTCAAGCGGCACGCCAACGATCACCATGGCGCGTTCAGGGTATTCGGAACCGGCTAACAAGCAGGCGAGACTCTGACCTGAACGCCCACTGGCCGTTCCCTTACTTGCGATCATGCTGTTCCTTCTCCCAGCTCTAAAGGAAGCGTAGATCGTGTAGCCGCCCGGCGGTCGTCGGGGCGGTATCGGAAGGATCGTCGGTGAAGGACTAATTCTGATCATCAGGACCGCCGAAGAAGAGTTCGACGAGGAGGCTCAGCCGAAGTGTTTCGCTTCTTATTGCACTCAGCTTAATCGGCGCGATCCTCGCTGCCGGTTCCGCTCCGGTCGCAGCTCTGCAAACCCAGTACTGCTGTATCGCATCGGCCCGATGCCAAATGTCGGCGGCACCCAATGTAGGTAGGCTAGTTCGGCCTGGCATGTTGCATCTTGGGACTCACGCGAGATTGTGGCGTTGACCGGATCGGCAACTCTTCTGATGGCGTCGACGTGGGAGATGGGTCTGCGACGCTGCGGTATTCGGTCACTCGAAATGGCCTGCTCTACATGATGGACCGAGTGGTCACATGTGTGTACGTCACATGCGTGTATTCAAATAACACTGCCGTCGAGCGCTACGAAATAACAGGGGTCTCCCTCGCAGCATCATGTTGCTCTGGGTGGCAGAGTCGTGAAGGTATAAGTCGATCGGTGTCGGGCCTAACACCGAATCCTTATGAGGCGCCCGCCGGAGCGGCGAGCGGGAGCCTGACGAACACTTGTGTACCGGACGGTCGATTTGCGTGGACGGCCAGGGTGCCGTCATGGGCGGCGGTCAACGAATTCGCTATCGCAAGGCCAAGCCCTGACCCAGCGACCGATCGGTCGCCGAGATACCGCTCGAACGGTCGAACAACCCGACGTCGTTGATCGACCGGAATGCCGGGTCCTTCGTCGGTAACGATGATCACCGCTCGGTCGGATCTCTCGGTCAGTGAGACCGAGATCGGAGTGTCATCTGGCGTGTGTTCTATGGCGTTCGATACCAGGTTGGTAATGATCCGAAAGACCGCGTCGAAGTCGACCTCGGCGTATACACGGCGGAGATCGAGGGCAACCGGTGGACTATCGCTGAGCTGGTTGACCGCTCGTTCGACGAGTTCGGCCAAGTCGACCAGGTGCCGGTCAAGGCCTGTCTTGTCGTCTGTTGGGTCTTGTGTCGGGTCGGCGGTACGACCGAGTTTGGTTATGAGCGCTTCGGCCTGCCGAACGTGGCTCGTTAGATTCTCTGCCTCGCCCACAAGAGATGGATCGGTGAACTTCGAAGCCATCGCGGTGGCTGTAGCGCTGATGGCGGTGAATGGGCCGGTTAGATCGTGGGCAATATCCATCGTGAGCGATGTTCGTTGCCTCGCCATCTCGACCAAGTGAGCGTTGACCCGTTCCAGTTTTCTTCGGTTGGAGATGACCTCGGTGTTATCTCGGATGGCGCTGTGGTATTCCACGGCGGTATCGGAATCGCCCACGGCTCGGATGTGTATCGAAGCGTCAAACCATCCGGTGGTCGCCGACTGTAGCCGGACGGCAACGCTCGCCGTTGGCTGGTCCTCGGTGAGGTTGTCGAGCGCCGCTTCGAGGTTGGATCGATCATCACGATGGACCAGGTCGAAAAGGCGAAGCGACTCCATCGCTTCGACGTCGTGGTGGCCGAGCAACCCCGATGCGTTTGGTGAGAGATACCGGATACTGCCGGCTCGACAATGGACGATGACCACGTCCGCAACATTGTCGGCCACGAATCGGTAGCCCTGTTCACGCTGTTCAGCTTTGCGGAGAGCGATGTCTTTCCGTGAATGGACGAGCTGCGAGGTGAGCAAGCTCTCGGCCAGCACGGCAAGACGAAGTAACCCGGTGCGCTGGCTTTCGGAGAGGGATGTCGGTTCGTTGCCAACGACGCTCAGTGTTCCTACGGCACGCTCGCCTTCTGGTCTGAGCGGCGCTCCAGCATAGAATCGGAAACTCGGCTCATCGAAGTTGTGGATGCGGCGCTGGCGAGCCTCGTGTTTTATGTCGGGAACTTCATAGAGCGGTTGTGCTGAGTCGACGGCAAGCCGACACAGCGCCGAAACGGTCGTGTCAGTGCTTCGATCGGGGCCATAGGATGCCTTAAACCACTGTCGTTCGTCGCCCAAAAGGCTGATGAACGCAGTCCGGTTGTTGCACAATTCTGCTGCCAGCTTGGTCAGCTCGTTGAGCGGTCCCGCCGTTTCCGAAGCGACGGTCAGGGATCCAGATGGGCGCGGGCCTCCACGTGGGTGGCCCTGGTGAATCGATTGAGAATGGCGGCGTGCCGCAGTCACGCAACGTGACTGTACAACCGAGCGATGCGCCGCGCGTCGATGCTCGATCGGTGATGTTCTGCCAGTGCATCGTCGCGGTGTCGACCGCTTCGACGGTATTGTCGGGCTGGGGTCAGCTGAATTTTGTGCGTGGACGGTCGACGCGAACACCATCGATGTCCAAATCGACCTTCTCGTTGTAGAAACAAACGAGGCCAGCGACGTCTTTGGACTCAGGAAGTGGCGTGCGATAAGCCCAGGCCAGATCCTCGTGAATCGAACCGTCTACATCGACCGACCAGTAATTCGCCCACCCCTTGTAGGGACAGGCGGTCTCGGTTTCGGTCGGTGTGAGGAGGTCCATACGAACGTCGACCTTCGGTATGTAGTACCGAGTTGGTAGACCGGTCTCAAAAAGCAGGTGGGCCCGAGCCGACTCGGCGAGGACAACACCATCGAGGGTGACCGTGATCCGGCGGGACGACGGAAGTATGTCGACCCGGACGTCAGGGCTTCGGGGATGGACGTACACCTCGGAGTCTTCCTCGAACCACGTATCCAACGCACTCCACTCAATCCGAACGAGATCCCGTAGTTCGCGTACCGGTGAGTCGAGATGGCGCCACGCTGCATCGGCGATGACGTTTCCGCCAACCACGACGTCATAGCGGGTGCCGTCACCTCGGCTGGGGGATCGGAAAGATCTTCCGTTCGGCTCCAACTGGGCATCGAGATCATCTACTGGTGTGTACCACGCCGGATAGTACGGGACTTCCCACACCAGTTGGACGGTCGTCGAGTCGACGACGGTCCGGCCTTGCAGCGTGCCCCGGATCCACTTCGGATTTGGTTCGATCCGGACTCTCGGTCGTTCGTCGGCCATGAACCAAATAACGAATGGTGACGCGAATCGATTCCCTGTTCATCGGATTGGTCAGGTCGTGAGCGAATCGATGGCGGCCTGATCGTAGCCGATCTCAGCCAGGACCTCGGCGGTGTGCTGGCCCAAGCGAGCCGCATGCCGGTGAAGGCCGGGGCTTCCCGAGCGGAACATGATCGGATCCCGAACGACTCGGTAGCGGCCCTCGGTCGGATGATCATGTTCGGCTATGAGGTCGACCTCGGCGAAGTGCGGATCCTTCGCGATGTCCACCAGGTCGACGACGGGCGCCGCCGGTATGGAGTGATGGTCGCAGATGGTCATCCACTCGGCTGTCGTCTTCGTGCTGATGACGTCTTGGAGTAACCCGTACAGCTCGTCGACATTGTCGATCCGTGCATTGACCGAGGCGAATCGGTCATCGTCAATGTAAGTTTCGAGTCCGGCTATGCGGAAAAAGTCTCGCCAGTTCTGGTCACTATACGGCAAGATGCAAATCCAACCGTCAGCTGAACGACGAGGTTTTCGATGCTTGGTCAGGAGACGCTGGTAGCTGAAATCGCCAATGGGCGGTTCAAAGGTGTGGCCGTTGAGATGCTCGACCAGATTAAAAGAAGCGAGCGATTCGGCCATCGGCACTTCGATGAAGTCCCCTTGCCCGGTGCTCGCCTGTTGATGGAGGCCAGCCAACACCGCATAAGTAATGTGGAGTGAAGCGATCTTGTCGGCGATGATCGACGGGAGGTAGGCCGGCTCGTCGTCCAACCAGGCGAACATCGATGCCAGTCCTGAGGCGGCTTGGATGACGTCGTCGTAGGCTGCCTTGTCGGCGTATGGTCCATTGCTGCCGAACCCGGTGGCCGAGCAGTAGACAAGCGACGGCTGACGTGCTCGGAGGTCGTCGTCGGTGAGTCGCATCTTTTCCAACGCCCGTGGGCGGAGATTGGTCACCACCGCATTGGCGGTTGCCGTGAGATCGAGGAGGGCGTCGCGCCCAGCGTCCGAAGTCAAGTCGAGCACCACCGAACGTTTGTTGCGGTTCACGTTCATCGAGAAGGCGCTCATGTTGGCCGAGCGTTTCGGCTCGAAGTCACGCATGAAGTCGCCACCTGGGCGTTCGATCTGGATGACGTCGGCACCGAGGTCGGCGAGCGCTCGGGTGGCGAGCGGACCCATGACAACGGTCGTCAGGTCGATGATCCGGACACCCCCGAGCGGACCGGACGACGACGAGGACCCTGTGTTAGCCATAGCGAACCATCGTCGTCGATTGCTGCCGGCCGGACAAACGAGGGTGCGATCATCGAGCGGTTCGGCTGAGGATGCGGCCGCATGTCGAGGCTAGGATTGGGAAGGTAGGGCCTGTAGCTCAGTTGGTTAGAGCAAGCGACTCATAATCGCTCGGTCGCGGGTTCGAGCCCCGCCGGGCCCACCACACCTGACCAGGGGAAACATTCCAGATACCCGGTTCACCGCCGCCTAGCCCGCCACCAGCGAGTCGCACACCAACCGGAGCCAAATGGACGTACGCCTATCGGAACTTGACACCGCCAGGTATTCGGCCACACCGTTCCACTCGCAGTGCGATGAGCCAGGCGCACGTACCAAACGCCCCGGAATCACCGATTCCGGCGGCAGGTAGAAGGCCGGCGGGTGCGACGTCTCGAGGACCCGCACGGACCGGTTGGTCGAGGCCACGGGGCCTTCGGCTTGGGCAACTTCCACGGCGCGGGGTCGGGTACTACCAGAGGGGGCCGTGGGTAGTCCCACACCGATTCCTGGCCGGGGCCTGGATTCTCGGTGAATGGTGGGCCGATGGTGCCAGCCATCGCGCGCATGCTGAAGCTGTTTTGGAGTGTCGTTCGGCAAGTTCTCCACGCTAGTCCTGCTCGTCGCCTGCGCTCTGGCCTCGACGTAACGTTTCGCTGGTGAGCCGAATTCGGGTCGCGCTGAGTAGGCCGTTCAATCGCAATCGGATCTACTGTCCCAAGATGGACGTGCAACTCGGAAATCTTCGCAAACTGAATCTGTTCGCCGGGGGTCTCCATCTTGTGTCCTTTGTCGCAATCCTGGTGTTGTCGAACGACGCGTCTCTTCCGGTAGTGGCGACCTATCTCATCGATGCTCCTGGCACTGGAAACTTTTCGGATCCGGTGAATCTGTTCGATCTGAACATCAGTTACATGGTGGCTGGTTTCATGGCGCTCTCGGCGTTCTTCCATTTCTTCGTGAGCTCACCGCCGATCTTCCCGAAGTACGTCGAGGGCTTGGGCCGGCACATCAACAAGTACCGATGGATCGAGTACTCGTTGTCGTCGTCGATCATGATCATCGTCATTCTTCAGTTGAACGGCACCGCTGATGTCGTCGCCTTGCTCGGCATCTTCGGGGTCAACGTCTCCATGATTTTGTTCGGCTGGCTTCAGGAGCGGTACACCACACCCGGCGACGGAGACATGCTCCCGTTCTGGTTCGGCAGCTTCGCTGGTGTGATCCCATGGATCGCCGTCGTCTTCAGCCTCGTCTCGCCGAAGGGCCCGGCCGACGCCATGGTCCCGGGTTTCGTCTATGGGATCGTGATCTCGCTCTTCGTGCTCTTCAATTGCTTTGCGATCGTTCAGTGGAAGCAGTACCGCGCTAAGGGCAAGTGGGCCGACTACCTCTACGGCGAGCGCATCTACATCGTGCTCAGTTTCGTCGCCAAGTCGCTACTGGCGTGGCAGGTATTCTCGGGAGCGCTCGCCTCCTAACAGCACCGCGTTGGGACCGAATCGAACCTTCCGATGCGTGTTGTCTCGAAGAGAAGTACGTCGACCCTCAACTGACTGTCGAGTGGCTGTGTCACCAACAATTGAACCCGTTGCCGAAGATCCACCTGCCGCTGGTCGCCGGCCTGTTCTACGTCAGCAGTGGGCCGAGCTAGCCTATTTTCACTGGTCATACGAGCCTGAGGTCGTGCAGCAGAGGCTTCCTGCTGGCATCACCGTCGATACGTTCGATGGGAGCGCTTGGGTGGGTTTGATTCCGTTCGAGATGCGCGATGTGCAGCTCGGGCCGACGCCGCCCGTGCCGTGGCTCGGAACGTTCATCGAGATCAATGTCAGGACCTATGTCGTGGATTCGTTGGGGCGACGAGCGGTGTGGTTCTTCTCCCTGGACGTACCTCGTTCAATGATCGTTGCGGTCGCGCGGTCGGTCTTCGCTCTCCCGTACTGCTGGGCACAGGCCACCCATGAGTCTGATGGGGCTCAGCATCGATACGAGGTGACACGTAAGTGGCCCCGAGGTCCAGCGACGTCGGCAGAGATGAGCTTCTCGGTCGGGGATGTGATCGCTCGCGAGGATGTGAGCGACCTAGATCATTTCTTGACGGCCCGCTGGGGCCTGATCACGCAACGCGGTAGCAGACTGTTGTACGGCCAGGTTCGCCACCCGAGGTGGCCGCTGCGTCGCGTTGAAGATGTCTCGATTGACGAGAACCTGATCGCCGCCGCCGGTCTCCCGAGCCCAGTTGGCGCACCCCGAGCACTGTATTCACCCGGTGTCGACGTGGAAGTCGCATGGTTCCAAAACGTGCCTGGCACGGAGGCCCAATGACCGATAGACCCTACGGAGCCGACCATGGCATGGACGGCTCGTCAGTACTCGTCGCCCGAGCCACCGGGGCGTCATTTAGACGCCTCCGGGGAGATGGCCCAACAGAACCTAACGGAAATGGCTGCCTACGGCGCTTCCAGAACCGCGACGCAATCGTTCGGCGATTGCCCTGGGCTGTGAGGATCGCCCCAGGTACTGTTGCACACGCCACTGCAGCGATCGCTCCTAAATGCATCAAGGGGTGGGGCCATGAGCGAGACGATCATATTCACCGTCGGCCTCATCGTCTTTGCCATCACCGTCTACGGAACAGTGCTCGCTGGTGGGATTGCGATGACCCGGATCGAGATCGAGCAGAACAAAAATGTCAGAGGAAAAGCTGATGGGGAAGACCCCGAGAAACGATTTCCGCTCGGTGAGTACTGAGCGACGAGCCAGCAGGAGTCGACAGCAGCATGAATATAAAATCGGTTCTCATAGCCGGGGCCAGCGGAGGACTCGGCTCGGCCATCGCCGTCAACCTTGCCGCACGAGGAGCGACGCTGACGTTGGTCTCTCGCAACGAGGCCCGACTTCACGCCCTAGACGTAGCAGGCCATCGCGTGGCGCTGGATCTGCGAGATCCGGACTCCGGTCGGGCCGTGATCGACGCAGCCATCGAACACGCGGGCCGATTCGATGTCGTGGTGAAGTGCTTAGAGGAGGAGGTGTCATCATGAATATCTCAGGCGTGATCGCCGAACAGAACCTGCCCGACATGGCCGCGTATAGAGCCTCCAAGGCGGCCATGCGGTCGTTCGACGAGGCGCTCAGTCGAGAGGCACATCGACGCCGAGTTCGGGTCATCGATGCCCGCCCACCCCACACCGAGACCGGGCTTGCCGAGGGGGCCACCGAGGGCCAGGCGTCGAGAATGCCCGTGGGACTGGACCCGGATGCGGTTGCTGCGACGATCTGTGATGCCATCGCCGGTGACGCGACCGACCTGCCCAGCGCAGCCTTCGCCCCACAATGACCACGCTGGTTATCAGCACCGCCGCCACCTGGGCCATGGTCGGACTCATCTGGATGGTGCAGCTCGTCCACTACCCGATGCTCGCCACCTACTCCGCAATGGCACCTGCAACTGCCGCTGCCGACCATCAGCGAAGAATCAGCTGGGTCGTGGGCCCCTTGATGGCGGCCGAGGGTGTCACCGCACTGATCCTGCTCGTCGATCGGCCCGACACGATGCCGACCTGGAGCTCGTGGGCCGCTGCCGCATTGTTAGGAGGGGCACTGACATCCACGGTCGTGGTGCAAGTCCCGCTCCACACACGGCTGGCAGAACGCCACGATGGTCGAGACGCGGCGCGCCTGACCAGCAGTAACTGGGTCCGAACTTTGGCGTGGACCATGCGCGGACTCCTTTTGGCATGGGTGCTCGCGAGCTGAGGCCGACGCCGAGAACTATGAGGTTGGACCTTGTTGCTGCGGGACGCCGCAACCGGTCTATGCCATCTTCGGAATGAGGGTCAGGTGGGTCGGGTTACCCACAACGTGGCGGAAAAGCATGACGACAACACGACCCCCGTGATGGCGGATCAGCTATTGCGGGAGTTCTTTCCAGACGAATACGGCGCTGAAGGATCACCCGAGACAGCCGAGGGTGCCGACGAGCCGGCATCGACGGGGGAGACCTCGTTCGGATCCTGGCAGGTCACCTCGACTGCGGAGCTCACTGAAGCATCCCAAGTTGAAAACCCCAGACCGGGCGGTGATAGCGGCAGCGGCAGTGACGGTGGGAGTGGCGACAATAGTTCACGTCTACCGATGCTGATCGGGCTGGGTGCGCTGCTCGTATCGGTGGGGATCATCTCGGCGCTCTTCGTCGGCCGGGGTGTCTCCGTGGCCGGCGACGTGACTGCAGGCGGGGATGCGGATCCAGCCGGGCCGGTCACCGACGGTGTACCCACCTCTGATGCCGTCGATACAACCTCTGATGCCACCGAACAGGTGGATGCTGACGTTGCGGCGGAGCTGGCCGGCGACTCGGTTCCCGCTGGGGTTGTCGCCTTCAACGTGCGGGCGGATGCGGTGGAGGGAGCTAGGTCGGCCAGTGGGCTCGCCGAACTCCGGCTCGACCCCCAGAACAATGAAGTTTGCTATAGCTTCGAGGTCGTGGGCATCGACGAGCCGTTCGAAGCTCGAATCAGCGGAGGACGGTCTGGCGCTGATGGGGGAGTAGTGGTCGACTTCGGATCACTCGACAACTCCTCGATCGGTTGCGCTCCTGTCCCGGCGTCCGATCTGGCCGTGCTCCTCAGCGATCCAATCAATCATTACATCGAGTTGAACGACGAACAGCGTGAGGTCGTTGTGCAAGCCCAACTATCGGATGCTGTCGACCCGACTCGGTCGGCTGACACCGATACTGTGGCTGTCGACCCCGACGCAGCCGTCCTCATCATTTCGGCAGGCCAGATGACCTATCGGGGGCAGGTCGCCGACGAGGAAACCGCCGACCGGCTCATGTCCGAACTCGAAGGCGGTCACCATCCCACCGGCATCGCCGTGGTCGATGAATTGGAGGTGCTTCCTGGTGCCCCACCACCGAGCGGCGACATCGTAGTCGACGAATCACTTCTGTTCGCCGTCGACTCCGACGTCTTGGCTGACGGGGAAAAAGTGTTGGAAGACCTCGCAGAACTCTTCATCGCCCATCCCGACTGGACGATGGTGATTGTCGGTCATACCGACAGCACGGGATCGGTGGCACACAACCAGGAACTCTCTCTTCGGCGAGCCAATGCGGTGCGACGAAGTCTGGTTGAGTTTGGCGTTCCCGCTTCTGGGCTTGCCACGCTCGGAGCAGGCGACACGCAACCGATCGGCGATAATACGACCGACGATGGCCGTGCCCAAAACCGACGGATCGAGTTTCGCATCGAGCGCGGCGGTTGATGTCCATCGGCGAGGCTGACGTGTCGCGGCCAGGTCACAGCGTTCCGTTGCCCTAGCGGTTTGGAGTGGACAGGCACTGTCGGCCTACCGGGTGTTGTGCGATTGGTTGCGGGGTTCGTGAGCAAGAGCGGAACGCACGGTGGCGAGGCACGTGTCGAAGTGGGTCATCGTGAGCGCGTGGCCCGCATCCGACAACAGAACTGCCTTGGCTCCGGGGATCTTGTTTATCCGTTCGACGAGTTGCCCGGTATCGAACGCTGGGCTGTGGTCGCCGGCCAGCGTGTGGAGGGGGGTGTCGATCGATGCCAGCTCTTCGTCGGTGAACACCGGGAACGGTGGCAGCTTCGGTGGATGGTTTCGCTGGCCCTGGAAATAGAGCCGAAGCCCTTGTTTGTCGAGCAGCAACGGATGGCGGAAGCGGCGAGCGAGAAACCGCCGGATCGGGCCTGGGGCAAATGATCCGAGCAGCCCTCCGGCCCCCATGGCCATGAAGCGTACGAATCGAAGTTTGACCACGCCGACCGGATCGAAGACGACAGTCGATGACACCGGGTAGGACATGGCGTACGACAGGGCGATGTAGCCGCCGAGGGATTCGCCGACGATGGTCGGGTTGGTGAGTCCGAGTTCGGTGATGGTTTGGTGGAGCCAGTTGGCATAGTCGTCGGAGTTCGTGAAGCCGACGGTTGGTTTGCTGGCGCCGACGTCGCCCATGATGTCGATGGCGAGAACGTCGTTGTGGCCAAGCTGCTCTGCGTAGGGGATCCATCGAATCGATGTGTCCCCCATGCCGTGTAAGAAAATCACCGGAGGTCCGTCTCCTGGCCAACGATAGACGCGGGTCGGGCCGAAATTCGTGGGCACGTCGATCGCCTCTGGTGGGGCCTCGGTCAACTGCCGTTGCCAGAGCGTGGCGTCGAGATCTCGGTATCGCCGCTCGGCTGTCGTGTTTCGCCACTGTGGTAAGTAGATCCGTTCCTTCATGGTACAAGCATACCATAAAACCCTCGTACGATGGGTTGGTGCCAAAAGTCGTCGACCACGACGAACGTCGCCGTCAAATAACAGACGCCGTCTGCCGGATCACCTTGCGGGGTGGTCTCGGGGCTGCGACGTTCCGGCAGGTCGCCGACGAGGCCGGCATGTCCGTGCGGCTGATACAGCACTATTTCGGGACGAAGGCAGCACTTCTCGACATCACCCAACAACACGTCGGAGAACGGTCGACCGCCCGGTTGATGCGATGGATCGAGGCCACCGACGGTTCGGCCAGGGCGGTACTGGAAGCGTTCCTGAAGTCCTTTGTCCCCGTCGACGACGAGAGCAGAGTGGCGGCGTTGATGTACATCGCCTTGTACACCGAATCCATTGTCGCCACCATCGAGGAGCCGGGCCATTCCCAACGGACGACCGAGGCCCAGATGGCCTACGACGCCGTGTTCGGACAGCTCCAGCGAGGTCCCCTAGTCGCAGGCGTCGATCCCGAGCGAGAGGCCAGACTCATCACCGCCTTGATGCCGGGGCTCGGTCAATACGTGCTCGACGAAACCATCACCGCCGAAGAGGCGTACGACACCGTTGACTACCACCTCGCCAGGCTGTTCGGCCCGACAACGACTGGTCCCGAACTTGAGGCGTGACCGGCGGACGACCGAGCTGAGCGATCGCTATCAAGCGGCGCCCCGGTGTTGTCGATGAGATCATCATGTACGGCTGGCACCACTACCGGGCGGTAGCGAAGGCATCTCAGATCGCAAACGGCATTTCGAATGAGCAGGCCGCGCACCGCCGCCAGACCGGTTTCGAACTCGAAGGGATCGACGAGCGGGTCGATCGTCTCGCCCTCATATGTGAGGCGATGTGGGAGTTGGTTTGCGAGACGACCGGACTGACCGATGAGCATCTCACAGGCAAAATTGCCGAAGTCGACGACCGAGACGACCGGCGCGATATGAAACGCACCCGAAGTGGGGCACCCTGTCGGTGCGGCGCCATGGTTTCGGCCCGTTCCATCAACTGCCAATTCTGCGGTTCTCCCGCTCCACCGCGGTCACCGTTCGACCTCATCTGACACCAGCGGTGCGACAGCTGCCGATCCGACGAGGGCCGATGTTCTTCACACCGGGATCGCAGCGATGATGAAATCGCCGCCGAGCTGCCGCGTCGTTAGTTCGGAATAGCCGGGCACACCGGTTGGACGGGTCACACGACCCAACGTTCTGCGATCGGGGTGTGTGGCCTGTCCACGCCGATAGGCCTGTGGCTGATCGCGGTGGCGCGACGGCTGGTACTGATTGCAAACGGGTGGTTGTGAAGTCACATCGACAGTTGACCATAGCCAGTCGTCGCCGATGTACTAAACAGGTGCCATGAACGTCGTTGTCGTGGTCATCATCATCGCTCTCGTTGTCGGTGCAATCGGTGGTGGTCTCATGCTGGCCTTTGGGCACCGTCTGAAAGGGTCGATCGAGCTCGCGCTGCAGGGGAGCGGGGGTGGTCAGTACTTCGAGCCTGGGCAGCCGATACAGGGGATCATGACGGTACGAGCGAAGAAGGACCTAGGGCCCGGTCGGCTGTTCGTGGCGCTGGTCTGCACCGAAGAGTGGTCGGAATGGACGACCGACTCCGACGGCGATCGGAGCCGTGAACGACGGACCCGAGAGCTATTCCGTCACGATGTCAACGTCGAACCTCGATTTTCGATCGGCAAGGGCGATACCCAAACCGCACCGTTCGTACTTCCAACCCCACCGGTGTCCGACGCGGCGAATCAGGAGTCGAGCATGCCCGGTTGGGTACAGGCCATGGTCGATGTGGTCGGCTCGCTAAGTCGCGACGACCGCGAAACGTATTGGGAGGTCACCGGGCAATTCGACATCCCTGGGCTCGACCTCATCAAACGGGAACGGATCCCGCTCCAGTACCCTGCCAGGTTCTGACCTGCCGGCCCACCAAAGTGTCGACAAGGGTCGTACGACAGCGGTAGCGGGAGAAGCCATGATCATTACGCAGACTTCGATCGATGCGGTCCATACGATCGATCCCGAACGTCACGCTGACGAGCGCGGCTCGTTCGCCCGAACGTGGTGTGTCGACGAGTTCGGCGCGTCGGGACTCACAGCGGCGTTCCTCCAGGGCAGCATCTCGTACAACACGAGAGCGAATACCTTGCGCGGAATGCACTTCCAACGTGAGCCCTACGGCGAGACGAAACTGATCCGTTGCGAAGCGGGCGCGGCGTACGACGTGCTTCTCGACCTCCGACCCAGCTCAGACACCTACCGAAAGTGGGAAGCCTTCGAGCTGACGCCAGAGAACGGCCGACAGTTACACGTCGGGCCCGGCATAGCCCACGGGTTTCAAACCCTTGAAGACGAGACGGTCCTCAGCTACCAGATCGACACGCTGTACCAGCAGACCCATGCCAGTGGGGTTCGCTGGGACGACCCAGCGTTCGGTATCGAGTGGCCGGCCGCCGCCGAGCGAACAATCTCGGCCAAAGATCGCTCCTGGCCCGATGCGGTGGCTGGCCGCTGAGGGCGGCGGAGACCAACGTCGGCGAATGACGTGATTGTCCGACAGCTCTCAGGCGGGGGCGAGGAGGCTGGCCTCGACCAGCGCGTCGGTCGCAGCTTGGAGCGCGTCGAGGTCGAGACCGGAGAGTTCGGCGATGTCGTGAACCGAATGATCGCCGTCGGAGTAGGCCAACATCCAGAGCACCGCCATCTCCGTTGACTTGTCGGTGATGGCGCCGCCGACCGACCCGTAGAGGCCACGTCGCCCGAGCTGTGGCTCGCCCTCGGGGGCGATATTGAGAAATCGTGGTTCGTTGTCGAGGGCATCGATGGCAGCTAGTACGAGCCCGACGGTGTCGGTCAACGTGTCATCGTCGACGAAGTCCAGATCGTCGGCCGATGAGTGGTATTCGGGGTAGGAGCCATGGATCGAACGACTGAGACGGCCGATCGGCAGGTCGAAACCCTGCGAACAAAACTGCCGTTCGTCGTAGCCGTATGGGTAGTAGTCGATAACCTCGCCACCTCGTGCCGTCACCAAGCGCGCCATGGCCAAGTCGGTTCTGGTCGTCGACCGTCGGGACCGTTTGTAGGTGGCGGGTGCTGGGTCGCCGGCACCGGCCAAAACCAACCCAGCCTTGATTCGCTCAGCGGCATCGCGGTTTCGCTCCAACCAGGTGATGGAGCCGATGGTGCCCGGGATAAATAGCAATCGGACGGTATGGCCGAGATTGCCTTTGGCCTTGAGCTGGCGGCCAACTTCGCAGAGAACGGCAATGCCAGACAAGTTGTCATTGGCCATCGATGGATGGCAAATATGGGTCGACAGAAGTATTTCGTCGCTGCGGGCCCCCGGGATCGCCACCTCGCCGTAGCTAAGGTGTCCTGGGGCCAGTGTGGCATCGATCCGAACTCGATAGCGGCCATCTTTCAACGAGTCGAGCTGGCGTTGCGAGAGGCAGAGGCCCCACGTCTCGTTGTAGTAGGACGTTCGATAGGGGATGGCGTCCGGGTGGTCGGGCAACGTGAACAAATGGGGCCGGAGTTCCTCAAGGGACATCTCCGTATCGACAGGAACCGAGTAGGACACCACGTGGAGATTGCAGTCATCGGTGTTCAACACCGGCCCGTCCGGGCCATCCAGCGAAGCCCGGACCAGGTTCCACTCATTGGGAACCGTCCAATCGAGGACCGACGTTCCGGTTGGAACCTCGTGGCGCTCAAGCTCGAGGCCGTCCAGTTCGGCGTTGATCAGATCGAGCGTTGATCGCACCCCGCCGCCGGTGATCGAGCGGCACAGCGGAAACGCCTCTTCCATAAATCGCCGCATGCGGGTGGTTCGCTCGCCACCTTCTGGCGTCGACGCCGGGACCATTATGTTGTGCCATACCAGTCGAGTGTGGCCTGCAGGCCATCGCTGAGGGATGTAGACGGTGCCCATCCGAGTTGCTTCGTCGTTAGTTCCGTGTCGCAGCGCCGCTCCACCTCCTCCGAACGGTCGACGATGGATCCGAACGTTGGCTCGACATCGACGCCGGACAACTCGACGAGCTGTTCTACCACCGACCGAACCGTGGTCAACGTGCCCGTGCCGAGCGGGACAGCAGCGTCGGGTTCCGGTTCGACACATGAACGGGCGATCCCTTCAGCAACGTCGGTTACGAACACCCAGTCGACGTTTCGGACTCCACTGGACAGCGACGGGGCGACGCCGTTCTGAAGCGAGCGGATCACGTAGGGGATCAGTTTCTTCTCGTCGAGTTGGGCCGGTCCGTAGACCATAAAAATCTGGAGGTTGACGACTTCGACGTCGGTCCTGGCCCGAACGTACCGGCCATAGGCCGTAGCGGTTGCCTTGCTCAGGGCGTACGGCGAGGTTGCAAGTTGGTCGCTTCCGGTTGGCTCTTCAAGCGAACCGGCGAGAATGACCCGGCCGACCCCGGCGGCTCGGGCCGCATCGAGCAGATGAACGGCTGAGGCGGTATTGGCCTCGAACATCGGAAGAAGAAGCTCCGGATCTCGTGCCCCTTTTACCAAGCTGGCAAGATGGAGTATCCGGTCGGGTTCCACGGCGGCGACCGTAGCGGCGGTGGCGGCGCCGTCGGTGAGGTCACCACGATGCCAGGTGACGGGGGTGTCGAGGGAGGTCCGAGGCTCCGGCCGCCGGGCGATGGCGTGCACGTCTGCGCCGGCCTCATGGAGCAGGGCGACCACATGGCCTCCTATGAATCCGGTGGCACCGGTGACGAGGATGCGCATGTTGCGCAGCCCTTCGATCCACGGACCCGATCTCGACACTAGCTCAGCGTATTGCCGCCTTGTTCCTGCCATGATCGCCAGACTCTAGCCGTTTGCGACGGGGTCGCGTCTGGGCAAGGGTGCGTCATAAGCCGACGGGTGTCGTGCTGGTGACAAAGAAGGAGAACGAGTTTGTGGTCGCAAATCAAATGGTCGTACTCCACACCCTCAGGATTGACACGCATCTCGATGCGGCCAAAACTATGCCGTCGAACCGACGTCAATGTACTAAATAAAGCTTGTTGATTCGTCGCGTTTAACTGCAAATAGATTCAAGCAGATCGACCAATGAGCGTTCATGTGGTGGTACGGTCGCGTTCATTAGCCACACCAATGCTTCCCACGATTCGCCCACCGGTTCTGGCAGCACGGCCGACTCGGGATCAGCTGAGTCGAATGCGCGCCGCTCGTCGACGGCGGCCAAAACTCGCCGAGGTTCGTCGAGGCGGACCGGCTCGATGGCGCTCGGTCGCGGGCTTGCCGGGATTCTCGATGAGCCGGTCGTAGACCGATCATCAAACGAGCGCTCGCAGTACGGACTAGACCATCTCGTCGGAGGAGAGCCTCGGGCAAAGGCCGCTGAGCTTCGGTCGTTTGTTGTCGACACCGCTCTTGCCGTGGTCACCGATGCGTTCGGACTCGATGGTCTAATTCTGGTTGGAGGAGCAGGAAGTCCGACCTCGCGATTTCTCGCTTCCCGCCTGCCTCCGAGCTGGTCTATCGAGTCTCCCGCGTTGTTTGAAGTCTATGGTCGGCTTCACGCTGCGCTCGCCGTCGATGGGCTTGACCGTCGATCGGCTTTCCTCGGTCGCCCGAATGGTCCGGTCGGGTTAACCGTTGCGTCGTCGGGAACGGTCGCCGGTGGAGAGCGAACCACATGGCAGGCGTCGATCGGAAAAAACAGGGCGTGGTTCGCTCGGCTCACCGTCGATGATCACCCTGCCGTCGCGGTCGCAGTGCGGGCCAGCGCGTTCTCCGAATCCGAGTCCGATGCGCTCGGCGCAGTCATCGCTTCGGTGGTCACGGCCCTGTCCGACGATGGGTCTGAGGCGGCTCGCCGATCGGAACTTCGGTCGAGTCTTTCGGTCTCGGTCGACCGGACGGAGGTCGGTGTCTCGGCCAGGGTGGAAATGGCCGGTGGAACAACCGTTCCCTGGCTCGACGATGCTGTCGAACGCCAAACAGATCGGGACGATGGTTTGGGGCCGGCGCTGCGTACACGCCATGGTTCGGCCACAGCCACCGACGCTGCCACCGCGGTGGCGCGGGCTGCGGCGGCGCTCTGTGGTGATAACTGGGAGATCATGTTCGCCGGATGTTCCGCCGTCGACCGGTACACGGTCTCGATCGTGATCGTTGGCGATGATGCCGGTCGGCTTCGAATGGGTTTTGCCGTCAGTACCGGTGGTGATCCGGCCGGTGCCGCTGAAGCGGTTCTGACCGCGCTTCGGTGACATGCCTGAACCGTGAACGTCATGTTGCAAGCCGGAGGAGATGACCGCCCCCATAGCGACGTTGGGGTTACCATGCATTGGTGGTTCTTCTCCGTTTCTTAAAGCGAATGGCGTCCCTTGGGATTGTCCTCATCGCGCTCGCTGCGGTGGCGTCGACCACCGCGGTGGCGGTGCTGCCCCAGGTGGGCACGATCGCTACTGCACATGAAGGTACAGCCGGCGAACTCGAACTCGACGTGTTGGCCGAACGCTCATCGATGCACGCCTCCGACGGCACGTTCCTTACGTTCCTTAGTGAAGAGGAAAACCGCGAGCCGATCGGGATTGATGACATCCCTCAGGAAGTGATCGATGCCATCCTCACGATCGAGGACGCCGACTTTTATGAGCATGACGGCGTGAACCTTCGGGGTACGGTCCGGGCGTTGGTCGAGAACATCAACGCAGGCGGAATTGCCCAAGGCGGATCGACGATCACTCAGCAGCTGGTCAAACTCTCGTTACTCACCTCGGAGCAGACCTTTTCCCGGAAGAGCACCGAGGCGTTCTATGCCCTCCGTCTCGAACGGCAGATGACGAAGGATGAGATCCTCGAACGGTACCTCAACACGGTATTTTTTGGTTCGAGCGCGTACGGCGTGCAGGCCGCGGCCGAAACCTACTGGGGCTACCGAAACGCAGATGAGCTCGGTTGGCCCGAAGCGGCGTTGCTGGCCGGGATCATTCGCAGCCCGAGTCGCTTCGACCCGACGCGAAACCCCGAGGCAGCCCGTGAACGGCGCAACGTGGTGCTCGACCGGTTGGTCGTAACCGGTCATATCACCGCCGAAGAAGCCGACACTTACAAACTGACGCCACTTCCAGCCGAACGTCAAGAACCGTTCCCGATCGAGCCGACCGACTATTTCATCCGCGATGCACTCGAAGCAGTGCTTGACGATGAAACGATCCTCGGCGGAGACCGTACCGATCGGTTCAACCTGGTGTACCGGGGTGGACTCAAGATCTACACCACTTTTGATCCGGCAATGCAGCGAGCAGCGCTTGAGACCCGCGACGAACTCCTGCCGGACAACGAAGAGGGTTTCACGGTGGCTATGGCCACGATCGACACGCATAGTGGGGCGGTTCGGTCTGTCGTTGGCGGCTTGGAGTTCAAACGCGACAACTTCAATCTCGCCACCCAAGGGCTCCGACTTCCTGGCTCGTCGATGAAGACGTTCGTGCTTGCCGCTCTCTTTGAGGCGGGATTTTCGCCGAGCGACGTCGTTCGAGCCGACGGCCCATGCCAATTCGATGACCCTGGGTCTCCTAACGGTGTCTACGAGGTCGGTGGCTCGTTCCGAGGACGGCAGAGTATCGAGGCCGTCACCCGATCATCGAACAACTGCGCGTTCGTTCGGTTGGGTCAGATCGTGGGCAACGACAAGGTCGTTCAGGCGGCGAAGCGGTTGGGGATCACCACCCTGCCGGAGGGCGCGAGCGACTTCAAGTCGTTGCCGCTTGGCACCGCCGCTGTTCACCCGATGGAAATGGCCGCCGCATACGCCGGGATCGGCAACGACGGCCGTTACAACAAGCCGTGGTACATCGAGCGAATCGAGGATCGAGACGGCAACGTCATCTTCCAAAAAGAAGAGGAATGGAACCGCGGCATAAGCCAACAATCAGCCCGATTGATCACCTCGGTGCTTGAAAGCAATGTTGTAGAAGGCACGGGGACCCGGGCCAAGATCGGCGACGGCCATGCGGCCGCTGGTAAGACGGGAACGACGAATAGCTTCCGCGACGCCTGGTTCGTGGGGTACACCGATTACTACGCAACTGCGGTATGGCTCGGTCACCCCGACGAGGAGCTGAGTATTCGACTCTCGGGTTGGAACGGGTTCGGTGGTGGGCTTCCTGCCGCCATCTGGGGGGCGTACAACACCATCCTTCACGAGAATCTTGAGCCCCGTGAGTTTCCCGAGCCCGAGGGCGAAGACGGTGGCAGTTATCTGCGGGTCGACGGTGAGATCGATTATTGCGATTTCGATCGAGTGGAGGGCCGAACGGCCGGCACCCAGCTTTTCGATAGTGACGGAGACGGAAACTTCGATTGTTTCCGGCCAATACCGGAGTCGACGGCACCTCCGTCTAGCGAAGACTCCGTCCCAGAAGAAGACGATGATGACGAGGGAGCGCTCCCGTCCCAGCCGCTCCCGCCCGACCCTGACCCTGAGCCTCGACCGACGATCCCAATACCGACGCTGCCCCCAATCGAACCGGCAACGCCTCCCAGCGAGCCAGACGTCCTCCCCCCACCGGAGGATTGACGACCCGGAGTTAACCGATCGGAGTCCCAGTCATGGATGGAACCCTCATCCATCGGCTAGGGTCCCAGGCGTTCTCGTCGACTGGAGATTACGGCTTGGCCTCACCGTCCTACGAACAGATTCTCACTATCCAGAACCTCGACCTTGCGATGCGTCAGCTGCGACACAAGATCGATAACCACCCGGCTCGCCAAAAGATGGCCGACCTTTCGGGTCGGATGGCTGAGCACGAGACGTCGAAAGCCAATACCGAGGAGCGTCGTCATGACCTCGAACGGCAGCAGAAGCGGCTGGGGGACGAAGTAGCGTCCATCGAGAAAAAGAGGCAGGAGACCGACGGGAAGCTCTATGGGGGTGATGTAACCGCGGCCAAAGAGTTGTTGGCGCTTCAGGACGAAGCCGCGACCCTCCTGGAACGTCAGAGGCGAGTAGAAGATGACCAGCTGTTATTGATGGAACAGCAAGAGTCGGTGGCGGAGCAGCTTTCGGCCCTCAACGAGATCGGTGATGAATTCCAGGCCGAGATGGCCACACTCCAAAACGAGTTAACGGTGGCCATCGCCGAGTTCGAAACGGAGCTAGAGGGCGTAGCGTCCGAGCGGTCCAGTGCGGCCGGACCGGCTGTCCCTGAGCTGCTGACGAGGTACGAGGATCTTCGGGATCAATACGACGGCGTCGCTGTTGCTCGTCTCGTAAATGGGCGATGCGATGGTTGCCATATCCAGTTGTCGGCGATGGCCGTCGACCAGGTGGGAAAGATGCCCGACGATGCAGTGGTCACGTGCGAAGAGTGCGGTCGTTTGTTAGTCCGCTGATCGGGCTCATCGGTTCAGGAGGCACACTCGGTGTTGTTGTGGTTCGCTATCGTCGGCCCGGTACTGGTCGCCGAGATTTTTCGCAGCCCGAAGATCGACTATCGGCTGGTGTCCATCGCCGCAGTCGTGCCGGTCGTCGACGTCGTCATCGGGTCGGTCTCGTTTCTGCACTCTCTCGTTACGCCGGTGGTCACCCTGACGGTGATAATGATGGCGACGGTGCCAACAGGTCCCGTCGGCGGTCGATTGCGTGCCGGTCGTCTACTTCGGCGCAGATTGCTCGGAATCCCAATCGGACTGTTTATGCACCTCGTGCTCGATGCATCGTGGTCGACCTCAAGATTGTTCTGGTGGCCGCTTCTGGGCTCGGACCTGCGGCAGGTGGATCTGCCGGAATCGAGCGGAGTGACGGTGCGGCTGTTGCTCGATGTGGTTGCGGTTGCCGTGGCGTTTTGGGCCTACCGTCGATACGAGCTCGACAACATCGACAATCGACACCTGTTGGTATCCCAGGGGCACCTCGCCCGACGGGCCCTATCCTGAGCCTGGTCGTCCACCGGCCGGTTTGTCCAGGACGCAGCCGCCGTTCCGTAGATGAGGAGGCCGAGTGACGCTCTACATATGCCGCCACGGCCAGACCGAGGCGAATGCCTCCGGTCTGCTACTAGGACGGGCCGACCCGGACCTAAACGAGATGGGACGGATCCAATCCGCCGCCATCGCGGCAGCAGTGCCAACGCCAGCCCGTGTCGTTTCCAGCCCGCTGCAGCGGTGCCGTCAAACCGCTGAGGCGTTTGGGCAACATATCGAAGTTGACGAGCGCCTCATCGAACTCGACTACGGCGAATTCGACCTGCGAAAGGTGGCAGAGATTTCGGACGAGACCTGGACAGCATGGCGTGACGATGCCGACTTCCGTCCACCCGGAGGAGAGTCGCTACACGAACTGGGGACGAGAGTGGCGGCCTGCCTAGAAGACCTCGGATCGAGCGCGGTCGACGCTGAGGTGGTTGTCGTGACCCATGTGTCGCCTATCAAAGCGGCAATAGCGTGGGCGCTCGGCTGCTCGATCGCGGTGTCGTGGCGGTGTTTCGTATCCCAGGCCTCAATCTCTGAGATTGCCATCGGCCGGGAGGGCCCGATGCTGCGGCTGTTCAACGGCGTTGGTCACCTCGAATGAACGAGGCTACGTCGCCCCGATCCGAAGCATCGGAATCGACTGACCAGAAACCGACGATGGAACGTCGCACTCGACGCCGGATGAGAGATGCCTCGACACGACCGGTGGTCGTATCGGTTGCAGACGGCATGCCGCGGCCCCGTTGGCGCGGTCGTCTACATGCCGGAGGATTCGCCCTCGCCGCAGTCGTAGGCCCGGCGCTTCTTTGGCTGGCCACGTCGAGAACGGCCAAGGTGGCGGTGACCGTCTACCTCGTGAGCATGCTCGGGTTGTTTGGTACATCGGCTGGCTATCACCTGTTAGCTAGGACGGAACGGGCGCAGCAGATCATGCGTCGGCTCGATCATTCCGCCATCTTTGTCAAGATTGCCGGTACCTACACGCCGGTGTGTCTACTGGCGTTGCCTCCCCGTTGGGGTCGATCTATCTTGGCCGCGATTTGGCTTGCGGCGGCTGTTGGAATCGCGGTCAAGCTGTTTGGTGGAGCACGTCTTCTCCGGTTGAGTAACGCGCTCTACCTGGCGTTTGGGTGGATCGCGGTGCTGGCCTTGCCGGTGATTATCGATCATCTCACCTGGTCCGAGTTCGCGCTGCTCGCCGTGGGCGGAATGATGTACACGATCGGCGCCATCCTGTTCTATTGCAAGCGTCCGCGTCTTCGTCCGATGGTGTTTGGGTACCACGAGGTGTGGCATGGATTCACGGTCGTGGCCGCGGTAGCTCATTTTGCAATGGTGTGGTCGGTCGCGGGATAAACGGACAATCCGATCGCCGGTGAAGCCCGAGTCGACTTCGCAACATCCGACCGGTGGACAGAGGCCGGTCGGACCTCGGGCACGAGATCCGACCGGCGTACCGATTCGAGCGAGTATGGACCAGCGGGCGACTGCCGGCCCATCGGCCGAAACGGCAACTTGTCGTAGCGAGCTAGCTAACGCTACGAGCGAGAGAACTGCACCGTAATTGCTATTACGCCCGGTCGCAACACGGCCGATGTGCCCACGATGGCCGCCGTTGGTGGTTGGGCCAGTGAATTGAGGGTGAGTCGACCTGTAGGCGGGGTTCTGTTCCCGGGCCCGTCTCCGGTTCCCGTTCGGTGACCATCCATCTATGCGGTCTACCCGAGACTTCCAAACAAACGCGCTTGGGGGCGGACGACCCATGGCCTCGTTTGACCTTGCTCCGAATGGGGTTTACCTAGCCAGCCGAGTTGCCCCGGCCGCTGGTGCGCTCTTACCGCACCGTTTCACCATCACCTGTGACCGTCACCAATCGGTTCCAGTCCATCGGCAGTTTGTTTTCTGTGGCACTGTCCTGCGGGTTTCCCCGACTGGCCGTTAGCCAGCATCCTGTCCTGTGGAGCCCCGACCTTCCTCGATCGAATCGCAACGCGTTCCGATCGCGGTCACCCGGTCGACTCACCCAGCCCGCATACTATCAGGCCACCGACCAGGGGCCCGCAACGATAGGTCAGCGTGATGCTCGGGCCATCCGCCGACGGACGACATCACTGGCCAACGCGCCGGCTATCCCGAACGTCACGGCCAACACGCCGGTTAGGACGGTGGCGGCCAAACTGATATCGACGCCATCGGCCCACCCGGCGACGACACCGACGAGCTGGGCCACGACGAACGCCAGGAACGCGCTGGCCGCACCGTGAACCATCGGAGTGTCGGGTCGAAGCCGGCCGGCGATGAATCCGGCGAGGGCGAAACCGAACAGGATCACCAAGACAAACACCAGTGCCCAAGCCGCTGACGATCCCTCGTCGAGTGCCAACGCGGCACCGAGTGCTCCCGGTACCAGAAGTAGCAAGCCTCCCGTTGCGGCCGTACGGACTATCGTCCAGTCGAGTCTGCGCACTGCCTCAGAGAATAGCGGGGTGGCGTGCCGGTGATCGAGCGAACCGACCGAAGGAGGGCACCAGGTGCCGGACCAACAACAAGAACAGCGCCCCCAACTAAGCGGGTCTCGGACCGAGGCTAACCTGCGAGCGGCCTTCACCCGGGAAAGCGAGGCGAGTCGACGGTATGTCTATTTCGCCCAACAGGCCGACGTCGAGGGGCATCCCGACATTGCCGCCCTCTTTCGATCGGCGGCCGACAGCGAGAGCGGGCACGCTATTGGGCACCTAGACATTCTGGCTGAAACCGGTGACCCGCTCACCGAGTCGCCCATTGGATCGACCGAAGAAAATCTGGCGTCTGCTGTGGCGGCCGAGCAACAGGAAGCTGAGGAAATGTACCCATCGTTTGCTGAGGTCGCTCGCCAAGAAGGGTTCAGCGAAATCGCCGATTGGATGGAAAGCCTGATGTCGGCTGAATCCGGCATAGCGGAGCGCTTCGCGACAGCCGCCCGAATGTTTGACGATGCGTGACATCGGCGCTGCTTGAGTGACTGGCTACAGTCTCGGGCCATGGAATCGACCCAGTCACCTCCGACCAACGCGGACTCGGCCGGCGAAGTGCCATCGGCCGTCGAGGCCGACGGCGGATGGCCAAAATTGCTTCGGCAGCTGAGTTCTGGCCAGGATCTCGATCGGTCGACGGCAGAGGCGGCGATGACCGACATTCTCGCCGGGCGGACCTCACCGATTCATATCGCCGCGTTGTTGGTCGGGTTGAAGGCGAAAGGGGAGACCGTCGACGAGCTGGTCGGTTTAGCCACTGCGATGCGCGCTGCCGCCGAACCGTTGACGGTGCCGGCCGGAACGATCGACATCGTTGGCACCGGCGGTTCGGCCCATAGGCGGTCGCACGCGCTGAACGTTTCGACCATGGCGAGCATCGTGGCTGCTTCGGCGGGTGCAACGGTCTGCAAGCATGGGAATCGCCGGGCATCGTCAACCTCGGGTTCGTTCGACTTTCTCGAGGCGCTCGGAGTGGCGATCGAACTGGGACCCAAGGATCTCGAAGTTTGCATCGAAGAGGTTGGTCTCGGGTTTGCCTTTGCTCGTAGCTTCCATCCGGCCATGCGCTTCGCCGGACCGGTCCGGGCTGAACTCGGGATCCCGACGACCTTCAATCTTCTCGGTCCGTTGGCCAATCCCGGTCGAGTGAGCAGGCAGGTAATCGGCGTCGCCTCGGTGGCGACCGCCGAACTTTTGGCCGAAACGCTCCGCGCCCTCGATGCCACGTCGACTTGGGTGGTTGCAGGCGCCGACGGTCTCGACGAGCTGTCGACGACCGGTGATTCCGTCGCCCATATCGTGACGCCAACCGGGGTCTCCGTGGAGCGAATTGAGATAGAGGCTCTCGGTCTTGAGCGGACCAGCCTCGACGAGCTGGTCGGCGGTTCTCCGGCCGAGAACGTCTCGGTGTTCCATGAGATTCTTGCCGGAACCCCGGGACCTCATCGTGACATTGTCTTACTGAACGCCGCAGCTGGTCTCGTGGTCGCCGACCGAGTGGAGACGCTGGCCGATGGCCTTGATCTCGCCGCACGCGCCGTCGACGACGGTCGGTCCACACACACGCTTGAACGGCTGATTTCGGTGACCAATCGGTTGGTCGATGAGCAAAAGTGACCACCTCGTCACTGAGTGGGCTGAGCTGCCCGAACCATTCGATTGTGTGAAAGTTTTTTGACAATTGGGTCGAGGTTGCCTGTACGAGCGTGTCCAACAGTCGCTACCGTTGTGTTACGTGCGGCAACATGACAAGGTTCGATGTGGTTGTGACGAGGCGCTTCAAGGAGACCTACAGCTTTGAGGTCGACGGGGTTCCGAGCCCTCTCGAAACAGAGGTGACCGTCGAAAATGTGGACCATATGATCTGTGGCCGGCGCGGCGCCGATAGTGTCACCGTGCTTGGCTGGTCGGGGCAGGACTGATGGGCTCCAAGATGCTTCATGCCGCATGTGAGCTAGCCTTTACCGTCGCTCGCGACGGTGCCGAGGCGTCAGCACCCGTTGAACCACCGAGGACGATGCGCAGGTTTATGGATGCTGTCGAGCTGCCGAGACGAGCGATCTCAGCCGCACAGCACGCCATCGAGGACGACGAAACGTTCCGGGAACGGGTGGCGGAGCGGGCCTCGGAGGACGAAGTTGGTCGGGCGGGCTTCCTCTGGTTACGGAGACCGGATGGTTGGGCCAAAGAATTCGCAAAACTGTCCGATCCCGATGGTTCTGGCTCCAACGGAACCGTAACCGAGATCGAAACCGCGGTGCGCGCAACCACCGCGAACCATGGCAACCTGGTCGACTCTTCTGTGCCAGATCCCTTCGGTGTGAGCGACGAGTACTCGGCGTCGTTCGACCAGGGTGATCCGACCGTAGAGATCGGCCAACTACCCAACCAATCTCCATTCGAACTAGCCACTCTGGGAACTACCGCTGTGAGCGATCAAGCCAATGTTGAAGCGACAAACCACCTGGAGCCACTCGCATCGGACGATGGCGAACGAGGCGACTCCGACAAAGCCGAATACGAAGCCGACGCCATCGAGAGCGAGCTGTCGAGCCTTCGCGGCCTGGTGTCTCGTCTAGCTGGAGAACGGCAGGCCGTGGCTGCGACAGAGCCCGAGGTTGCCAACGAAGCTCCGCCATCTCCTGAGATGCAGCAGCTGGCGAGTGAGGTCCTCGATCTCCGGAGCGATCTTGAAGCCGCTCGTCACGAGTTGGCGATCGCCGAGGCGGATCTCACCGCGGCCCGTAACGAGCGCGAAGAAACCCTGCGCCAAAACTCCGAGACCCTTAAACGGCGGGTCGAGCTCGAAAAAGAGCTGGCAACGATTCGCAATGATCGATTGGAGGTCGAGAACCAGGCATCGGATGCTCAGGTCTCGATCATCAGCCTCCAAGACAAATTGGCCAGGGCCGAGAGCGGATTCGAAAGCGCCGAGCGTGAACGGGCGGCGGCAAAAGCACAGCTCGAAACGGTGAGCGCCGAACTCGAACAGATTCGCGAAGACACCGATTCGGTCAGAAGCGAGAGAGATGAACTGCGTTCGCGGATTCGCGAAATAGATGAGAAGACCGGCGGCCACGACGTCGGCGAACTCTCTGAGACGAACGTTGCGTTAGGCGCCGAGTTGGAAACGGCGAACCGAGAGTTGTCTCGGTTGACCACCTTGTCGGATGGTCTGGAGGAGCAGCTCAGAAACGTGACCGCCACCGCCGAATCGGTGACGACGGAACGAGACGAACTGACCTCGCGCCTCGCCGACACGGAATTGGCATTGGAATCGACCTCGGCCCAGCATGGCGCGCTTCAATCGGACGCCGATCGCCTGGCCGCTGAGGTCGGATCGTTGCGAGCCGAACGGGATGGGCTGCGGACCCAACTGACCGACTTGCAATCCAGCCTCGCCGAAATGCTCCAAGAGCAATCCGAGACAAGGCAACGCAATGACGCCGACCGTCAAGCGCTCAACGAGCTTCGGGTCGAGCGTGACGTTCAGCTGGCCAGAATGGCCGATCTCGAACAGGTGGGCCACGATTCGGAGATCCAAATCGCCGAATTGGTCAAAGAGCGAGATGACCTGGTCGTTGCCAGGAACAGCTTGTTGACCGAGCGTGGTCAACTTCGGGGGGAGGCAGCGGCCGCCGCCGCCGATCATGAGCAGTTGACGGCCCGCTTTCGGGTCGTCGAAACAAAGGCCGAAAAAGCCAACGCCGAGCTCGATACCGAGCGTTCGAGGATCGAACGCATGGCAGCGCAGATTACCCAGTTCGAAGCTACCCACGAGGAGCAGATCCTCGACATCAACCGGCTGACAGAGGAGCGGCACAGCCTGGCCATTGGCATCGAGGAATTGGAAGCCGAACGGGTAGACGCCGGTGTGTTGCGTACCGAGCGAGATGAACTGCTCGCTCGGCTTGGTGAGATGTCCCGCCAGTCTGAGGAAGAGAGCCAAAGGCTCAATGGTCGACTGTCGGAAATCTCCGAAAAGCTTGCCTCGGCCGAGGTCGAGGTGTCGTCGCTGCAGCAGAAGCTGACCGATGCCAACGCCGAACGGGAAGCCGCAGATCGGGGCCGGGCCACAACCGAGCAACAGCTCGGTGAGTTCAACGAAAAGTTGGCCTCGTTCGAACAACAATCGGTTCTCGCCATCGAGCGCGAATCGACCCTAGAGGCACAGCGGTCAGAGCTTGAAGGTCAGATCGCTGAACTGTCCGAGCAACAGATTGCCGCCGACATGGCTCGGGCGTCACTGGAACGCCAACTGGCCGATGCTCTCGAGCTGCAGGCGAACGCCGAGCAGGCGGTGCTCGATCAGGAACAGGAGCTATCTCACCGCGGTTCGACCAACCACGAGCTAGAGCAGCGAATCGCGGCAATGCTCGAAGAACAGGCGGTGGTCGAAACGGACCGAACCGCGCTTGAGCGGCAGGTCGCCGACTTCGACGGCATTCGCGACGAGCTCGAATCGAAGATACGGGAGGCCGAGGCGCGGGAAGCCGAGCTGCTCGAACAGGTTGCTGGACTCGACGATCGTCGACACGGCGCCGACTCAGACCGGGGTGAACTTGAGGTTCAGCTGGCGGTTGGGACTACTGCCAGGGCGGCTCTAGAAGATCAACTCTCCGAAGCGGAAACCGCGCGGGCCGAGATGGAGGAGAAGCTGGCAGAAGCGATGGTCGATATCGATGCAATGCGGCTTGAGATCGAGTCGGCCAACACCGAGATCGACCGACTTCAAGGCGGGTCCGACAACGATGGCGATGCCACCCAGGCCGAGTCCGCAGATACCGGCGAGACATCTGACTCGGGCGAGGTGGCGGCTATTGACGTCGATGACAACGCCGATGCCGATGCCGGTGGCGATGAGGAATCGGCCAACGACGCGTTGTCGGTCGGTGGTGAGCGTTCGGAACGGAAATTCCCCAGAGCCGACCAGACCGTCGATATCGACTTGATCGAACTGCCACCGGTGATTGGCGGCCACCCGCCGAAGGCCGACGAGGACGTATCGTTTGATTGGCCGCCTCCGGCAACCATTGCCGACCGACCCTCTTTGGCGTCTGCTGCCAAGCCCGAACGGGCTGAGCCAGCGGTCAGTGGTGAGCGAGATAGTAGTTTCGGAGAAGACGATGACCTCGATGCGGTCTCCGAGTTGATATCCCAGACGGTCACCGGCTTCAACGCCGGGGACGAATCAAGCATGGCAGGACCCGACGACGTTGACGAAGGCCAACCGAGGATGCTCGGCGGACCGCCCAGCATCTTGGCCGAAGTAGGTGACGATCGGGATTCGAGAGGCATAGGCGATCCCTCGGACGGGCAGTTCGACGAAAACTCGCGTCGAGAGATCGAGATCCCCGCCGACTTGGCCGATGACGAGCTGGCTATCGCACGCTTCGTCGTTGACTCGCCAGATGTGGTGCTCCTTGTCGACGGCGACTCGGTCGCTGAACTGGGCTGGCCGAGCTTGCCGGTAGCTCAGCAGCGCGACGCCCTGATCACGTACCTAACCGAGCTATCGGCCAGTACTGGCGCTGCTCCTGACGTCGTGTTCGACGGCCGCATCGGCGACGATGATTCGCTTCCCGCCGCAGGGGCAACCCCGGTGAGGATTCGATTGAGCACGCCCCCAACCGAACCTGCGGCGGCCCTCGACGAGCTGGTCGACGCGTACCCGGTGCCGTGGCCGATTGCCCTGGTGACCGACGATGAATCGTTGGCGAACTCGGCCGCGAGCCGGGGCGCCACGGTGCTCAACAACGGTCAACTGCTCGATCTGTTCATCGCCGAATAGCTCGCGTCGTCCACCACCGGGGTTTCTGGCTCTCATCGGCCCCTCGCCACGGTTTGAACGAGGGCAGCAACGCCTGAACGGAACGGCTCGACGCCATGCCCTTCCATACGCCGACCCCATATGCCGTATCGTCGACAACCCCGATGACCACATCGACGACGGCATCGGCCGAGAACCCAGGCCCGTCCAAAATCCGACGGGCAGCACCGAGCCCCAGAACCGTGAGCGAAGGGCGCCGCAGCGTCGGAACCGAGATGGCGATAGCCGTCAAGGCAGGGCTCCATGTGCGAGCAGCGGCAGTGAGAACCGACAATAGGCCAAACCAGTGACCTCGAGTCGTGAGTATCGTCGCCTCGACCAAGGGGTCGGGCAGCGCCCGCAACTTGCTTCGAAGCGCTACCGCGGTGCCACCAGCGAGCAACAGAGCGGAGCTCGGTCGGCCGAGAGCGATTTGGCACACTACCGCTGCCGTCCATGGCGGTAATCGAGTCGGGGCGATGGAGGCGCCATGTTTGGCCCCCAACGGCGCGGCCCCCGAGCCGTAGGCAATTCGTTGGCGAACCATTGCGGCTATCGAGCCCCGGGGCGGATGAGTGGCCTCGATCGACGGAATGTAACGGACCTCGCCAACCTCGATCAATCGCCACACGAGGTCCACATCCTCGCCGTGTCGAAACGTCGGGTCGAAGCCTCCGACCTTTTCGATGGCATCGAGCCGGGCCACCAGGCAGGCGGTCGGAACATAGGGGACGAGCCGACCCGGTCCGACCAGCGACTCGTCTGGCCCCAAGTCCAGCGGTGAGCGGATCACCTCGTATCGACCCACAAGATGAGCCTCGGGTGTCGACCGGACACGAGGCGCGGCGGCCACGACGTGAGGGTCGCCGAGGCTGGTGACGAGCGCCGCCAACTCGGCGGGTGCGATCTCAACACCGGCGTCGATGAAGGCGACGAACGGGGTGGTCACGTAGGGGAGCGCCCGTTGACGGGCCGGGCCTGGCCCGAGTACCTGAGAGTGTCGGACCACCCGAACGTCGGACAACTCCACCGGCCGGCGAGAACCGTCGTCGACAACCAGAATCGTCGGACCGCTGTCGGCCCAGCCCACTCGGAGTTGCTGAAGCGTACGGGCCAGGCCGGCAGCGTCATCCTTGACCGGGATGACTACGGTGACCTGCCGCCACGCGGCGGCCAAGTCGGGGGTTGGTAGCCCCACGTGAGCTAAGCCACGCAACACCAACCGTCGGGCGAGCTCTCTCTGCCCAAGGGTCTGACCGATGGGTTCACCCTGGAACCATGAATGCACCGCTCGTCGCCCGGAATCGCTTAGTCGTATGATGGTGAACGGCGTCCCGCCGACGAGTATCCGCCCACCGTTGAGTCGTCGCAGACGTTGGTCTGGAACGAGGGTTGCGCCGGCTGGAATCGGCGGAACCGGACTTGGCTCATCGTCGGTGGGGTTAACGTCGGTGGGGTGAACGTCGGTCAACGCATCAACCGAGCAGTGAGGTGAGCGTGTCAAGAACTGAGAACGGCCCATCGACCTCGGCTATCTTGGCGCCGCACCGGGCGGCCAGGGCCTTGGCATGCTGTGGCTCTTCCGCCGGCGCCACGATGGCCAGTTCATCCAACGACCGGGCCACCGGGAGCGGGTCGGCACCGGTGGTGACTTCGGCATCGGAGAGCAGCACCGTCAGTTTGCGGGCCGCCCGCGATTGATCGAGCTGAGCACGGGCTGCCCGCAGCGCCAGCTCGACATCGGTGGTGCCGTGACCTCGGAGCGTCAACACCTCGGACACGACCGTCTCGGCAGATTTGTGCTGTTTGAGTTCTTTGATCGATATCACCCGGTCGGCAAACGCCAACACGGCATACTCCGGTGGCGCCCGCCAGCTACACATGGCGGCGGCCACCGCGGCGCTGGCCAACCGGCCACCGTTCATCGAACCCGACCGGTCGACCAGAAGGCAGATCGCCGTTCCTGGACGTCGCCACTCGGTCGATACCAACTCATCGATCGACGGAGATCGACCCTCGAGGCGGGCGGCCGTCAACGATTCGAGGCTGCCGTCGATATCGATATCGCCACCGTCGTATGACGACCGCACCCGCACCAACTTGCCAACGCCTCGACTACGTGCCCGGCCAGACCTGGTTAGGTCGAGTACCAGTCGACCGGCCAGCCGTCTGGCCAGGCGAGCGAGTTCGAGGTCGGTGGCCTGAGACATTTGGGCGAGGAGGTCGAGAGCCAGGTCGGCATCCTCGGTTAGCAGTTCATCGAACGCAACCTCATCGAGTTCACCGACTTGGGGTGAGATCTCCGAGAAGGCATCAGATCGTTCCAGGTCCCGCCGACCGATCGTACGGCGCCGCCCATCTTTGAGCGCGGCCTCGGCATCTTGTCCAGTCAGGATTCGTTCGTCGTCGGAGCCGCTGCCGTGCGGCTGCGCTCTTTTCCCGGCGGGTCACTATCCTCGCCGTCGTCGTGTTGCGGGGGTGGCCCGGCCAGTTGCTCCCAGAGACCAGAGATGACCGCCTCGGGAGTTGTATCCGTCGACTCATGGAGCCGAATACGGCCAGACAACGCGGCGAGCGCAGCGTCGAGTCCAACTCCGAAGCTGGTCGGGGGGAGCCGGCGGAGGCTGCCCAAGTGCTCGGCAAGAGCCAACAAGTCGATAGCCCCGCGAACCGACGAGCCGATTCGAACGTCGGGATGTTTACGCGTGGCCCGCACCACCGATACCGCGGTAGTGACGAAGTCGGAGGTAAGTGACGATGACCGAGCGGCGATGACGATCTCATCGTCTTCGGTCTGGTAATCCATCGACACCCGACACACGCGGTCGTAGATGGCTCCGGAAATTCGTGCTGTGCCGACAGCATCGAACGGGTTCATCGCGGCGATAAAGCGGAAGCCTGGTGCGGCCTCGATCCGACCGAGGCGGGGAATGGTGAGTTCACCTTCCGACATCACGGTCACCAACAGGTTGAGCGTTTCCTCCGGAACCCGATTTATTTCCTCTACATAGAGGATCTCGCCGTCCCGTAGGGCTTTGGACAACGGGCCATCGACCCAGATCTTCTCGTCGTATCCGACCTGGAGCACCTGTGCCGGGTCAAAATGTCCGACGAGACGGGCTGGAGTGAGTTCTGCGTTTCCTTCAACAAAGGCCATGTCTTGTTTGCTGACCCGCGAGATTGAACGAAGCAGGGTCGACTTCCCGGTTCCAGGCGGACCTTCGAGTAGGAGATGACGCTGGGCCATAAGAGCGGCGACGACAAGTTCAGCCTCCCGGCCACGGCCCACTATTTCGGTTCGTAACTCGGACAGCGTTTTTTGACCGTATGACCTTCTGCCGTTGCCGGTCATAGATTGCCTTGTGCTGATACCAACGTGTCGTCTACCCAACGTTGCGAGGTGTTCTTGTCAATGGTCCGAGATCGTAGCCACTGATCATGGGGAGGGCCATTTGACGTCGATGGCCGACAGAGCAACCACCGTTCGGTCGATCAGTTGGTCGAGGAGTCGCTTGCCTTCCTCAGCCGTCGCTCGGGTGGGATCGCCGAGTACGCCGGAAGCGGAGACGGCGGCAACCCCGCCATGCCGCAACTCATCTATGATCTCGGCGAGCGGACGACGGTTGCCGGGCGGGGGCAGGGGCTGACGGACATCGTCGGGGCTCAGGTGAAGCATGAGAGATGTCTCTGTCCGGCCGGCGTGAGCGTCGATCGGCGGTGACAGCGAAACATCCCACCGGGGAAAGAAGTGCGAGACCTGATGACCCTCTCGTCTGAGCTGTTCGACGGCGGCGGTCACGGGGTCGAGGTTGCCGGCATGGCCCGAGAGGAACACGACCTGATCTACCCAGGTTGCAGCTGACCTGGTTATCTCCAGCAG
Organism: uncultured Acidimicrobiales bacterium; assembly: GCA_938021675.1. GTDB lineage: Bacteria > Actinomycetota > Acidimicrobiia > Acidimicrobiales > SZUA-35 > JAHELU01. Next base: position 103,310 of record CALIFY010000018.1, read on the forward strand.
GACCAGCTGGACCGCGTCTGCCCCGATCGACACCGTCCCCGGAAAGGACTGATGTTCGCCCGATGAGCCGTAGGGGAGAGCCGGCGCCACGGTTGCCGCTGAACCGAGGCGAGCGGCCACCCCTTCGGCCCACCTGGCTGCCAAGGTCGTGTCGGTGCTCAGCGGTAGATGAGGTCCGTGCTGCTCGGTCGCTCCCAGCGGAACGAGCAACACCTGGGGCGCCGATCCGGCGACATCGGTCGTCGTGGCACCACCCAAGTGGTGCGGCCTAACCAGCGGTTGGTTCCGCTGTGTACCGGGCGGCCTATCCCGCTGTGTACCGGGCGGTTGGTTCCGCTGTGTACTCAGCGGTTTCCTCCGTCATCGGTGTGTTGATCCGGTTGGTTCTCGATATACCCCCAGCGTCGCAACGAGTCGACTACTGCCGCCGCGGCCCGTGCTGGATCGAGTTCTCGTGGTTGGCCGGTGACCCGCTGATCCTCTCCGGTGCCGACCAGCGATCGGATTCGCTCACGGGTCGAGCCGTCTGGTGCCGGCAAGACCTTGGCCCGTGGTCGGTACGGGCCGGTCGAGACGATGGGAAGTCGCGTTTGAGGCTTGGCCGAGGCCGGAATCACCGCGATCTTGGCCGCGTCGGCATCCATCCTGTCGCCGAGTGATGCCCGTCGTAACTCGGTGCCACCTTCAAAGGAGAGGACGGTTGGACCGCACAGTGCCAGTCGTTCTCGCCGACCTTGATCGAGTCTGCGGGTTACGGTGCCGTAGTTCGCTGGGGCGCCGAGGTCGCCGACGACGAGATCGAGGCAGCCGAGAGCCTGGCCGTACCCAAGCTCGTTGGCCAAAAAGGCCGGCACCGAGCCGGAGCCACGATCGAGGCTGTAGTCGCCGCAATAGACAAGCGCCGCCCCGGCTGCGACGGGAGCCAGAGCGGTGGCGACGGCATCGCTATCGGCTTCTGCCGCGCCCGACCAGTCGACCCGAATCGCCGACGCCGCTCCAACCCCTAACGCTATTCGAAGCGCACCATCTGCGGGCTGGCCGCCGATCGTCACCGCCTCGACAGAACATCCATGCGGGCTACTCTCGGCCGTTCGCATGGCCATTTCAAGCGCCATCGCATCGGCTGCGCTAATACCGGCGAATCGCTCATCGGTCACAACCGCGCCGGTCAAACGATCGATCTCGACCCTGGTCGGAACCCACTTCAAGCAGACGACCAATCTCGGTCTGTCAACGGTCACCGGTCAGGTCCGCTGGAACGTCACGCCGTGGCCCCCATCGGGGTATGTCCAGTCGATGGCGCCCTCGCGGTTGCAGACGAGGTAGCAGGTACCACATTCAAAGCACTGCTCATAGTTGAAGAGGATTCCGCCGTCGCTGGTCGGGACAAACAGGTTGGCAGGGCAGCACGCCACGCACGCCTTTGTCGTGCACGACCGACAGATGTCGGTCTCGACCGTGATATGTGCCCGCGACCCGACTCGAAATTCGACCGTAGCCATACGGCCGTCGAACGAGACGACCGAGGTCGGTGACGGACTCATGTTCTCCATACTAGAACGACCAGGTAGCACGGCACGAGACGAGACCCGGCGACCGGAGCGTATAGGCTCAGCCGCCGGTGAGTTTCCCGAGCACGTCATCGACTATCGAGCCGTCGCCGTCCGAATCTAGAATGGCGGTCAACCCACCGAGCCCTGGCTGTTTGACCTCGGCCTCCTGGCGCTCCTCACCGAGCATCGAGCCGACTCCGCCCGCATCGAGCCCATGGTCTTGTTTCTGTTTCGACAGGTACCCCATAACCAGCGGAGCGAGTATCGGAAGCAACTTCATTATTGTCTCAAGGCTGAGGCCGCTCTGCTCCGATAGGTTCTGCTCGACGCTCGGTCGGCGGCTGCCGAGGACATGGCCCAGGATCTTGGCGCCGTCGGGATTGTTGCCGAGCAGGCTTCCGAGGTTGCCGAAAATCGACGGACCGTGATCGTCGAGCGCGTCGGACAATGCTTCAGCCCCCGACGGTTCTTGGCTGTTCTTCGCCATTCCGGCGAGAATGGCGGGGATCGCAGCGGTCAAAACCGGCCCCATCGCCTGTTCGTCGACGCCGACCGACTTGGCGAGTTGCGCGACACCGGCCGTCCCGAGTTGTTCGAGAACACCATCGACTAATCCAGACATCGTTGCCTTCCCGACCGACGATCCATCGGCGATTCCCAGGAGATAGGTAACGCAGCCACCGGTCGGCCGCTACTTTACCTGCCAACCGTGTCGTCGGCAGCGATCACGCCGGCACGGTCGGTGATCATTCGGTGCCGATGGTACTCACGGTCTGGAGCTCGATGCCTCCCCTTGGCCGTTGGGTCAGCGTGACCCGGACCCAGTGAGGAACGACCGTGTCGTGGACCTCGGTAGCGATGGCACCGGCCAACGCTTCGGCAAAGATAGGCATATTACGGAACGACCAGAGGAAGAGCTTTAACGACTTCGATTCGATGCACCGCTCGTTTGGGGCGTACTCGATTTCCACCGAGGACAGGTCCGGCTGTTGTGTGACGGGGCACACCGAGGACAACTCGGCGGTTCTGAATCGAACGGTCGAACAGTTCGGTGGAGCCGGAAACCACTCGACGTGCTCCACCGGTGTTCGCACCGTGGCACCGAGAATGGAGAGCTCTGGGGTCCCTTCGGCGGCTTGCTGGTCGTTGTCGGCCATGACCGAAAACCCTACAGGGACACCGCCGACCGACGCGTATAAGGTATTCTGAGCCCTGAAATAGATATTCTGGGAACAAGCTTTCTGGAACCCGAAAGCGACTCGGCTCTGAAAGCTAATCGACTCTGAAAGAAATTTCGTTGCCCCGGGGCACTCCGGTGCGGCGACAGGCGGAACGACGAGGCGGACCTAGTAGTGATGCGGCGAGAATCGTTGAAGGCAATGGTGGCGGTGGGCGTGGCGACGATTGCGGTGCTCAGCAGCTTCGTGGCCGGCGGAAGCGCCGCATCGGCTGATGTAGTGGCGGTCGCGGCAGATCTGCAGGTCGCCGGCTCGGTACAAGAGAGCCCGCCAGCCGAGGGGATCGACACCCGGTCGGCGATTTCATATCAATTGGAGCTGACCAACGCCGGCCCTGGCCCGATCCCGGCTGGAGCGCTAGCAGTCGTCGCCTTCGTCACCAATCAAGAGTCCGGCCAGGTCGCTCCTGTTGAAGTGTCGCAGTTTCGTTCCGACGGGCTGATCGCCGATGTCGCTGGAACCTGCGGGGTCGGGCGGCGTCAACTCGTGCAATGCACGAACCGGGCCGAGGTACCGGCCGGAGCACAGATTTCGGTCGTGTTCGAAAATCGCCACCCAGAACCACAGGCTGGGGCGCTCTCGTTTTCGCTTGAAGCAACGATCGGTAGCGGAACCGGCGTTACCGATCCGGACATGGGCAACAACGTGTATGGCGGCCCGTCGTACCAGTTCGCAGTTCAACCCACGACCGTGCCATCGTCGTCAACCACCACCGTGGTGGAACCTAGTTCGACAACCGTGCCGGACTCCTCGACATCGACCGAACCATCGTCGACCACCACCACGTTGGCACCGACGACGACGCTAGAAACGACAACCGCGGCACCGACAACCGGTGCCACAACCACCACGCTGGCGACGACGACCACGCTGGCGCCGACCACCGTCGTGGAGCAATCAACCGATCTGTCGGTCCTCGGTGCCGGCGATGGGGGCGACGGGGCTGGTGGGCAACCATTGGTCGGAGATGAAGCGGCTGCTCCCGGTGTCTCCGATGACGGTGGAGGCCCACCATTTCTCCTCCTGATCGGTATTCTCGCCGTTCTGGTACTACTCGGTGGCGTCGTCATCGCCGCCTACAGCCACTACAACCGGCCGCCACCGCTCATCGACCTGCGTGAGCGCCCATACATGTAGCGAACGCTCTGGGCCCCGATATCAGCGGTCCTGGCAGCGACGGGCCCGATAAGGGTCGCACTGTACGCTGGTCCAATGAGTGAGGAGCGCACCGCCGACGTCATCGTCGTAGGAGCTGGTCCAGCCGGATCAGCGGCCGCCCTGGTTGCCGCGAGGGCTGGACGAGACGTGGTCCTCGTAGAGCGTGGCCCGTTCCCTGGGTCGAAGAACATGTATGGCGGTGTTGTGTACGGCCGTGTTCTCGATGATCTCGTTCCCAACTGGACGGAACAGATGCCGGTCCAACGGTGGGTTACTCGTCGGTCGACCATGGTCATCGACGGCGATCGGGCACTTACCATCGACTACCGATCTGGTGCGTGGGGGAGACCTCCGTACAACGGTTGCACCACCTATCGGCCGGACTTCGATGCGTGGCTAGCCGATCGAGCGGTCGATGCTGGCGCTCGACTGGTTACGTCGACGACCGCCACCGGTCTAGTAACCGAAGGCGAGCAAATCGTCGGGGTCGACACCGACCGCCCGAACGGGCGTCTCAGAGCGCCAGTCGTGATCGCCTGCGACGGCGTAAACTCGTTCCTGGCCAAAGAGGCCGGACTGTACCACCACGACGATCCGGCTCATTTCACCCTCGGGGCTAAGGAGACGATCGCCCTTCCACCGGCAACGATCGAAGAACGGTTCGGGGTAACCGGTACCGATGGCGTCGACATCGAGATCCTGGGCTGCACAGAGGGGATTCCCGGCGGCGGTTTCGTCTACACCAATCACGGATCGGTGGCGATCGGTGTCGTACTGGGGCTCAACGGGTTAGCCAGTGCGAAGATCCGACCGGAAGAATTGATCGCCCGGCTCAAACAACACCCGGCCATCGCACCATTGGTTGCCGGGGGCGAGTTACAAGAATACTCGGCCCACCTGATCCCCGAAGGCGGATACCGGACGATGCCCGAGTTGTCGACCAGCGGGATGCTGGTGGCTGGCGACGCCGCCTGCATGACCCTGGCCGCCGGTCTGTGGCTTGAGGGCGTCAATTTCGCTATCGGTTCGGGTGCACTGGCTGGTGAAGTGGCGGTCGGAGCTCATGCCCGGAAGGATTTTTCGGCTGCGTCCTTCGCCCGATACCGGGCGATGCTCGAGGGATCGTTCGTACTGGCCGACCACAAGAGGTTTCAAGGCGGGCCCGAGTTTGTGCTTTCAGACCGTGTCCAGCGACGGTATCCAGGGCTGCTGTGCGATCTGGCGGACGGCGTGTTCACCGTGACAAACCCTCGCCCCAAACCCGGTCTCCGTCGTGTGCTGTCGCGGGCGGCGAAGACCAATGGGGTCACGCTTCGGGACCTCGCTCGCGATGGGGTCCGAGGTCTACGGGTGTTTGGCTGAGGCTCGGATGGTCATGTCTTGGGTGTGGGCAGTTCGGCCAGCAGCGCCGAGACGAAGGCCGGAGCGTCACAGACCAGCGCCAAGTCGGCCATCCCCATCATCGGGCAATGAGGGTCGGTGTTGATGCTGATGATGTGGGTCGGGTCGCCGAGTCCCGCGGTGTGTTGCACCGCGCCCGACACGCCGATGGCCATGTAGAGCGCGGGGTTGACCGTAACCCCGGTTGTTCCGATCTGTCGCTCGGTCGGTAGCCAGCCGTGATCGGTGACTACCCGGGTCGCGCCCGGCGACGCTCCAAGTTTTGTGCAGAGTTCGACGAGTCGCTCTAACTCCTCGGATGAGCCAAGCCCGGCACCACCGCAGACGATGCGTTTCGATTCGGCTAGGTCCATGGTCGATGGGTCTGGAGGAAGCTCGGTCAGGAGTCGAGGATCTGCGACGTCGGCGTCTCGGTGTCCGGGGTTCACCGTTGTTCGATCGGGTCGTCTGGTCGGTGCGGGTCCGCTGTCGACATGACGGATTCCGGGCTGAAGGGTGACGACTACCGGCTCTACCAACCCGAGATGGACCTCAACCTGCCCACCATGGCGGGTCACCGTAGCTCTATCGGCTTCGATACGTACCGCTCCGGCGACGAACGGTCGACCGGTCAGCGCCGCTACTCGTGGTCCCATATCACGGCCGTCCGGTGAGGCCGGGAGCAGGAGGTGGTTTCCGTCGGCACCGATCTGTCGCACCGTCGTTGCCAGATCCCGGGCATAGCCGGAAGGGCTAAACGCGTCGGCGTTGACGAGCCACATCTGGGTTGCCGTCGACTCCAGTTGGCTCGCCGCGTGCTCGACACCGGTCCCGATCACTATGGTTGGTCCGCCGGCCTCGGCAATTACCTCGGCAGCTCCGAGCGGTAAGACCCCGGCCCGAACCGGGATGACGGCCACCGACTCGGTTGCGTCGGATCTCACCTTCGACTCGTCGATGGTCACGATCGGGCCGCCGATGGTGTCATCGAGTACAGCTCGGTTGTAAGGGCGTCGCCGACCCTGCGGCCCTCGATGATCGCGGCGTGGGCTCGACGGGGAGCTAGGCAGTCGCCGATTCGTCTGACCAAGTGATCGGGGTAAGCAGCCAAGATGGCAAAGTAGAGTTCGGCGTTGGGGCGCGGTGGGGTGGCAAGCACCACCCAGTCCGGTGTCCTGGTCTGCTCGTTGCCGGTGGGATGGTGGAGTAGCGTCAATCCTCGATCGCCATAACCCATCGGTACCAGATCGGTCGACTGGACGATCCCTTTGGCCGATGCTCGGACCCACCAGGTTTCCATGTCGAGCGTGATCCCGAGGTCCTGGCCGACGACCATCGCCTTGGTCACGATCTCGACCTGGCAGTGGCGATCGGCCAGTAGTTCGGCCACCGACGTCGCCTGGTGGAAGCCGACATCGTCGATGACGACCACCGAGCCCTCCGGGTGGACTCGACCCGCTAGCACGTCGATGACATCGGCGATTCGGTCGCCCCCCTCGCTGGAGGGCGGCGCCCACCAGGGCCGATTTGGAAGACCGCCGGTAGCGACGATGACGGCGTCTACCTGCGCGGAGCCGATCGTCCCGGTGTCGACTGGCGAATTGAGGTTCACGTCAACCCCGAGGCGGCGGCACTCAGCGGACAGGTTACGGACAAGGTCGCCAAATTCGGCTCGGCTCGGTACCGAGGCGGCGAGCCGAGCCTGGCCCCCAAGGTGCTCCGTGGCTTCGTGGAGGGTGACGTCGAGGCCGTTGGCCGCCGCCGTGACCGCGGCCTGGAGACCGCCCGGACCGCCTCCGACCACCAGCAGCCGACGGGCCGGGGGCCGTGGTTCTGCCGAGCGACCGAGGGTGACCGGACGGTGGCTGGTGGGGGAAGGGCCAAGCTCGGCCTCTCGGCCGGCGTATGGGTTCTCGATGCACCCCAGCCATCGGTTGAGGCCCATCCGACCGACACATTCCTGGTTGCAGGAGAGACAGAGCCGGGTCTCGTCAGCCCTGCCGGCCCGAGCTTTCAACGCGAAATCTGGATCGGCGATTTGACCTCGGACCACCCCGATCAGGTCGGCGTGGCCTTGTTCGAGTGCCCGTTCGGCCTGGATCGGATCCTTGAATCGGCCGACCCCGACAACCGGGAGGTCGATCGCCTGGCGGATGGCAGACGGAATGAACATGGCGTACTCGGGAGGGATATGCATCGATGCCTCGATCATGAACAACGAGGCGGTGGCTACCCCTATCGAGGTGTTGATGTAGTCGACGCCACCGTTTGCTTCGATCTGTATGGCCACGGCCACGGCATCGTCGATCGTGGTGCCATCTTCGATGAGTTCATCCCCGCAGAGTCGGACGCCGAGGACCGGGCCGGGGCCGATCCTGTCCCTCACCGCGGCCACGATCTGGTGGAGCAGTCTCGACCGGTTGTCGAGCGAGCCGCCGTAGGAATCGCTGCGCCGGTTGGTTGCTGGGCTGAGGAAACCTCGGACGATCGACGAGTGGGAGCATTGCAGCTCGACGCCATCGAACCCACCATCGATGCACCGGGCCGCCACCACCGCGTATGACTCGATGATCTCATCGATCTCTCGTTGCTCGACCGCTTTCGGCACCTCACGAAACATCGGGTCGGGAACCGGAGATGGTGCCCAGACCGGTAACCGGGAATACATCGAAGAGGCCTGCCCCCCGTTGTGGTTTATCTGGGCCAGGATCGGCACACCGTGACGGTGGACGGCTTCGGTGATCGTGCGGTAGCCGGCCAGCACGCCGGGGTTGAACCCGTGGATCATCTTCTCGTACGGCCAGTCGGTGGGGTGAACCGAATGTTCTTCGGTGATGATCAATCCAGCCCCGCCAGCCGCTCTCGCCTCGTAGTAGGCGGCGTGTTGCTCGGAGGGCATGCCGTCCTGCGTCGCGTAGTTTGTCAGGTGGGCGCTGAACACTATGCGGTTTGCCACGGCCACAGAGCCGAGCTTGAGCGGTGAGAACAAGTAACGGAATCGGCCGCCACCGCTCATGCTGTTGGCTGCCCGGCCGGGATCGGTTGGCCGAGGGCGATAGCTGCTGCCCGTCCCTCACGAATGGCGTCGCCGATCGTGCGGGGAGCTACCGCGTCGCCGATGCGCTCGAACCTCTGACCGGTCTCGTGCCACAAGGCGTCGTTCGGGTATCTCGCCGATGCGTCGACGAGTAGCGAGCACGGATGCTCGGCGGTCTCGCCGGTAAAGCTGTGAACCGTTCTCACCGAGTTGGCGTCGACATGGGTCAGCCGCTGTCGGCGGAGGATGGGAATGTCGGCCTGTTGCAGTCGAACGTTTGCGCCGGACAAGTCGCCGGTCAGCGACAGCATGGTGCCTACGATTGCGTCTGGCGTGAGGATGGCAACGTTGCTGTGCTCGGCGGCGATGAATTCGGTGACGGCCACCCCGGTCGGGCCGCCGATAGGGTCCCAAACCACAACCGAGTCCCCGTGCTCGAGGCCCATGAACGGCTCGTCGCCGCCACGTTGGGCGGTAAAAACGTCGACCGGCGTCGCGATGGAGGCGTCGTTGCCGCGGTCGAAGGTCGGTGGGGCGGTCAGGCTTCCGGTGGCGATGATGACGGTGCCATCGAACTCGGCCGCATCGGTGGAGGAAACCTCGTCTCCATAGCGGAGGGTGACCCCTACCGTTTTGGCCTCGTTCTCGAGCCAGGAGATGAGATCGGCGATGCGCCGCTGAGCGGGAGCGCTGGCAGCTACCGCCGCCATTCCCCCCGGTCCGTCGGACCGTTCACGAACTTCCACCACCCACCCGTTGGTAGCGGCAACTCTGGCTGCTTCTAATCCTGCTGGACCAGCTCCAACAATCAGCAGCTGGTTCGACATCGCCTCGATACGATCGGCTGCTGTTTGCTGTGGTTCGCGACCGGTCGATGGTTCGACGTTGCACGAGATGATGGGGTTGCGGTTGTCTCGCACCTGGCAGCCCTGATTGCAGAGCAGACACGGTCGAGGGCGGCCGCCTTTTCGAACGGTGGTGACCAGGTTCGGGGCCGCTAGAAGAGCTCGTGTCATTTCTACGCCGTCGCAATCGCCGGCTTCGATGGCAGATGCCGCTTGGTCGACGTCGACCACGGAGCCTTGGGCGAAGACGGGGACCGACCCGTCGACAGCGTCCCGAATGAGCTTTGTAAGTGCGAGGTTGAAACCCGGTGGGTCGATGGCTGTCGGCCGGGTCTTGGCTGCCGAGAAGATCGAGCCACGGACCACGATCAGATAATCGATCATCGGCGCGAGGGATACTGCCAGCTCGATTGCCCGATCGGGGGTGATACCGGCCCACGGCGCAAGCTCATCGCAGCTCAATCGAAGCCCGAGCACGTCGGTCGGCCCTATCGCCGATCGGCAGGCGGCGAGCACCTGCCGAACTAGGAGAGCGTTATCTTGGCCGTAGGCATCATCTCGACGGTTGGTCAAGCCAGAGAGAAACTGTCGGAGAAGGCTGTGCTGGCCGGCATTTACTTCAACCCCGTGCATGCCAGATTGGGATGCGCGCGCTGCCGCTCCGGCGAATCCATCTATCACCGCGACAATGTCGGCGACTTCCATCACCTTCGGAACCTCGCCGGTGTCGACATCTGGTTCGTCCGACGGGGCCCAGAGTTCGCGTTGGCTGAATGCTGACGTGCTCTGCCCACCGCTATGAGACAATCCTGCCAACACGAGGCTTCCGTGGGGTCCGCAGGCTTCGGCGATGGCGGCCCAACCGGGACCGGCCTCGGCGGCGAGAGGACACCGCTCATAGGGATGGTCGATGGGGTGGACCGATGCCTGTTCTACGACGACGGCCCCGGCTCCACCGGCGGCTCTGGCTTCGTAGAAGGCCGTGTGGCGCTTGGACAAGGCACGACCGGTTGCCAGATTGGTTTCGATCGGGCCGAACAGAACCCGGTTGGTCATACGGCGGTGACCGACGATCAACGGTTCCAGAAGAGGCGAGGTAGTCATGGGCCCGAGGCGGTTGACGCATCCTCGATTGCCCGCCAAACCCGCTCGGCGGTGGTTGGCATTTCGATGTGGGTTACGCCGAGATGGGACAACGCGTCGACCACCGCGTTTTGAACCGCCGGGGTCGACCCGATAGTGCCGGCTTCGCCAACGCCTTTGGCTCCGAGGGGGTTGAGCGGCGTCGGTGTCTCCATCGGGATTCGTTCGAAGCTCGGCAGCTCAGCGGCCGAGATGATCCCATAGTCCATGAAGTTGGCGGTAATCGGATTGCCGTCTTCGTCGTACACGAATTCTTCGATCAGAGCTTGGGCGATGCCCTGGGCCAGGCCACCGTGGACCTGTCCCGCTACGAGCAACGGATTGACCATCACCCCGGCGTCGTCGCAGGCGATATGGCGTTTTACTCGCACCTCGCCGGTTTCGGTGTCGACCTCGACGACCGAGATGTGGGCGCCGAATGGGAATGTGGCGCCGGCCGGGTCGAAATCGACCTCTGACGCCAATCGACGGTCGCCGTCCTTGCCGGCGACGGCCACGTCGGACCAGCTTTTGGTCACGGTTGGTGTGCCGATGACGTGGAAGTTGCCGGTTGTGGTGTTGAGCTCGATGTCATCGGGGTTGGCCTCGAGCAATTCGGCGGCAAGACGTCTCGCGGTGTCCACCACCTCCTCGGAGGCGCGAAGAATGGCCGATCCTCCGAGCTGGAGCGACCGCGAGCCCCCGGTCCCGCCGCCCCGAGGCACGTCGTCGGTATCGCCATGGCGAACCTCGATTCGATCGAGCGGGATACCGGTGGTGTCACTGACGATCATGGCGAAGGTGGTGTGATGACCTTGACCATGAGCCGAAGATCCGGTTCGAGCCAAGGCCGAGCCGTCCTGGCGGATCTCGACGGCGCCGTATTCCGGGCTACCCAATGGGTTGGTGATCTCGACATAGACCGAAACGCCGATTCCTAGTTGGCGAGTATGGCCAGCCTCGCGTCGCTCGGCCTGCTCGGCTCTAAGGTTCGAATACCCGGCGGCATCGAGTGCGGCATCGAGGGAGCGTTCATACTCGCCTGAGTCCATCGTCGCTCCGGTTGGCGTCGTGACCGGGAATCGAGAAGGGGCGAACAGATTCTTTCGCCGAAGCTCGGCTGGATCCATCGAAATTCGGTTGGCGAAGACGTCGACGATTCGCTCGATGGCGGCGGTGGCCTCCGGCCGTCCGGCACCGCGATAGGCACCGATCGGCATGGTGTTGGTCAGGACCGATGACGCTGACACGTCGACCTGTTCGATGTCGTACACGCCGGTGGCCATGATCTTGGTCAGGAACGGAAGTAGGGCACCGATCTCGGGATAGGCGCCGCAGTCTTGAGTGATGGCGAGCGAGTACGCCTGGAGCGTGCCGTCGGTGGTTCCGCCGAGCGTGGCGGTGAACTCCATGCCTCGGCCGTGGACCAATCCGAGCATGCTCTCAGATCGGGTTTCGGCCCATCGCACCGGTCGGTCGAGAGAACGGGCCAACGCCGCTACGACGCGATCCTCCGGGTAGCCGCCGTTCTTTGCCCCAAAACCGCCGCCGACGTCGGGCGTGATCACCCGGACGTCTTCTGTATCGAGATCGAGCGTCTCGGCCAGGGTGTCTCGGGTTCCGTGGGGGAATTGAGTCGACGACCATTGGGTCAGTCGGCCGTCTGACCACTGAGCGGCGGCGGCCCGTCCTTCGAGTGGACAGGGGGCTAACCGTTGGTTGCGGAAGGTCAGGTCGACCACGATTTCGCAGCCGTCGAACATCTCGGCGGCGGCGGGATTCGGGGGCATGGCGAAGACCACGTTTGTACCGACGTCGGGGAACAGGACGATGTCGCTGTCGGCCGAGGCCGCCGGTTCGAGCAGTACCGGTAGCTGTTCGTAGTCGATGAACGCTACCTCTGCCGCATCGACGCCCTGCTCCCGTGTGGTCGTTACGACGACGGCTACCGGTTCGCCAACGTATCTGACGCGGTCGGTGGCCAGAGGACTGCGGAGCATGTTCTGGTTGAGCATGGCCTGTGACGGTGGTCTGGCCGAAAGGCCAAGTGTTTCAGCGGTTGCTGTGGCGATGACACCGGGCATGCTCGCCGTCTCTGTCAGGTCGATGTCGATAATCTTGGCGTGGGGAAACGGGGACCGAATGAACGTGACCCAGGCGGCGTCATCGGGAGACACGTCCTCGACGTAGTCACCGCCGATGGTGAGCAACGCGGGATCTTCGGTACGGGTGACGTTGGTGCCAAGGATGCTCAATGTACGGACCCATTTCTTAGAACGAGGTGCTGGCGATCCCGAGGGGACGCCACTGAATTGGTCAGATTATCAGCGGTGGGATACCGCCTAGGCCAACCGAGCGACCGGGAGGTCACCGTTCGGTGACCGGGGCGGCCTATGCTCGGTCGGCCGCCAGGCCTCTCGTTGCAGAAAGGCTGACGGGAATGGGCTTGGAATGATCCGAGGTTTGGACTGGAACCGCGGAGGACCGGACGGCGCTCAACGCCTCGGTCCCTTTGCCCTTTACACACTCGGGGTCTGGTCCATCGAGTGGGATGCCGGTGAAGAACTTAGCCGCCATGCACCCTCCCTGACAGGCGTCGAACTGGCCGCAGCTTGCACACGCTCCGGCCGACTGAGGTTGACGTAGCTCGGTGAAGAGATCCGACGAACGCCAGACGGTGGTGAAGCCGCCATCGTCGCGGACGTTTCCTGCTCGGAAATCGTCGTGGAGTACGAAGGGGCAGGCATACACGTCCCCGACCGGGTCGATAAGACACACCACTCGGCCCGCTCCGCACATGTTGAGGCCTGGAAGGTTCTCATCGCCGAGCGCGTTGAGGTGGAAGAACGAATCGCCGGTCAGAACGTGTGGTCGGTCGAGCAGCCAGGAATACAGCTGTCGCTGCTGCGAGTCGGTCGGATGGAGTTTGTGCCAGGTATCGGCGCCCCGACCCGACGGCCGAAAGCGGGTGAGTCGAAGTTCGGCTCCGTAGCGATCGGCGAGACTGTCGAACGCGTCGAGCTGCGGCACGTTCTGCCTGGTCATGACGACGCTGATCTTGAATGGGCCAAATCCGGCCTCGGCCAGACGGTCCATAGCGGCGGTCGCCATAGCGAACGATCCCTCGCCTCGGACGGCGTCGTTGGTTGCGGCGTCGGCGCCGTCGATCGAGATCTGGATGTCGGTGTAGTCCATGGAGGCCAGACGGGCTGCATTGTCGTCGTCGATACGACTTCCGTTTGTTGAGAACTTCACGCCGACACCGTTGCTTGTGGCGTAGTCGAGTAGCTCGTAGAAATCGGGTCGGATCGTGGGCTCGCCGCCCCCGATGTTGACGTAGAAGACCTGGAGGGCCGACATTTCATCGATCACGTCTCGGGCCTCGGCGGTCGATAGTTCTCTCGGGTCGCGACGACCCGAAGAACTAAGACAGTGAATGCACGCCAGATTGCATGCATAGGTGAGTTCCCAGGTCAGACAGATCGGAGCGTCGAGCCCCCGTTTGAGTTCATCGGTGAGGGGCAATGGGCACCTCTTTCTCTCGCCGGTTCTCTCGGGTCGTCGACCTCGTGGCCGACACCGGTTCGAGGAAGTTGGACGTTGCGAGCGCGGTCAATGCTTTGGCAAAGGACGGCCATCGGTCCTGGTGGAGGCCGCACGCGTCGAACGCCAGTCGGGGAGTGGGGTAGTCTTCGAGCGCCTGGACGAGACGTACCAGGTCGGGGGATCGGAGGAAGTGCAGCCGACGGTTGCCGTAGTGGTATGCCAGCGCTCCGAAGGGTTCGGGACGGAGGGCGACACGGGAGTGGAGGCGCCAGCGGCGACCGAGGTCGGTGCCCTGTTCTTGCATCGACGGTCCGATTAGTACACGCCACACATGCCGTCGATCGAGATTTCCTCGACCAACAACTCTTCATCCAGGAGGCGCTCGTCAGGCGACTCCGCCTCGGGATCGAGGCGCTGATCGGCGCCGACCGTACTATCGTCGGCCTCGGCCTGTTGTATCGGGTCAGTTTCCACGGATCCTCCGCTCGGAGCGACGGCGGGCGATAGCGTCCGCTCGATTGCTCACTCCAGGGTAGCTTCCCGACTTGGCCTGGTCGAAGTGGCTACGCGAGTGGGTCGATCTAGCGGAAATCGAAGCAGATCTTGATAGCGCCCCGAGGTCCCGCCGTTGCCGCGTGACGAAGCGCGTCTTCGTACTCTTCGAGCGGGTACGTAGCGGTCACCAAACGGTCGAGCTCTGCGCTGGAAACGAGTTCGGTGGCCAGTGAGAAACTGGTTCGATTCGAGCCGTCGGCCAACGTTTCGGTGCCATAGGTGTAGGCGCCGATGAGTTCGGTCTCGCGGTGCCAGAGCGCGGTCAGGTCGATCGAGACCCGCCCCGGCATCCCGACCAGTACGACCCGCCCGCGGGGCCGTGCCATGCCGATGGCCTCGTCTACCGACGATGCGCTCCCGACAGCATCGATGACCACGTCAGCACCGCGCGAGAGGTCGTCGCCGATCACAAAGCTGCCGGATATCCGCCGAACCGCTCGGGTCAACTCTTGAGGCGCCACCACCTGATCGGCGCCAAGAGACGTTGCTAACGCCTGCTGCTCCGGGTATTTGGCTCCTACCAGGATGGTGATATCGGGGTGCAGCTTCCGAAGGGCCGCCACCGCGACGAGTCCCATGGTGCCAGCGCCGAGCACCGCCACCGTCTGACCTGGCTCGACCTTGGCTTTGCATGCGGCATGAACACCGACCGCGGTGGGCTCGATCATGACCGCCGCTTCGTCGGACAGCTCATCTGGAATCGTGTGGAGTTGGGAACGGTGTGCGACGAATTCAGTCGACCAGCCGCCCCCGGTCGAGGCGCACGAGCCGGTTTGGATACCAGGCTCAAGGTCGCCGCCGACGAGGTGACGGTAGTCGTCTCCGTCGCCGGGAGCGGCGCCGGGAAATGGCGCGTCGAAACCTCTCGCTTCATGGCCGAGTACCGGCTCGAGCACGACTCGGGTGCCGTCGCCCAGGGTGCCGACCACCTCGTGACCTGGAATGAACGGAAACGATATCCATGGTTCGAAATAGCGGGATGATTTGCCGTCGACGGTGGCCAGGTCGGAGCCGCAGATACCGGCCAGGCGGGGTGTGACACGCTGCCAATCTGGGCCCGGCAGCTCGATCTCATCGACGTCGACGAGGGACAGCGGACCGGTGGTGGCGCCGCTTCCCGGTCGGATTCTGGCAGAGATGGCGGCGGCCGCGTAGCGGGCCTCCGAACGGTTGAACTCCAGTGCCTTCACCGCTCTTACCGTACCGGTCGGCGCCCGCTCACCGGTACGTCATCGTGCCGCCGGCCGATGTGATCGGTCGGTCGGCGGTGGACGGCCGGACCATCGACCGTGGCTGTCACTGCCCTTCTCTAGTTTGTGGATATGAGCTTTACCATTGATTGTGGGACGTGCATAGGCCGTTCGACATCGTCCTGTGACGACTGTGTCGTCACCTACCTGGTCGATCGTGAGCCGAATGAGGCTGTCGTCATAGACGTTGCAGAGTATTCTGCGCTTCGGCGGCTGCAATCGGCTGGCATGATCCCCGAGCTTCGCCACGACCGTTCGACGGTGCATACATCTGCGATCAGTTGACGGTGGTCTCTCGTGTCCGATTGCCTCCGCGAACTGGCAACCTGTACTGGTGGGCGATTCGAGGTTCCGCTCGGAGTCGCATTCGGACGCTGGTCTGGGTGCTGAGGTCGCAGATGCGGCCGGGCAGAGTGCTGCGGTGTCGACCGAACACGTGCTCAGCGTCGGCCGCGCCGCCGGCCTGACGTCCGTCGGTGTGGCGGCCGCCGACGTTCTCGAACCGGCTCGCACCGTCCTTCATCTTCGTAAAAAGCGTGGGTTGGCCGGTTCGATGCAGTTCACGTACCGCAACCCCGACCGGTCGACCAGCCCCGAAACGACCTTGCCTGGAGCCCGGTCACTGGTTGCCGGAGCGTTGTCGTACGCTCCATGGAAAGCACCGGGCAGCCCGTCACCCGATGGCCAGAGTTCACTGCCGTTACACGGTCGCGTGGCCCGCTATGCGTGGCGCGACCACTACGGCGCGCTGTCCGAGGCGTTGCAACCCATCGCTGACCTGCTGGAGGGGGCCGGCTATCGGGCCAAGATCGTGGCCGATTCCAATGCTCTGGTCGACCGCAACGTCGCTTGGTCGGCCGGGCTTGGCTGGTACGGCAAGAACAGCAACCTATTGTTGCCCGGATCTGGTAGTTGGTTCGTGCTTGGGGCGGTCGTGACCGATGCGGTCCTGACGCCGACCGGTCCGCCGGTCGCCGATGGCTGCGGTTCCTGTCGGCAATGCATCGACGATTGTCCGACCGGAGCGATTCTGGCCCCGGGGGTTGTCGATGCCAACCGTTGCCTGGCCTGGCTAGTCCAAGGGCCGGGACCGATCCCGGTCGAGTTTCGCCCGGCGATTGGCGACCGGCTCTACGGGTGCGACGACTGCCAGGAAGTCTGTCCCCCGAACCGTGCCATCGATCGATCGATCAGCCATCAGACGATCGAAGAGGCAGACCAAGCCAACGTCGATCTCGTATGGGTGCTCACCGCCGGCGACGATGAGATCCTCGATCGTCACGGCCGATGGTATATCGCCGGCCGCGACGTCGATATTATTCGGCGCACGGCGTTGGTGGCCATTGGCAACGTGGCCACACCGCCCGACGATCAGATCGCCGCCCTGATCGGCCGCTATCTCCGCCACGACGAACCGATGTTGCGAGGCCATGCGGTGTGGGCCGCCCGCCGGCTCGGTTGTACCGACCAGCTGTCCGCCGTCGCCGCTGATCCGGAGGTGTCGGGCGACATGGCCGCCGAGGTGGAGCCCCGATTCGCGCCTGAGGCGTGGCGATGAAACGGAGCTTGTTGGTCACAAACGATTTCCCGCCGAAGATCGGCGGCATTCAGAACTACCTGTGGGAGCTGTGGCGTCGGTTACCCGAAGGATCGGCCGCGGTGTACGCCACCCCGTATCGCGGTGCTGCAGCGTTCGACGTTGCACAACCCTTTCCCATCGAACGCTCACCGGAACCGGTATTGCTCCCGTACCCCTGGTTGAGGTCGAGAATACGACGCGAGGCCCGCAGAGTCGGTGCTGAGATCGTGATCTTAGATCCCGCCGTACCGTTGGGGATCATCGGACCAACCCTCGGCATACCGTTTGGGGTGGTGCTCCACGGGGCGGAGGTCACGATCCCCGGGCGGCTTCCGGTTCTTCGTTCGTTGCTTGGGCGCACCCTACGTTCGTCGTCGCTTGTCATATCGGCCGGCGAGTATGCGCTGGCCGAAGCCGAACGATGTGCTGGGCGCTCGTTGCCATCGGTGGTGATCCCGCCCGGTGTGGATCTCGAACGGTTTCGCCCCGCCGACGATCAGGAGAGAACTGAGCTGCGGAGGCGCTTCGGGATCGGTGGCGGCGATGTTGCCCTGGCGGTGGTAACGAGGCTGGTGCCGCGAAAGGGTATGGACACCCTGGTGCGAGCGGCCGCTGCGGTCGCCGACAGGCGAAAATCGGGTGTCGGCGGCGCTGGGTTGACCGTCCTAATCGGCGGGGCCGGTCGTCAACAAGCCGAGTTGCGGCGACTAATCGAAGCCACCGGAGCCCCCGTCCGTCTGCTCGGGCGGTTATCCGACGGCGATGTCGCCGATCTCTATCGTGCCGCTGATCTGATGGCCATGCCGTGTAACGAACGGTGGTTTGGGCTTGAACAGGAAGGGTTCGGAATCGTATTTCTCGAAGCGGCAGCGTGCGGGATTCCCCAGATAGCCGGCCGATCCGGCGGGGCACAGGAGGCTGTTTCTAAAGGGTTGACAGGTCTGGTGGTCGACCATCCGAACGATCCTCAGTCGGTGGCCGACGCCATCGAGGCAGTGCTTGACGACCCGGTCCGCCGGGCTGAGATGGGTAAGGCCGCCCGTCGCCGGGTGGTCGAGGACTTCGACTACCAAGTCTTGGCCAACCGGCTCCATTCGACCATACAGAGCGCTGCGAGTATCGAGCCGGAGGTATCGTAGGTGTGGTGACGAACCAAGTTCAGCACACGACGTCATCGGTCACCGTGTCGGCGTCGGTCGAAGAATGTTACGAAGTCGGCATAGATGTGGAGGCTTACCCCGAGTGGGTGGAGGGGCTTCAGTCGGCCTCCATCGAATCGGTTGACTCCGACGGCAACCCGGCCACGGTCCGGTTCGAGGCAGAAGGGCTCGGACGGCGATCGAGTTACCTGTTGGCCTACGACCTCAGCGGCGCCCCGCACGAGTTGGCCTGGAGCCTCGTCGAGGGTGATCTGACGCGTGAGATCGAGGGCCGGTACCGGTTCCACGATCTGACGGGGGAAGAACCAGAGCCGGTCACCGAGGTCGACTACGAGCTATCTATCGACCTCGCCGTGCCACTTCCTGGTTTCGTGAAACGGCGGGCGGAGGACAAAATAGTTTCGTCTGCCCTTCGTAGATTCAAACAGCGGGTGGAGTCCCGCCCCGAGTAGGGATGGAGAAACCGGTCAGAACGAATTCTGACCCGTTTCTCACGATCGGGATGCGTTGGATTCCGGTTCGTGCTTGAGTTCACCAGTCGAGGTGTCGACATCACATGTATGCGGTTTCTGCGCCTCGATTTCCGGGATGATTTGAACAGTATCGATCTTCATCCCCTGGTGACGGTAGTAACGTCTCTTGATTCTGACCACCAACGGCAACTGTTGCAGGCGGTCCGGCGCTTAGCGTCGGGCACCGCCGTCGGTCTCCGGGGACTCGTTCAACACGAAGGCCTGCTTGTCGAACTCGACGCAGGGAGCGCTGACCTGCTCGGCACTCCGCCGACGTCGGCCGACGTTCTCGTCTATCTCGACAACGCGACGGACGCTGCCGGTCTGGTCGCCCTTCGAGCCGAGATCGACCAGTGGGAACGCCAAGCTGAGTTCGATGCGGTGGTGGTCGAGGAGATCCGGGCCAATCTCGATCTGGCGGCCAAAGCCTCGGCTGCGAGACTGCGTCGACAGATCGATCCAGAAAACGACGACTCTTCGACGACCAACGCGGCCGATCTTCGGCTCGGT
Source organism: uncultured Acidimicrobiales bacterium (assembly GCA_938021675.1). GTDB lineage: Bacteria > Actinomycetota > Acidimicrobiia > Acidimicrobiales > SZUA-35 > JAHELU01. The sequence continues at coordinate 122,755 of CALIFY010000018.1, forward strand.
GCCGTTCGTTCAGCGTACGATCGGCTGTTGGCGACAGATCGGACTTTTACCGACGCCGACCCTGATCTTGTAGCTGTGGTGGAACGGTGGGACGACTACGTACGCCGGGCCGACGACAACGAAGAGCATCTCTCCAAGCTGGCCAGGCGGGTTTCGGTCGCCGAGGCCGATCTGTCGATGCGCCGAAAGGAGATGATGAAAGCGGATGAGGAGGCACAACCGGTCGTTCTCACCGCAGACGAGGAGGCTCGGCTTGAGATCTTGGCCGACCCCTCGACCGATCCCACGAGAAAGGGTCGCCGAAAAAACAGCCTGTCGGAGGAGGAAGAGGAGGAGATGCGGGCACTGCTGGCCAAGGTTGGCGCAGAGAGCTGGACCGCGTTCTCAGTCCAGCGGCTATCACCGGCCGTAGCTCCGGAGAAAAAGTCGGCGTTAGAGCGTGCGACCAAGGCGATGTCTGAAGCAGAACAGACGCTGATCAACGCTCGGGATGAGCGCGATGCTGACGAGACCGCTTCGTTGCTCAACGATGAGCTTGAAGAGATCAAGAACGACGCTCGCCCGTACCTTGGGGTTCTCGTGCCGACCGATATCGGATCAGCGCTACGCGACCAGATCCAGATCGTAGACAACCCCGAGTGGAGCGACGCCTTGCGAGCACTCCGCGACACGCTGGCCGCGAACGACGTCCGACCGACCGGTGGCATCGAACCGGACGAGATTATCGAGTGGACGAAGTCGTGGATCAGCCAGGAAAGCGAACCGCATGATCGTCGAGCCGGGGACACAAAGGCGATCAGCGACCCTGTGGCTGCGTTGGCGGAACGGACTCGTGCCCTGGCTCAACACGATCGAGCTGTCGCTCGCCTCGATGCCGCCGAACAACGAGCGGCTGACTCTGCCAAGCGCCTGGCCGATCTTCGAAAGAGTCAGGAGACCTGGTCGGAACGTCCACCGATCACCAATGCCGCAGAGGTGATGGAGCGGGTCAATCCTGTGGTGGAACAGTCGATCGCCGACGCCGGCGGTGCCGTCCCTATTGTTCTCATCGGCGACTTCAACGATGTTCCGGACGCCGAGACCGTCACGTTAATGGCCGAACTCGAATCGCTGGGCAGTCAGCTTCAGGTCATCGTGGTCACCCAACGAGCCGAGGTGGCCCGATGGGCCATGGATGCCGGCCTCGAACGAGCGGGGATATGCCGAGGGGTTAAGGCATTGATCTGACCACGACCTTGGCCGGGGTTCGGGCATCGGTCCGCCCCCCGGTCGATGGTGTGATGTTTTGCCACGGAATGCTTCGCCGGCGACCGTAAGCTCGTGACCATGAAGGTCTGGAGATCGAGGATCGGAGGCTCGGACACCCGCACCGCTCCCGTGCCGGGTTCGAGTTTCGTTGGTGTCGACGTTGGCGGAACGAAGATCTTGGCCGTAGTAACCGACGGCATAGTTGCCGAAGCTCAGGATCGGGAACTACGAGCGACGCCAAAGGACCCGAACGAACTTGCTCCGGCCATTGTCGAAGTGGTTGAGACACTTCTGACACGAAACGATGCGATCGTCGGTATCGGCGTCGGTGTTCCCGGTCTCGTCGATAACGCCGGCGTCTTGCACTACGGGCCGAACGTTGCTGGCGTACTTGGTCTCGATATCGCCGGTCGGTTGACCGAGGTCTTCTCGCTTCCGGCGGTGGCCGAAAACGACGGCTATCTTGCTGCGTTGACCGAGCACCGTCTCGGTGCCGCCCGAGGCCATGATCACGCCATCGTCGTTACCCAAGGGACCGGCATTGGTGGTGGGTTGATCGTCAATGGTCAGGTGCTCCGGGGGGCCAACGGATTTGCTGGAGAGCCTGGTCACATGCTTATCAACCGGTTCGGTCACCGTTGTGCCTGTGGCCGCACCGGCTGTTGGGAGTCGGTTGCTTCTGGCGCAGGTCTGGCCAACATCGCCAGGGAGTATGTGGCCGAGGGGCACGGTGGCAAGATTCTCGATCATGCCGGCGGTGACCCTGCCAGTATCCGAGGTGAACACGTCTCGGCCGCATTGGCCGAGAACGATCCAGATGCAACCGAGGTGCTGCAACGGTTTTCTTGGTGGATCGCCCAGGGGATAGGCAGCCTGATCGCGTTGCTCGACCCAAGCATCGTTGTACTCGGAGGCGGACTTTCGGCTATCAGCGACGGCTTCATCGATACGGTGTCGACCCAGGTAACCGAGGCTGTCGTCGGCGGTCCGTACCGACCGGTGGTGCCCATCGTGCCGGCGGAGTTCGGGAACGATGCGGGAGCCGTCGGCGCTGTGTTGCGGGCCAGGGACTTTTTCATCAACGGTTAACAGTCGTTGTGTCAATCGACCTTATGGCTTTCGAGTGCCTGGTGCGGCGGTTAGAGGCTCGGGTCGCACTACGATCGGGAGATGGAATTCCGGCGAATTGATCACCTGCCCCCATACGTCTTTTCGATTATCAACGAGCTGAAGATCGACGCTCGCCGGGCCGGTTCCGACGTCATCGACTTCGGGTTCGGGAACCCGGATCTGCCGTCCCCAGACATCGCTATCCGCAAGTTGGCCGAGGCCGCTGAGCTCTCTCGAAATCACCGGTACTCGGCAAGCAAGGGGATCCCCAAGCTTCGAGCGGCGGCCGCCGATCTGTATCGGCGCCGATTCGGGGTGGAGCTCGATCCCGATACCGAAGTGCTCAACGTGATTGGTGCCAAGGAGGGGTTCACCCACCTGATGTGGGTGCTGCTTCAACCTGGCGACGCCTGCCTTGTACCCGCACCATCGTACCCGATCCATATTTGGGGGCCGATCTTTGCCGGGGCGGCCATCCGTGAGGTGGCGCTGGCCGAAGGCGAGGAATTCGTACAAAACCTGGAGCGAGCGTGGGAGTACTCCTGGCCGAAACCTCGGGCGCTAGTCATTTCTTTTCCGCACAACCCAACGACGATTTGTGTCGACAAGGGATTCTTCGAACGCATCGTGCGATTCGCGAAAGAGCGGAATGTCATCGTCGTACACGACAACGCGTACGCCGACCTGGGGTTCGATGGTTACGAACCACCATCGATCCTCCAAGCTCCAGGAGCGAAGGACTGTTGTGTCGAGCTTTACTCGATGACGAAGTCGTTCTCTATGGCTGGGTGGCGTGTGGCGTTTCTCGTCGGGAATCCAGAAGTAATCGCTGCCCTGTCTAAGTTGAAGAGCTATCTCGACTACGGGACGTTCCAGCCCATCCAGATCGCGGCGACGGTAACCCTCAACGAAGCAGCGGAGCATCCAAAACTGGTCAAGGACGTGTACCAGAGCCGCCGGGACACCCTGTGCGATGGTCTCGATCGGATCGGCTGGTCGGTCGATCGGCCGAAAGGAACGATGTTTGTCTGGGCTGATATCCCCGAGCCCTATGCCCACATGGACTCGCTTGAGTTCAGTTCGTACCTGGTGCGAGAAGCAAACGTTGCCACCTCGCCAGGCGTCGGATTTGGGCCCGGGGGAGAGGGACACGTCCGGTTCGCTCTCATAGAGAATGAACAGCGGACCCTTCAGGCGGTTCGAAATTTACGCCGAGCACTTCCCGATCTGACATAGCGGTTCGGCCCGGCGTCCAATGGCCGGCGTGTTCGGCTCAGCCATGGAGACCGTGAAGGCACATGCGAACCGCTGTTTCGACCATCTCAGGATCTACTGGTGGGGCATCGCCGGACGGAGACCCGGTCGCATGATTGCGGGTGCTGAGCGCATACTCTCGGCCAAGCTCATCGATAATCGCTCGGATGGCGTTGGCCATCATCGTCGGGTTGCCCCCCATGATTTGTCCGAGATCGACCGCCTGCTCGATTAGTCGAGCTGTATCGGTGACGACGATGTCCCGTCCCTTGCGAAGCACCTCGGCGAAGGTCTCTTCCGACCAGCCGAACATGACAAGTCTGAGCACGTCGGTGTTGGCTACCGACCATTCAATCGAGGCTCGTATGCCCGCCTCTAGGCGATGAAGCGGGTCAGCGGCATCGGCGATGGCCGCGGCCTGATGGCTTCGCAGGCTCCTGAGGGCCTCTCGAAGAATCTCCTCCAAGAGCTGATCCTTGGACTCGAAATACCAGTAGAACACCCCTTTGCCGACCCCGACGCTGTCGACGATCTCTGACACCGAGGTCGGATGGAACCCGTTCTCGGCGAAGCGGGACGTTGCATGAGCTAGCAGCTTGTCGCGTCGCTCACGTCCTCGTCGTGTGAGCTGACGCTCGTCGGCCATGGGTTGAGCGTAGAGACACTTGACCGGTCGGTCAAGAGAGGTGTGACGTGCGTTACGACTGATCGGAGTCGGCTGCAATCCAGCCCGTGGAACGCTCGACCGCCTGAAGCCATCGACGGTGGAGCGCATCGGCAGAGGTTCGGTCGGAGGTTGGCGTGAAGCTGCGATCGAGAGACCAGCCGGCTTCTACCGCAGCCGGAGACTCCCAGATGCCTTCAGCTAAACCGGCCAGGTACGCGGCGCCGAGCGCCGTGGTCTCCTGGTTGCGTGGCCTGCTTACCGTAACGCCGAGCTGATCGGCCTGGAATTGGAGCAGAAGGTCCATGATGGAGGCGCCGCCATCGACGCGAAGTTCGCCAACGGTTTGCCGGGATGCTGTGGCCATGGCATCGATCACGTCCCTGGTTTGGTAGGCCATCGATTCGACGACCGACCTGGCCAGTTCAGCTCGACCGGTGCCGCGGGTCAAACCGACCACCGCCCCCCGGGCGTAGGGATCCCACCATGGGCTACCGAGGCCGGTAAATGCCGGAACAAAAAACACGTCGCCGGTCGTCTCGACTTGCGCCGCCAACGATTCGATCTCTGATGCGTCTTGTATCAAGCCGAGTCCATCGCGAAGCCACTGAACGGCAGCCCCGGTGACGAACACCGCGCCCTCGTAGGCGTAGGTGGTTGGACCACCTTCTTCCAGCGTCCACGCCACCGTCGTCAACAGTCCATCGACCGGATCAGGGCACGTCTGGCCGACGTTCATCAAAACGAAACTGCCCGTTCCGTACGTGTTCTTTGTCATACCGGGCTCAAAACATGCCTGGCCGAACAGCGCAGCTTGCTGATCTCCAGCTACCCCGCTGATGGCGACGCCAGCCCCTAGCGCAGTGGTATCAGCGGTGGTGGCGAAACGCCCACTGGTCGGCCGTACCTCGGGTAGGGCGTCGATCGGAACATCGAGAAGATCGCACAACTCGCCCGACCACTGCATCGCTCGAATGTCGAACAACATCGTTCGAGAGGCGTTCGATGGCTCGGTAACGTGAGCACGGCCACCGGTCAGTTTCCAGATCAACCAGGTGTCGATGGTGCCGAGGGCCAGATGTTCGTCTGAGCTGACACCTCCATGTTCGAGCAGCCAGGCAAACTTTGTGCCCGAAAAATAGGGGTCGAGCACCAACCCGGTGGTGTTTCGAACCAGCGGAAGGTTGCCGTCGCGACGAAGACGATCGCAGACATCGGCCGTTCTGCGGTCCTGCCACACGATCGCCCGGTGTTTCGGTTCGCCCGTGCGGCGATCCCAGGCGGCAACGGTCTCTCGTTGATTGGTAATGCCGATAGCGGCCACCGGCTGGTCGAGTTGCGAAACGAGTTCTTCGATCACCGACTGGATGCTGACCCAGATCTCATCGAGGTCGTGTTCGACCCAACCTGGTTCTGGGAAGTGTTGGGTGAACTCGCGATACGTGATCGCTACGAAGGATCCCGATTCGTCGACCGCCATGGCCCGAACCCCAGTCGTTCCGGCATCGAGGGCGACTACCAAAGCCATTGCCGGGATCCTAGCGGGTGGAGTGACGCTCGGTCGGCCGGTACGAACGGTATGGTCACTGCTATGAAAATCGGCGTCCTGACCGGGGGTGGTGACTGCCCCGGGCTCAATGCGGTTATTAGAGCCGTTGTTCGTAAGGCTGAGCGTCACTACGGCGATGAGGTGCTCGGGTTCCACAACGGCTGGCGTGGACTGGTGGAGAACCAGTTCGAGCCGCTGACCGTCGAAGATCTCCGAGGCACGCTCCCCCGAGGAGGAACCGTGATCGGCACGAGCCGCACGAATCCGTTTCTTCTCGAAGGTGGCGCCGATCTGGTCTTCGAGACGATCGAGAAGAACGGCGTTGACGCCGTGATCTCAATCGGTGGTGAAGGCACGCTGTCTTGTACCCTCGAATTCCACAAGCGAGGCCTCAACGTCATCGGTGTTCCGAAGACGATCGACAACGACATCGCCTGCACCGAGCGGACGTTTGGTTTCGATACCGCGGTGACCATCGCCACCGAGGCCATCGATCGTCTCCACACCACGGCCGAGAGCCACGACCGGATCATGGTCGCCGAGGTAATGGGGCGCCACGTCGGACACATTGCGACCTGGGCCGGTATCGCCGGCGGGGCCACCAGGATCCTCGTTCCGGAGGAACCGTTCGACATCGATGAGGTGTGCGCCTCGTTGACCCGCCGCCACAAGGCCGGCCGCTTCGCTTCGATCGTGGTCGTCGCAGAGGGAGCGAAGCCGGTGGCTGGCACCATGCCCCAACCCGAAGACACGTTCGATGAATTCGGCCATATTCGTCTTGGCGGCATCGGAGACCGGGTGGCCAACGAGATCGAAAAGCGGACTGGCTACGAGACACGGGTTACCGTGTTGGGCCACGTCCAACGCGGTGGGACACCGACCGCGTTCGATCGGGTCCTTTCGACCCGATACGGTCTCGGCGCCATCGACGCTGTCCACAATGGTGAGTACGGTTCGATGGTGGCCCTGCGGTCCGAAGAGATCATCACCGTTCCGTTGACCGACGCCGTTGCCGATCTAAAGGGAATCACCCCAGAACTGTGGGAAGCAGCGAAACAGTTCTTCGCTTAGGAACGGCCAACGCGTTTCGGTCGATCAGGCGTCGATCGTTCTAGCCGTCGGTATCTCCGCCATCCTCTAGGGCCTCGGTCGCTTCAGCCCGATCGTCAGCACCGGTTCGACAGTCGCCGAAGTCGCTCTGGTTTGCTGGGCCGACGATGGTCTGACCATCGGCATCGATCAGGGGAATCGGCTCGGCGTCGGCTTGGGTGTCGTCGTAGATCTGGACGCCGACGATGTTGTCTTTGCTGACCCCCATCACCGTGCAGACGATCTGAATGACGATCTGACGGAAACGGACCGGCTCACTGGCGCTCAACGATCGCAGATCCGCTTCGGGATTGACGTTGATGCGATGGCTCGTCGGGTCGTCGTTCTCCAGCAGGGTCAGTCCAAGGTCCGGAGGAATCTTTGAGGTCAGTGGCCCGAACTCCTCACCTATCTGCCGTTGATCGGTTTCGTTCACGCCGTTGCCCAACGCGTTGAGTACGTCGGTGATAAGCGGATCGGGGCCAAACGTGCGGGAAACTGCTTCGAGGCTCAGATCCGGGCCAAACCAGAAGAGGCGCCGTAGTTCGGGCTCGTTGTCTAGGGGGTCCACCGTTGCTGCCTCGACCGTCGTCGACGCTCCTTGTAACAATTCCTGATACTCGGCGGCGTCGAGGGATTCGACCTCGTCCGATGGGGGGATGCCACATGCGGCGACAGTAAGGGACCAAACGGCGAGCAATATCGCAAGTATCGGCCGCGGCGCTCGTCCGGTCATACCGCCATCTCCACGTCATCGTCCTCGTGTTCGCCAACGGGCAATTCGACAACGAATCGGGCACCATCCTTGCCGTCAACACGATCGGTGACCCAAACCCGGCCGCCGTGGAGCCGGATGTGTTCTGCCACTAGCGACAACCCAAGACCCACTCCGGTGTCGGTGCCACGGCGCCCAGCGTCGGTGCCCGCACGACTGAATCGGTCGAAGATGCGCTTGCGGTCGTCGACCGCGACTCCGGGGCCGCGGTCCTCGACCACGATCTGGACGCAATCGCCGATTCGACGGAACGAGATCCCGGTCGCTCCACCCCCGTATTTCATGGCGTTGTCGATCAGATTCGTCACGACCTGAGCCAATCGGCGCTTGTCAGCGGTGACCGCTAACCGCCGGTCACGGTTCGGATGGTTGAGTTCGATCTCGGGCGAGCGGGACTGGGCGATGACGTTGACGAGGAATTCGGCCAGCGCGAACGTCGACAGGTGGAGCTGCACCGCCCCTGCGTCCACCCGAGAAATTTCGAGAAGGTCCTCGACAAGGTGCTCGAACCGGGTGAGGTCTTCTCGCAGGAAATCGACGGCCCGTTGGGCAACATCGGGAAGTGAGGCCTTACGACGCTCCAGCACTTCGACCGACGCGGTCAACGTCATCAGCGGTGATCGCAGCTCATGGCTTACATCGGACGTGAATCGTTCGTCCCGCTCCATTCGTATCCGCAGGGCATCGACCATCTCATTGAACGACGAACTCAGGACGTCGAGTTCGGGGTCTACCTGAAGATCGAGCCGGGTTTTGAAGTCGCCGGCAGCGATGGCCCTGGCCGCATTCGACACGCGGGTGACCGGGGCCAAGGCGCGACGGGCCGAGTAGTAGCCGAGGGCGGCGCCGGCGAGACTGGCCACCGCCGCGACGGCAATCAGAATCCGGCGGAGGTCGGTAAGGGTCGACTCGAGCCCGCCTAAGCTGAGGACTTCGTAGTACTTGGCGTCGAGGTCTTCCAGGAACAGCCCGAGGACCAGCTGCATCTCGCCACCGTCATCGGCCGCTCCTCGGTATCGCATCAGGGCGATGGGATCGGTAAGGAGACGGCCCTGGAGTTCGTCGGGGATGGTCGTCAACTGAACCTGGCCGACCGGTTCGAACCCGGTGACGACGAGTAGCGGGCTAGCTCCGTTGCCCCGGCGGACTTTCGTCTCGACGAGGTCGCGGTAGCCGTCGCCCAGCTCCTCGTTGGTGGCGTTCGGCGATGCGGCTTCCAGGTCGCTTCGAACCTGAAGCCCGTTCAGCCGAAATTGGGCGACGGCCTGCTGTTGCTCTTCTGAGAGCAAACGATTCTGAGCGATCGTGAATGCGGCAAAGGCAACGATGGAAGACAACAACAGCGAACCGAGCGCGTAGCTGATCGTCACCCGAGCGAGAAGGCCCTGCCACCACCGGCGTCGAGCCATCAACAGCTCCGAGGCTGCGATGTCATGGTTGCAGCTTGTAGCCCAGCCCTCGGGACGTTACGACGTAGCGGGGGCTCGCCGGATCGTCCTCGACCTTGGTTCTGAGGCGGCGAACATGGACATCGACCAACCGGCCATCACCGAAGTAGTCATAGCCCCATACCCGTTCGAGGAGCACCTCACGGCTGAATACCTTGCCCGGTTGGGACGCCAACTCGACCAACAGTTTGAACTCGGTTTTTGTGAGGTGGAGTTCCTCATCGTTTTTCTTGACCATCCCCTCCTCGGGGCTGATCTCGAGTTCGCCGACCTTGATGCGCTGCATGTCGCCAGGCTCGGCGTTTCGGGCTCGACGGAGCATGGCCCGGATTCGGGCCGAGAGTTCCTTGGGAGCGAACGGTTTTGTGAGGTAGTCGTCGGCCCCCGCTTCGAGCCCGGCGACGACGTCGTGGGTGTCGGAACGAGCGGTGACCATGATTATTGGAACGTCGCTGGCTCGCCTGATCGATCGACACACTTCGAAACCGTCGATACCCGGAAGCATGATGTCGATCAGCACAACGTCGGCTGGCGCGTCGGTGAACGAGTCGAGCGCGGCCTCACCAGTACCGGCCTCGATCACGTCCCAGCCCTCCTCTTCGAGAGCCATGGTCACGGCTTGTCGTATGCGCTCGTCGTCCTCAACGGTAAGTATTCGCGTTCCCACGGTGCAATGGTGCCCGATTCTGAACGGTTCTCGCTGTCATACGCGCAGAAAGTCGAAAAAAACGTGTAGTGCCGGCCGTACTCGACGACGGCTACGGTTCGAGAATTGGGTCGAAGGAGGCAGAAATACCGTCGTGTCTTCCGCCCAACCGATAGCCAGGGGAGTGGCCCTACCGAGAGAAGAGCGGCTACTCGTCGCCGGCCAGCACCCGGATCAACGGCCCATGAATCGGAGTTGGAGCGGCTACCAGGAACTGCGATGACGGTCGACCGCCGCTGAGATCACTGCACCGGGCACCAGCTTCGGTAGCGATGAGCCATCCCGCAGCGAAGTCCCACGAGTTCAGTCCGGCTTCGTAATACGCATCGACTCGTCCGCAGGCGACCGAGCAGAGATCGTGAGCGGCAGAACCGGACCGTCGAATGTCTCGAATCTGAGGCAGAAGTCTGGCGACGGTGTCGGCCTGGCTGCGTCGTTGGTCGGCTGAATAGCCGAATCCGGTAGCTACCAGCGCCCGGTCGAGCTCAGAGGTGGTTCCTACCGCTATGGAGTCACCGTCAAGGGTTGCTCCGTGACCAGCTCTGGCGGCGAACAGCTCGCCGGTTGAAGGATTGAAGACAACTCCAGCGACCGGCTCCTCGTCGATGACCGCTGCCACCGAGACGACGTAGGCCGGGATTCCGTACAGGTAGTTTGTCGTGCCGTCGATCGGATCGATGTGCCAGGACACCCCAGATGTGCCGGACCTATCGGTGCCCTCCTCGCCGATGATCGCGTCGTCGGGCCTGGCGGCGAGGATCCCGTCGACGATGACGGCCTCAGCCGCTCGATCGGCCTCGGTGACCGGGTCGGTCGGCGACGACTTTGTG